>JADKJP010000007.1:0-600000 GCA_016720935.1 Bacteroidota bacterium
TCGTTCCTCACGAATCTTTTGAAGCCCCCCAGCCAGCCCACAAGCACGGCTTATGCAGTGGCTAACACACGAAGCCAGCCCTTCCACTACATCTATGGTGTTGCCGCCATTTTTAAACTGTCATACTTTTTGTGGCTATGCTCCCCACGCTTTTGGCACATTGCCTGTTCCGCTTCGCTACACAGCCAAAGAGCCAAGCCAACACAAGCATAGCAACAAAAAGACGCTGCACTCCAACCACCACCACCGTTTCGCTTATGCCAGTATAAAAATTGGCGGAAGCATACTTAAACATAATGCGGTCTTATGTGTTCGCTTCGCACAGCCACCCATCGCTTATGCAAGCATCCCACCGCAGTGGCTGTCACATAAGTCGCCATTATGTTAAGTAGCCAACACCATAGCATCCCGTGAAAAACGGGATGAAGCCGTGCTTTTGCCACCGCACCCCCAAAACCCTCGACACCCCGCCTCCCTTTCAATGGTGCAGTAAAAAATAAAGCATGAATTTATCTATTGCCATGTGCTTGCGGTAGGTTCATTCACTTCATCTCCATTCCGTTCAGGCGTTCCGTTCATTCCGCTTCGCTTCATTCTCTACACTATCCTTCACTACATTCCGCCTACGTTCATTTCACCAACCTCAGCACCGCACAGCAAAAGCAATTCCTTCTCTGCATTCCGCAAAGCCATCACACAGGCTTTCCGTGTCATGGCATTTGCTTATCCCACGCTACAATGGCTTTTATTTTTTGATAAGTTTCAATAGCCGCCAACGCTTCTAAGCAAACTGCTCATGCCACTCCAAGCCACCAACCCGGTTTGCTCCATTCCGTTCAGTCATTGCATTTGCTCTTGACCCACCGCACGATTGAAAGCGGTATGCTTTATTTTTTCCTGCGAAGTGTTTACCCCAGCCGACCCACGAAAGACATCTCCGTTCCAATTAAAATTTTATGATGATTGATAAGCATTGTAGAAATACAATTCGGATTTCTTTTTTCTAAAGGAGAATAGAAGTTGAAAAGATGATCCTGAAAAAAATAAAAATAAAAAGTGCAGCAAAGGTAGGTGGCTGGCACAGGCCAACGCTTGAAAAAAACCAAAAGACTACGGCATAATGAAAGGCAAATAATCTGTTTATTTTTTTATTGGTATTTGCCTTTCACCCTTCGGGACTTATTCCGTTTCCTTTTGGTTTTTTAGCCACGCCACCTCTGCGATTGCTTTCTTTTTTTTTCTGTTTTTTTCTTTGTCAAATTATATATGTGTTGCGTAGCGTAAGCGAAGCAGGGCAGTTGCAAAGATTCAAAGCAGCTTAAAATTTAAAGCTACAATCATGCACAGTCCAAAGTTTCAAACGTACAGCCCAAAAAATCAAGCCACAGAGTTTGAGTTTTACATCCTTTGCAAAGGATTAAACAGCGGTAAGCCTCTTACTGCACCTTGTCCAAATTCATTTGTTTGCATCTGCAAAAATCAAAAGCAAAAGGATTTTTTATTTCTGGCTGCTATTCGGTTTATGGAAAGCAAAGCATTTTCATCAGTTGCTCACTGGTTCCGTTATTCCGTTTATTCGGATTGCTGAATTTAAGCAAGAGGTAAGCACTCAGGCAGCAGTGGTAAGCACACAGGAAAACGAATACACCGCAACAGTTGATAAAATCAAACAACTGGAAGAAAGGGAAAAGAATATCCGGCAGCAATTGGCTTTAATAAATGACCTGAAAAGAGCCATGATTTACCGGCACTTAAAAAGCAAAATGTAGGGCAGCCCCTTACATGATACTGCTCGTTGCATAAATAAATTTTCATGTGCAAAGGTAGCATGGCGGGCAGACGCACAAAGCCAACCTAAAAAAACCAAAAGACTACGGCATAAACACAGACCCACCGCACAAGGCTATCATTTATTCCGTTTCCTTTTGGTTTTTTTATCCGCCATGCTGAGAGATGCACATAAAATTTATTTATTATGCAAAAGCATCCTCGTATCAGTTCCGGCAGCCATCCAGGCATTTGCCCATTTACTCCGCAGGTCCTTCATCAGTTCTTGCAGCTTTCACCTCATGCATATAGCCGCTATGTTCGCAAGTCGGCTATCATTGCCCAGCATCACACAGGCGTTAGGGTTTATCGCCTTCCTTGTGGTTGTTGCCTTTGGCGTTATCCATCAGGTGTTCGTCAGCTTTCAGCATTGCCCTTTTAGGGGCTTTGCTAAAAGAAAAGCCCCACCAAATCGGCAGGGCTTTTTCCTAACTGAAAGAACGAACAATTTTTATGCAGCATCAACGATGTTCAGCACGTTGTATGAGCCATTTTTAAGCGAATACTGAATACCGTTCACTTCCTGAAAGAACTCAATCAGCAACAGGTAAAACTTAGTGCCAGTACCAGCAGGAACACCGGCAGGGAGTAAGTGTTACAGGAGTGTTGGTTCCATCAATCGGCAAGTTGGTTACAGGACTGTACTCAATTGCACTGATTTCGTTGGTGAAGTCAACATTTGCAAAAGCACCTTTCATGCTGATATGTGTAGCCCCAGAAGGATACGAAATATCATTAATCGGTACAAACGCAGGAATGTTGATTACTCCTGTAAGAGGCACAACCGTAAAGGGTGCAAACATCACACCACTCAAAAGAGCTTTGTCGTTGAAATCAAAATCTTTCAACAAAGCCAATGCAGCAGGATCAGCAATACCATCGGCAACGGTGCGTTCACCACGAGGAGAAGCCACATCGTAATTTTTGATTTGCGTCATGATTTGAGTTAAACGACTGGTAACACGATTGTCAGCAGCGTTCATCATCAAATTACGAACTGCATTGCGGAGAACTTTACCGGCAGTTGCGGAGCTTCCAAATTCAGAACCGTTTTCACGGGTACGCTGAAAGTTTGGATCATTTGCAATACGGTCAGCAGATACACCACCTTTGGTTTTCACCAGGTGACCATCTTGTGTTTTGTAGAAGGTTAACTCATCCAGAGTTCCTTCAATTTTTAGAATACCTTTTAATTTTGCCATTGCTTAAAATTTTTATGAGTTAGTAAAACCGTTTCTTTTTTAGCTGTTTTATCAGCATTTGAAAACAAAAATAGAAGCAGTATTTAGGCTATGCAAAAGTTGAAAGTCATCCGTTCCGTTTCTTCCGCATTATTCCAACAAACACACTTTCACCGCCTATGAAAATGATTTATATTTGCAGTATCACTTTCATATTTGAAGTATATCATCGGTATGGATAGTGTATAAAAGTATAATTGAAATAATGAATAGACTGTGCATTTATCCGAAGGACATTCAGGTAATCACAGGCAGAAGCGACAGGTATGGAAGAAACCTCATCAAGAAGATTAAAGATCACTTCAAGAAGCAGCAGCACCAGGTTGTTACTGTTGATGAGTTTTGCCAGTACATGGGCTTGCAACCGGAAACAGTTGCAAAGCAACTTAGGTAAGTAGAAATCTTATCTTTGCTTTTGTCTATGATAAGGCACAGCACACCCTACCATCAACAAAGATTTTTCTTTTCTTTGTGTAGCGTTTTCCCTTGCTTAATCAGTTGTTGTTGGCTATTTGTTGCCCAATCTTCGGAAAGCCCTGATATATAAGGGTTCACTATTTTTTGTATCGGGAAGTGATACGTTCACATTACATTTCAATTTCAATTTGATTTCAAATACATTTCAGAAAACAATGACCATCAGCTCCACCCTCTTTAAAGATGCCTCTCTTGTAATTGATATTGAAAAATATTCAAAGCACAAGCAACTGGAAAAGGATGACATCCTGATGGAAACAGGCGATGCAATTCAGTTCATTCCGATTGTACAATCCGGTGTCCTGCGTATTGTACGCCAGGATCCTGATGGCAAAGAGGTATTTCTGTATCATTTGTATCCCGGACAAACCTGTGCCATGGCGCTCAATTGTTGTCAGACCGGGAAAAAGAGTATGGTGAAAGCGATTGCTGAGGACAAAACGGAAATCCTGCTGATTCCGGTGCAGCAAATCGAAGACTGGTTCAAATACCCGGAATGGCGTTCCTTTATTAATACAACGTACGGAAACCGGTTTTCCGAATTGTTGAATGTGATTGACATGATTGCTTTTAACAATCTTGACAAGCAACTTCTTCATTATCTGCAACAAAGAGCAAAAGCTGTGAATACCAAAGCTTTATACATTACACACCAGGAAATCGCGGATGAATTGCATACTCACAGAGAAGTTGTATCCCGGCTTTTAAGAACCATGGAAGAAAAAAAGATGGTTATTCTGGGAAGAAACACCATCGAACTCCTGCTCGATTGACAGTTTCTGCATTTCAATTATAGAAATTCTGCTTTTTTAATTCTCTCTTTTCAATTTTTATGATTTATCCAACAATTGTCACATGGACAGCGGTTGCTTGCCCCGACATTTGCATAAAAATAAGCAGATATCTAAATGGAAAAACTAATTCAGGAACTCCGTAATGGCAATGCCACAGTAGTTGACGTTCGTTCTTCACTTGAATTTATGGGTGGACATGTAGCAGGTAGTATTAACATACCTATGGACGAAATAGAAGAACGAATTGAAGAATTGAAAAAAATGAAAAATCTGATTCTTTGTTGCGCCAGTGGCAACAGAAGTGGCATGGTTGCCGATTATCTAAATTCAATTGACATCCCTTGTCACAACGCAGGCTCATGGCTTGATGTAAACTATTTACAACATTCAAAATAAAAAGAATTATCATCACTATACACACTACACGCTTCACTCTACACACTTCACACTACACACTTCACTCTACACACTACACACTTCACTCTACACACTTCACACTACATACCTCACACCTTACTAAATCATGCTCTCTCTCCTCAAAAAAGCTTTCGGAATCAGTCCATCTGTAAATGTCCATGAATGGATTCAGAACGGCGCCATCATCGTAGATGTAAGAACACCGGATGAATTCAGATCCGGTCACATCAAAGGATCGCTGAATATCCCGTTGAACAATTTGCCGGGACAATTATCAAAAGTGGATAAGGAAAAACAAATTCTCACCTGTTGTGCTTCCGGAATGCGTAGCTCTTCCGCCCGACACATTTTGAAGTCAAAAGGATTTGTGCATGTACACAATGCCGGAAGCTGGGTTAGTTTAAAAAGTATTTCAAATGATTAATTCTCTTGTACGATCACTTGCTGCCTGGAACCTGGTTCGCTGGATACGCTTTGGTTTGGGAACTTCCCTGCTGATTCAGGGAATTGTCTACAAAGATTCCTTGTCGGGTTTATTTGGTGCATTGTTGTTCTATCAGGCAATAACCAATACCGGATGTTGCGGTGTGAGTGGATGTACAACTGATCCCAATCCGAAAAATTCCTCACAAAACAGTATTACCGAATTCGTGGAAATAAAATCGAAACCTTCAGAATCTATAAAACAAAATTCTCGCTCCTGAATTTAGCTCAGGTTAGAGATATAAAACCAAAATAAAATGTCATCCTTTCAAGAATTAATCAGTTCCGGAAAACCCGTACTGGTCGACTTTTCCGCAGAATGGTGTGGTCCATGTAAAATGATGGCCCCGATCCTGGAGCAGGTAAAATCCAATGTCGGCGACAGGGTTACAATCATCAAAGTTGATGTGGATAAAAATCCTGGTGCCGCGGGAATGTATCACATCCAGGGGAGTGCCTACGCTGATTTTATTTCAAAACGGAGAAATAAAATGGCGTCAATCCGGTGTTGTACCAGCCGATCATCTTACCAATATCCTCTCAAAATTTAATTAAAAGACTATGGAAAAGGTTCATTATTATGATGTAAATTTGAAATGGGATTCGGATCGCAAAGGAACTATGAATTCGCCGGTGCTGACTACTTCCATAGAAGTCGCGACACCTCCGGAATTCGCAAAGGGAATGCCGGGAATCTGGTCTCCGGAACATTTGCTTGTCGCTGCCGTCAATTCCTGTCTGATGACAACCTTTCTGGCCATTGCTGAAAATTCTAAATTGGAATTTCTTAGTTTTGAATCCGCAGCAAAAGGGAAATTGGAAATAGTCGATGGTAAATTTATGATATCGGAAGTTGAACTGATGCCAAAACTTTCGATTGCTAAAAGCACTGATCCGGAAAAAGCATTACGAATACTTCAAAATCTGAAGCTGCCTGTTTGATTTCTAATTCAGTTAAATCAAAAATAATATTCAACCCAACAATACTCGTTCCTGAAACCATATGAGAAAATTCTTATCTGTTCTTAGTCTGCTTGTTTTTATTTCAACTGTATCATTCTCCCAAAATTCAGCAGAGAAACCTGCTCCTAAGACTCAAAGCAGCACTCCGATTTTAAAAAATCTGAACGTTATTGCATATGATCTGTTGATACAAAATAAAAATGACATTCAGATTGTAGACGTAAGAACACCGGAAGAATACAAAGGCGGACATCTGAAACATGCCATGAATATGGATTTCAGAAGTTCTGATTTCAAGACCCTTATCAGTACTCTTGACAAAAGCAAACCGACATTTGTTTATTGTTTATCCGGTGGTCGCTCCTCCTCTGCCGCTACTATGATGGCTGAAATGGGATTCCGGGAAATTTACAATATGGAAGGCGGAATGATGAAATGGAATGCTGCAGGCAAAAGTGTTGAAAGCGCGAACGATGCCGCAAATGAACCGGGAATGAGTCCTGAAGATTTTAAAAAATCACTTTCACCGGATAAATATACTCTGGTTGATTACAATGCAACATGGTGTGCACCTTGTAAAAAGATGTTGCCGGTTCTGCAGTCACTTGCCAATGAAAAGAAGGATAAAATGATTCTTTTATTGATTGATGCTGACAAAAACAAAAATCTGCTGAAGAGCAAAGGCATTGATGCTATCCCATATCTTGAATTGTATAAAAATGGCAACCTGCTATGGAAGCATAACGGATACATTGAAAAACAGAAGCTTTTAGACGAAACAAAATTATAAAACACTGATTCATGTCATCTGACATGATTTTAATTGAACATTTTTTCACTCTTTAACAGTTCATTTCTTCAACTTATTTTTTCCTGGCGCAATCAAACTTTTCTTTCCTTTGCACCACGAAATTATAGTCATTTATGATTGACAGGTATATTTATTCCAGAGCCGATGAGGCATTACGTGTAATTAAAAGTGGTCAGCGAGTATTCATACACGGAAGTGCCGCTACGCCAACCTACATGTTACAGAAGCTGGCGGAAAGAGCTCCCGAACTCAGAAATGTTGAACTGGTGTGTATCAGTGTTCTAGGTGATTTCCCGGTAGCCAATCCGGAATACGCGAACAGTTTTTATACAAATTCATTATTTGTCTCAGAACCCATCCGACAGGCCGTTCACGATGGCCGGGCTGATTATGTTCCGGTGTTTCTCAGTGAGATTCCGGATCTGTTTCGGAATAACATTCTGCCATTGGATGTCGCTATTGTACAGGTATCCATTCCTGACGAACACGGCTATTGTTCCCTTGGTGTTTCTGTTGACATTGCCCGTACAGCTGTAAACCGTTCAGCACATGTTATTGCTCAGGTGAACCCCCAGATGCCAAGAACACATGGCGACGGAATGATCCATGTAGATGCCTTTCACGCACTTGTTTATGCGGATGAACCGATCCACGAAATGACTTTTGGAGAACGGGTTTCAGATGATGAAAAAAGAATTGGTGAATACATCGCGGAATTAATTCCGGATAAAGCGACGTTGCAAATGGGAATTGGCGCTATTCCCGATGCTGTACTCAGTTTCCTGGGAAATCACAAAAACCTTGGAATTCACACAGAGATGTTCTCGGACGGAGTAATTGATCTGATCGAAAGTGATGTCATCAACAATAAATTCAAAGTCAAACATCCGGGCAGAAGTGTCACCGGTTTTTGTCTGGGATCAAGAAGATTGTACGATTATGTGCACGACAATCCATCCTTCGCTTTTCATGACATTGATTATGTAAACGAAGTTTCTGTGATTCGTCAGAATCCTAAAGTACATGCCATTAACAGCTGTATTGAAATTGATCTCACAGGACAAATTTGTTCAGATTCAATTGGAACATATCAGTATTCCGGAGTTGGAGGACAGATGGATTTTATGCGTGGTGCGGCATTATCTGAAGGTGGAAAACCAATCATCGCGCTTGCATCCAGAACCCGTAAGGGTACTTCGCGAATCGTTCCATTTCTGAAACAAGGCGCCGGTGTTGTAACTACACGTGCACATGTACATTATGTTGTTACGGAATTTGGTGTCGCTTTCCTGCTCGGAAAAAACCTCAGACAAAGAGCACAAGCCCTGATCAGCATTGCACATCCTGATGACAGAGAAATGCTGGACCGTGCAGCACACGACAGGTTTGGTGGAAAATTCATTTGATTTGATCAGAACGTTTTAATCTGATCAAATTCATTCATCAGAAGTCAATCATTTCAGGCGTATCCTGTTGTGGCATATTTCCACGTTGATTCTTTTTTCTCTGGAACAGATTGCTGTCTTGTTTTCCAAAACGATAAGTCAGTGTCAGCATTCCAACTCTGGATTCACGTGTCCGAATCATGTGGGAAATGTAATAATCGTTAAATGAAGTGATGTCCATTTTTCTGGTGCCAAAAACATCCGTTACATTCAGACTTAATGATCCTTTTCCTTTCCACAAATCCTGTCGTATCCCCGCATCTACTCCACTCATTCCTTTAAATCGTGATATCGGGCCCTTGAAGGGTGACATGTAATTGCCTGTTAGCTGAAATCCTGTAGTCTTTCCTAATCTCAAATTGACATTCAACCTTGCTGACCACTGTGTAGAAGCGCTTTGCAAATCCGCTTCAATATTTTTCCGTTGATCGTATTCTGATAAACATTAAAACTACCCATGACATTGCCGAGCTTATCCATTGTATACCGAAGGATTGCTTCCGCTCCGATATTTTCAGACGAACTGTAATTGATAAAAGTAGCGGTAGAAATCCCGGTTGTACCGTCAATGGTCCGATAGCGTGAAATCAATTGATCGGTGTGACGATAATAAACTGTTGTAGTCAAATTAAAATTGTTGATCATTCTTGAATAACCCAATTCAAGTGAATGAATAAATTCGGGTTTTAATTCCGGATTCCCTTTCCTGAGAAATAAGGAGTCAGAATAATCCACAAAAGGATTCAAGGAACGCATTTCCGGTCGGTTAACTCTTCTGCTATAGGAAATTTGCATATCCTGTTTATCAGAAATTATATATTTCAGAAAAGCGCTTGGAAAGAAAGCAAGGTAATCCTTACTGAAAGAAGTTGACTGCGACCTGGAATTTCCATTCGTCAGCGTTTGTTCAGCCCGTAAGCCGGCATTGTACTCAAATTTTTTCCATTTCCCTGTGTACATTGAGTATGCCGCAAAAACCTGCTCATCAAAAATAAAATGATCGGATTTTAATGCATTGGTGAGGTAGTCTGATCCGGCACTATCGAGGCTGGAAATGATCTGATCGTTATCGAATTGACGCAAGGTATTTTTTAAACCCGCTTCAAACTTTGAATTGTCTTTTATTGGCTGGACAAAATCAATCTGACTGATGATGGTCTGATATGTATTCAGGTTATCACTCAACTGATAAGGTTTATCCTTGTCAAAATATTTGCTGCTTGATAAACTACTTTCTTCTGTTCTTTCATTGGAAGTATAATTAACACTACCGGAAAGCTCACGCTTAGAACCTGTCCAGGTTCGTTTGTAATCCAGTCCTGCATCATAACTCGTGTTTTTATCTACTTCAGTAGACATCGTGTAATAGCTTTCATACACATTACCAAGACTATTCATAAAAGAGTAATCCGACTGACCAGGCTGATCATTTTTCCGTCTTGTAACGGAACCATTTATCCCAAGAACATTGTTTTTATTGAGATAAAAATCAGCACCGATTTTTCCGGTGTGAAATTCAGATTTATTTGTGGAATGTGAATTGTACTCATAGGAATACCGATCTTGTCCGGGGAAATAATTATCCTGATCGCCCGATCCGGTGTTGGTACGGTTTTCATGGCGAAATGAATAGTTCGCATAGAGATTCATTTTGGAACTCCTGTTGTTGAGTCCAAGCGAAAAGTTGTACTTGTCGTTGGTTCCAACTCCGGCAGCGACATTTCCATTCATCCCCTGCAATTTGCCTTTCTTGGTTTTGATATTGATGATTCCGCCCATTCCGTCAGCATCGTATTTCGCGGATGGATTTGTAATGACTTCTATCTGATCGACAGCACTGGCAGGGATCTGCTGAAGAACTGCTTTTCTGTCACCACCCAGCATGCCGGAGGGTTTTCCGTCGATGAGGATGGTAACATTTTCTGTTCCACGCAGACTCACTTTTCCATCCATGTCAACATTCACGGAAGGAATATTGGAAAGTACTTCAGTAACAGTTCCTCCGGTATTGACTATGTTCTTATCGACATTGTAAACTTTTCTCTCCAGTGAATTGATCAGGTCTGGCCTTTCAGCGGAAACATTGACTTCTTTCAATCTGGCAGTACTTGGATCAATAGAAATAACTCCTGCATCCACTTCAACATTTTGCGGAGTGATGACCATCGGTTCAGTATATTGAATTCCATATCCAAGGATGGTAATCTTGAGACGAAAGCGCCCCATTGGTAAATCTTCTATGAGAAATTTACCTTTTGTGTCGGTCAGTGCACCACCAACCATAGAAGAATCACGGGGTTTGATCGCGACGACGGAAGCATACTCGACCGGTTTATTGGTTTTGGAATCAATGATTTTCCCTGACAATTTTCCAATTTTAGGCATCGCGTTACGCAGGGAATCCGAACCGGGTCTGTTCATCCTCCCTGAATCCTGTGCTTTCAGAAAAAAACCTGCGCTGACAAAAAGCGCGATGAGAAAAAATAATCTTATGGCATTCGTTTGCTTTTCCATCGCTGCAAAGGTAATCATTTGGGTAGGTCAGACTAACTATAAATATTTCTTCATTCGTCCTTAAGAATCGTTAACCTGTTCAAGTTCAAGGATCGAGAATGGAGAATACAGAATAAATTATGCTGATTCTGAATGAAAATTGAACCGCCTTTGTAAGTATCTTTATCGGATCAAATTCCAAGATGACACCACTGGCAGAAAGGATGCGCCCAAATGATCTTGACCATTATATTGGCCAGGAACATCTTGTTGGCGAAGGAGCAATTCTAAGACGCTCCATTCATTCAAATTCAATTCCATCAATTATATTCTGGGGTCCTCCGGGTGTTGGTAAGACTACGTTAGCCGGAATTATTGCACGTCAACTTCGCAGACCTTTTTATGTTTTGAGCGCTGTAAGTTCAGGTGTAAAAGATGTACGGGAAGTCATTGAAAAAGCAGCCCGGTATGCTACGGAATTGAAAGAAGTTCCCGGGAGCCCGGTTTTGTTCATCGATGAAATTCACCGGTTCAGCAAAAGTCAGCAGGATTCATTATTGGGTGCTGTTGAGAAAGGACTTGTAACACTCATTGGCGCGACTACGGAAAATCCTTCCTTCGAGGTAATCTCTCCATTGCTTTCAAGATGCCAGGTCTATGTGCTGAAAGAATTATCAAAGGATGATCTTGTGCGAATCCTGGATCAGGCGATGAAAACAGATCCGATTTTACAAAAACGTAAGATAAGACTTGAAGAGACTGAATCATTACTTCGTTTATCAGGTGGTGACGCACGCAAATTGCTGAATCTGTTTGAACTGGTTGTCAATACTTTTCCGGAATCTGAAGAAGCCGTGATTACAAACGCTGTTGTGCAGGACATCGCCCAGGAGAAAACTGCTCTTTACGACAAAGGTGGTGAGCAACATTACGACATCATCAGCGCGTTTATAAAATCCATGCGAGGTTCTGATCCAAACGCGGCAGTGTACTGGCTTGCAAGAATGATCCGGGGAGGAGAAGATCCATTGTTCATTGCGCGCAGAATGGTCATTCTCGCTTCCGAAGATATTGGGAACGCGAATCCTACCGCTATGGTAATTGCAAATGCTTGTTTTGAAGCTTGTCAAAAGATCGGTTTTCCGGAAAGCCGGATCATACTTTCTCAAACTGCCGTATACCTCGCATCTTCGGCTAAAAGCAACGCGTCTTATATGGCAATTGAAGAAGCATTGTCGCTGGTAGATAAAACCGGTGATCTTCCGGTGCCTTTAAATATCCGCAATGCACCGACTAAACTCATGAAAGAGCTTGGTTATGGTAAAGGCTATGATTACGATCATTCGAAGGAAGGAAATTTCGCTAAACAGGAATTTTTACCTCAGGGAATCAGTGGAAGTAAATTATATGATCCGGGAAACAATCCAAGGGAAAATGAACTACGCTTATTCCTCCAACATCTTTGGAAGGAGAAATACAATTATTGATTCAATATCATATCAACCCTCAGTAAATTCCTGATTTTTACCTAAGGTCTCTGATCGGAATTCACCGTTCCTGAATCCAGAATAGGAATGACCTATTCGTGACATTCCCCTGTTCAATGTTCTAATATTTTTTTGCATCTTTACGCAGAAGCAGACTTGTGAAAAAAACACTCATCCCTCTACTTTTTCTTTCCCTCCTCTTCTTACAGTTTTCCTGTAAAAAAGAAAATGATCGTCCTCAATGGGATGTCGCTGTGATAGGTCCGATCCTGAAAGCCAGATTGAGTATTGACCAGTTGATCGCCGATTCATTGCAACAGATCAATCCGGATGGATCGGTAAGTTTATTTTATTCATCGGATGTTTTCAAACTTGATCCTGATTCTCTGTTTAAAATTCCGGATACAACATTAAAGACCCTGAACATCTGGCAATTCATTCCATATCCAGTTCAACCCAACACTCCATTCTATAGTGTAAATAACAATATTCGATTGGGAATTTCAGGTCCTCAGCTTACAGAAGTATTAATCCGTTCAGGTAAAATAAGACTTGAAATTCGAAACACATTACCAACCAAAGTAAAAGTGACCTACATTATTCCGAAAGCAATGAAAGATGGTTTGCCTTTTAAAGTTCAGGAATATGTAGACTCCGGGTCTGTAACATCTCCGGTTACTTTTAGTGGAACATATGATCTGGATGGATATTTATTTGATCTTACCGGTGCTGCCGGAAATCAAACCAACACGGCGTATTACAATGTTGAAGCAGTATCTGATCCCAATGGCCAGGTGTTCACTATTTCAATGGGCGATACTTTAATTAATTTAAATACTGTCATTCTCAGTCTTGTTCCTGAATATGGAAAAGGATATCTCGGCCAAAAGACAATTCATCAGACCAGCGAGGTAACATCCGGAATTGGCAGGTTAATTCAAAGTGGTACTGTTCAGCTTGACAGTCTTTCGATGGATCTTAAAATTGAGAACGGACTTGGAGCGGAAATTCAGACCTTGCTATCATCTTTTCAATCAAAGAATGAACACACCGGAACTACAATTGATCTCCTTGCTCCTACTGTATTGAATCGTTACATCAATCTCAACAGGGCTACTGAAACCGGGAATCCTTTATCACCTGTGCGCCCAACCTATACCACTATTCATTTAGACAATTCAAACAGCAACCTGATTAACCTTGTTGAGAATTTACCGGATAGATTTTTGTACGATCTTGATTTCAGTCTGAACCCTTTGGGTAACGTTTCAGGCAATAGCGATTTTCTATATCGTGACCATTTGGTGAATACACATCTGACGCTTCAATTACCATTAAGGTTTGCATTGAATCAGGTTCAACTCGCCGACACACAGGAAATCGCGACATCGGATCTGTTGAATCTCGATCCGGTTGGACCCTCAACTTTCACGCTTCTTGCTGATAATGGCTTTCCATTTACCATGGATCTTCAGCTGTTTCTGTTGAATGAAAACGGTGTAATGACCGATTCTCTGCTCATACCTTCTTCGATTGCGCAAGCCAACACCGATGCATCCTTCAGGGTAATTTCCCCTGTAAGAACCAAAATACCAATTCCGGTTGACGCATCCCGCAAGCAACATTTGCTTGAGGCGAAGAAGATGGCAATCCGTGCAAAATTCACTACTCCTTCTTATCCCGGCCTTGTACAGATGTACTCGGATTATCACCTGGACCTGAAATTAATTGCTGATGGAATTTATTCAATACGTTAATTTTCTGAAACGCTGTCTTATTCTTTTTTGCTTTTTCCTTTTCGCTTCAATTCATTTGAAAGCAGGAACATGGCTTGATTCTTTCGGGAAGGATACACAAAAAAAGTCGAAGATTGAATTAAGTACAGGATATGATTTCGCGAGTGATGCTATCACGAATAAACTTGCCTCTTCTTATTTTTTCGCCAGATTCATCAATACTGATATGAAAGATGAGGTCAGCAAAAATCTCTTTGCCGTAAATCGTTTTGGGGCTGATGCAGGTTACGCGATTACTTATTCGCAGCAACTGGATAAATTATTTCAGAAAGAAGGATTTTCATGGAACATCGGCATTGCCGATCTGAATCATCTTCACAGCAGTTTTACCCGCGATGCGTTTGAAATTTACTTCAGAGGAAATTCTGCATATGCAGGAAAAACCGCGGAACTTGGAGAGTTTGATTTCAGTTTGCTCCATTACCAGCAATTCACTATTGGTTTGTCAAAAGAAAGCAAAGGAAATCGGAGAACATATCTCTATCAGGCCGGAATTAGTTTTAATAAAGGACAAAAATTTCAAAGTATACATTCCGATCGTGCCAATTTGTTTACATCCGCGGATGCAGAATTTCTTGATATCGATTTTAATATTCACCTCAGAGGAAGTGATTCTTCCAGTACTGGACTCGGATCAATGAATGGAATTGGTGGCTCTGTTCATCTGGCAATCACGATTCAGGATGAAGATAAAAACGAATTCAGTGTACGGCTCAGCAATCTTGGTTTTATTCAGTTCAACGATAAATCCTATTCTGTTCCTGCCGACAGTTTATTCCGTTTCGAAGGAATTGACGCGAGTTCACTATTTGATTTTTCAGATTCCATCAGCACCAATGTTTCCTCAGACAGCGCGTTTGTACAAGGATTTTTACACAGAAGAAAAAATGAATCCTTTCAATATAATTTACCGGGAAAACTTTCATTGAATTATTGCAGGCATCTGAATAACCAAAATAGTATCAATATAGGTCTGGAACAGATTTTTTTCAGTTCCTATCTTCCCCACGGCTGGTTCCGATTTGAACATCAATTTAAAGAAAGACATCGACTTGGAGTAATGCTTGGTTATGGTGGATACACTCTCTGGCAGGCAGGTTTATCCTATGAAGTAAAAATTGGTCAAACATGGTTTTTAAAGCTAGCCAGTCAGAACCTGAGCGGATGGTTAAATACTAAATCGGGAAGAGCTCAGGGAGCTTTCGTATCTTTGTCAAAATATTTATAATTATGTTAAGTAATATACCGCACCTTCGAAATTTAGATTCAGGAAATTTCTTTCTGATGGCCGGTCCATGTGTTGTCGAAAGTCCGGAAATGTGCCTGATGATTGCTCGCAGGGTTAAAGACATTACTGATCGATTATCCATACCCTATATTTTCAAAGCGAGTTATCGTAAAGCCAACCGTACACGTTTGGATTCATTTACCGGAATTGGTGATGAAGAAGCATTGAACGTATTGGAGACTGTAAAAAAGGAAGTTGGTGTGCCGATAGTAACCGACATTCACGAGAGTCATGAGGCAGCTTTTGCCGCACGGGTTGCTGATGTCCTGCAGATTCCTGCTTTCCTGTGCAGACAGACCGAACTTCTTGTTGCAGCTGCTAAAACCGGAAAAACCGTCAACATAAAAAAGGGGCAGTTCCTTTCCGCTGATGCGATGAAATTTGCAGTAACAAAAGTTCGTGAAGCAGGTAATCCGAATATTATGCTCACCGAACGTGGAAATATGTTTGGTTACCAGGACTTGATTGTAGATTACAGAAACATTCCAGCGCTTCAGAAAAACAATGTTCCTGTTATTCTGGACATCACCCACTCTCTTCAACAGCCAAATCAGAGTTCCGGAGTAACCGGGGGAAAACCGGAATTAATTGAACTAATTGCGAAAGCCGGTATTGCGGCAGGTGTTGATGGCATCTTTGTGGAAACTCATCCTGATCCGGCTAAAGCTCTTTCAGATGGCGCAAACATGCTTCATCTGGACTTGCTTGAAGATTTGTTACGCAAACTGATATCGTTGAGAAAAGCGATTTGAAGCCTATGAAAATCCGACTCCCACTCCTTTTTATTTGCATATTCTTATTTTTTTCCGACCTGAATGGCCAATCTATATTTATCAGGACATTCGGTTTCGGACGAATGAATGAAGCTGCCTGGATTGGTCAGACGGCAGATTTGGGATATGCAATCACGGGATCTACAACAGGTAGCTGGAATGAAGTTCCTGATATGTACCTGCTAAGGACGGACTCCAGCGGTACTTTTTTATGGTCACAATTGTATGGCGGGAATAACATCGATCAATGCAAAGCAACGTTGATGACTTCTGACCATGGATTTATCCTGGCCGGGTACACAAATAGTTTTAATATTAATAACGATTACAACGGCTATCTGGTAAGAACCGATTCGATTGGAAATCTCTTGTGGAGCCGAACTTATGGTACATCGAACTGGGATCTGATTGAATCCATTGCACCAACTTCGGATCATGGATTTATTACTGCGGGAACCAGTTATGGAACAAGTAATGGACGACCAACCGGTTGGATACTTCGATTGGATTCTGTCGGAGGAATTGTTTGGGAAAAATTCCTTGATTCCCCATTTGATCTACAACTGAAAAATATAATTCCTGTTCAAGACGGTAACTTTGTCGCCTGTGGATATTTCATAGACTCAAATACATCAAAAGACGAGGCATATGCGGTTAAAATAAACGCATCCAACGGTGATACACTTTGGAATTATTTTTATCAGGGACCTGAAGCTACCAGATTCCATTCGATCACTGAATACAATTCAGGAAGTCTGGGATTATGTGGTTATATGCTTACTGCAGCGGACACAAACCGCGATGAATTAATTTTCGGGTTAAACTCATCAGGAATTAAAATATTTGAAAATCCTCTTCATGAGAATGGCAAAACCGAAGGGTTTAATAAAATCATGTACGTGAATGATACCCTTTTTGCTGCGGGCTCTACTTCTACTTTTGGTTCGGGAAATCAGGATTACCATTTGATGAAATTTGACACTTCCGGAAACTTCATCTATGCAGCGAATTGGGGTGGAAACGATGATGAAATCTGCTATTCATTTGTGCCAACTTCAGATACCGGTTTTGCATTAATTGGAACAACAAAATCATTTGGACCAACTTTTCAATCCATCATGCTGGTGAAAACCAATCATGCATTGACAACTACCAATGTCGTGACAATAAACGTCCCGGAAATTAGTAAGGAAAATCCATTTTCAATTTACCCAAATCCATGCAGCTCATTACTGACAATTTTTCCAAATAAACTTCAAAATTCAACAGAAAATTATTCTATCCGGATTTTTTCATCTGCAGGGATACTGATGAAATCTATTTCAAATAAAGGAGAATCTTTGCAGATTTCAACTGAAGAATTTCCAAATGGATTGTATTTGCTACAAGTTATTTCTATGAAAGGAAGCACCTACAATTACCGGATAATCAAAGAGGATTGATTTCAGTTTAAGAGATTAACACTCGTCGCGTCCCTTTAATTGACTGATAAAATTGTAAACTCCGTTCTGCGGTTTTGAGAACGACCCGAATCCGTGGAATTATCAGCAACGGCTTTTGTATCCCCATAACCTTTAAACTCTAATCTGGTTGAGGCAATTCCTTTTTGGATCAGATAATCATAAACTGATTTTGCCCTTTTCTCCGAGAGTTGCTGATTGTATTGCTTACCTCCGACATTATCAGTATGCCCACCTACTTCAATCCGAATTTTAGGATTCTTGTTCAGGAAAGAAATGAGTTTTCCTAATTCGGCCATGGATTCATCTTTCAAATCATATTTGTCAAAATCGTAAAAAATGTTTTTAAGTACCACACTTTGTCCGACTTTAATCGGTTTCATTCCAACATCTTTCAACACAGGATCTTTTGATGATTTTGAATCTTTGAGCTGGAAATTTTCTGAGTAAAATAGGTAACCGTCTTTAGAGACATTCAATGCGTAACTTTTACCGGTTGGCAGACACACCAGAAATTCTCCATTTCCACTATTTGATGTTGAACTGACCACTGTCTTTCCGGTAGCCAGATCAATCAATTCAAAGCTGGCGGCAAGTGGTTTCTTCGTTTCAATATCATACACTTTACCTTTCATGTAAGTCACCGGTTGAGGTCGCATATTTTCAGGCAACGCGAATTGATACAAATCCAATTGACCTTTTCCTCCCGGACGATCAGAGGCAAAAAATGCAAGTTCACCGGAAGGACTAACCAGGAGAGAATTTTCATCCGCTGTCGTGTTGATCGGATAGCCAAGATTCACCGGTTCTCCCCATACGCCCATAGGATTTCGTTTGCTCATGAAAATATCCAGTCCGCCCATACCCGGATGTCCGTCAGAAGAGAAATACAATGTCTGATCATCCGGATGTATGAATACCGACATTTCATCACCGCTGGTGTTAATTTTATCGGAAACGGAAACAGGTTCGCTCCATGCGGAGTTATCACCGATTTTGGATACAAGAATATCGCGTTGGGTGCGGCCATCACTTCCCTTTATTGCACGTACAAAATAAAGTGTTCGTCCGTCCGAAGAAAAGGAAGGTTGACTCTCCCAAGCTCCGGTATTGATTGGAGCTTCCAGATTTCTCGGCGCATTAAATTTATCGCCCACTTTTTTCGCGATAAAAATATCACAGCTGCCATTGGTTTTTCGTGCATCAGAGCTTTCAAACATTTCCTCACAGGCAGTAAAAAAGAGATATTGCCCGTCCGCGGCAAGAGAAGGTGCGCCTTCATTTCCAGCTGTGTTGATTTCCGTCACGGCCAATGCTTTTGTCCAATGTCCGTTTTCAAAATGGCTCAGATAAAAATCTTCCTGTTGAGAGTTTCTGCCTGATGTGTATTGCATTCTGATTCTTCTGGTGAACAAAAATGTTTTTGCATCCGCAGTGATGGCCGGGAAATATTCCTCCTCACCAGTATTGATACTATCACCCAGGTTTACCGGATTAAATGGCACCGGATTTTTTACCGCCTGTTCTGCAAACGCACAGTTTTCTATCATTTGCTTCGCGTTGGTGACCAGATTCGCTTTTAATTTCGGATAGGTGATAAATTTCTGGTAATGCAATTTCGCGTCGCCATAGCGTCCGGCGAGGTATTCACTTTTGGCAAGAGAAAAATAATTATTTGGAAAAAAATCAGGATTCAGGCGAATCGCTTCATTGTATGCTTCAATGGCTTTTTCATAATTCCGCATATCTGAATATATGTTCGCTCGCAACATAAACGCTTCAATAAATTTCGGATCAGCCTGGATGGCTTGTTCGAGGGATTCAAGCGCTTCCTTATTTTTCCTGGAATCGTAATAATTCAGCGCTGTATCAAAACTCCTGACGGCTTTGGGTACAGAAGTGGTGTATTCCTGTTGAGCGAAAAGTACGCTTGAAGAAAACAAAATGAGAATAAAAATACCGGTAAAGAAGTGATTGAATTTCCCTTGCATATTGAAGATGATACGGTTTGAAACAAATATACTGCCACACTGATTATGCAAACCCGGGCGTGAGAATTTTCATCACAGACTTTTCAACCAAATCCGAAGAAAAAATTGTCTTTAATGTCTGGATTTGGATCAGCGAAACTACTATGGAATCTGCAAAATTTTGTGCGTTTGCAGCGAAATGGTCCAATCGGGTGATTTCATTGCATAATCAACGATCAAAGGGCTTACCTTATTGAATACCGAATATTCCGGTTGTAAAAAAAGCATGCAGGTATCTTTCACTTTCAAACGATGTTGTTCAGCCCAGCTGAAATCACTTTCATTGTAAACAATCACTTTCAATTCATGGGCTGCATTCAGGACTTCGTCAAGAGGTCGTTTAAACTTTTTAGGAGAAACACAAATCCAGTCCCAATCACCCGTGAGAGTATAAGCACCTGATGTTTCAATATAACATTCAAGTCCCAGCTGATGCAAAGCATCGGTTAAGGAGGACAAGTCGTACATAGCAGGCTCTCCTCCTGTGATTACCACGCGTTTTGCTCCTGACTGTTTTACATAATCCACCATCGCATCAACAGTGACCAATGGATGTTTTCCTGCTTCCCAGGATTCTTTGACATCACACCAGACACATCCAACATCGCAACCACCAAGACGTAAAAAATAAGCTGCCTTTCCGGTATTCGCGCCTTCACCCTGTATGGTGTAAAAGTGCTCCATTAAAGGATAGGCTATTGAATTCTCTGCTGACATGTATGCGAATTTCTGAAAGGCAAAATCAAAATGGATTGCCCAAAAAATATGGGTATTAAACTGGTAAATAAATATTTTATCCGGTAATATGTTTCAGGAGATCAGCTCCCCTTTCCAGAATTCCACTTCGCCTTTTGCTGCACGGAGTGTATTCTGTAATAAACCGATAATGGTCATCAGACCAACTCCTCCGGGAACTGGACTCAGGTATGCTGCTTTGGAAGATACATCGTCAAAATCTACATCACCTGCGATTTTATAACCACTCTTGGTCAATGTCGATTGTTCACGGGTGATGCCAACATCAATCACCACAGCACCTTCTTTTACCATGGAAGCTTTTACAAATCGAGGTTTACCGATTGCAGCAATAAGGATATCCGCAGTCCTGGCAATCTCTTCGATATTTTTGGTTTTGCTATGACAGATAGTAACTGTGCAATTTCCGGGGTTGCTGTTTCTGGACAAGAGGATACTCATGGGCATTCCGACGATGTTACTTCGCCCGATGACTACACATTTTTTCCCGCTCGTTTCTATCTGATAATGCTCCAGCATCAGGAGAATTCCGAGTGGAGTCGCCGGAAGATAGCAAGGTTGATTTTGAACCATTCTTCCAACATTCACCGGATGAAATCCATCCACATCTTTTCTTGGGGAAATGGTTTCCGTCACTTTCTGTACTGCGATATGTTTAGGCAAAGGGAGCTGAACAATCAGTCCATCGATTTCCGGATCATCGTTGATCTCCCTGATTTTTTCGAGCAATGTTTCTTCAGCGATGTCTTCAGGGTAACGTAACAAGGTCGATCGGAATCCTACATCCTCACAGTTTTTTGCTTTGCTTGCAACATAGGTTTCGGAAGCACCGTCATTTCCGACAAGGATCGCGCAGAGATGTGGTGGTCTTTGTCCGGCTGCAATCATGGATTTCACTTCGGAAATGATCCTGGATTTAGCACTCGCAGCAGTTAATTTACCATCTAGAAGAATCATGGCGTATTGGATCAAAGAAAAACCTGTAGATAATTCCACAGGTTTTTCAGGTTGTTATTTTCTCATTCCGGGCATATTGCGCATCAGTTTGGCTGCCTGATCTTTATTGGAAAAGACCCTCATCATCTTCCGCATTTCTTCAAATTGCTTGAGCAGTTTGTTTACTTCCTGCACGGAAGTTCCACTTCCATTTGCAATACGTTGTCTTCTGCTTCCGTTGATCAGGGAAGGATTTTCCCGCTCCTGATGTGTCATCGACTGAATAATCGCCTCGATATGTTTAAAAGAATCGTTGCTGATGTCAATGTCCCGGATCGCTTTACCGACACCCGGAATCATGCCCAGCAGATCCTTCATGTTTCCCATCTTTTTTATTTGCTGGATCTGAGAAAGAAAATCATTAAAGCCAAACTGGTTCTTCGCGATTTTCTTTTGCAGTTTCGCCGCTTCAACTTCATCGTATTGCTCCTGGGCTTTCTCAACGAGAGAAACAATGTCTCCCATTCCCAGGATACGGTCCGACATCCGTTCAGGATAGAAAACGTCAAGCGCGTCGAGCTTTTCCCCGGTTCCTACAAATTTGATTGGTTTATTAACTACTGATTTGATGGATAATGCTGCTCCACCGCGTGTATCACCATCAAGCTTGGTGAGTACGACACCGTCAAAATTCAAACGATCATTAAATGCTTTCGCGGTATTAACAGCATCCTGTCCAGTCATCGCGTCAACGACAAACAAAATTTCATTCGGATTGATCGCCTTTTTAATCGCGGCGATTTCATCCATCATTTGTTCATCAATTGCCAGACGACCGGCGGTATCAATGATGACTACATTCCGGTTTGTTTCTTTCGCGTGTTGAATACCACGCATCGCGATTTCAATCGGATTTTTATTTCCTTCTTCGCTATAAACCGGAACATCCAATTGCTCACCCAGTACTTTCAACTGGTCGATCGCTGCAGGACGGTATACGTCACAAGCAACAAGCAATGGGTGCTTTTGCTTTTTGGATTTAAGATAATTCGCGAGTTTACCTGATAATGTAGTTTTACCGGAACCTTGCAGACCCGACATCAAAATGATCGCCGGATTTGAATCCAGATTAATGTCAACCTTTTGCCCGCCCATCAACTGAGTCAGTTCATCATGGGCAATTTTGATCATTAACTGTCCGGGAGAAACTGCTGTCAGTACGTTTTGTCCGAGTGCCTTTTCTTTTACTGTATCTGTGAACTGTTTGGCAACTTTAAAGTTAACGTCAGCATCCAGCAATGCTTTCCTTACCTCTTTCAGAGTTTCGGCTACATTGATTTCCGAGATTTTTCCTTCACCTTTCAGGACTTTAAAGGCCCGTTCAAGTTTATCGCTGAGACTTTCGAACATATTGAATTACAGTATTATATACACCTTTATGCAAACCAACGGAAGAGATTTCCGGGGACGTAAAATTAGGAAAAGAAAGGGGAATCTTCCCTATTTATACTTCTATTTTTAAGCCATCGTAAGCACAACGGATATATGGGGGAAGTTCTTTGTCAACGTCTTCGTGGCGACCCATTTGGTGACTTAAATGGATGAGCCATGCCTTTTCGGGTTTAAGTTCTTCGATCAATTCAACTGCTTCATTAAGTGTAAAATGAGAAACGTGCCTTTCCCTTCGTAAAGCATTAAGCACCAAGTATCTGGAACCCTTTATTTTCTCTTTTTCCGATTCAGAAATGAAATTGGCATCTGTGATATAGGTGAAGTCATTCATTCTAAACCCAAAAACAGGGAGATTGAGATGCATCACTTCAATTGGGGTAAACCGGATACCTTCTATTTCAAAAGGGAGGTTGTGTACTGTATGCAATTGTAATTTTGGAATACCGGGATAACTGGCACCGGAAAACACATAAAAGAATTCTCGTTTTAAAGCCTCCTGGACTTGTGGAGTGGCATAGACATCCATCGCCTTGCCGGAGAGGTAATTATAGGCTCTTACATCATCTAAACCGGCAATATGGTCTTTGTGTTCGTGCGTAAACAGAACCGCGTTCAGATGCTTCACATTTTCACGCAGCATTTGTTGCCGAAAATCGGGTCCTGCATCAATGACAACAGAGACTCCATCCTGTTCGACAAGAATAGAAGTCCGTAGGCGTTTGTCTTTGGGATCCCTGGAAGTACAAACTTCACAATTGCATCCGATCATTGGAACTCCCTGAGAAGTTCCGGTACCGAGAAAGGTGATTTTTATCATGTTCTCACCCTTCCAAAATTAGTCAGTAGTTGAAAAATTGATTTCGGTTTGACGGACTTCCTGAAGAAAACGAAGGTATTTTTCATCCATCAGACTCTCGTCAAGAGTAAGCGATTGAATGGCTTCTATGAGGTATGAAACTTTGGCTTCAACAGGGGCAAACTTGTTGAGAACAATGATTTTGGATGATTCGATGACACAACTACCGGATTTAAAATTGCCCTTTTCATTACGGACTTTATAGCCGGCAAGCGTTAATAATTCTTCCAGTTTATCAAGTGTATGTTGCGTGAGTTTTACCATGCCGCAAATATAGGCTTTAGGATGAAATGCCGGCATATCCCGAAAGCCGGTTTTCCACATAATGGATTTTATTGTTTTCTTTGCACCTCCTCAACCGAAAACAAATTTGCAGTGAAAGTAATTATCCCAAAAGAAACAAAAGAACGAGAACGCCGGGTGGCTCTGTCGCCGGATGTTGTATCGACACTTGTCAAAGCCGGTTTTGAATGCCTGGTTGAAAAAGAAGCAGGTATGCAATCCTATTTTGCCGATAGCGCTTACGAAAGTGCCGGTGCTCGTATTCTCAGTGACCGAAAGGAGCTCTACAGCCAGGCAGATATTGTCTTGAAGGTAAACGCTCCTTCTTCCGAAGAAATCAGCTGGATGAAAAAGGATGCTGTACTCATCTCCCTGATGTACGCGGCTACCAATCCACAACTGGTTGAAGCATGTGTGAAACAGGGAATCTCCGCCTTTTCCATGGACGCGATTCCCCGGATTTCGCGGGCACAGAAAATGGATGTTCTGAGTTCTCAGGCAAACCTTGCAGGTTACAAAGCGGTCATCATTGGTGCCGCGTCTTTGGGTAAAATTTTCCCGCTCCTGATGACAGCTGCAGGAACATTGAAACCTGCAAGAGTTGTAATCATGGGCGCAGGTGTCGCCGGTCTGCAAGCTATCGCGACCGCGAAACGTCTGGGCGCGATTGTGGAAGTGTCGGACATCCGACCGGAAACAAAAGAACAAGTGGAATCCCTTGGAGGAAAATTCATCGAATTAAAAGGTGATGATTCCGTAAAGCTGGAAGGCGGTTATGTAAAAAATGTTTCCGAAGATTTTTTGAAAAAACAACAAGCCCTCATTACCAAACATATTTCTGAAGCGGATCTTGTGATTACTACAGCCCTGATCCCCGGCCGCAAGGCACCTGTACTGGTAACGGAAGATATGGTCAAAGGGATGCGCATGGGTTCTGTAATTGTGGATATGGCGGTTGAACAGGGCGGTAATTGTACATTGAGTGAATTGAACAAGCATGTGGTTAAACACGGTGTTACCATCATTGGCGAAGGCAATCTTCCCAGCCTGCTTCCTCTCAATGCGAGTGAACTGTACGCCAAAAACATTTCCGCGTTTCTGACTCACCTTGCCGCTAAGGAAGGTTTCCGTTGGGAAATGGAAGAAGAGATCACGAAAGGTTCTTTGATCGTTCACAAAGGTGTGGCTGTACATCCTTCCGTCGCACAAGCAGTTCCCGCTTAATTCTAACTTTTCATTCCACAGATGCAAGATTTAAATTTCAAAAACTGGACAGAGAATTTCACACAGGCGATTCTGTCTTCCGCCATTGATTCCGGCAATCATCATGCAGCTATGTTTTTGCATCTGAAGTTGAAGGAATCCGTAAAATCTCTCAGTGAGGTTTGCTCAAAAATTCACACCTCCTCTACTCCTTCTGATTTTTATTATACACTCTGTGTATTCATTCAGGAGGCAAAAAATACATTGTATTGGTACGAACGTTCGTTGGAATACGAACAGGTAAATTTAAATAACTCCCAACTCATTCTGAGCCAGGGAAACAGTATGATCGAAGTCCTGGAAGCTGCCCTGCGGGTAATCAAGTACCAGGAGTCAATAAATTAAAATATAGAATATGAACGCTATCCTTTCTTTTCTGGGTGAAAATATCCAGATGATTTACATCGTGATCCTCTCCGTATTTGTGGGTGTTGAGGTGATTAGTAAAGTTCCATCAGTACTTCATACACCTTTGATGTCAGGAGCTAACGCGATTCACGGAGTTGTGATCGTCGGTTCCATCATTGTGATGCTCAACACAGAACCGGAAAATATTTTACTGCTCTGTCTGGGCTTTGTTGCCGTTGTACTGGGTACTCTCAACGTGGTAGGAGGATTTGTGGTGACAGACAGAATGCTGGAAATGTTCAAGAAGAAAGAAAAAAAGTAAGCTCTCTTTTCATTAAGACAAACGATCGAAATTCATTGTTATGAATCAAAAATACATCCTTGATATTATATACCTGATTGCCTCTGTCACTTTTGTGATCGGATTAAAAATGCTTAGTGGTCCTCAAACTGCCCGACGCGGAAACCTGTGGGCCGCTTTCGGAATGACGCTGGCTGTGATCGGCACCATTGTAATTCACGATCTGGTATCACCGGTCATTTACGGATTGATTCTGGGCGCGATTGCCATTGGTACCGTGATTGGATGGATGACTGCCAAGCGTGTGAAGATGACAGCAATGCCTGAACTTGTTTCGCTGTTCAACGGTATGGGTGGAGCTTGTGCCGCTTTAATTTCTTTGCTGGAATTTCACCACAACATCGGACAACCCGGTAGAATCGGAATTATTATGGCCGGGATGATCATTGGAAGCGTTTCTTTTTCAGGTTCCATTATCGCCTTCATGAAACTGAATGGTACATTAAAAAAATCCATTCGCCTGCCTAACTACAATACCATCAACACCGTGATGATGTTTGTTACTATCGCCAGCGGTATTTACATGACTGTAAGCGGTACCGACAGCGTTGCATTGTTGCTGGGTGTATTCGCATTGGCCCTGGTTTATGGGGTTTTCTTTGTAGCTCCAATTGGTGGTGCTGATATGCCGGTGGTTATTTCATTACTGAACTCATTCACTGGTCTTGCTGCCGCTTTTGGCGGTTTTCTTTATGGCAATCAGGTCATGCTTACCGGTGGTATCCTGGTAGGTTCCGCAGGTACATTGCTTACACTGGCGATGTGCTCGGCGATGAATCGTCCGTTGTTTAATGTCATCTTCGGAGCATTTGGTGAAACAGCTGCTGCAGGCGGTGGTGGTAAAACGGGTGGTTCTGTAAAAGATATCAGTATCAGCGATGCGGCTGTTTTGATGAACTATTCCAAAAAAGTAATCATCGTTCCCGGATATGGATTAGCTGTTGCTCAGGCTCAGCACGTGATTCATGAACTTGAAAAAATTCTGGAAGAGCGCGGTGTGGAGGTAAAATATGCAATCCATCCTGTTGCAGGACGTATGCCCGGACATATGAACGTACTCCTTGCTGAAAGTAATGTGGATTATGGAAAACTTGCAGAAATGGAAGAAGTCAATCCTGAATTCAGCAACACGGATGTAGTACTGGTCGTTGGCGCGAATGACGTTGTGAACCCGGCAGCTAAAAATGATCCTTCCTCTCCAATTTTTGGTATGCCGATTCTGGAGGTTGAGAATGCACACCATATTATCATCAACAAGCGCAGTATGAATGCCGGTTATGCCGGTATCGACAATGAACTTTTCTACAACACGAAGACAAGTATGCTCTTTGGTGATGCCAAGGATGCGCTTTCCAAACTTGTTGCGGAGTTGAAGACGCTCTGATTGTTAGTGCTTAGTGGTTAGTGCTTAGTGCTTAGTGGTTCGATGTTGGAGCCACGCTGTTTTTTCATTAACAAATTCCAAAAACAAAATATTTATTCTGCGTTTCCCATATCTGGTACCTAGTACCTGGAACTGAATACCATGGACCATGCACTAACCTCTAACCACTAAGCACTAAGCACCAAGCACTAAGCACTAACCACTAAGCACCAAGCACTAAGCACCAAAAAAATAGCGAGCCATTTACAGAGGGATACTTTCAAATCCGCTCGCTTTTCTCTACTTTTGCGACCTGTAAAAATCAAAACAAAAATATGTCAAACAGAACCTTTACAATGATTAAACCGGATGGTGTCGCCAACAATTACATTGGCCCGATTCTGGCTAAAATAAACGAAGCAGGCTTCCGGATTGTTGCTATGAAATACACCCGACTCACTCCTGATCAGGCAAGCCTGTTTTATGCTGTTCACAGTCAGCGTCCATTTTACAATGATCTGGTAAAATACATGTCAAGTGGTCCGATTGTAGCTGCTATCCTTGAGAAGAATAATGCTGTAGAAGATTTCCGTACTTTGATTGGCGCTACAGATCCGGCAAAAGCCGCTCCGGGCACCATTCGTAATCTCTTCGCGAAGTCCATTGAAGCCAATGCAGTTCACGGTAGCGACAGTGACGAAAATGCCGCGATCGAAGGCAGCTTCTTTTTCTCACAAACAGAAAGATTCTAAGAAATAGAATTTTGTGATTCCGGTATCTTACCGGAATACAATTTCATCAATTACCACAGCTCCTGCTTCTTTGTTCAGGAGCTGTGTTATTTTATCCCTGTCCTGAAAAAGCTCCTGTCTGAGAGAAGCGGAACTAAGGTTTACAAATAACTTCCTGTCGATGATCATCAATTCAGTGGTGCGGTGCGCGACGGCGGGGCCCATGACTTTTTCCCAGGATTGAATCAACTGAAATTTGTTCATCTTTTCTTTCAGATGAAACTGATTCAGCATCTCGTCAATTGCCGCTTTTATCGGCCGGTCATTGGTTCTCTTCGCCATACTTCTGGTACTAAATTTTTGTATTGCAAAAATCAGATTTCAATTTTCGAAGTTGAAACAACACCATCTTTCACCTGGAAACATCGGATACCGAGGCCGATATCATCGAATATTTTTTGAATCCTCTCAGGATGTGTATCTGAAATCAACAACTGTCCGAAATTATCTTTACTAACCAACTCCATCAGTCGGGCAACGCGGTCATCATCGAGCTTATCAAAGATATCGTCCAATAACAATATTGGCTTGATCCCTTTTACCACTCGAATGAAATCAAACTGCGCGAGCTTTAGAGCGATCAGGAATGATTTTTGCTGACCCTGTGAAGCGAATCGTTTGACAGGAGCGCCATGGATCATAAATGCAAGATCATCTTTGTGAATACCCACAGTGGTGTATTGCACTGCCCTGTCTTTTCCCTGCGCATTTTCCAACAGCACACTAAAATCTCCATCATTCAATTGTGAATCGTATCGGATATCAATCTCTTCTTTGCCACCCGAAATGAATTCATAATACTTTTTGAAAATCGGAATGAGCTCCGCGATAAATCGTTTTCTGACGGAATGAATTTTCTCCGCGAGTCTTACCAGTTGCAAATCCCATGCGGCGAGTGCGTCCGGTTCAAACTTCCGCTGTTGTGCAGCTTGTTTCAGCACACTGTTGCGCTGGGTCAGCACACGTACATAGTTGATCAGATCATCCAGATACAATTTATCGTATTGTGAGATAATACTGTCCAGAAATTTCCTTCTCTCTTCACTTCCCTCCGTAATCAGACTGGTATCTGTCGGAGAAACCATAACCACCGGAATCAATCCAATATGATCCGCTAGTCTTTCGTATTCCTTTTGATTTCTTTTGAAGACTTTTTTCTGATTGCGTTTGATACCGCAATAAACTTGTTCTTCTTTTCCATTCAATTCAAAGACTCCCTGGATCATAAAGTATTCCTCACCGAAACGGATATTTTGTCCGTCGATAGGGTTGAAATAGCTTTTGCACATCGACAGGTAATGCACCGCGTCGAGCAGATTGGTCTTGCCTTCTCCATTGCCACCGGTAAAGGCATTTGCAAAAGGATCCAGGAAAAGTTCCGCTTCAGGGTAATTTCTGAAGTTAATAAGGGACAGTTTTTGAAGAAACATGGGTGTTTGCGAAGGTACACAGGAACCCTGAAAGATGCACCTTTATAGGGTATGAAAAATAAAAACCTTGAAATTCCTCTCAATTAACCATATCCTGTGAATAACTCTGATTTCACAAAATTGAAATTCGCTGTAATTTCTTATCTTTGATGAAAGCATTCTCTTTAAGGAGAACTAACCCTTTTGCATGGAAGAAGAATTTCTGAATCCGCGCGACGAAAATAGTCTGGTTCGTCATTCCATAGAACGGTATGAGCAAATGATTCGCAACAAAGATGCTTACTTCTTTGATGTTGAAGCATTTTTAAGTATCATCGACTATTACATCGAACGTAACGATCCGGTGAAGGCCCTGCAGGTTGTTGAATTCGGACAATCGCAGCATCCCGCATCTGTTGAGTTTCTTTTGAGGGAGGCTCAGTTATTGGCAATGGTGGACCGTTATTCTGAAGCGCTGAGTATTCTTGATAAAGCGGAACAGATCACTCCTACTGACCCGGATTTATTCATGATCCGTGGTAGTATTTATTCTCAACAACAAAAATTCGAGCTTGCAATTGAGAATTTCAACAAAGCCATTCCACTCGCTGATGAATTGGATTTGTTGTATTTGAATCTTGCATATGTATACGAGAGCTGGGGTGATTACGACAAGGCACTCACCTATCTGACACTTTGCCTGGAGGACAATCCGGAGAATGAAGTTGCGATGTATGAGCTTGCCTTTTGCTTTGAATTCACTGAGCGTTTTCAGGACAGTATAGATTTTTATCTGAAATTCATCGACAAGCAACCGTATTCTTTTCCGGCATGGTACAATCTGGGAAATGTGTACAACAGGATGCATCGTTTTGATGACGCCTTGGATGCTTATGATTATTGTCTGGTTATCAAAGACGATTTTTCTTCAGCATATTTTAATAAAGGAAATACACTGGCAAATCTTTCCCGATATAACGATGCTATTGAATGTTATAAAAAAACATTTGAATTCGAAGCACCGGATGCCCTCACCTATTACAACATTGGTGAATGTTATGAGCAACTGGAAGATCTGCATCGTGCCAGGGAATATTACAAAAAATCTACAAAGCTCGATCCCAATCTGGCTGAAGCATGGCTCGGTATTGGGATCACATTACAGAATGAAGAACGTTGGTTTGAAGCGACTCGTTATATCAAAAAAGCGCTGGAACTCGATGAACACAATGCTGAATTCTGGTTTGCTCTCGGTGACGCGGAATACCATATGGAGAATTATGGTGCCGCGGAACAGGCCTATCAAAAAGTTCTTGATCTGGAACCGGAAAACCATGATATCTGGCTTGAGTATTCACATTTGCTCATGGTCGACAACCGCGCGAAAGAAGCTCTTGAGTTAATTGAAAACGGTCTCATCTATCATCCTGATGATGCTGAGATCCTGTACCGTATGGCTTGTTATCATTACAGCATGGGAAACATCCGCGAATCTTATCACACTCTTGAATCAGCTCTCGATAAAAATCCACACCTTTGCCACACAATTTTTGAATATGCACCGGTCATGGAAAATGACCATAACGTGCTTGAGTTGATTGATCATTACAAAAACAGAATATGAATTTTATCCTGGACCAGGTACCGCAGCGGACAGCAAAGCCCCGTGAGCATGGTTTAACCATGATTATGGACAAAGGACTCGGCGTTCGTCAAACAGAAGATTTTATTGAATCCGCATCTGAATTCATTGATATTGTAAAACTTGGATTTGGAAGCTCAATGATCACTCCAAATCTTGAAAAGAAAATAGATGTTTACCGCGCTGCCGGAATTCCGGTTTATCTCGGTGGTACTCTTCTCGAAGCATTCATTATTCGCAATAAGTTCGACGATTACCTGCGTCTTATTGAAAAACTGAGATTGAAACATGCTGAGGTGAGTGACGGAAGTATTTCCCTTCCTCACTCGAAGAAACTTGAATACATCCGTCAACTTGCTAAACATGTTACGGTAATCACGGAAGTTGGCTCGAAAGAAGAGGGTATTATCATTCACCCGAACAAGTGGATCGAAATGATTGAAAGCGAAGTTCAGGCCGGTGCCTGGAAAGTGATCGCGGAAGCAAGAGAGAGTGGTACTGTAGGTATCTATCGTCCAAGCGGAAAAGCACACGTTGTCCTGATCAATAAAATCATCTCCAGGATTCCTCCTGAGAAAATGATCTGGGAGGCTCCGAATAAAGGCGGACAAACCTATTTTATCAAGCTTCTTGGCGCGAACGTCAATCTCGGTAATATCGCTCCGAATGAAGTGATTGCTGTAGAAGCATTACGGATTGGCTTACGTAGCGATACGTTTTTCCAGTATCTGGATGTGAAATCTTAAAGCAATCAAGAAAACTGAAAATAGTTTTCTATCCTTCTCTGTTTCTCCCCGACTGTCACGCAACAGATGCCAACAATTTCGTTCCGTTTTCTTATTTATTCCGGACTTTTCTGTCTGCTCTCCATAATGAGCAGTTGCTTCAGTACGTTACCCGTAGAGATCAGAAAAATTGATCAGCTTACCGTTAATTCTGCAGGAAATCAGGCTGAAGTCAGCTTTAATTTGATGCTCCACAATCCGAACAATTGGGGATTCAGGATAGTGAAGATTCAGACTGAATTGAGTATCGATCAGAAGAACCTTGGAACGGTTACGCTTCCTGACAACCTTCGGATCAAAAGAAAAGCGGATGCGGCTCTTCCTATCCACATCGGAACGACAACACAGGAATTGCTGACTATTCTTCCCGGAAGTCTGGCCGCGCTCTTTGGTTCGAGCAGTATGGAATCGGTAGTAAAAGGAAATATTACATTCGGGAAATTTATTTTCAGAAAGAAATATCCATTTGAATTAAAACAAAAGATTGACAGTAAAACATTACAAAAGATATTCTGAAGATTCTTTTACGCGTTTCAAAAATCACTGAGAAATTTTCAGAACTCCATTCAACATGACTCAGGAATCAGATTCCACAAAATTAGTTTCAGACTGGATCCAAAGACTGGATGCTATTTCTTCGAAGGTTGAATTTGAATTTTCCGAATTGAATGCATCACAATTGAACTGGAAAACAAGCCAGAATAGCTGGAGCATTGGACAATGTCTGCTCCATCTGGTTGTATCGAATGAAAAGTATTTTCCAATCCTGGATGCTTTGAATTCAGGAAAATTCAAAGCAAGCTTCTGGCAAAAAATCAATCCACTCTCCTCCTACACAGGAAGAAAAATGGCGGAATCATTGGGGGCGAAAATCATCAAACCCTTTGTTGCACCAAAATTATTTGATCCCGGAAAATCCGCGGTACGTTCTGTTATAATTGCAGATTTTATCAAACATCAGGAACTTTTAAAAAGCAAAATCAGTAACTTGAAGAATCAGGATTTTCAAAAAACAATAGTATCCTCTCCTGTCGCGCCACTGATCACATTTCCGCTGAAAGATTGCATTGAAATTCTGATAGGACATGAAGAGCGGCATCTTGCACAAGCCCTTCTGGTGAAAGAGAATCCGGGGCTCTCTGCTTTGTGATCTGAACAGGATCAATCATTTGGTTCCGGGGAATAATTCAATGAAGTTTTCAAAAAAAAAATCCCCCCGGATTAGCGGGAGGACCTTCTGTTTAACCAATCAAGCTACTCTACCAAGAATTTGCTTTGATGGTATCCTGCGACCCAGCAGGATTTTTTTTGTGAGGGAAAAATTTCCTTTATTCCACAATAATTTTTTTCGAAATGCTTTTATTACCCTGTGCTATTTTCAGGAGGTAGTTCCCTTTTCCTTTATCTGAAATATCGATTTGGTTGGAATATTCCCCTGAAAATTTCTTTAGAGTTTCGTGGAAGACTTCCTTACCATTCGGATCGAAAATACTTACATCTGTATCACCCTCCGTATTCAGATAAAAATCGAGATCAAATTTTCCGTGATTCGGATTAGGATAATAACGCAAATGTCGCAATGACTCCTTCTCAAAACCGGATTCTTTTTCTGAATTGTTGATTTCCGCGGGCTGTGAACGTTTGAATACAAATGCTTTCTGTCCGTTTTTTCCAATGATTTCCTTTTCAAAAACCGGTGCATCTTCTCCCTCATCTCCAAAAAAGATGAGATGGTCTTCATCATCCACGCTGTCGATTCCATCAAACTGATCTTCTATTGAGCCGGAATGATGTTTAATGTGATGGTCTTTTCCGGCATGAAATGAAAAATCCATGGTTGAAGGAAAATCCGGTGGGACCGGAATTTCAGGTAATTCCGGCATTTCAAAATCAAATGTGAAATTATTGGTATCCGAAGAATTCACTTCGATGTGAATATTGTGCATTTCTTTGCATACTTTTTCCAATTCCGCTTTTGCTTCTCTCATCGAATTTTCAACCTCTTTCTCAATTTCGTCCTGTTCTTTCTCACCAAGTGTTGCACCATCAAAATGCATAACAATTTCTTTCTTCCTCCGTGATTCTTTTTTAGCAAGCGGGGCATCAGGAGGAGTTGGAATTTTCATGGATATATTATACTTTTCCTCCAATTGTTCGAGTAATAATTCAATAGCTTCCGGATCAGTAGTGCTGAGTGAAGTATCAATGCGAGTTGTTATCCCATTTTCTTTTTTTGTGATCTTTATTGAAACAGAATTCTTGTCTTTCCTGCTCCTTTGAGACTGAGGCTCCTGGGCAATAGCAAGCGAAACACCGAGTAAGATCACAGCAGAAACCAGTGCTATCCAGGCCAGAAGTTCTTTCGGATGTCTTGTCATTTTTTGAGAGATTAATTTTGAACGTGTACCAAAAGTAATGTCATGATAGTATCACGGCAGTTAAAAGGGGGTTAATCACTGTTAATATTTGGTTAAAATCGACAGTCAAGTGTTAAGGCTCTGTATTTTTGCAGCTGTATGAATAAAAACAGGATTCGGTGGATTATCGCGCTAATGAGCATCGCCTTGCTTGGGATTATCACCCTGCAGGTATACTGGATCATGCATGATATTCAGCTAAAAGAACAGCAATTTGAACAAACAGTAACTCAGGCCATGAGCGCCATTGTTGACAGGATAGAAACCAATGAAGCCATGACTATCCTGCATGACCGTATTTTCGACATTGATCCTGCCAAAATCAGCAGGATGATGATGAATGATACCATGGAAAGTATGGATCAGGAGGAACCAATTCCGATCACCATTACGGACACAAGTATTGAAATACCCGATATGCCAATGAGTCCGCCACCGCCTATTTGGGAAGATCTGGACAATGCGGATATCAATATTGAGTTTCACCGTCCGGGGAGCAATCAGACATTCCTGCGTTTACAGCGAAGGAATTTTGTGCATACAGACTCAATTTCTCAGCATACATTCAGATCATCGAGGATCATGCGCTTTTATGGCGACTCCGCTGAGGTGATCATCAAGCAAAATGAAGAGAAAATCAAGGCCCGGCTTGAAAAACTAAATCAGGTGATGCACAAAATGGCCGTAGAATTTGCCGGCCAGGATGACGACATACGAAAACGTATTAATCCAAAAAACCTTGATTCACTTGTAAGTTACGAATTAAAAAATCGCGGTCTTGATATAGATTATAATTTTGGCGTTTTAAATGGAGAAAGTAATGCATTTGTGTTAACTAAAAATTCATCTCAGACTGACGATCTTGCCAACTCTAAGTACCGAACTTTATTGTTTCCAAATGACATTGTTGCAAAACCGGATTTTCTCATCTTGAATTTTCCGAATACAATTGAATACCTGCTTGCCAGCATGTGGCTGATGCTCATCAGTTCCAGCCTCTTTACGCTCATCATCCTGTTTGGATTTGCCTATACCATTCAGGTTATTTTCAGGCAGAAAAAGTTGTCGGATATCAAAACCGATTTTATCAATAACATGACTCACGAATTCAAAACACCTATTGCAACAATTTCATTGGCAGTGGATTCAATCAAGGATCCAAGGGTTGTGGCGAATCCGGAAAAAATGAATTATTTCACCCGAATCATCAGGGAAGAAAATAAGAGAATGAATGTACAGGTTGAACATGTGCTGCAGATGGCCCAACTTGAAAAAGGTGAATTGAATATCCGTCATGAACCTGTTAATGTGCATGATGTAATCCAAAAAGCAGTTGATCTGATAAGTTTACAGGTAGAGAGCAGAGAAGGTCAGATTCATTCACAGCTTCTTGCAGAAATCCCGATGGTTGAAGGTGATCCAATACATCTTTCAAATGTGATTTTCAACCTGCTCGATAATGCAAATAAATATTCCCCTGAGAAACCCGTTATTGAAGTACGCACTGAAAATTTAGCAGACGGCCTTCTTATTAAAGTAAAAGATCAGGGATCTGGAATGACCAAAGAAACACAAAAGAGAATCTTTGAAAAATTTTATCGTGTTCCAACAGGAAATATCCATGATATCAAAGGATTTGGCCTTGGACTTAGCTATGTAAAAGCGATTATCGAAAAACATCGTGGCTGGATTATCGTAGAAAGTGAACCAAACAAAGGAAGCACATTTGAAGTATTTCTCCCCTATAAGTAACCCCCAACTACTCTAAATATGAACAACAAAACAAAAATTTTACTGGTAGAAGACGATCCAAACTTTGGTTCTGTTCTTAAAAACTATCTTGAACTAAATGAATATGATGTCAAATTGTGTACAGATGGTTTTGCCGGTTATGACCAGTTTGTTTCCGGAAAATACGATATCTGTATTCTTGACGTTATGATGCCTAGAAAAGACGGCTTTACTCTCGCGAAGGAAATCCGGGAGAAGGATGAATACATTCCGATTATTTTCCTCACAGCTAAAACCATGAAAGAAGACATGCTCAGTGGTTTCCGTGTAGGCGCGGATGATTATGTAACAAAGCCTTTCGATTCCGAAGTGCTTTTGTATAAATTGAAAGCGATCCTGAAGCGCAGTACTGAAAAGGGACACGACCCTTCTCAAAAAGAGTTTACTGTAGGGAACTACCATTTTAACTATGATCACCGCAGCATCAGCATCAACAATGAATCCCAGAAATTAAGTCCTAAAGAGGCGGACCTTCTTCGCATGCTTTGCATCTATAAAAATGAACTTCTCCCCCGTCAGAAAGCACTGAAGGAAATCTGGGGTGATGATAATTATTTCAATGCGCGAAGTATGGATGTATTCATTACGAAGCTCCGTAAATATTTAAAGGATGATCCTTCTCTTGATATCATCAATATTCATGGAAAGGGTTTCCGACTGATTGATAATGCCGGAGGTTGATTTCTTCTTAAATGATTTTTTAAAACATCACATCAGTAGCATGAAATTTCAATAAATAAAAAAAACGCCCATTGAGGCGTTTTTTTTATTTCCGTATTATTCTGTTCTCGTTTAAAGAATTTTAAATACTCCCCTTAAGATCAGACAAATTAATGGATGATCAGTTTTTTTGTCATGCTGCTCCCTCCTGCTGAAAGCCGGATGAAATATACGCCGGATTGAAAATTGCTTGTATTGATATCAAGACGATGATCAGTGATAATGAGTTTTTCATTCATATAAATCATCCTTCCACTGATGTCATGGATTTCAACGGATGCATCACCATTCTCAATGGATGTATTCAACCAGATATTATCTCTGGCAGGATTCGGATAGATAAAGAAGTTTTCAATTGTTTTATTTTCAGGAATGCTGAGTGTATTGTCCAATGTGATACTCTTTGAAAAGGATGCGCCAAAGTCTTTTACATAGTACAACACATTTCCATCAATTTTATTTATACTGAAAAATCCCTGCCCTCCTCCATAACAACATAAACCATCGCCATAGCTGTCATAGACACTTACAGTATAACAACCATTTGCGAGGTAAACGGTATCATTGGAAATCGCGTAAGCTCCGGGAAAAGCCGGACGTGAAAAGACAACGTTGTCATTTGCATCACGGATGTCCCAGGAAGCTTCATTTGGTGAGCCATCATTTTTCAATTGAATCCATAAACCATTTGCATTTATGATATTGGTAGCTACAAAATCGGAATTCATTGTATCATCAAAAACAAATTCATCAGGACTTAGATTAGGATTCTCCAGGTATGCAGTGAACGTATGATTTCCTGCTCCATAGATAATTGCAGGCAAGTCAATACTGATTGTATCAAGAAAATCAAGGGACCCTGTCCATTGAAGAGAATTCACCGTAGAGCCATCAATACCATAATTTATAGTGAGCGAAGTCAATGGATTGGTTCCATAATTTTTAATCAGGATTTGCGGCTGGGTTCCGTCACATACCGGATTGAGACGATTGTATTCAAAAGCTCCATTCGGTTTACGGATTTCAAGAATTGCGGCGTTATTGCTATAGTTCAACTGATCATAAAAAATTGCCTGTGACTGTATATAATATTCCGGTGGATACCAGCCTGAAGGACCTCCGGTAACTGTGTATGGTTGCATGTTATAATCAACCACCAATGAACCTCCCGGCTGAGCGAGTGAACTCACATTGTAGTCGTGGGGAGTTACATAAGATCCCGGACACCAATTCGCGCGTTGATAAAACCAGGTACTGGAATAGCCGGGAGCGCCTTGTGGATAAAGTGGATTGTTACCACAATCTGATCGCCAGAGATGCTGTGATAAAGTATCGGTACCAGCCACCAAATGGTGTGTCACGTCATAGAATTCCGCTACATTCTGATTCGGGTAACCTCCAAATCCATGTCCGGTAGTGACCAATCTGATTTTCGAGTAAACTGCCTGAGAATCTATCGAAATTGAAATCGGCTGCAAATGATTTTCAATTGGATTGCCGGTGTTTCCATAGGGAAAAGTTCCATTCCACAGATTGGTAATTTTATATGGATGTATCGGAGGTGTTCCTTCAATGAAATAGAAGTCAGTAGTGACCTGCCAGCCATTGCTGTACCCGCAAACATAAGTATACAAAGTAACACTGTCTTTTAACAAGGGTTTGTAATCCGATACATCATACCATAAAACAACACCTTGTCCATAGGGAGTAATAGCTCTGGCAATTTCAATCGGCTCAATGACTTCAAACGGATCCGAATAAACCGAATCAGGGAGATAATAAACCATGGAATCGGGTTGAACCAGAACAGAATCTGTTGCTATTCCATTGGCATCAAAAACATACTGATTGTAATAGGAAGGCCAGGCTGTGAGAGTATCTGTAGGAGAAAGCGGATTAAGTGTATCGCTGTAGAAAACTATCTGGAGGGATGGAAATGGGACTGAATCTATGCTGCTGGTTTGTGTGTTGTAAGAATACTGATATGAAGTATCTCTCATAAACCAGATTGAATCCTGTCTGTTCCCATCTACAATAAAATTCGGAGCAATGGTAAGCGTTGAATCATAGGTACCTGTATGACGAAGCAATTTTAATGTCGCGATTCGATCATAAATATCGCAACCAAAAGCAGGACAACTTAATTCATAACGCAACATCACTTTGTACGAATTCAAAGTATCAGAAGGAAATGCAAAAGTTCCCGTTCCGGAATTACAATTTTGATGGAGATAATTTTGAAAGCCATGGACAACAATTGTATCCCCGGGAGCCGCATAAGAGTTTCCGGGCCCGACAATTCCGTAGAGGCTTAAAAAAATCAAAAAGAAGGTAGTTCTGAAGTATTTAATTTGAATCATCTTACTTAGCTTTGGTGCAGGAATCAAAAATAAAATAAAATAACGGTTATCCGGTATTATGTCGTTCTACCTTGCCATAATCTGCTATATCTCCTCATTCGTCATTGCATTGGTTTTGATGATATTGGGTAAAAATCTGGGAAGATCCCGGTTTTTCCTTATTGCCGGGATGCATTCCATTCTCCTGTTTGGATTCATAGCATCCCTGATATTACGGCCGGCAAATACACCTGCTTCTACTTTTAATTATTTTTTTCTGATCTTTTTTTGTTCAGGTGTAATGCTCAGTGGCTGGGTATGGAGGATCACGCTGCCACTTCCAATCCGTATCTATTTCGCTGCTTTCATTATAGGGTTTCCGATGTTTTTGTTTTCTCCATCCATGATGGTCAATTTTTTGCTGACGAATAAATACACGGACTCATTTGGTCCTGCATTTAATGTTCAGGGAAATCTCTGGCTGGAAACCCAGAATACAGTTGCAAAGGAGGATTCCATTCCGCATTACAAGCTTATTCGTAAACGCGGCTTATACAGAGAGACAATAACAAGAGATCTTGTATTCCATGGCAAAGTGGATAGTATAAAACTTATTGAATTAAATCCCGGAGCAATGGTCTCCATTCGCGGCTATTCCTCCAGAATAACTTATGTAAGTACTGAAATTGACAGCGTTGATCTCGAAATTTCGCTTGCATCCAAAAAAAGAAACGGCATAGAATATCATTTATAAAATTATCATGAAACCAAACAGGCTATTTATTACTTTATCATTGATTTCATTTTGTACACTTTTGTTCGCGCAATTACCGGACACAGATATCTTTTTAACCGGAATTAAAAAAGAAGGTGGCAAATACACATTTACAACACCAGAGAACATTACAAAAAGAATAGGCTACGACAATCAGCCTTGTTTCAGTAAGGACGGAAAATCCATTCTGTATGTGAGTGTGGTTGATACGACACAATCGGATATTTATTCTGTGGATTTAGGAAGCAAAAAGATTAGTCAGCTTACCAACACCAAAGAAAGCGAGTTCTCCCCTACTTATAGTCCTGATGGGAAAAACCTGACTGTGGTTCGGGTAGATCAGGATTCAGGTCAGAGAGCATATTTATTACCTGAAAATTTACTTACATCCGCTCAACAAATCAAAGGCACTGATTCGATAGGCTATTTCTGCTGGCTCAACGATTCTCTATTATCCATGTTTATCCTTGGTCCTTCAAATACACTTCAGGTGCTGAATACTCATAGCGGACAGCGTACGTTAATTGCAAGTGATATTGGTCGCTGTTTAAAACTGGCACCGGATAAGAAATCACTCAACTTTGTTGTGAAAGCGAATGAAAAAGAATGGTTCATCTATTCAATGAATATTCAGACATTAAAAACAGAAAGATTGGTTCAGACTATTTCAGGCAATGAAGATTTCGCTTTCCTGCCTGATAACACTTTGTTGATGGGTAGTGAAGGAAAATTGTATAGCTGGAAAGCCGGATCTGACACTCAGTGGAACGAACTGGCAGATTTTAGTTCAACGGTTCATGCTTTTTACAGGATCTCTGTAAATGCTGATGGTTCAAGGCTTGCTTTGGTTGCATTCACAGGACAAAAACCATGAGTCAAATAAACGAACTTGATTATCTCATCGTCGGACAAGGGATCGCGGGTTCGTTGTTATCTCACTATCTACTCAAGCTGGGAAAAAAAATTCTGGTTGTAGAGCCCTTTACCGCTTCATCTTCATCACAAGTAGCAGCAGGCTTGGTTCATCCAATCACCGGACGTCGTCTTGTTAAAACCTGGATGGCTGACACTGCATTTCCCTTTGCGTTTTCATTCTACAAGGAATTTGAAAAAGAAACAGGAACCAGCCTATTCCATTCCATGAAAATTCTGGAAATCGTTACGAACGCGAAACAGTGGAATGACTGGAGCGGCCGTAAATCAGATCCTGAAATGCGGAACCTGATTGGTGAGCCAATTGATGAACAAGAGTACAAAAAGGTTTTACAACCATTTCTTCATTTTGTACCTGTATTAAACAGCGGCTGGTTGAATATGCCCGCATTTACGCATTCAATCAAAACAAAACTTAAGGAACAAAGTCAATTTCTGGAGGAACACTTTGAGCATGATAAGCTAGAAATTAGTAATGACGGTGTTTCCTACAAAAATTATCAAGCCGGAAAAATCATTTTCTGCGAAGGATATAAAATCTCAGAAAATCCATTTTGGTCATGGGTTCCAATGTTACCTGCAAAAGGAGAAATTCTCACGATAGAAGCTCCGGAACTTCCGGAGAATCATATTCTGATGAAAAGTATTTTCATTGTTCCTATTGGCAATACTTTGTTTCGTGTCGGTTCAACTTATTCCTGGAATCCTTTGGATGAAATTCCTACTGAAGGTGCTTTGCAGAAATTAGTGGAACAATTAAAGGAAGTAATCAATGTTCCATTCACAGTTGTCGGACATAAGGCTGGTGTCAGACCAACCGTCAAAGACAGAAGACCATTAATTGGCAGACACCCTGTGCATGAAAACCTTTTTCTTTTTAACGGACTTGGAACAAAAGGAGTATCCCTTGGTCCATATTTTGCGTCACATTTTATTGATCACCTTGAAAATGGGTCTCCGCTTGACCCGGAAGTAAATGTCAGTCGGTTTAAAGATCTCTACAGGAAAATCAGTTAACCGGATTTTGCAAGGCTTTCAATCTTTCCAATAATGGAGGATGAGAATAATGAACAAAAGCATAAGCCGGATGTGGAGTAAGGTTGCTGAGGTTATCCACAGAAAGTTTTTTCAAGGCAGTAACCAGATCAGCAGCATTACTGGTTTTTCTTGCAAAAGCATCAGCTTCGAATTCATGTTTTCTCGAAATCACATTCATGAAAATACTCAGCAGATGTGAAACCGGAGTATACAGGATTCCAAAGGCAAGAATATTTAAATGAAAGGAAGCGTCAATTGAACCGAGAGCAATTGCAAGTTCCTTATTCCCGAGAAAAAATGACAAGAAAAAAAACATTAGTCCTGTTTGTAACAATCCAAGCAACAAACCGGTTCGCGTATGTTTCAGCTGGTAATGTCCCGTCTCATGAGCAAGCACCGCGACCAACTCATCCGTAGAATGTTTTTCAATGAGGGTATCGTAAAGTACAATTTTCTTTTTCTTTCCCAGCCCGCTGAAAAAAGCGTTCGCTTTTGAGGATCGTTTGGAACCGTTCATCACAAAAATATTATTCAATGCAAAGCCCGCATTCCGGCAATATTTTTCAATGGCTGTTCTCAACTCTCCTTCCGGTAAGGGTGTCAATTTGTTGAACATTGGAATAATCCAGGATGCATAAAACATGGTAGCGAAAAGCATGATAATGGAAACAGTTAGCCATGCCAACCACCAGAAATTCGATCCTGTGCCAGTATAAATCAGCACCAAAACAGATAGTAAAATTCCCCCGATAATTACTCCAAGCAACATCCCTTTCAGTTTGTCCGCAATAAAAACAGAGGGAGTCATTTTGTTGAAACCATATTTTTCTTCAATTACAAATATTTTATATAATTCAAACGGGATTTGTAACACTGCTGATCCAAAAGATAAGATCCCGAAAAAAAGCAAAGCCAAAAGTACAGGGTGATTTGTGTATTGCCGGAGAAATAAATCGAGCCAGCCAAAAACACCCAGACTAAGCATCAGAATTGTAATCAGGAGACTTAGTCCGCCTGAAATCCAGGAAAACTTCTGATTAGTTTTATAGTACTGTTGACTCAATGCGTACTTTTCCGGATCGTAAATGTCTTTACATGCTTCGGGCAACTCAGGTTTCAGCAATTTCAGATTCAGCAGATCAAGTACAAATTCAAAAATTGAATCCGCAATCAAGATAAGCAGCATAAAAATGAGCAGCGGATGCATGTTTCTATCAATAAGCTCCTGCCCTCTTTCTCAGAAACCATTCAAGGCTTAGTAAAGCAAGCAAAAGGAAAAAGACCAATTTGATATTCACCAGATCCTGGAGTTTGTAATGAGCGTAAGAGACGGTTTTAATGTCCTCCCTGGCTAACAATGCATTTTGCAGTTCCGTCAATTGATTTGGATAAAACAACTCTCCGCCATTTTTATGAGCAAAATTGTACATCAGTTGATGGTCAGCGGAAGTCTCAGTTTGTTCTGCCTGCAGAGCGCTTACAGAGAAAGCACCTTCTGCGGTGTATACTTTATCACCCAACTTAACGGAGGATTTATATTTGTATTCTCCGGCACTGAGATATCCTGCACTGAGTGAATATGCTCTTTCCGTCTTTGAAAAAGTATACGGAAAGGATTTCTTTTCAGTATTTGTGATGGTCAGATTAATATCAGGAGTATTGATCAATTCGTAATTGTCATTGTATACTTCAGCATCAAAGCTGACGGGTTCATTTTCAGCAAAACTGTTTTTCACACTGATTTTAAAATGTGTCTTATTTTCCCTGGTACAGAGATTTTGAATGGTTTTGGTCAGAATTTCAGTAAAGGCATTAAACTGATCGTGCTGACGAAAATCCGCGAGCTTCCATCTCCAGATTCCTTCTCCGCACAAGACTCCGGTTTTTGATTCTCCGGATTCAAAAAACACCAGCAATGGATCTTCAGTAGAAACAGCGCCAATTTGTTGATTCAGCAATACCGCATTTGACGCAGTCAATGTATATCTGCCGAACGGAGCTAACAAGGGAGGAAATTCAGGCAGGATGTGTCGCGTCTCATCACTGAGTGTGAAAAGCGAAAATCCCGGGTTCACTGCTGCCTGTACAGGATTCGATTTATCCAGGCTTCCGGAAATGCTTAGTCCGGTATTCAAAGCGTTGAAAGCACGAACATTTGTTTGTGTACCCAGAATATAGAGTATCGGAATTCGGGCTTCGGCTGCTTTACGAATGATCGCAGCTGCATCGTGTTTTCCGGATGGAAGGTTGTGCAGAATCAGCAAATTATAATCCCTTAATGATTCATTTGCATCCTCAACACCTGCAATTTTCACTGCGTAGTTCTGAGATGCTTCTATTGTGGTTTTGATTACTCCCAAATCCGGATGCGGAGCATCAGAAACCAGGTATATTTTTTGTTTGTTCTCGAGTACTTCAATATAAATATCCCGTGAATTGTTATCCAGAGTTATTTCTCCATTGACACTGCTCAGCGAAAGTTTGTAGTGAAGAATACCCTTCTTTTTTGCATCGAGGATAACCGGAACTTCCTGATTGAAATTATTTCCACTCACAGAAATGGTGCGTGAAAACAAAACGACAGAATCTTGTTTTACAGTAAGTGTTGTCTGAGCACCGGAACATTGTTTCGCGGCAACCATTATTTGAACAGGAAAGGAATTGCCCAGATAGACAATTTTGTTAAAGGAAACGTTTTTGATCAGAAGATCTTTCTGTATGCTGGTATCACCAAGAGCAATTGTATAAACCGGCACTTTCAAACTTGTACCACTATAAACCGGGTTGCTGCCCCTGTTGTACAGACCATCACTCGCGATGACCAATGCACCTACATTTCTGTTTCCATAACGTACATTCACTTCATCCAGAAGTCCGGAAAAGTCAGTTTGCTGTTCATTATATGTATAATCAATATTCTCTTGTATTCGGTCACCCCAGGATATCGTTTTGACATCGTACTTGTCTTTAACGGCATCTATAAATTTCTGAACATTTCCGGGGTATGTCTGACGATAATAGACCGAATCTTTATTCAATAAGATACTTCTGGAATTATCCTGAGCGAAAACAAGGATGGGTTTTTCTGTTTCCCTGGAATTGATTTTGATCAAGGGCGTTAAAAGCAGGAAAGCCAGTATGGTAACAACAACAGCCCTGAAAACAAAAAGCATACGGCGCAGCCAGACATTTAGTGCTTCCAGGCTTTTTTCATTTCTGTAAAGCAAGACTGCGTAACCAATGCCAAGGGCAATGCAAAATATTAACCACCAAAGCGGTTGTTCTGTAATGAGTTGAAATTTCATACCGGGTCGTCAAATATAATCAATGAAAACGATTGCTATGAACTGGATCAGAAGAACGTTTGCACAAACGAAATATTCACAAGAACAATGAATGGAAAATGAGTTTAAGCGATAAAAATCCCTCATGTTCCCACTAAAAACAAAACGTCCTCCCGAAGGAAGACGTTTTGTACACCGTTGATTTGTAAGCCGGGTTCTGTCCCCTGATGCAAGCACCAGGGTTTCTATCATTTATCTGGGATGTCATTTGCACAACACCTCTATCGACCTACCCGCCAGGGGTTTGGACGAGCCGCCCTTACTGCCCAAAGGCATACCCTGACTTATTTGGTCTTTCAACTCCTGAGGTTTTCCCGCGCATCCATCGCTGAATACGCCGTGAGCTCTTACCTCACGGTTTCACCCTTATCCCGCTGTAGCGGGACGGTTTAGTTTCTGTGGCACTATCTGTAATCTGAGAATTTCTTCTCAAACTCCTTCCTGTTAGGAAGCAGGACGCCCTTTGTTGCCCGGACTTTCCTCCCTTCTGACGAATCAGAAAGGCGATAGAACCATCAACGATGATAAAGAACATTTCTTTCGACAAAGATAGCAAATCCTAAGGGATGCCGTTTAGGTTCAAGGGGAAACGGACGGGATTGCATTTCCGTCAAGTCCGGAAGTGTCCGACTATACAATCTTCTGCATTTTAAATATTTAATAACATTTTCATCGAAGGCTTTGCCTATTTTTGCGCCGTCAAAAACAATCGCTCCTTTCAAGCGTTGTTTTGTAATCTTTAGCCCCTTTATGAAATTTAAATTACGCTTCCTGCTCTTCCTGTTCATTTCTATTTTCACAATGTCCGTTTCTGCCCAAAATCATACAGTGAGTGGGTTTGTTAAGGAAGAAGAAACAGGTGAATCTCTCCTCGGAACCAATGTTTACATCAAGGAAACACTTAAAGGTACCAGTACCAATCAATACGGTTTTTATTCAATTACCGTTCCTGCCGGGAAGTACACTCTTGTCTTTTCCTATCTCGGATTTGTCACACAAGAGATGCCCCTTGATTTGAGTGCCGACAGAAGAATAAATGTCAGCCTCAAAAGTGTTGCCATACAGACAAAGGAAGTCAATATTTCAGCTGAACGTGAAGATCGTAATGTCCAGAGCATTGACATGGGCAAGGAAAAAATTGAAGTTGAAAAAATCAAACAGCTTCCTGCCTTCATGGGTGAAGTGGACATTTTGAAAACGATTCAATTGCTCCCGGGTGTTCAATCGGCCGGGGAAGGCAACAGTGGATTCTATGTGAGAGGTGGCGGTCCAGATCAAAATCTGATTTTACTTGATGAAGCCAATGTTTACAATGCTTCGCATTTGTTTGGTTTTTTCTCTGTGTTCAATGCGGATGCAGTGCAAAACATCACCCTTACCAAAGGTGGAATGCCGGCTAATTACGGAGGCCGACTTGCCTCGGTTCTCGACATTCAAATGAAAGAAGGGAATAACCGGAAGTATAGTGCTGAAGGCGGTATTGGTTTCGTTTCATCCCGATTGACTATCCAGGGTCCGATTAAACAAGATACAGGATCATTTATCATATCGGGAAGAAGAACATTTATTGATTTGTTCTTCAGCCCTCCTTTCGTTAAGAAGACTTCGAATATCTATGGAAATAAATATTATTTCTATGACCTGAACGCGAAATTAAATTACCGTCTGAGTGACAGGGACCGATTGTTTATCAGTGGTTATTTTGGAAGAGATGTATTCCGTTATAAGAGCCCGGATTCTGATTTTTCAATCAATGTTCCCTGGGGAAATACGACGGGTACTCTACGCTGGAATCACCTGTTCAATAATAAATTGTTTATGAATACCGCTTTGATTTATACTGATTATCAGTTTGAATTCGAAGGCGGACAGGATGCTTTTACATTTAAATTATTTTCGGGAATTACAGACTATAATTTAAAAAGTGATTTCACCTGGTTACCAAATGTGAAACACAATGTAAAATTCGGCGGGCAATATATTTTCCACGTGTTTGTACCCAGCAATGCTTCCGCTAAATCGGGGGATGTGGTATTTGACCTCGGAAAAGTTCTCAAGAATTATGCGCATGACGGCTGCATCTATGTAAACGATGAATTTGACCTGAGTAATACCATCAAATTAAATGGTGGATTAAGGTACACCGTATTCCAGCAGGTGGGTCCGTTTGATCGTTTCAACAGGAGCCCCACCAATGGGAATGTTATAGATACGGTTCATTATGAATCAGGAAAAAATGTGAAGACCTATTCAAACCTTGAACCACGTTTTTCCACACGTTTTAGTTTGAGTCCGCGCTCTTCCATCAAAGCGTCTTATACACAAAACTATCAGTATATCCACCTCGCCTCGTTGTCAGGAGTTTCTTTGCCTACTGACACATGGATCCCAAGCACAGACCAGGTGAAGCCTCAATTTGGCACTCAATATGCTTTGGGTTATTTCAGAAATTTCAAGAACAATACTTACGAAACTAGTCTGGAGGTATATTATAAAGAAATGAAGAACCAGGTTGAATTCAAAGAAGGTTACCTTCCGGAGAATACTGTGAATGACAACATCGACAATAATTTTGTTTATGGTAAAGGTTGGAGTTACGGTGCCGAATTATTTTTAAAGAAAGCAAAAGGAAACTTCAGTGGATGGATTGGATATACTCTCGCCTGGACCAAGCGTAAATTCCCTGATTTGAACCTTGGCAACACATTCTTTGCCAAGTATGACAGGAGACATGATGTTTCCGTTGTACTGACTTATGAAATGGGAACCCGCTGGGTATTTGGCGCAACCTGGGTTTATGCGACCGGAAACCTGAATACTTTCCCTCAAAGATTGTATGTATTATCAAATGGTGATGTAGTACAGGATTATGGCGGGCAAAGAAACAATTACCGTTTGCCGGCCTATCATCGTCTGGATCTGAGTGCAACGATCAAGAGTAAACCCGGCAAGAAATACGAGTCCAGCTGGAACTTCAGTATTTTCAATGCTTACAACAGGTACAATCCATACATCATTTATTTTGATTCAAAGACGGAAGAAAATTCCATTGAAATTCAGGCAAAGCAAATTTCCCTCTTCCCTATTATCCCCAGTGTCACTTACAATTTCAAGTTCTAAGGCAATTCTCAATTTCAGCAAACGAATTATGAAAATAAATAAACACATCCTTTTCCTTTTCTCTGTTGTATTTTCTATATCAGTGCTTACTGCCTGTGAAAAAAATGTGACAGTAGAAATACCAGAAGCCGATACACAATTGGTTGTGGAAGGCTATATTGAAACGGGCGTCAATCCATTTGTCATTTTGTCAAAGACACTTCCCTTCTTCGGGTCCATTAATACCAGTACGACAAGTTTACTTGCCAATACAGTTACAGGTGCTTTGGTTACCATCAATGATGGTACCGTTATAGATACCCTGAAACAGCTTGCCGGAGTGGATTACGGTATTTACACTACTACGAATGTAGTTGGAGAGGTTGGCAAATCATATATTCTCACCGTTGTTGTAAATGGTAAAACACTTCGTGCAGTCACCAGTATTCCCAATCCGGTTCATCTTGACAGTGTCTGGTGGAAAGTGGATGGACAAAGGGACTCACTCGGGTTCGCATGGGCACATCTGACAGATCCTGATACGCTTGGTAATTGTTACCGTTGGTTTGCAAAAAGGATTAACAGATATACCTATGGTGATGATATTGGAAAGGTGAAAGACTCTATCTTTATTGCTCCACAAGGATCCGCATCGGAAGATAAATTTTTCAATGGACGTAGCTTTGATTTTAATGCCTTCCGTGGACAATCCAAAAATTCTCAAAAGGCGGATGATCAGGATTTCGAAAGAATATTTTTCAATCGTGGCGATACGATTGTTGTAAAATTCTGCAGTATCGATCGGGCTCACTTTGAATTCTGGAGAACTGAAGAAACCCAGATTGGGAATAATGGAAATCCATTTGGCTCCCCTGCTCCTATCACTTCTAATATTGAAGGAGGACTCGGAATCTGGGGTGGATATGCTACCACCTTCGATACTATCATCGCGAGATAATTAATTCAATACTCATGCGGAACGCCTACTTTCGTAATCCTTTACAGATTACGTGAAACGAACAGCCTTTCTTTTATCCTGCATGATTTTATTCTCTTTGCTCAGCAAAGCACAGGGAGCTTTAGAATTTCATGTCACTGACAGTATCACAGGATTCCCCTTATTTGGAGTGTCTGTAGGCATTGAAGGCACCAGTCTGGGCAGTACAACTGATGCAAATGGAAATATTTCATTCAATGAATTAAAAAATGGGAATTACGAAATCGCATTTGTATTGATTTCCTACAAACAAAAAAAAATCCCGGTTACTATTCCAACCCGAATACCGTCTCCAATAAACATAAGACTAGTTCCTCTTCAACAAGATTTGAATGAAGTAATTATTAGTACAACCAGAACAAATTCAAGAATTGAAGATCAACCGGTAAAAATAGAAGTGATCGGAACGGAGGATCTTGATGAAGAAAGTTCACTCGAACCGGAAACAATATCTAGTTTGCTCGGAGATCTTGCAGGTATCAGCACTCAGCAAACGTCGCAGGTCAATGGAAACACTGAAATAAAAATCCAGGGCCTTGATGGTAAATACACCAAACTCCTTCGGGACGGATTGCCTCTCTTTGAAGGTTTCTCAGGAGGATTTGGAATTCTTGATTTGCCACCACTGGATTTGAAACAAGTTGAACTGATCAAAGGTCCCGCCTCAACTCTTTACGGCAATGGTGCAGTTGCAGGACTAGTCAATCTTATCTCCAAAGAACCGGCAGACAGCACGCAGTTGACTGTTGATTTGAATCAGACTACACTTTCTGAAACCAATTTGAATGCCTACTATTCGAAAAAAGGGAAAAACACCGGCTTGAGTATTTTTGCCGGTGCAACCCATCAATTGCCAGCGGATGTGAATCATGACGGTTATTCAGATGCGCCCAAGAATGATAACGTATTTTTTCATCCCCGATTTTTCTTTTATCCAAAAAACAAATCTCAGATCAGGATTGGAATATCTTATTTAAATGATCGAAATATGGGAGGTAAAATGGAAGACATTGGCAAAGAAATTCCGGCTTCTGCTACATTTTACTCCCTTGATCGGTCACAAAGATTTACCATTGACTATGCCTACATTCAAAATTCAGATTCCAAAAACCAATGGAATATCAAAGGAAGCATGAGTAATGTGAGTCGCAATACATTATTTAAAGACGCAAGGATTGAAGTAAATCAATTGCTTATTTATCAGGAGGTAAGCAGAAATTTTAATTTTAAAAAACACACTCTGGTTACAGGTGTGAATTACAATGGATCTTACTATAGTTTGCTTACCAATCACAATCAGATTTATCAGGAAAAGGGAAATTCATTGATCCCCGGAATATTTTTTCAAGATCACTGGACCATCAGCTCCTATTTTATTTTAGAAAGCGGCTTCAGAGTAGACCTGACAGATTTTGAAAAAGTCATTCCACTTCCGGCAATTTCTTTGCTTGCGCATTGGAATAAGCATCTGAGTTCAAGAATTGGTGCGGCCTTTGGTTACCAGCTTCCCGAAAATCTTCCTTCACAAATTTGGGAGTCAGGACAAACAATTATTCCGGAATCGCATGCAAAAGAAGAAAGATCTGCAGGCTGTAATGGTGACATTCAATACAAATCATTTTTTGGGAAGACAACTATCACCCTGAACCAATCATTCTTCTATACAAGGATTCAAGACCCGGTTGTATTTGTTGATTCATTTCCAAGAGTTCTGATTTTGAATGATCCCGGAAATATCACCTCTATGGGAACAGAAAGTTATGTTCGTATTGAACGTGATCCCTTTGAAGTGTATCTGGGATATGTGTACACCAATTCTGAAAATCTCATTTCGGAAAAACACATTCATTCCATCCTGGTTTCACCGCACAAATTTGCCGGAACCTTAGTTGTGGAACCCGTGGAATCCTGGAAATTCGGTTTCGAAGGTGCCTACACTTCTTATCAATACTTATCCGATGGCCGTAAAGCTCCCGGATTTTGGTTTGGAGCATTAATGGCTCAACATCATTTTCAGAAATTTGTGATTACGCTGAATTGTGAAAACCTGTTTGACTTTAAACAAAGCGATCACGAAAATCTCGTCGATGCTACCACACAACCTCCTCGTTTTAAGGATGTATGGGGTCCTACACTGGGTCGTATTGTGAATCTGTCGATCCGATATTCAATCCGCTAAATGAACGGTATTTTGAAGTAAAAATCCATTCCATTTTCGTATTTTTGCATTCCAATTCGGAGGAATTATGTCAAACGAAAATGAACATGTAAAATGCCTGATCATCGGTTCCGGACCGGCAGGATATACAGCAGCCATTTATGCTGCGAGAGCGGATATGAAACCTGTAATGTACCAGGGATTACAACCGGGCGGTCAGCTTACCATTACCACTGAAGTAGAAAATTATCCGGGTTATCCAAAAGGTACTATGGGTCCGGAAATGATGGAAGATTTTAAAGCTCAGGCTGAGCGTTTCGGAACAGATATTCGCTTTGGTTATGCGACGTCCGTTGATTTTACCGGACCTGTACATAAAGTTGTTGTTGATGAAACAAAAACCATCACAGCGGATTCCGTGATCATTGCTACAGGTGCTTCCGCAAAATGGCTGGGTCTTGAATCCGAACAAAGACTGAATGGTTTCGGTGTTTCCGCCTGTGCAGTTTGCGACGGTTTCTTTTTCAAAGGACAGGATGTTGCCATTGTTGGTGCCGGAGATACGGCGGCGGAAGAAGCAACCTATCTTGCCAAGCTTTGTAAGAAAGTTTATATGATTGTTCGTCGTGATGAAATGCGTGCAAGTAAAGCCATGCAACATCGTGTATTGAACACTCCGAATATTGAAGTGTTGTACAACAGCCAGACGAAAGAAGTTGTCGGCGGAAAATCCGTTGAAGGGGTGATTGTCACCAATTCAAAAACCGGAACTGAGCGTACATTGGAAGTGACAGGATTCTTTGTCGCGATTGGACATCAGCCCAATTCAGACATCTTTAAGCCCTGGCTCGAAATGGATGAAACCGGTTATATCAAAACAATTCCGGGAACGTCAAAAACGAATATCGAAGGTGTATTCGCAGCCGGTGATGTAGCTGACAAAGTTTATCGTCAGGCAGTAACAGCCGCTGGCACAGGATGTATGGCAGCATTAGACGCGGAGAGATATCTGGCAGGCAAAGGGATACATTGATCAATACAGTGCTTTGACATTGTACAGGCATATTTTCAGGTTTACACACTTTCAAATTGAACCATCATGTGGAAAGAAGAAAACAATTGTTTGTGTGCCAATTTCGAATTTAAAGATTTTATTCAGGCTTTCACCTTTATGACAAGGGTGGCTTTTGTAGCTGAAAAAATGAACCATCATCCTGAATGGAAAAATGTATGGAACAAAGTTGAAATTCGCTTGTCCACTCACGATGCCGGGGATATTGTAACAGAAAAAGACAAAAAATTAGCCGCCGAAATTGATAAGATTTTTCTGGAATTCAGGCATTAAAGACAACAGAAATGTATTTTGTTCAACGAATGATATATTCTTCGTGTGGCATCATCTTATCCCAGGTTGAACTTGCATTTATGGTTATCTTGTAGTTTGTGCAATCACAAAATAAATTCTTTCCTCTCACAAAGCAGCTGCGACTGCTGGTTATGCACAATTCTTTTGAATCATAGACAATTCCTTCATAACGGATTTCATTCTTTTCAAATCCAAACTTATTTCCGAGCTGATATCCGAAGGACCATGAAGTACCCGAAACCCAGTCCGGAACATAGTAAACCATTGCCCAGGCTTCTTTCTCAATTTGATTTAAAGGTGTGTAAATAACATGATAACCATCTGACATTCGGGCAAAAGTCCATTGTGTACCTCCCCGATCCGCATTGTAAGTAGTATACAATTTGCGGGAACCTCTGAGTGCCTTAACGGCACAGGCTAATTCCTTCACTTCATTTCGTTTGTCTGACATGCCAAGAGTTTCATCAAATCTGAAATTCTCCATAGCTGAAGTGTCTACTCTTGTAAATTTGGTGAATGACTGGAAGTAAATATCATTCAACTGGTCGATGTCAAAGAAGTCAAAGCCTGTATTTAAATTGTTCTGATAATCCGACAAAGCCCACCGATCCTCTTTTTTTAACCAGACATGTTCATGATCTTCGAAATAAATGTCCTGGTAAACCGCAGGAATCACCATCCTTGAATAACTGTCCATCAGTCCGAATAAACTGTCTACCTGTACTATAATTCTCTCGTTATATGTTTCAATGATCTTATAAGGCAAATTATTTTCCGGATGCATAAAATCCTGTGTCAGAATTTTATTTCCGTCGAGAGTTTTGAGATAAAAAATTCCTGATTCCAGTCGCTTTATATCCGCATATTCTTCACTTAGTTCCCCGGTAATCAGATTAAAGCCGACTTTATTCCCACCTTTATTGCAGATTGCTGCATCTCCGTTAATGAATATTTCCCGGTGGCCATTTACGTATCTGAAACATTCCAAGTTTGGGTGTGGAGCACAATCATATTCAACAGGAAGAATATATTTTTCCTTCAGCAAAGAATACAAGCCAATTTTATTTCCAATCTTAACCGAAACCAGATCTCTATGAATTGTTGAATTGATATTGACTCCGTATTTGTACTCTTCTTCACACTGTTGGTTTTTCCCATGTGACTTGTCCACCATCCACTTCTTTAATTTGATCAATTCATGACCATTCGAATTGACAATACCAATACTATCTTCAACTGAGAATAAATAATATTTGTTGTAATTCCCGTGCAAACGATCAATCCGTTGGTAACGCATTGGTACTACTACCTGACCCGTTGTATCAATCAACCCGATACGTTTTTTTCTTTCTTTGATTTCCAGAACTCCATTTTTACTATTTTCAATTTCCGCTTTCCGATCTGCCGAAGTGTACAACATTTTTATTTCCGCGAATCCGTCTTTGAATGTGGAAATTTCATAAGGTTCATCGAAGCGATTGAGAAGGTTCACTTTCGCATAAAATTGTTTGTGTTCAGGATCATAATACCCTTCAAGACTTTGCTGTGCCTTCGAATTCAGATTGAAAATAAAAAGCAAGACAAGCAGATATGTCCGAATACTCATAGTGTAAGTGGGAATGGAAATCAGAAGGAAATTCAGCTATCAAAGACTACATTCAAATCTTCACGATCTTTCGTAAATAAGATTTTGTCTTCGAAACAACACGGACAAAATAAATTCCTTTGCGCAGTTCATTCAGCGAAGGGAAAGTGACGATTGTTGATTTTCCACCTGCAACTTCATTTGATATAGTCTGAACTTCCCTTCCCAATTCATCAATTATACTCAATTGAATGGTCTGATTAATTCCGGAATAAAAACTGATTTCAAAATTCTGATTAAATGGATTCGGATAAACACTCAGTAGATTGTCTTCACCGGAACGATTAATGATTGTTCCACCCAGCAACAGATCCGCAACAATAAAGTTAGGGATACCATAACCCAGAGAATCTCCCGGGTTGTTGTAATAATTTGCACTGGCTTCGATAGCATGGAGTACTTCCATATTTGTTTTCAAAGGATGTGCCTGCCACAAACAAGCCGCTGCTCCGGCAAGAACCGGACAAGCGAAGGAAGTACCGCTTCCTCCACCGATAGTACCATCGGAATATGAAATTGTGGTTGAGGATCCTTTGGCAGCAACATTTGGTTTTATATCACCATCAGAAGCCGGTCCCCAACTGCTGAACCCTGATTTGTAGCCAAACTCGTCTACCGACGCCACACTAAGCACACTATCTGCATCGGATGGAGCGGAGATATAATGCCATGGAGAATTTCCCGAATTGCCTGCACTGACTAAAATCAACATTCCCTTTGAGGCGGCAATATCAGCACCCAAGCTGGAAGGACAGGTATTTCCATTCATATCAGCGTAGGTGTGACTCTTTGTTGTATCCTCGAAAGTAGAATAGCCCAGGGAAGACGAAATCATGTCCGCTCCTACGCTATCCGCGAATTCAGCTGCGGAAATCCAATTGTATTCTTCTATAATATTTTCGGTTGGATCATCTTCTGATCTCAGCAACCAGAATGATGCATGTGGCGCAGTTCCGACCAATTGTCCGGGGACATTTCCCGCAATACAAGAGAGTACTGACATGCCATGCGAATTATCCTCATAAACGGAAGCTTCATCAGCTACAAAATCCCAGGTACCCAAAATTTGTCCGGCTGATCGGATACTGTCAAATGGTGCAAGTTGATCTACAGAAAAGAAACCGGCATCCAGCACAGCGATGGTCATTCCTTCGCCTTTAAATCCCGCGTCATGTAAATATTCACCATTCATCAGATGAATCTGATTAAATGACATTCCATAATCCAGGCTCTGAGAACGAGCAAGGGATGCTGTTGAATTGTAAGGAACTCCGCCGGTTTTAAATTTACTTTTCCCATGTGAATTTGGGCGCATCCGGTTTACTGTTGTACTGCTAATTACATAGGGAAGAGCGGAAATTGCCTGGAGCTGAGTTGAATCACATTCGACTGTTACACCGTTCATCCATTTCGAACGTGTAAGTATTCTGGCTCCGGTATTCTGAACACCCAGAACGTATGAGGGATTTACTGGAAGATCATTATCGACGATTGCGATGTTTTGTTGTGCTCTTCTGGCAATTGCCTTTGCAGACAAATAATCCGAAGGAACAGAAATGGAATAAGGTGAATTCAATTTATCCGCGAAGCGAATGAAATGCTTTGTATGTGATTGTGCCAGGCTCAGACAAGGAATGAACAAGAGGCACATGAGTCTTCCAAACATGACTTACCTTTTATAGTTTATTACTTTTAATTGATACTCTACTCCATTCAGAATCAAAACAAGTCCGGAAGGAAGGTGAACAGTGTTCAGGCTGTCTTGTTGTTTGAATACCATTCCTACATGATTAGCATAAATTTCCTTTTTCAAAATCCGGTTGACATTTGATGTAAAATCATTTTGGATGACCGTCACCGACGAATCGAAATTCAAACCATTTAAAGAGAATGGAACATGAATATCCTGGTAGAAATAATCTTCTTCAATAAAATAATTATACGCGTTCCCATTCCAGGTTTTTCTTTCATTAATGGGAAATGAAAGTTTTACAAAACGGATATTGTCTTCAACTCTCTGCGCGGAAGTATTTGTCATTTTTGCAGTCCATAGATTCAGAAAATCCCAGGGAAGTGAATCATTCAATCGTTTGAATCTTGAAATCCGGTAGGCCCAATCCCCTTCCGCGTCCACAAAACCGGAATCAATTTCTTCTCTTATCTGGAAAGAGTAATCATCAATGGCAGTATCGAGATTGAATGGATCATCAATATCCAGGTGAACGATGGAATCGGCCTGGTATTCTATCCAAAATCCCGAGTCGAGCGGAAAATAACCGGCATAGGAATTCTCTATCGAGGGTTGAACGGAATCATCTTTGCAGGATGATAAACATAACAACAGAGCAACACCGATCAGGGAAAATGAATTTCCTAAAGAAAAAATGGTATTTCTGTTTTTCATCATGCTCAAAGTGCCAAGATCAGGCAGCAGATTTTTTGAAATTATCCCGATACTCTTTCAAACGTTTATGGATGACATAAAACCAGATTGGTGGAATCAGCGCAAGATAAATAGCTGAAGCATATCCACCCGGAAGAACCGGACTTTTTTCAAACGTCAGCAAGGTATGATAAGGTTTTGAAGCATAAAAATGGTGGTCGCTATGCCGGCTCAAATCGATCAGGATAAAACGGCTGATGACTTTATCGGTTTGCCAGCTATGGGTTTCGTTGACTCTTTCTTTATCAGTTCTGGATAACCCGTAATGTTCGATATAATTGGTGTATTCCAGGAGAAAATTGGCTGTTAAACTTTGTAAAGCAAATGCAAGTAATGCTATTTTACCTAAAATAAGAGCAATCAAAATATAAAATATACCTGACAAAGTAATATTGACCAATACATAATTCCTTGATCCGAAAGGGTTCACACTTTCATTTTTCAGTCTGGCTGATTCTACCTGCCATGCACTGGTCATTTGCCCGAAAACTGATCTGATAAAAAATCCATAGAGGTTTTCTCCATATTTCGCTGTAGCAGGATCGCGGTCTGTACCTACCCATTTGTGATGAACACGCAGATGTTCAACATAAAAATAGAAATTACTAACACTGAAGAGCAGCAGTTTTCCAAGAACCTGCCAGATTTTTTTCTTCCTGTGTATCATTTCATGGGCAATAATGAGAGAGCTTGATCCTGAATGTACTCCTGTCGATAAGGCCATCCAGAAAATTTGCCAGCCTTCAACCTTTCCAGTCTTTATGGCCATGAAAAATGCTGTTAAGGAGAAAACCTGCATTACAAAATGAAGAACGAGGATTAAATCAGGGACAAAAGCAGATGCATTCACATCCTGCTTTTTATCTTCCGGGAAAAACCACTCCAAAAAGGCAAGAAAACCAAGGGAAAAGACCAGGTTCGAAAGCACCCACCATCCGCCAGCCAAGTTACCGGCAACGGTCATGATTCCGGGCAATAAACTCCAGAAATACTTGTAATTACGTGACGCCGACATCTTAAGCCTGATCTCTTATTTTACAAATTTAATCAATTCCATGAGCTAAGTTGACAGTGTATTGTAACAATTTATCAGACTTTTGTACGTTGATGACCGCGTTGATTTGATTTGAAATAAGTTGATACCTTTAGCCTGTGAATTGAACTTAATGAGAACGACCCTAACCCTTCTGATTGCATTTTTATTTCAGGTTTTGAGTGTTTCCGCACAGGAAAAAAATCTTGAAGCCAATGACCTTGTTCAGTTTTCTGGTATCGTTGTTACCAGTGACAGCCTGAATCCGGTTCCCTACACGAGTATCATGATCAAGAATTCTTACCGTGGAACAGTCGGGGATTATTATGGTTTTTTCTCATTTGTCGCCAAGATGAAAGACACCATTGAATTTCTTGCCATCGGTTATAAAAAAGCAGTGTTTGTTATCCCTGACACTCTGAGTGACCACCGATGCTCCCTGATACAGTTGTTAAAACCTGATACTATTCTTCTGCGGGAAGTAGTCATTTTCCCCTGGCCAACCAAAGAACAATTTAAGGAAGCTTTTCTTCGTTTGCATGTACCTGCTGATGATCTCTCCAGAGCTGAAAAAAACATGGACCCGGGCCGACTTGGAATTTTGTCAGCAGCAATGCCCATGGATGGAAGTATGAATTTCCGGAATTCTATGGAACAGCAAACCAGCAGACTGTATTATGCAGGTCAGTTACCGCCGAATAATTTATTGAACCCGGTTGCCTGGTCACGTTTTATACAAATGTGGCAAAACGGAGATTTTAAAAGAAAAGACAAGACACTTAAAGACGACAATTAAGCGCGACAGCCTATGATGACGAGAGGCCTCTTCACCTCCCTGCTTTTACTTTTTATTATTTCCGGCTTTAACGTTCAGGCCCAACAGTCAAGAATCTTTGGAACCGTCAGGGATTCCTCCAATAAACCTGTTTTTGGAGCTACTGTAGCTGTTTTTGGTAAACCAATTGGTGTTTCTACTTCAGAAAACGGTAGTTATTCACTCACACTTCCTTCCGGACAAGTATTTAAAGTGGTCTTCAGTTTTACCGGCTTGAAGGCTGATACAGTTATTGTTCAACTTAATCCGGGAGAAGAAAGAAATATCGATAAGAAACTCCGTGACCGTGTTGTCGAAATGGGAACAGTTGTGATTGAAGAAAGGTCCATGAAGTCATTGAACCTTACCCGAATCGATCCAAAAGTTGTTTCGGTGATTCCTACTCCAAATCAAAGTATTGAAGATCTGATCAAAACACTTCCGGGTGTTGGTTCAGCAAATGAACTGAGTTCTTCCTATTCAGTAAGAGGTGGTAACTATGATGAGAACCTGGTTTATGTAAATGATTTTGAAGTCTACCGTCCATTATTGGTACGATCCGGACAACAGGAAGGTCTTAGTATCATCAATCCTGACATGGTGGAATCGATCCAGTTTTCTGCCGGAGGTTTTGACGCTGTGTATGGAGACAAACTTTCCTCAGTCCTGGACATTAAATACCGAAAACCGAAAAAGTTTGCCGGTTCAATCAGCGCCAGTATGCTCGGTGGATCTCTTGAACTCGAAAACCGGAGTAAAAACAAAAAGTGGTATTACATGGCAGGTGTTCGCCAGAAATCAAATCAATACCTTCTGAATACTTTTGATACCAAGGGTGAATACAAGCCTTCATTTACTGACGTACAGTTACTCACCGGTTTTGATTTCAGTAAGAAATTTTCAGTTGAAATTTTTGGGAATTATGCCCGAAACCGATATAATCTTGTTCCGGAATCGAGAGAAACCAATTTCGGAACCATCAATGACGCGAAACGATTTACCGTTTATTTTGAAGGGCAGGAAATCGACAGATACCAAACATTTACCGGCTCTTTTTCAGCAACTTACAGGCCGGCAGATAGTATCAAGCTTAAACTCATCGCCAGCGCTTACCGAACTGAGGAAGAAGAGAATTTTGACATCCTCGGCCAGTACTTCCTGGATCAATTGGAAAATGATTTCGGAAAAGACAATTTCGGAAATGTCGCTTTCAATCTTGGAGTCGGTTCTTTTCTCAATCATGCCAGGAACAAACTGAATGCGACAGTTTATAATGCTGAACACAAAGGTGAAATCGTCAGCGACAATTTGTTGTGGCAGTGGGGCGTAAAAGTCCAGCATGAAGAGATTGATGACAAACTTCATGAATGGTATTACAACGATTCATCCGGATTTTCCATTCCTTCTCCAAGAGACAGCATCAATCCGATGATCACTTTAAATGATGTGGTTATATCGAAATCCAATCTCTCTTCGAACCGGATTTCAGGATACATTCAAAACACCTGGCAGATTCTCGATCGGAACAAATTAATTCTGACAACAGGTGTAAGAGCTAACTATTGGGATCTGAACGAAGAACTGGTCATCAGTCCACGAGGTTCTGTAACCTTCAAGCCTGATCCTAAAAAGAGCTTGAATGTTCGTGCTGCCGGTGGTGTGTATTACCAGCCTCCATTTTATCGTGAGCTAAGGGACCTTGATGGTAAACTGCATCCTGAAACCAAAGCGCAGAAATCGATCCATGCAGTGCTTGGAGCTGATTTCACTTTCCTTGCTCTTGGCCGGGAGTTCAAACTTACATCAGAAGTCTTTTACAAATCGTTAGATCAACTCATCCCTTACAAAGTCGATAATCTTAGAATCCGTTACCTCCCGAATTTCAGTTCCAAAGGATATGCAAGAGGAATTGATTTTCGTCTGTTTGGTGAATTCGTTCCCGGCGCTGAGTCCTGGGCGAGTTTATCCATCCTTCAAACGGAAGAAGATGTGAAAGGCGATTTTTATTATGTTCGATACAATGCCGAGGGTGAAGAAATTATTCCCGGCTTTACTTATGACAACATCGCTGTTGACAGTACCAAGATTGAACCCGGATATATTCCAAGGCCGGCGGATCAGCGTGTAAATTTTGGCCTTTTCTTCCAGGATTATTTACCAAAATTCCCAACTTACAAGATGTCCCTGAGTCTGCTTTTTGGAACGGCACTTCCTTTTGGACCTCCGGGAAAAGACCGTTACAAAGACATCCTCCGTACACCCACCTACCGACGGGTTGATATCGGCTTCTCGAAACAATTAATCGGGGATGAAGTAAAACATAAACCAAAGGGTAAGTTCCTTGGGAATTTAAAATCTCTTTGGATAGGAGTTGAAGTGTTCAACCTCCTGCAAGTAAGCAATGTTGCGTCTTACAACTGGGTAACCGACATCAGCAATGCCAGGAGATATGCCATTCCGAATTATCTCACATCCCGTCAACTGAATGTAAGGGTAAATGCCCATTTCTAGACCTTCGAACATTGAAAAAATCTGCGCTGTCGAAATGAAAAATATTTTCCGCCTGATTTTGCTTTTTCTTTTTCTTCAGGTCTCTGCATCAGGGCAACAGGTAATTTTCTGTGAAAGTGTGAATGACAATACCGGTGAGCCTTATCACGCCAGTTCGTATTTTATTATCGGCAGTAATGGAGGGTCGTTGATGATGTTGTTGAAATTATCCGATGTGATCAATTCGAATACTCTGAAAATTGATGTTTTCAAAATTGACGAGGAGACAAAAAAAGAGGTTTTTAATAATACAATCAATGCCAATCCACAGCCTCACTTCACCTGGATAAAAAAAGAAATTGAATTTCATTTGCCCGGTGAATATGTCGTTTATGTATACGATGCTGTCGATCGTCTTATAGGTGTCGGCAAAGTGCGAATTGTGGTGAGTTGAGTTTTACCGGAAAGGTGAATCCGGCTCTTTCGCCATATGATTGTATACTACCTTATCCATCATCCCCGGAAAAAATTTGTTCAGGAAAACCGTTAGTTTCCCATCTCTTGTCATGATGATGTCCCGCTTTCGTCCTTCCACAGCTTTGTAAATTCTGCGAGCGACTTCCTCCGGTTGCATCATCTTCTTTTCATCCCTTGGCGATTCTCCCTGGGTATTTCCATCAGCGGCCAATGCAGTATTGCGGATATTGGAAGCGGTGAAACCCGGACAAGCTACCAAAACATGTAAACCGGTCTTGAGATTTTCGGTACGTAATGTCTCTAGAAATCCCTCCATCGCAAATTTGGATGCTGAATAACCTGTTCGTCCGGGCAATCCTTTCTTTCCGGCAATTGAAGATATTCCAACAACGCTGCCCTTTGATTTTAGTAAATGAGGCAGCGCGTACTTCGTACAATATACTGTTCCCCAAAAATTAATGTCCATCAACTGGCGAATCACATTCAGATCAGTTTTCTCAAAAACTGCACGCATGGAAATTCCGGCGTTGTTAATCAGTACATCAATACGTCCGAATGTTGCCATGGTCTCTGCCATCAAGCGCTCACAATCACTTTCTTTGGAAACATCTGTTGCCACAATGAGAGCCTTCCCTCCTGCTTTTTCAATATCCTTTTTCACGGTTTCCAACTGATCCACTTTTCTGGCAGCGGCAACCACATTGTATCCGTTCCTCGCGAATTCGATTGCGAGAGATCTGCCAATTCCTGAAGAAGCTCCGGTAACAACAACGACTTTTTCCATTCTGCCAGTATTGGATCAATTAAGATTTTTATCCGGAAATATTTTCCCCGGATTCAGAATACCTCTTGGATCAAACAGGTTTTTAATGCCTTTCATCAGATTCATTTGAACAGAATCGAAAGGGATGTCCATGTAATTTTTCTGAACATAGCCAATTCCATGTTCTCCTGAAATCGTTCCACCCAGAGAAACACATAACTGAAAAATCTCCCGGATACCTTTTGGAACCTCAGTGTCCCAGTCTTCATCACGCATTTCTTCCTTGATGATATTCACGTGTAAATTGCCATCGCCGGCATGACCATAACACACGCTCCGGAAACCATATTTCGCTCCGATCTCTTTTACACCTTTCAATAATTTCGGAAGTTCCGCTCGTGGCACAACTGTATCTTCTTCCTTGTAAATGGAATGGGATTTTACCGCTTCACCTGCTGAACGGCGAGCACGCCAAAGATCAGCTTTTTGCTGAGCCGCATCCGCGAATAAAATTTCATCACAATCGTATTGATAAAGGACTTCAGAAATTTTTTCACAATCCCTGAACAAGACATCTTTATCATTTCCATCCACCTCAATAATCAGGTGTGCCTGGATGCCCTCTTTCAGTGGAATTTTTACATCCACGAACTTCATCACATATTCGATGCAATCACGTTCCATGAATTCAAGGGCTGATGGTGTCACTCCCGAGCGAAAGATCGCGCTCACTGCCTCACATGCACGTTCCGCGCTGAAAAAGGGCACCAGCATGAGAAGGTTTTCTGTAGGCAATGGAATCAGTCTGACCACAATTTTAGTAATCACTCCAAGTGTTCCTTCGCTGCCAATGATCAACTGTGTCAGATTGTAGCCGGTTGAATTCTTCAACACATTGGCGCCTGTCCAGATGACTTCTCCTGTAGGTAATACTACTTCACAATTGAGAATGTAATCCTTGGTTACACCGTATTTCACAGCCTTTGGTCCACCAGCGCATTCAGCAAGGTTACCTCCAAGAAAACAACTTCCCCGGCTTGCAGGATCCGGTGGGTAAAAAAGATTTTTCTCCATCACCGCATCCTGAAAAACCTGATTGATAACACCCGGTTCAACGGTAGCCTGGAGGTTTCTTTCATCGATTTGAAGAATGGAATTGAATCGTTCCATCGCGATGACAATTCCTCCATGCACCGGCAAGGCACCGCCACTGAGTCCGGTTCCGGCACCACGCGGAGTGGCAGGTATATTTTCTTTGTTACAGAATTTCAGGATGGCGGATATTTCCGCTGCAGAACGCGGCTTCACCACGACTTCAGGAAAAAAACGCAAATCCTCAGTATAATCGTGTGAATTATTGCTCAACACCTCTTCATTGGTGAACACAAATTGTTCTCCCACAATTTTTTGTAATTCCTGAAGGTGCTGCTGCTTAATTTTTGTGTACTCCACTTTTGCTTTTATTAACGGTTGATTTTTTCTTCAATTTATCTATATCGTGATTGAATGAATAGGTCATCACTTCGATACTTCCTGTAGCATCTCCGGCATCATCGCCAAGAAAATAAATAACATTGCCCAAAACTTTGGTACTGATGAGATGTGCCATTCCGTATACTGTTGAATCCGCATATTCAAAACGAATTTTCGATCCGGTATCAGGAATCGCGATGTAAGGCATCAAAGTGCTTTCAGGATGAGTAAGCTTACTTCCAAGAATCATCTGGTTGTGGGGCATCTCTATGAAATCCTGAAATATTACATCAACAGGTGATTCGATTTTTTGAGTTTGAACACCGGCGCGATCAAAATGAACCACCATACTGCCCGAGGTACCGGTACTGTAATCTGTCCTGTAAATGGTCAGGAAGGCTCCACTCTTGCTAACATTGAGGTTCGTAGCGTAGCAATCACTGATGCCTCCGTTATAAAATTTTTCCCTGAGAATTTCTCCATTACGATTGTATTTCAATAAAGGTACATCGGACCTGTCGCTGGTATGATTGGCAAATCCGCTGATGTACAAGTGTGTTGAATCATCAATACAAAGGAAGGAGCCTGCATCATTTTCCGCGAAAACTCCGTTATAGATAGTCGTCCACTTTTGGTTTCCGGCAGAGTCCATTTTTTGAATCAGAATATCGGATGTATGTGGTGCCGTGTTGCAATTCCCAACAATATATACATTACAGGAATCGTCGGTTATGACTGCGTTTCCTATATCCATCGTCAAAGAAGCATAGTTGCGTTTCCAGGAAAGGCTACCATCCGGACGAATGCGGTATGCCACCATATTCAACCCTGAATCGGAAGAAGTTTCTGCCCCTGTAACAAGGATATTTTCCCGTTCGTCAACAGCAATCGCCACTGGAGTATCAAACCCGTGAGCAGGACCGTCGAAATGCAAATCAATAACAGGAACACCTTCTGTCGTATATTTCAAAATCAGTATATCCGTATTTCCGGTTTTATCCTTACTCATACCGGTAATCAGAATATTTCCTTCTACATCCAGACACATAGCAACCGGAATATCATCTCCATGATCCGGGTTGTCGTAAATACGACGCCACTCCTCTACCCCCTGAGGATTAAATTTGAAAAGCAAAATATCCTTTGCGGAATCAGGGATTGATGTAGTACCAAGTACAAAACAGTTTTTGGCTTTATCTATTTCTATACTCCTGGCCTTGTTAATGCTATTCAGAGAATTCTTGAGGGTATGTTTCCAACCCGGAATTACCTGACCATTTGAATTACCATAAACAATACTGAAGGCAATAAATAATAAAGACAGGCGTAAAAAAGAATTCAATTTCAACTTGATCATAGGGCATCAAAAATAACAAAAAAAATGCCCTGGAGATTTCCAGGGCATTTTCATTTTGAACTAAAAAAATCAGAGAATTACCATCCGTATTACCTGACTTTTAGAACCGGAAAGTAGTTTAACCAGGTAAACACCGGAATGCAGATTGTATCTATGAGGATCCACCTCTATTTGATATTTTCCCGCTAATTGGTCGGATGAGGAAAGAACAGCAATAGACTGCCCCAATGCATCCGTAAGTTCAATGTCGACTTTGCCTGCATTCACCAGGGAATAAGTTACATTAAACACACCTTTGGAAGGATTGGGATAAGATTTAAAAGAAACTACTGAACCGACAGGGTTGATACCAACAGTTGACTGAATTGAGATCGTATCAATAGTGACCGTTGGTCCACACTGATTGTAAGCATATAGGGAAACAATGTAGGTTCCGATTCCGGGGAAATCATGTGTGATTGCAGTTCCGGATGTCATTTCTACAGGTGATCCATCACCCCAAGACCATTTCAGTGAATCAGCACCTGCAGCGGTAGCCATGAAATTCACAGTGGTATTGCTTACAGTATATGTATAACCTGCCAACGGAAATGAACCAGCTGATTGCTGAGTCAGTGAAATAGGAACAGTCACCCAGTTGTTATCGTCATTTGATTCCAGCATGTTATTTTCAGGATCTGTAATTGAAACGATGTAATAATCACCATTACAAATTGTTGCAGGTAAAATGATTCCCATTCCATTGAGGCTGGAACTGTAGATGTCCAGATTCCCTACATAAATTCCCTGGTCACGGGAACAACCGGTTACGGATCCAAAATCCGAATTGGCAATGTTCGCTTTAGAAAGCGGGTTTCCTGCAGAGTCAACGCAGTAGCCGAAATCGGAATCACAATCACCAAGATTCACCAGGCAAAAACTCTGTTTATTGCCTTCGCCGATTCGTGGCCAGTTGCGTGCATCCGGATCAGGAGTAGCTCGACGCAGGGAGAAATCCGCCCAATTGTCAACGTGTACGTGACCATGTGAAGGGTGATAAGTCATAGTACCTGCAGGGCGATCAAAAAACGTCATCGAATTTCCATCTTTGTGATAGATCCTTTGAGAAATAAGTTCTTTCGGATAAGAGCCATCAGGACAGGTTGTTGTTGAACAGGGAACAGGAACAGAATCACAATAGCATGAATTGGTTCCATGAATTTCCAGCGGGCCCCAACCAATATTTGGTGTTGCATTGCTGAGTGTGATATTTCCGGCAAATTCCTGATGTCCATTTGCAATACACATTGCTGAAGCAGTCATATCGGGTAGCAAATCACAATCAGTTGACAAACCATCCGGACACTGACAACCACCTGGATTTGCACTACTGCAGGCACTATTGCTTTGTGTAGGATCAGCAGGAGGATTCATCATAAAGGTGATGTTCACATAATGAAAAGAGCCTGTATCAGCAGGAGTAAAAACGTCTCTCAGAACGAGGTTCCAGGTACCATTCGGGTCGGAATTATCATTGAAAATATTCACCGATTCCTGGGGGAAATAAGAACCATTAAATGGTGGCGCAGCAAGCTGAATCCAGCCTCCGGTTGCATTTTCCGTGAAACAGGTGTTCGGATATCCGTTCCCATTTCCTCCCTTTGTGTCAACAAGAAGTACCTGTTTACCGTCCGGACTTTGGAGTCTTACCTGGAGGTCAGCAGAAAACTGATGTGTAATTTTCAGGCAAACCGCTCCAAGACCATAACTGGTATTGATGGACGTTGGCAATCCGGAAACCTGGATAGGGATAAAAATATCCGTATTAGTGTTCGGGATCTGGGTCCAGTTGGTGTTGCTAAAGGTTTGAGCCCATAACATTGCCGGAAAAAGAGCAAAGAATGTAAGGAGTTTCTTCATGCTGATGGTCTTAGATTAGAAATTTAGGAATGTTGTAAAAATATAAAAAGAGGCCAATAATCAGCTCATCCTTAATAATTTTCAAAGAATTGTCCACGTTTCTGATGGTTTTTACATGGTATAAATTATGAACAGAATGTCTGAAAGTGGAGAGAAGACGATTTTACTGTTAACTTTGGCGAAAATCAACCTATCGTTATGCAAATTACCGGTATACTTAAAGTAAAGAAATCCGAGCAGGTCGTGAACGACCGATTTAAAAAGAGAGAATTTGTCCTGACTGACAATTCCTCACAGTATCCTCAGCACATCAGTTTCCAGCTGACGCAAGATCGTTGCGGTCTTTTGGATTCAGTGCAACCGGGTGAAAATATTACAGTTCATTTCAATCTTCGCGGACGTGAATGGACCAGCCCTCAGGGGGAGATCAAATATTTCAATACTCTTGAAGCATGGAAAATCGACAAAGCCGGTGCATCCACAGGTGGAGAATTCAACCAGTCGGTTCCGGATTATGAAAGTATGCCGGCTCCTGCGAAAGATGATTTGCCTTTCTAAACCGGGTTTATAAGGACATAGAATTAACAGAAAAGCAGAAGTGGATTCAGAAGGCTAAACCCTCAGAATCCACTTCTGCTTTTTTATATTATTCAAGATTAGTGAACGTGGCCGTGAGAGATTTCCTCTTCAGTTGCTTCACGAACATCAACAATTTCTCCTGAAAAATGAAGAGTGTGTCCGGCAAGTGGATGATTGAAATCCATTTTAACAGTTTTTTCATCATAACCCAGAACACGTCCATTCAGGACATTCCCCTGGTTGTCACTCATCGGCAGGACGTTTCCGATTTTTAAAATTTCAAAATCGATCACATCTTCTACTTTGAAAATATCAATTGGCAGACTGATCACAGCAGTTTCATCCGCGTCGCCATAAGCGTCCATCGCTTCGATTACGAAATCGAAAGAGTCACCGGAACCTTTTCCTTCAAGGCCTCTTTCAAATCCTGGAATCATCATTCCTACTCCATAAAGAAAGCGAAGTGGTGATGAAGCATCCGCCGTTTCAATGTGTCTCTTTTCTTCTGTCGGAAGATTGGCCTGTAACCGATAAGTAACGGTAACAACTTTATTATTCGCAATTTGCATCTTGGATTTTTTTTTGACAAAGTTATATTTATTTTAATTTGTAACCTGTACTTTACGAATAATTTCAAGAACCCGAATACTTCTATTTGCCTGATTATTATGGATTCACTGACTCATACTGTCCTGGGTGCCTGTGCCGGAGAAGCACTGGCAGGCCGGAAACTAGGAAAAAAAGCAATGCTTTGGGGTGCACTTGCCAATAACCTTCCGGATATTGATGTGATTACTTCCGGTTGGATGAACCAGGCGGATTCCCTGCTTGCCCATCGTGGATTTACGCATTCCATTTTGTTTGCTCTCCTGATGACTCCAATTCTGGCCTGGTGGTTCAAACGAACAGTGAAAAATGAACAGATGTCCTTTCAGAACTGGTTGATTTTATGGGGCAGCGGTTTGTTTTTTCATATCGGAATAGACGCATTGACAGCCTATGGTACAGGATGGTTTGAGCCTTTCAATCATCATCGTGTTTCTTTCAACATTCTATTTGTGGCTGATCCATTTTACACGATTAGTTTGCTCATTGCAAGTATCGCTTTGCTTGTACTGAAGAGCTCCAGCAATTACAGAAAATTCTGGATGCGTTTTGGTTTGCTAATTTCCAGCGTTTATATACTGTATGCTTTCAGCAATAAATACAGTATCGACAAAACATCCAGACAAAATTTCAGTGAACAAAATATCAATGAAGTAAATTATTTCACAACTCCTACTCCACTCAACAACTGGCTCTGGTTCATTGTCGCGAAAACAGATTCAGGATATTATACCGGATATCGTTCCTTGTTCGACAAAACAGAACACATTGATTTTACTTATATAGCCAGACAAGATTCTTTGTTGCAGCAATATAAATCCAATGATGAAGTTCAAAAACTCATCCGTTTTTCAAAAGGATATTACTGTGTCGAAGCAATGGGTGATACCGTTCTGCTGAGCGATCTTCGATTTGGCCAGATTACAGATTGGAAAAACGGAAAATCACATTTCGTATTCCGCTATGCACTTAATAACAATGTGAACAACGATCTGATTATTCAAAAAGGAAGAATGGAAGGATCGGGGAAAGAAGCGCTGGAGGCTTTGATTGAGAGGGTAAAAGGTTATTAGTTATGAATTATGAGTTATGAGTTATGAATTTTGAGTTATTAGTTATTAGTTATTAGTTTAGGAATGAAGGGATGATTTATTAATGAAAATTTTTTTCACAAATCATCAATCTAAAATCTAAAATCAGCAATTCCCAAATTCAATTCGCCCCTCGTCCCTACTGTTTTACAAATCCGCAGCTTTTGCAATAAGCTCCGCAATGTCGAGGACTTTCACGGATTCTTCTTTGTTGAAATTTTTAACTCCATCGGTCATCATGGTCATACAAAAAGGACAACCAACAGCGATATAATCGGGATTTAATGCGAGAGCTTCTTCGGTACGTTCAACGTTTACGTCTTTACTCCCCTTTTCCGGTTCTTTAAACATTTGAGCACCACCGGCACCGCAGCAGAAACCTTTGGCTTTGGAACGTTTCATTTCGGATAATTCCGCATCCAGTTTCTCGAGGACTTCACGAGGAGCTTCGTACACATTATTTCCTCTTCCCAGATAACAGGGATCATGGAAGGTAATTTTTTTACCCTGAAAACTTCCACCCTGAACTTTTATTTTTCCTTCTGAAAATAGCTTCTGTAACAATTCGGAATGATGTACGACCTCGTAATTACCACCCAGCTCAGGATATTCGTTCTTTAATGTATTGAAACAATGCGGACAGGCAGTTACAATTTTTCGTATTCCATATCCATTCAAAACCTGGATATTCATCATCGCCTGCATCTGGAATAAAAACTCATTCCCGGCTCGTTTCGCGGGATCTCCGGTGCAGCTTTCTTCAGAACCCAACACGGCATATTTAACTCCGGCATGATGCAGAATTTTTGCAACCGCACGAGTAATTTTCTGAGCTCTCTCGTCAAAACTCCCCGCGCAGCCTACCCAGAAAAGTACATCCGGTGCTTCTCCCTTTGCGGCGTATTCAGCCATTGTTGGTACCTGGAAATTCATTTGATAGTGAAGAGTGAATGGTGATTAGTAAATAGTTGTTCGTTGTTGGTTATTGGTTGTTGGTGACGTGAAATGATCTGAACTTACTTTTATCCTTCAACCTAATTTTGAATTTTGACTTTTGAATTTTAACTTAATTCTATGCTCCTTCTTCCGCCCATTTGAACCGATCTGCCTGGGCAAATTGCCATGGAGCACCATTGTTTTCAATTTTACTAAACATCCCGGCCAGTTCTTGTGGAACTTTTGATTCTTCCATCACAAGATATCGGCGCATGTCGACAATGATACTGAGCGGATCAATATTCACAGGACAAGCATCCGTGCACGCATTGCAACTTGTACATGCCCACAATTCCTCTTCTGTAATATAATTCAGCAATGATTTATCGTCACGGAAATCTTTGCCATGCTTGTCGATATTTTTTCCTACTTCCTCCAGTCGATCACGTGTGTCCATCATGATTTTCCGGGGAGAAAGCAGTTTGCCTGTTTGATTAGCCGGACAAGAAGAAGTACATCGGCCGCACTCAGTGCAGGAATATGCATCCATCAATTGTTTCCAGGTGAGATCATACACGTCTTTGGCACCAAATCGTTGCGGAGCAGCATTGGGATCTGTCGGAGGAGGAACCGCGGATGGATCCAGCATCAGCTTCACCTCACGGGTGACACTTTCCATGTTTGTGAATCTTCCTTTTTGCTCCAGGTTGGAATAATAAGTGTTCGGGAAAGAAAGAAAAATGTGGAAGTGTTTTGAATACGGAACATAGTTGAGAAACAGAAGAATCCCGACAATGTGAAACCACCAGCAGAAACGTTCAATCATTTCCAGTGATTCACTGCTCATTCCGGAAAACACATTAGCGAACATTGAACTCACCGGGAAAGAACCAGCCTGGATATAATGTCCGAAGCCTCTGCTTTGAAGGATGCTGTCGGTGGCGTTCATGGTCAGGAAAGCAGTCATCAGCAATACCTCTGTGATCAGAATGATATTCGCATCTGTTCGTGGCCAGGAGGTCATTTCTTTCATCCAGAACCGTTTTAGCTTCAGGATATTTCTTCTTGCAAGAAATACAAGCACTCCAACCAGCACAAGCAGTGCCAACACTTCAAAACATGCAATCAGAAAATTATAGACCGGTCCGAGTGAAGCAAAAAACCGATGTGTGCCAAAAACACCATCGATGATAATTTCAAGTACTTCGAAATTAATGATGATAAATCCAACGTACACAAAAATGTGCATGATTCCTGCAACAGGTCTGACCACCATTTTTGATTGTCCTAGCGCTACACGAACCATGGTCATCCAGCGGTCGCCGGAACGATCATTCCGGTTTAAATCCCGGCCCAGACGAATATTGCGTATAATTTTCGAAAGGTTTCTTGAAAACCAATAAGAAGCCGAAACGAAAAGCAGAACGAAAACTATTTGTGCAATCATGCTTTATTGATTCAATATTTATTGATGAAAATTAAGAATCGGAATCATTCACCGTTTTTTCATCCACTAAAAGCAAGCAACAAATTAAAGTCTACTCACTCCATATGTTTTAAAGACCAGAACCATTCAACCAACCACCAACCACTAACAACTAACAACTAACACCTAACACCTAACACCTAACAACTACTTCCCGCTCTCCGCCTTTTTCTTCTTCCCTCCAAATGAAATCAAAGAAAGATTGATATATCTCTTCGGATTCTCATGTAAATCGGTGATCAGTGCATCGAGGTTTCTCGCTGTCGAATTCAGATTATTGTACAAACTATCATTCGTTGCCAGTTGACCAAGTGAGCCTTCTCCTTTGTTCATTCCTTCAAACAATATTGCCGTTTGCTCCAGTGTTTTCTTCGCGTTATCTATCGTCAGGGCCAGATTTGCTTTCGCAAGTGTATCCGAGATAGATGCGAAATTGTTCAGGATATCCGCAATCTTGTCGTTGTTATTTTTGATATTAGTAGTAATGGATTCAAGATTGTCGAAGATCATCCGTAGACGACCTTGCTTTGCCAATACTGTATCCATATTCGAAGCGATATTCTGAATAGAATACAGAGAATTGGAAATACTCTCAAAGGATCTTTTGAGATTATTTTTTGTCTCTTCATTGAACACACCGCGAAGAATCAATAAAACCGAATCCAGTGAACTCAGAAGATTTTCCGCTTTCAGTTTGATTGGTGCGACCTGTGCACTGACTTGTTCTGTCAGACTACTTTGCATCGCGCTCTGAAGTGTATCGCCATTTTGCAATTCATCTTGCGAATCACCAAAGACCATACGGATGCCTTTTGTTCCCAGAAGATCTGTACTGTAAATTTCCGCGACGGAGTTTCTCGGGATCCTGACTTTACTGCTAACGTGCATACTCACTAAAATCTTTCCGGAAAAGTCAGGTAAAAGAATAAGGTTTCTGACCAGACCCACTTTCATACCATTCACCAAAATGACATTACTCGCTGTTAATCCGTCCACTCTGTCGTAGATCGCATACACAAGTTTCTGGCTGGTGAAAAAATCTTTTCCCTTCAGATAATTTACCCCCCATAACATCAGGGCGATGCCGGTGGTAACAATCAATCCGATTTTTGCTTCTTTCGATAGTTTCATAGATCTCTTTCCTGCCCTGTTAAAGGATTTCCGATATGTATCGTACCGGAAAAGTTCTTAAAAGTAAGTATTTTTTATTTCTTCTTTAGTCGCTCTCTTGCTTCTTTGATACTGATCCGCTTATTGTTGAGATAAGCCACTACAAAGGCATCCTTGAATCCTTTCACACGCATTTCATCCTGCAATTCAACAGCTTCTGCCATTCCCTGAACTTCACCATAAACGTATTTGTACATTCCTTTTTCTTTCTCTTCCCTCACATCTTTCAGGCCTTTGAATTTTGAACTTCCTTTAACAATTTTTGAAGGAGAAATCAAAATCTGTACACCAAACATTAATGATTCATCCGAATCTACAGTTGTCTTATCGTTTTCTTTCGGAATATTTGGCACAACAACTTTGTCCTCTTTCGGGCTTTCAGTATTGTTTTCTTTTCCTTCGCCTGAATCGGGTTTTGATTCGTTGCCGGATGACTTGACAGCAGGAGTTGAATCGCCTGACTGACTTGAGGACTCCTGCTCAATCTTCTCCTGTTTTATGCCGCTGGACTCAATCGCGCTCTTATAACTCTTGAAAGCATTGTAAATACCATGCGATACTTCCTGCTGGCCTTTTTCTGAATCAAGATATTTTGCTTCCGCAGGGTTGGAGAGAAAACCTGTTTCGATGAGAATACTTGGCATTGCTGTTTTGTACAAAACAAGGAAACCTGCCTGCTTCACACCACGGCTTGGCCGGCCTTTGGCTTTGAGTTCCTGCTGAACAGAAGATGCCAGCTTCAGACTTTGATCGAGAAAAGTATTTTGATAAAGTGAAAAAATAATGTTCGCTTCCGGACTGTTCGGATCAAAACCATCGTATTGCTTGGTGTAATCTTTTTCAAGAAGTACGACTTCATTTTCTCTTTTTGAAACCTCCAGATTGGCTTCTGACATATGCAATCCCATTACCCAGGTTTCAGCGCCCAGGATTTCCTCGTTGCAGACATCCTTCTTCTTTTTCTTGTTGTAATAACAGGCTGAATTGCAATGAATGCAAATAAACAGATCAGCTCTTGCGTTATTCGCGATGGCTGCGCGCTGGTGCAGCTCTACAAATACATCGGTCTTACGTGTGTAGATGACTTTTACATCCGGAAAATGATCCTCGATGTACTTGCCGAGCTTCAAAGCAACGCCCAATGCCACATCTTTTTCTTTCACATTCTTTCCCAGACAGCCGGAATCATGACCGCCATGCCCTGCGTCGATCACAACCTTGGTCACACCATAAGGGCGGGATTTGAAAGGAGTGAATGAGGTGGAAATAAGTAAACAACCAATTGCCAGTAGTTTACCAACAAAAGGAAGTCCGGGACGATATTTTTTCGTTAGTTTTGAAGCCAAAACAGAGGCAAAATTTTACGTAGAATTGTTACGGCAAGTATCCAAAATATCAACCCCGCTTTTAGCGCTTTTCCTGCTTGTTTTTCAACAATTTGCTGTTGGTTCAAGAGTTCCCGCATTCCTGTCTGAAACCGCTGTTTTAGCGGATTCTGACAGCCTGATAAAACCCGTCGATAGTCTAACAATTGTTGCAGATACTAACGTAACTGACGACAATGTATTGAAATCAAAAATCCATTACCATGCCACTGATTCCATACGAGTCGATGTGGAGCAGGAAATTGTGTATCTGTATGGTAATGCAAAGGTTGACTACGAAGATTTGCATCTGAAAGCGAATTATATCCTCATCAATATGGGGGAAAAAGATCTGTATGCGGAAGGAACCACAGATAGTACCGGAGTATTGACCGGTACGCCGGAATTCTCTCAGGCTGATCAGCAATTCCGTTCCAATTCAATCCATTATAACTTTGAATCCAAGAAAGGTAAGATCGGTTATGTGATCACCCGCGAAGGTGAAGGCTATATTCATGGGGAAGTTGTGAAAAAGGATCCGGAGAATAATTTCTTCATCAAAAATGGTTTGTACACCACCTGTGATCTCGATACACCTCACTTCGCCATCCAGGCCAATAAACTCAAGGTCATTAGCAATAATAAAATTGTGACCGGTCCGGCTTACCTGACTATTGAAAACATCCCTACTCCATTCCTGATCCCTTTTGGATTTTTTCCAAATAAAAAAGGCAGAAGTTCAGGAATCATCTTTCCTGCATTTGGTGAATCAACAGAACGAGGATTTTATTTCCAGCACCTCGGCTATTACTTCGGGTTCAGTGATTATTTCAATCTCGCGCTCACTTCTGATTTGTACACAAAAGGAAGTTACACACTCGATCTCTCTTCCATTTATAAAAAGAGATATCGTTATTCAGGAACTTTAAGACTCAGCTATGCAAAAAGTCTGACGAGCGAACCGGAGCTCCCGGATTTCAGCAGTGTGCAAGATTTTCATGTCAACTGGACACATAGCCAGGATCCGAAAGCGAATCCTTACCGTTCGTTCAATGCGACAGTAAACGCCGGTACATCGAAGTACTATCGGAATACGATTTCTTCGGTGAATAATTTCCTGTCGAATACATTCTCCTCTTCTATCGCCTACAGCAGATCCTTCCCGGATAAACCCATGAATCTGGGGATATCACTAAATCATACACAGAACACGATCACACACGACATTCGCATCACAGCTCCGGATGTGAGTTTTAACATCGCCAGGATTACACCTTTCAAACGGAAACATGCTATAGGTGCGCAACGCTGGTTTGAGAAAATCGGAACTTCTTATTCTTTGCGTGCGACAAATTTTGTTCAGACAAAAGATTCTTTACTCTTCGAACAAAATACGCTTGACAACATGCAAAATGGAATACAGCATTCCATTCCCATTTCAACATCCTTCAATATCCTGAATCATTTTACGCTGAGTCCTGCAGCGAATTATACCGAACGCTGGTATTTTAAAACCACAGAATACGAATGGAACAATGAATTGAATAAAACAGATACTATTAAAAATAAAAAATTCAAAGCAGCACGAGAATATCAGTTCAGTCTTGGATTAAATACCAGAGTCTATGGCATGTATCAAATGAAAAGAGGTCCTGTCGCTGCCGTAAGACATGTGATGACTCCCAATGTTTCATTTTCCTATCGTCCGGATTTTAGTTTGCCCGGCTACGGTTATTACAAAACAGTCCAATACGATACGCTTGGGAGAACGAGAACTTATTCCATCTTCCAGGACAATGTGTATGGTGGTCCGGGTGGTGGTAAATACGGAAGCCTGAACTTCGGTCTCGACAACAATCTTGAAATGAAAGTCAGGACGAAATCAGATACCGGTGCTACACTGAAAAAAGTAAAATTGCTTGAAAGCCTTCGATTGGGTGCCAGCTACAACCTGATCGCGGATTCCATGAATTGGAGCGCATTGTCGATCAGTGGTCGTACTACACTGTTTGACAGGATGAGCGTCAATTTTGGCGGTGTCCTGAATCCTTATGCCTTTGATGAAAACAATCGTGATTACAACAAATATCTGAAAGACCAGAATGGTCATTTGTTCCGGTTGACATCCGCGAATATTTCTACGAATTTTTCACTCTCACCAACGAAGAAAAAAACCAGTACAAAGTTTTCAAAACAAGAGATTGATTATATCAACCAGCATCCTGAAGAATTTGTCGATTTCGAAATTCCTTACAACTTAACCGTCAGTTATACTTACAGTTATTTTAAAACCGGCAACGCTGCTCCTGTTCAGTCACAATCTGCAAGTTTCAACGCGGATCTCAGTCTGACTCCCCGTTGGAAAATCGGCTTCAACAGCTGGTATGATTTCACCGATGGTCGCTTCACCAATGCCAGCGTCAATATCTACCGGGATTTACATTGCTGGGAAATGCGCCTGAACTGGACACCATTTGGTTACCTCGAAGGCTACAATTTTCAAATCAACGTGAAGTCATCCATTTTGCAGGATTTGAAATTGTTGAAGAAGAAGGAGTTTTATGATCGATGAGTTCCGAGATTTTGGATTTTAGATTTTAGATTTTAGATTTTAGATTTTAGATTTTAGATTTTAGATTTTGGTTCTTAGTAAAACTGATACCTCTACTAACCACTAAGCACCAAGCACTAAGCACTAACAACTAACAACTAACAACTAACAACTAAACACGTCTCTTCATCAAATAATCCTCATCTTCCGCGTCGCCGAGTTTGAACATTTTTGAGCCGAAGATTTCGAAGCCATAGCGTTTGTAAAAGTTGATGGCTTTGTGATTATCGATGTTTACCCCGAGCCAGATCCATTTGTTCTTTTCTTCGATAGCAATGCGAAGACATTCATCCATCAGTGCTATTCCGGCCTGTTGTTTTTGAAATTTCTGATAGATATAAATACGCTCAACTTCTATTACCTGTTCGCCATTAAATTCATCATAGGTACGATCGCGGCGCATCTTGGCGTAGCCGGCGAGTTCATCGTCTGCAAAAACAAAAAGGAATGTGTTTACCGGAGTATTTAATAAATCCTTTTTTATTTTTTCTTCCTTGAAAGCATCCGCAAGATAAACCCGCATGTCTTCTTCGGTATTATAATCCTTCCAGGTTTCATAAAATGTTTCCCTGCCCAGACGGGCAAGCAATTCAGATTCATTCGGCAATACCGGTCGGACGCGAAGCTGCATACTATAAGTTTATGCCCTAAAAATACAGAAAACATGTAGAATTCATCCTCCGTTCAGGTATTCCATTAATTTTGCGAAACAAATTCGAATGTGATTATGAAAAAAATCTTCTTTACCCTGTTATTTATCGCACCTCTGATGGCCGGTGCCCAGCAAACCCAAAAAGCTGCAAGTCCCATTCTCAAGGCGGAAAAAACTGAAAACAAGGCGGATACAATCATTAAAAAGGATCCTTCTGACCCTTCACGTGAATACATAGTGATTCTGAATTTCAAAGGAGTCATGACTGAACAAGGCACAAAAGTGAATGGCAGAAAGCACGGTGTGTGGCGTGAATATGCAAATGGTAATGGAATTCTTTCCAAAGTCACGGAATACAACATGGGAAGAAAGAATGGAGCATGCATCACACTATCTGTGATTGGACAGGTGACTGTTGACGAAACATATGTCAATGATACTTTGCAAGGGAAAAGAACCGTCTACCAAAGTAACGGCCGTATCAAAAATTCAGAAAACTATCTGAACGGATTACTTACCGGTGAGAGAAAAAGTTATTACGACGATACAAAAATTCAGGAAGAAGCTCTTTACAAAAACGGTGTGCGTGATGGTCTGAGCAAATGGTACAAACAAAACGGAAAACCTTCTCTTGAATACAATTATAATAACGGAAACCTCGAAGGCCAGGCAAGAGAATACGATGATAACGGTGCTTTGCTGAGAGAAGGAATGTATACCGGAAATAATGAAGAAGGCGAATGGAAGGTATACAAAGACTCAGCTGTTGTCAAAAAAGTCATTTATAAATCAGGACAAATTATCAGGGAGATTCCGTTGAAGAAATAAAGAATAATTTGAAATAGAACATAAAAAAAGGTGGATCCTGATTGGTCCACCTTTTTTTTATACTTCGAGTAAGGCCTTGTGCCAACTGTCTTTCAGTGGTATTTCCCATTTCGAATCCAGCTCGGCTTTGCTTTGAACGAGATTGTTGAAGACAATTGTCTCAGCATTGATCTCGCCTTTTTCATATTTCTCTTCGAAGGCATCACGTTTTAAAACCAATACCTTCTCCCCTTCTTTGTAAGCAAAAAGCATCCGGTTCATCAGGGAAAGATTCATTTCTTTCTCCAGCTGCTGAACAAAATGAACGGATTTGTCAATCGAACAACCTGCAGCTGCTGCTTGTTTTTCATCAATCATGACAATGATGAATCGATTGTATCGGATTTCAGAACTTGCAAGCAATGCTTTATCGTGGGCTGTCCAGTTATCGAGGAAGCTGTTTAAGCTTGCTTCAATTTTCTTTATTTCATCTGCTGTAAATTCACGGTCTGACTGATAAACCCAGACCCGGGAATGTGAAGGCATGGAGGTAAACGGGCTGTACATAGGATTTCTTATTAAGGGGTATAATACGGATCAACAATCCATTCTTTTGCAAAGATACAAAGAAGGATTATTCTTTTGGATGATGCCGTTCACGCAAATCGAGTTTGCGCAACTCCGGCAAAGCAGCGCCCGCCGCAGCCACTGAACCCAAAGCGATAGTGCCTCCAATAACCACAGAAGGCACCAAACCCAATAATTTAGCCGCGAATCCGGATTCAAAAGCTCCTATTTCGTTGGAGGAACTGATAAACATCGTACTGACGGAAGAAACTCTTCCCCGCATGTGGTCAGGTGTTAACAGTTGCATAATCATCGATCGGATGACCACGCTGACGTTATCGAACGCTCCGCTGAGGGCAAGGATGAACAATGACAAATAGAAATTTCTGCTCAGCGCGAAAGCAATCATACACACCGAAAACCCGGCGACACAATAGAGCAATTTGTTACCGGCATTCTTCAAAGGAGGATGACGTGTCATGTACAATGCCATCAATACGGAACCCGCGAAGGGAGCTGCTCTGAGAAAGCCAAACCCTTTTTCACCTACATGCAAAATATCGCTCGCGAAGATGGGAAGCATTGCTGTCGCTCCGCCAAATAAAACCGCGATCAGATCGAGTGAAAGCGCACCCAGAATAGCCTGGTTGCTGAATACAAACCGAAGACCTTCACGGATACTGCTCATCATTTTTTCTCCCGGTTTGATTTCCTGCACCGGTTGAGGCGGGATTCTTACAATTTGCAGAAATCCAAAAAACATAATGACGAGTACCGTGATGTAAGAAACATTTTTTCCGAAAAAACCAAGCATCAATCCGCCGCAGGAAGAACCCAGAACAACAGCTACGTGCCAGAAGGTACTGTTCCATGCGGAAGAATTCGCGTAGGCTTCGCGAGGAACAACCTGTGTCATCAATGGAAACTGAGCCGGACTGTAAAATCCCCGCAGAATTCCAATTCCAAACATGATCATGTAAAAAGGAAAAGCCGATTGTTGTGCAATGGGTAAGTCAGCATAATGATAGGAAACATAGGTCAGCAACAGAGTACACAAAAACATCAGGCCCTGAACCCACACGAGAATTTTTCGTCTGTCATTTCTGTCGGAGACATAGCCACCGTACAAAGCCAGACCTACAGCCGGTATCGCTTCCGCAAGACCGATAAATCCAAGTGACAATGGATCATGTGTGATTTCATATACCTGCCAGCTGAGTACCACAAACTGAATCTGCAAAGCCAGTGTGAGCATGAATTTGGAGAAAATAAATCTCCTGAAATTCAGATGGCGGAATGCGATGAAAGTTTCTGTATTGCCTATGATTGGTTTGCTCATGCCGGGGAAAATGCAATAGAAAAATAATTTTAATCAGGCCAATTCGGATAACTCCAGCCAGCGCATGGTTTTTTCATCGATACTTTGAATGACCACTTCCATGCGGTTGGCCCATTCCTGCAATTGTGTATGTGTTGCCGAACTTCCGCTCATCTTTTGTTCGAGTTCTGTTTTTTCATTTTCGAGAGCTTCAATTTCTTTCCCTAAAGTTTCAAACTCAAATTTCTCTTTGAATGATAATTTTTTCTTCTCGGTCTTTACCTGTGTGTCTTTTTTCTTTTGCTCTTCTACTTCCTTACTTTTCAGTCGTGCTGCTTCCTTTTCTTTCTCCTCTTCCACCATTCTCCATTCGGTATATGTTCCGTTGTAATCACGGATCACACCATTTCCTTCGAAGATAAATAAATGGTCTACGAGTTTATCCATAAAATACCGGTCGTGACTCACCACAATCAGGCATCCTTTGTAATTCAACAGAAATTCTTCGAGGATTCCCAGCGTGAGCAGATCAAGATCATTCGTCGGTTCATCGAGAATAAGAAAATTCGGATTCAGGATCAACACCGTGAGCAGATGCAATCTTCTTCTTTCACCACCGCTCAGTTTTGAAACATAAGTGAACTGTTGCTCGGGTGGAAACTGGAACAGATTCAAAAACTGTGAAGCCGATACTTTGGAACCATCACTCAGCTGAATCACTTCAGCATAATCCTTCACTACTTCTATTACACGTTTGTCATCCTTCAATTCAAGACCTTGCTGAGAGTAATAACCAAAGATGATGGTATCCCCAACATTGATCTTTCCAGAATCTGGTGTCTCTTTCCCTGTGAGAAGGTTCAGAAAAGTGGATTTCCCGGCGCCATTCTTTCCGACAATTCCAATGCGTTCTCCGGTCCGGAAAGTGTAATCGAATCCGTTCAGGATGGTAAGTTCATCATACTTTTTGTGAACTTTTTTCAATTCAATGACCTTCCCTCCGATCCGGTTCATTTTGACATCCAGTTCGACGGCTCCCTGTTTCTTTTTTCCTGCAGCTTTATCTTTTAATTCATAAAAAGAATCAATTCGCGCTTTGGATTTTGTTCCCCGTGCTTTGGGCATACGTCGCATCCATTCGAGTTCGGTACGCATGAGATTGCGGGCCTTGTCAGTTTCCCGTTCTTCGTTCCATTCGCGTTCTGCTTTCTTCTCGAGGAAATAGGAATAATTTCCTTCGTAGGTAAATAATTTCTGATGTTCCATCTCGATAATCTTATCGCAGATATTATCCAGAAAGTAACGGTCGTGCGTAACAAGTAAAAGCGAAAGTTGAGAGCGTGTGAGAAATTCTTCGAGCCATTCAACCATGTCGACATCGAGATGGTTCGTTGGTTCATCCATGATGAGGAGATCCGCCGGCTCGATAAGCGTTTTAGCAAGCGCGATTCGTTTTTTCTGTCCACCGGAGAGTTGTCGTACAGGCTGATCGAGATGATGGATATTCAATCGTGACAGAACCTGACGAACTCTTACTTCATAATCCCAGGCATGCGCGTCATCCATTTTGGAGGCAGCTTCTTCCAGGGCTTTTTGTGTGATTGGTGAATGTGCTTCAGCATCTGCTTCCAGACAGGCTTCGTACTCTTTGAGTAAACGAATGATCGGATTATCCATACTGAAAATAACTTCCAGTACGGTTTTCTGTGTATCCAGAAACGGGTCCTGATCGAGATAAGCGACACGAATATCCTTACGCATGGTAACGATTCCGGAATCCGCTACATCCTGACCGGCAAGAATCCGCATCAGGGTTGTTTTTCCGGTACCATTCCGTGCAATCAGTGCAACTTTTTCTCCTTTTGAGATACCGAAACTGATTCCATCGAAAAGAACTTTCTCCCCATACGATTTCGACAAATTTTCAACAGACAATAAATTCATAGACCAGGTTCAGGAATCAGTGTGACAATAAAACGGACGCCAGAGAAGCCTGTGGGTTCGCAAAGTATTTAATTGCAATATGCTTGTTATCAGTGAGAGAATCATTTATCAATCCTTACTCCCCTTCTCTCCAACAAAATGATCCGTTGTGTATTTAAACATCACATTAAAAGTGGTGAGTGAACCGTAACAGCGTGTAATGTATTGCTGCATGTTGACCTTGTCTTCTTCCGTGAGCTTATCATGTGCATTGATCCTTTGCTCCAACACCCGCAAACGATCACGCAGCATCACGATCTTATTGAAAAAAACATCGATTGGTACTTCTTTGGATTTCAGTGAAGAATCTCCCGGTTTCATGATCAGGGTTCCACCCGTCCACTTTTGCCCGATTTCAACCCGTTCCTGTAAATCCGAGTATTTTTTGATGATGTTTACCAACAACACTTCGATGTCAGCCAGACTGACAAGGTCGTTATCCGCATCATTCGCGTCAATGACTTCCAATTGCGCATCTGTTCTTTCAATATCGCGCATGCCGTGTTGCATGAAGGTGATCACGTATTCTTCAGGTTTCATCTGAACAATCACTCCATCGCCATATTGCGGATGGCGAATCCTTGATCCGATACCCAGGGAGATTTTTTGCATAAGGATGATTTATGTGACAAATTTAACGATTATGATGGGATTATTTAAGAAGGAAGTTCCATGTTCGAAGTTCAAGGTTATTTAGACAACTCCCTCAACCTCAAATCCAACCTAGAACATCGAACCTCGAACCAATATTAGCCATTCTAAACCAGTATGGTTAAGGGATGTTAAACTTTGTCATTTTACTGTAATTCCCCAAAAACCATAAAACAAGTTGAGACCTTATTCGTTCCTTGTTATAGTTTTTGTGTTCATGTTTTTCGTGTGGGGAGCCGTCAGGTGTAAATCTGGCGGCTCTTGTTTTTTTGAGGTATTAGGTATAAGGTATAAGGTATAAGGATGACATTCGTTTGTGAGTGCATTGTTTCATTTTTTCATAAAACATTTCCTCATTTACTCTCTTCCATCATTTAAAATGTATTTCTCAAAAATACATAACACACAACCTTAAACTCTGAACCCGGAACGCAAAACCCGGAACCTAAATATCTTTTTAAGACCAAAAGAAAACCCTATCTTCGAGGCCGGAGTAAATGGAATTTCTAATGGACGATCATCCATGTTTAGTGAACAAGAAAAAGAGCTGCTTGCCGACCGCATGGTTACCGGCAATCTCTACAAGCTGAAGCACTTAACCGGGTCCATTCAGCCTGAAGAGCTTGCCGAGTTGATCAATGAGTCTGCGCACATTGATGTCCGGAAAGTCTTCCAGGTTTTAGAAGCAGAAAAAGCGATTAAGACATTTGAAAATCTGGACTTCGACATTCAGATAAAATTGCTCAGCACTTTTAGTGTTGAACAGCTTTCACATACGCTTAACCAGATTTCTCCGGATGACCGGACTGCTCTTTTCGAGAAACTTCCTCAGGAGTCCCTACAAAAATACCTTAGCCTTTTAAGTGACGAAGAGCGGAAAACAGCCAACCAGCTGCTGCAGTATCCTGAAGATAGTATTGGTCGTTTGATGACACCGGATTTCGTTTCCGTGAAGGAGGATTGGACAGTTCAACAGGTTCTCGATCACATCCGGAAATATGGTAAAGACTCTGAAACACTCAATGTCATTTATGTAACCGATGCAAAAGGCTTTTTGCAGGACGATATAAAAGTTCGTGATTTCCTGCTCGCGCCGCTTGATAAAAAAGTCGGCGAACTGATGACTCGTCAGGTCGTTGCACTTTATGCAAGAGATGACCAGGAAAAAGCCATTGATATTTTTAAACAAACCAATCGTGTCGCCTTACCGGTGACTGACTTTAACGGATTGCTGCTCGGTATCGTCACCTTCGACGATATGATGGATGTAATCGAAGAAGAAGATACAGAAGATATCCAGAAGTTTGGGGGTACTGAAGCTCTCGAAGAACCTTACCTGAAGGTTTCCCTCAGGGAAATGGTCAGCAAACGCGCCGGATGGCTCATCATCCTTTTTCTTGGTGAAATGCTGACTGCAAGTGCGATGGGCTATTTTAATAATGAACTCAACAAAGCGGTGGTCCTCGCGCTTTTTGTTCCCCTGATTATTTCATCCGGTGGTAACAGCGGATCACAGGCCGCAACGCTCATTATCCGTGCCATGGCTCTTGGTGAAGTCACTCTTTCCAACTGGTGGAGAGTGATGCGCAGGGAATTTCTATCCGGTTTATTTCTCGGAACATTGCTTGGAATCATCGGATTCATCCGGATTGCAGCCTGGACGCTTTTTACGGATCTCTACGGTCCACACTGGTTGCTGATCGCCATCACCGTCGGACTCACACTGGTCGGAGTGGTTTTGTGGGGAACATTATCAGGTTCCATGTTACCGATGCTGTTAAAGAAACTGGGATTTGACCCTGCAGTTTCATCGGCTCCATTCATTGCAACATTGGTAGACGTAACAGGACTCATCCTCTACTTCTCCATCGCCTTTTTAATATTGCGAGGGACACTTCTCTGAGTAGAAAAAAATATTTACTTCTTAAAAGTGTCACTTGTTCATGAATTGAATGAGAACTCTTTCAAATTCATCTTTTGTTTCAACAAAGGGAAAATGTCCGCTTGAATCAAACATTTTGTATTCCGAATTTTTCAAGGCTTTGTGCAATTGCTCATTTGCTTCCGGTGGAGCAAAATCCGCTTCAGAAGAGCAAATCAGTGTTTTGCATTTTACTTTCTTCAACTCCTTTGTAAGATCATAATTCACCAGTGTTGAATCTTTATAAAGTGAATTCACCAGCTCAGCTGTCTTCGGATAATTCGGACGAAAAATCAAGGTGAGACTATCCGCATACAGTGGATTAAAAAATCCAGGTTTAAAGAGCAGGCGAAAGAACCGTTCCATCGTTTGTGGATTCTTGCTTGCAAATTCAGGACTTGATGCAATTTCTTTCTTTTCTTCCGCACTGTTCGGATCCTCACGTAGTTTCATCATGGCAAATGAACTGTCTCTCCAGTAAGAAGACTGAGGAGTTGTATTCATAAGAATCAATCTGTTCAGATGATCCGGAAATTTAACAGCATAACGCATTGCAATCAATCCGCCAAAAGAATGTCCCATCAGGTTCATTTTATCCATTTTAAAAAACGAACGAATTGAATCCAGATCATCAACAAATTGATCCATGGTCATGGTAGAAGGATCCACATCAACAGGCGATCTGCCGCTGCCGCGTTGATCATAAAAAATAAGACGGTATTTATTTGCCAGTGAATTCAGCTGCGGGAGAAAATAAGTATGTTCCATTCCAGGCCCACCATGCACAATGACAATGGGTTCACCTGAACCTATCACATGGCAATAAATTTTACCGCCTTTCACCGGAATGAAAAATTCTCTGTCTTCCAGTTTATTTTTTGCCGACATTGGAAAGGACATTATCATACTCAAACAAAAGATTGAGAAAACGCGAAGCAGCATATTCTGTTTTTTTGCAAAGATAAGGATGAAAAATCGAATCTGCTCTTCTGATTTTTGAAGAAATATCTTCGGAATGAAAGTAGGAATGAGACATAATGAATGATATCGGAATCCAGAATGAATTCAAATCATTCTTGATATTGATCAGAATTGTACATACTTAAACCTCTGTGAAGCAAGAGTATACACATGTCAAAGGAAAGCAAAAGTGGTGGCTTTGAATACATGAGCACAAATCAATAACTTCGTAAACTATATTTCGCGCGATAGCGAGTTGAAAGCAGCAATGGCTTTACCCAATTCCAGAAAATTAAAACTCTACAGAATGATATGGCTCAGGCATGATTTGCCGGCCGGTATGTCTGTGTTTTTTGTTGCCCTCCCCCTTTGTCTTGGAATCGCGCTTGCTTCAGGAGCACCTTTGTATGCTGGAATCATGACCGGCGTGATTGGCGGCTTGATTACATCCTTTATCAGTGGATCGCAATTGAGTGTTTCCGGTCCTGCAGCCGGATTAACGACCATTGTCGGTGCTTCGATTCTTGCATACGGAGATTATAGAATTTTCCTTTTATCAGTAATCATCGCCGGACTGGTACAGCTCATTATGGGTCTCCTGAAATTTGGCGGAGTCGCTTACTATTTTCCGTCATCAGTCATTAAAGGGATGCTTGCTGCGATCGGAATAATTTTGATTTCAAAACAAATCCCACTTGCTCTCGGCTACGATCAACCTGACTTCTGGAGAAGCGGCTTTTTGTCATTGCTTTCGGATAAAAATTTTCTTGGGAATTTTAGCAATTTCAATCATCACATTCGTCGGGGTGTTGTTGTGATCACTTTAATTTCAATTGGCATTTTACTGTTGACGAAAATTCCATTCATTAAGAAAAAGCTAAAAATCATTCCTGCTCCTCTCCTTGTTGTCATTGCAGGTGTCCTGTTGAATGAATTGTACCACTACATGATCCCGGGCATGGCCTTGAACCCTGCTCAATTGGTGAAAATTCCTTCCAACTTATTTTCTCAAATTCAGTTCCCTGACTTTACTTACATTTTTTCAAATTACAGAATCTGGGAAGATGGTGTAATCATCGGAATTCTTGCGAGCCTGGAAACATTGCTCTGTGTAGAGGCCATTGACAAATTAGATCCTCAACACAGGGTCACTCCTGTAAATCGTGAATTAATCGCTCAGGGAATCGGAAATATGGCATGTGGTATGTTGGGCGCTTTACCCATGACCGCTGTGATCGTCCGTGGAGCAGCAAATGTGGATGCCGGAGCACGAACAAAACTTTCTTCTGTTACACATGGTTTGTTTTTGTTGGTCAGTGTGCTCTCGATCCCTTTTTTAATGAACCTTATCCCCTACGCATCTCTTGCTGCCATTCTGATGATCACCGGTTACAACCTGAGCAAACCAAAACTTTTCAAAAACATGTTCAGCATGGGCCTGAAACAATTTCTGCCCTTTATTTTTACAATCGTCGTGATATTGTCAACGGATTTATTGATTGGAGTTACCATCGGATTGCTGGTTTCCATGTACTTTATTATCCAAAGCAATTTCAAAGCGGAATTCATGATTGAAAAAACTGTTCAGCACATTACAGAGGTTTACAATATCCGTTTGCATTCTACTGTGACTTTTCTGAATAAACGAAAACTACGTGTAGCTCTGGATAAAATCCCACCTTACTCAGTACTGACCATCGACGGTACAGATTCGCATTTTATCGATTACGATGTGCTTGAAATTATCAGTGAGTTTGAAAGCAAAGCACACGACAGGCATATTGAGGTTCATCTCAAAGGAATTGAAAAGGTAAATGTGCAAGCCATCCACTGAGCTTTATTTTGCTTCAAATCACTTCAGAATTATTTAATAATTTCTCCTGCCATTTCCAGCTTTAACTCCGGCATTGCAGGATCATTCAAATAAACACTGATTGAACGGGAATCTTTTCCTTCTTTTCCAAAAGAATCGAAATCAATTTTCACCATCGCGCTGTCTCCCGGAGCTATTGTTGTCTTGGAAAGAGATGTATGGATGCAGCCACAACTTGATTTGGCCTTATAAATCATCAAGTCTTTTTTACCATCGTTGTAGATCACAAAATCATGAGATCTTTTTTCTCCCTGGCGAATACCACCATAATTGAAACTAAGTTCAGGCACTCTTGCTTTTTGCACCAGCGCTGAGTCTTCCGCACTCATCGGTGGAAAAAACTGAAAAATGGTTGCGGTGAGATTGAGAAATTTAGTAGGCTGAATAGAGTCATTTGTAATCAGACTAATCCGGTCCATCACAAAACCATAGTCCTTTTTAACAGCTGCATCAAATGAAATTGCCAACCAACCTTCCCTTCCCGGCTCAAGCGATGTGTTACTTAAAGCCAATTGAAGATGCTCAGGGCTTTTGCTTCCTAAAGTCAGTGTAATAGGTCTGGAAGCGCTGTTGTAGATTCGAATGGTATCTTTTCTGATCGTGTTGTCCGCAATCCTGCCAAGATTTAAAGTACTTGAAGTGAACCGAAGACTGCCGGATTTTTTCGCGTATTTGTCCTGCAAAGTTGGATTGGAAGCTACAACCTGGTTTTGAGCACTGACAAATAAAATTTGAAAAACAAAGACGAATACGAGGATGAAAATTTTTCTTTCCATAATTCTAAAATTAATGTGATGTAGCAGAAATTGTCGGGCCTGCAATTTTTGTCGCGAAATCTTCCAGTGAAAGTCCATCAAAATTACCGGAACTCATCATCAAAAATACTTTTCCCTTCGGATCCATTTGGAATAAATCATTCACAAGACGTTTAGAATCCGTATAGATTTTCAATCCTGCATTTCCAAATGCTTCTTTCACACGTTCCGGAGATATTGGTTTTAGCTTTTTATGCTCAATTGTATGGGGATTAAAATAAACAATACCGATATCACATCCATCCATTGACCCTTTGTATTGATCCAGAAATTCTTCGTTAAGGCTGCTGAATGTATGTAACTCCATGCATGCAACCAGTGTTCTGTTCGGATATTGTTGTCTGACTGCCTCGGTAGTTGCTTTGAGTTTTGATGGAGAATGGGCAAAATCCTTGAACACTGCTACATCATCTGTTTTCGCCAAAAGCTCCAGTCTTCGGGCAGCTCCTTTAAACGATTGGATTGCTTTATAAAATTGTTCGTTTCCAATCCCAAGTAAATTACACACTGCACGGGCGCCTTCCAGATTCATCAGGTTGTGATCCCCGAATACAATCAATGGAATTTCGCCCGAATCCGTTTTCAACCAGGTTGTACCGTTTCGGATTTCATGTTTGGGAATTCCATAAGCTATCTTTGTCGCGGGAGTCGCAGACTGATCCACCAATTGCTTTACTTCCGGATCACATTCACAATAAATCAATTTACCGGACACAGGAACCTGATCCGCGAAAATCCGGAATTGCTCGAGATAAGATTCATAGGTTGGAAATACATTGATGTGATCCCAGGCTATGCCACTGATCAGGGCAATGTTGGCATGATACAAATGAAATTTCGGACGACGATCAATCGGTGAAGACAAATATTCATCGCCTTCGAGTACAATTATCGGAGCATCGCTCAAGCGAACCATGGTATCAAAACCCTCCAGCTTGGCTCCAACCATGTAATCAAAGTCCAGTCCTGATTGCCGTAGCACATACAAAATCATGGATGTGATGGTTGTCTTGCCATGACTACCACCGATTACAACACGAATTTTGTCTTTGGATTGTTCATACAGGTATTCCGGATATGAAAATATCCTCAATCCCAATTCCTTTGCACGTAACAATTCCGGATTGTCGGCCCTGGCATGCATACCCAGGATAATCGCGTCCATCCCGGCATTAATCAATTCCGGTTGCCATCCATCCTTTTCAGGAAGCAAACCGGCAGCCTTTAATCTGGACCGCGATGGCTCAAGGATTTCATCATCGGACCCGGTGATAAAGTAACCCTTTTGATGCAGCGCCAACGCAAGGTTGTGCATGGCGGCACCTCCGATGGCGATAAAATGGATATGTTGTTTCTTGCTATCTGTCATTTGAAATCGAAGGTAAATTTACTTTTTCGATCAGGAATAATCACCGGGAGCATCTTTCCACAGCGTTACGAACAGGCAAATTACGTATTTTGCGGCTTCTTAAGAACCAATAGTATGAAACTCTATACCATCGAGACCGGCAATTTAAAACTGGACGGAGGCGCCATGTTTGGTGTGGTCCCAAAATCAATATGGAACAAATTAAACCCTGCGGATGAAAATAACATGTGCAACTGGGCAATGCGATGTCTACTGGTGGAAGATGGGAATCGCCTGGTTTTGATCGACAATGGACTTGGAGACAAACAGGATCAAAAATTCTTCAGTTATTACTTTTTGAATGGCGATGATTCTCTTTCAAAATCGCTCCGTAAACATGGTTTTACAGAAAACGATATCACCGATGTCTTTCTCACGCATCTGCATTTTGATCATTGCGGTGGAAGTGTAAAATGGAATTCCGCGAGAGATGGATATGAACTCGCTTTTCCAAATGCAACCTACTGGAGTAATAAATCTCATTGGGATTGGGCCGTCAAACCAAATGCTCGAGAAAAAGCGAGTTTCCTGAAAGAGAATATTTTGCCGATCCAGGAAAGCGGACATCTGAAATTTATAGGTGACGGAGAAGAATTATTTCCCGGCTTCAAAGTACTGTGTGTAAACGGACATACCGAATCCATGATGCTTCCGATCATTAATTATAATGGAAGAACAGTAGCTTATTGTGCCGACCTGATCCCTTCCGCTGCTCATGTTCCTCTTGCCTATGTTATGGCTTATGATATGCGCCCGCTCATCACTCTGGAAGAAAAGGAAAAGTTCCTGAAAGAAGCTGCAGATAAGGATTACATTCTGTTCTATGAGCACGATCCCATTAACGAATGTTCCTCACTGGAAAAAACCGAAAAAGGTGCTCGTGTGAAAACCAGAATGGCTTTATCAGAAATCGGGTGATTTCTCCGGCTCCAAAAGAAAAGCCCCTTCCCTGCTTGTGGAATAAAACTGAATAGTATTCTCTTCACATAATTTCTTCCACTGTTTGCTTCGATATTCTGAATTACCCCCATCCAGGATCACCATCCTGCATTTTGGGTATTTCAACGCGAAATGAACAGGTGGCTTGTAATTATGACTGATTAACAGGTATTCCGCATCAGAAACATGTTCCATTTTTTGATTTGAAGGGTGAAGAATATCCAATCGTATTTCACCAAATTGAATCCTTCCGGAATTTATTGCGAACTGATTCCCGTCTGAAAAAGTGGTGTCACATTTTTCAAAGCTCAGAATTGTATTTCGCTCTTCAGAAATACCGGATTTAATTTCATATCCAACAGTAAGCATCTTTCTCTTCCCTGAATTTGCGATACAAAATGAATCAGCAAGAAGGAAACCTGTTCGACCATCGATGAGTTGTATACAAGTCTGCTTCGGAAAATGATAAACCACAATTTTCTCCTGTTCTCTGACTCCGATCTCCCGCATAAGTTGAAGAGATAGTAAAGTGGTAATTGCTATTCCACTCAACCAAAAGAAAACCTTTCTGGCTTCCTTAAAATAGATGCTTAGGAATAAAAGAGACAAATACCAAAATCCAAGACTCCATTCCGAGACATAGACATTTTGTATTAAAGAATAAGGCAATTGTTCAACAGTGTAAACGGAGAAATTCAAGGCCCACACTAATTTCCCGGCTATCCAGGCAATTTTAATTGCCGCAAACGTCCATGAAGAAAATAAAAGCAATAAAATCCCACCAAAAATAACTGCTGTTGAAATCGGAATGACCACCAAATTTGAAGGCAGAAAGTAATTCGGAAACTGATGAAAGTAATATAAACTCAAGGGAAAAGTTGCAACCTGTGCAGCGATAGAAACCGAAAGAATACTCCAGATTTGTTTCCCAAGCCAGGATTTAAAATAGAGTTTATTTTCAATGAACTTGTATAAAAACAAAATCCCACCAACGGCAAGATAAGAAAGCTGAAAACCCGCCTGTAAAATCAAGTGAGGAGAAAAGAACACAAACAAAGCGAGCATCGAAGCTCCAAGTGTGTTATATGTATTTGTTGATCGATCCAGAGTTTGTCCGATAACAATAAATGTAAGCATCATTGCCGAACGAAGTACAGAAGGTGAAAGTCCGGTCAGTAAAGCATAAAACCACAAAAACAGAATAACAATAATGGATCGTAGTAGCCGAAGTTTCTTGTGACGGGATAAAAAAGAAAGCAATGCCTGCAAGGCTCCGTAAATAATCCCCAGATGCATACCGGAAACCGACAGAATATGTAAAGCACCGGAAGCCGCGTAAGCCTGCATAGTTTCCTGATTGATTTCATCATCATACCCCAAAATCAATGCTGATAAGACTGCATATTCCTGTCCCTTAATTTCATTCTCCTGAAACACCCGGATCCATTGATCTCTTAAACCGATTGCCCACTCCACTAATCGCGAGGCTTTGTGGTGTTCTGTAATTATGAATTCGCCTTGTTTTAAATTCAGCTGATCATACACCTGATGGCTACTGAGCCATTTTTTAAAATTGAACTGCTCAGGATTTAGAGGTTCCTTAACTTCTTCCGGCTTTTTTGTAAACACAATCCTGTCGCCATAAGCAGGAATATCCTTCAACCCATCTTTATAAAAATAGATTAGCACTTTTCCGTCTACCACTTTCCAGATATGATCAGTTCTTTCCTGAAGAATTTCTGCTTCACAACGATATGAACTCCCCTTCTCTTTGGGAGCTTCCTGTATGACAGCCAGAAAAGATTCAGAACGATCAGAATTTCGAAAATGAAAAGGATAATTCTTTTGAGTATTTAAAAAAGTAAAGTTTATGAAGAGAATGAACATAAGAAGAAAAGAGGTCAATCCCAACATGAACACCCGAATACCCGAATATCTCCTTGACACGAAATAATAACACAACAAAAACGAAGAGAGCGAAATAGATAATGACGCAAATAAAACAAACCGGGATATTTCAAATGTTAGTCCTGCAAGTATTCCTCCAATGCAAAAAGGTAAAAGCCGCAGTACCGGCGTTTCATTCCAACTACGCATGGCGCAATGTAGAACATTGAAAAAATGTGATTCCCGGATTTTTAAAAAACCACCCGATATTCAACCTCAAATAAGAATGAAAATTATCTTTTAGGATTCTGACAAAGATTAAAATCTGTCACCCGGGTATCTCTAAAATAAAAATGAAGAATTTCTTCACAATGAAATCCCAATTGAGCCATTTCGATTGCTCCTTCCTGGCATAAACCAACTCCGTGACCAAATCCTCTTCCGACAAAGAGGATGGAATCCTCCTTCAGACAAACACTGAAAAAAGTAGAGTTTAGATTAAAATCATCACGAATTTTCTTTAAGGGCAGACCAATTCCTTCCGGTTTAAAACAAACCATACGTTTTTCCTGTTGAAAGGAAACGGAAGAATCAATATTTGCAGAATCAGGCAAAGCTGCACCATTAAGACTCAGGTATTTCACCCATTCATTTCTTGGAATTGATTTTTGCCAAGTGGAATGTGCGGACAAAAGACAAAAGGAATCAACGACGGATTGGGTATTATGAAGAGCTCCGCTCCATACGTCCTGCGCAGCAATAGTCTGTCCGCCACAATTGCTGTGATAAGGAGCTGCAATCAGGTTGTTCAATGTGTCAGCAATGACCAGATTGGCTGTTGCTCTGACTTGCTCCGGTATTGAATCATTAAATCGATTTCTGGAATTATACGCCTGACAATGGGTTTGATCACAAACAGAAAAACCTTCCTGAGCATGACGTTCCCGATGACTCATAACAAATGTACGGGCGAGAATTGACTGAACCTTTAAGAATTCCGTGTAGCTGACATTTCCAACTTCTGATTCCACCACAGCGGCGACATATTTCTCAATATTCAGTATGTTAATTAATCCAATTTTGGAAGAAACAAAACGCAGTTCAAGACCTCCATCATACGGTATCGTTGGGGTTTCGGGGTGATTGCTTCTTATGCGAAAAAAACCGGAATCATTTTCGGCGACAAATTTCAGTTCCTTGAAAAGCCCTCTTGGTTTGGTAAACTTTTTTAATTGCATCCGTGAACCTTTTGCTTCCACGCGAACAGATTCATCTTTACGGAGGAATAAAATCTTTTTCTGACCTTCATAGACAGAATAGCCGGAACCGGCTGCGATAAAGGTTACTGAAGTGGAAAGACCAATATTGTTTAGTCCAACCCGAATGTCAATACCAAAAACATTGATAGAAATGAAGCTTAACCAAATCACCAGACTTGCCTTTGACATTTCATTTTTTTTCTGAACTGAATTCAATCATCAGTTTGGCCGCTTTTGCAGAAGCTCCTACCCCACCCAGTATTTCAGCAAGTTCTTCATAATCCTTCAGAAGTTTCTCACGATTTCCTGTATGAAGAATTTTCTTCAATTCTGAAGTGAGATTTTCTGTGTTTAATTCTTGCTGGATCAATTCTTTCACAACTTCCCTGTTCATAATCAGGTTCACAAGGGAAATAAATTTTATTTTGATCAGTGATCTCGCGATATAATAGGAAACAATTCCTCCTTTATAACATACGACCTCAGGAACCTTCAGCAAGGCCGTTTCCAAAGTAGCGGTACCGGAAGTTACCAATGCAGCTTCCGAATGAGAAAGCAATTCGTAGGTTTGATCATGGATGACCGGGTTGGCATATTGCCCCAATACTTGTTTATAATAAGCACTCGTCTGGGATGGCGCACCGGCAATGATAAATTGATATTCAGGGAAAGATGACAACACCGATAACATCAGCGGCAACATGGTCTCGATCTCCTGCTTTCTGCTCCCGGGCAATAAAGCGATGATGGGTTTATCGGTAAGATTATTTTTCTTCAGAAAATCTGTTCTGGAAGGAAATGCTGATCGTTTCTGTGCAATAGCGTCGAGCAATGGATGACCAACAAAATCAACCGGGAAATCAAATTTTTTGTAAAAATCCTTTTCAAAAGGCAGGATGACAAACATTTTATCTACCGTGCGCTTTATTTTGTGCACACGTGATTGTTTCCATGCCCAAATCTGCGGAGAGATATAATAGAAAACACGAATACCGTTTGCTTTGGCAAATTCAGCGATACGTAAATTGAAACCCGGATAATCCACAAGGATCAAAACATCCGGTCTGTTTTCAAGCAAATCCTTTTTGCAGAGTTCAATATTTTTCAGGATTGTACGGAGGTTCATCACAACTTCGGTAAATCCCATGAATGCAAGATCCCGGTAATGTTTCACCAACACCGCACCTTGTTGAGCCATCAGATCCCCACCCCAGGCACGGAAAGTTGCACCCGGTTCGAGCGATTTCATCTCCTTCATCAGATTCGACGCGTGCAAATCCCCGGAAGCTTCACCTGCTATTATGTAATACTTCATCAGATGAATTTAAGAATGAATACCAAAATTGCATACGCAATGGTCGCGCCTAAAATCCCACGGGCAAATTTTTCTAACTGCATGGATAACCCAATAAAGAAGACCAATAAATTACTCAGCACCGAAAGACTGATTACATGCGTGTGAACATTTCTTCCTTTAAACACCATCAGTAGGTCCCACATTCCCACTTCATGATGGTAAATGCTTGCATACAACCAAAATGCGATCACCGGGACAAGGAGTCCGGATAATAATCCAATAAGAAAATGATCAATTCTATTTCGCATTGGCTTAACGATGAATATAACGGAAGAAGTAATAGAAATAAGCAAAGGAAACGATCACAGTGATAAATAATATTCCTTTTGCTGTTTTCTCACGCTGAAAACGAATGAGCAAAAATCTGAACAGAATAATATTTACTAAGATGGAAAACAACTGAACTCTTGGAGCCTGAAAAATATAGGGATTCCCATAATAATCCGCGAAACCAAGTCGGATAAATTCAAAAAGAAAATAACTCAGCGTTAAGATCACTGCACCTGCAAGCAGACCCAGAACAAAGGAATCATTAGTCCACTTTTTCAAGGTCATAATTCTGTTCATTAAGGAAAGAAATAGCGTGATGCGCGGTGAAATCAAACTGAACAGGAACAACGGATACATATCCGTTTGTCAATGCCCATTCATCAGTGTCTTCTCCTTTATCGCCATTCATAAATTTACCGGTCAGCCAATAGTATTTGCGTTTGTTGGGATCCAGACGTTCATCGAATTCTTCTACCCATTTTGCCATTGCCTGGCGGCAAACCTTTACTCCTTTAATATTATCCAGACTCAGATTCGGAATGTTTACATTCAGCAGAGTTCCGGAGGGTAATCCATTTTTCAAAACATTCTGAGCAATGAGACGTGCATAGGCACGGGCTGCTGAAAAATCCGCATCCAGAGCATAATTCAAAAGAGAAAATCCTACAGAAGGAATTCCTTCGATTGCTCCTTCCATCGCGGCAGACATGGTTCCGGAATAAATCACATTGATTGATGAATTACTTCCATGGTTTACACCTGAAACACAAAGATCCGGCTTCCTGTGAAGGATTTTGTCGATCGCGATTTTCACACAATCTACCGGCGTACCACTGCATTGATACCACTGATGTTTTGGGTACACCTCAACTTTGTCAAGACGTAATGGTTGATTGATCGTAATCGCATGCCCCATTCCCGACTGAGGACTATCGGGTGCAACCACTGTAATTTCTCCCAATCCCTCCATCGCCTGAACCAGGTTATGCAGTCCGGGAGCTGTAATTCCATCATCATTGGTCACCAGAATGACCGGCTTATCACGTTTCACGAATTATAATTTATACCGGATCAAACCGGTTTGTATCAGTTCACGAAGGTAGAAAATAAAGAGCAGAAATCGCGCTTACGAATATGTCCAATCACAAAAAAAGCTGCCGGGTCAATGCCCGACAGCTCTGATAAAAACAACCAACATAGAAATTATGATACTGCTATTTCCTTTACAGGTTTCTTCTTTGCTTCTTCTCTTTTTGGAAGAACCAAGGTTAATACTCCGTTTACATACTCAGCTGAAATGGATTCCGTATTCACATGATCCGGCATTGTGAATGTTCTGCTGAAAGAAGTATACGAAAACTCTTTCCTGGTGTATTTGGAATTTTCATCCTGTTTTTCTTCCTTCTTCTCCGCTTTAATGGTGAGTACACCATTTTCAACTTCAATTTTAAAATCACCTTTACTCATTCCCGGAGCAGCAAGTTCTACACGGTAGGATTCAGGTAATTCGCTGATGTTTACAGCAGGAAGGGATTTAAAAACATTACGTGGCAATACTTCTTCATTCACAAAATCCGAAAAGAAATCGGAAAAAATTGATGGAATTCCTGTGAAACGATCAACAGGTTTAGCGTTTTTGAATTTTACGAGTGTCATTTTATGTCCTCCTTGATTTTTAAGTTTGATGAACTGCACCCGACAAGTCCTGTACCAGAACCAAAAAATTAATTCTTTTTATATTTTTCAGACAAGTTGTCAAAAAATCAATGAATGTACTTGACAAAAAGTCCTGAAAGAAAAATCAAACCGACAAAATTTCAGCAAACAAAATGTACAAGCAAGTAGTAATTAAGATTCTATTCAGACAAAGGGAATTGAATATCTTGAAAATAAAATTGGAGGAAAATTCAGAACAGAATTCCTGAATCATCCTCCAATTTATAATGCGATCTGATTACCCGAACGAATCCGAATACTCTAGCTTATTTATTCAATGTTGCCTTCGCATTTTTGATCTCCTGATCAAAAAGTGATTGAGTAAGGTTGCTTTCATTTTTGAAGAAGAACACACCGCCCCAGTTGTAAACGATCTTTTGGTAATTCACCGCTGTTCCATCAATCTTCACAACAGTTCTGTATATCGTTCTGGTTGATTCGGTGACTGTTTCTTCGGTGACACCTTCGTGATAATCGGAATCTTTAATCTTTGGAACTGCTGCAGGTTTTGGTGCAGATTTGGTCTTATCATCAGCAGGTACATTTGTTTTTGAAAGCAGTAATTTCTTTGCTTCAATTTCTGCAAGCGCTTTTGCACGACGGTCCTGTTCTTCCTTCTCTGCCTTCAACCGTTGAGCGGCAAGGATTGAATCCTGACGGTTTTTATCTTCTGTTTGTTTACGGATTCGTTCAGCTTCAGCTTTTGCTTTGGCATCATTATCAGCCTGTGCTTTTGCCAATGCATCGTTTTTCTGTTTTTCAGATTCTGCTTTTGCAATTGAATCCTGACGTGCTTTTTCCTGAGCTGCAAGCAGACGACGGGATTCTTCGTCTTCCTTCTTCTTTCGTTCTTCAGCTGCAAGCTTCTCTGCAAGATCCGCTTTTGCCTGAGCTTCTGCTCTGGAGATACTATCGGCAATCGCTTTTTTACGTGCTAATCCAGCTGCTTCTGCCTGCGCAATGGAATCACGAGATGCTTTTTCCCTTGCCTTGGCTTCCGCTTCAAGTCTTGATTTTTCCTGGGCTTCCATACGCGCTTTTTCAGCAATAGCACGTGAAGTAGAATCAGCAACAAATTTCTCCCTGTCCTTCTGTGCAGCAAGTGCTTTGGCGGTAGAATCCTGGCGTTGTTGTGCTCTTGCTTTAGCAGCGGTTTCGGCAGCAGCGATGGAATCTGCAATTGCTTTCTTCCTGCTCTGTTCAAACGCTGATGCTCGTGCGATAGAATCTTGTCGTGCTTTTTCTCTTGCTTTCAAATCGGCTTCCGCTTTGAGTCGGGCTTTTTCCTGTGCCATTGCAGCCTGGTTGAGGCTATCTTCAACAGCTTTCTTTCTTGCCAGCTCCTGAGCCTGTGCACGGGTAATTGAATCCTGACGGGCTTTTTCTTCCGCTTTTAAGTTTCGCTTCCGCTAATGCTTTTGCATCTGCTTCAGCTTTTATTCTGGCCAGTGAATCCCTTCTGCTCTTTTCCGATTCAGCACGAGCAAGGGAGTCTTGTCTGGACTTTTCCCGGGCTTGTGCCAGAGCAGAGAGCTTTGCCTGTTCAGCTTCGGCCTTCGAAATGGAATCCTGTCGGGCTTTCTCACGAGCCTGCGCCAACGCATTTGCCTGAGCTTCCGCTTTCGCAATGCTATCCTGACGGGCTTTCTCTTTCGAAAGCGCCAGACTTCTTGCAGAAGCATCCGCGGTTGCTTTTGCAATGGAATCCTGCCGTGCTTTTTCCTGTTCAGCTTTCAATCGATCCTGTTCAGCACGCTGAGCCAGCAATTGCGCTTCTCTTGCTTTGACTTTTGCTAAAGAATCGTTCCAGACTTTGTTCAAAGAATCCAGTCTTGCTCTTTCCTGCAATCGTCTGAGTTCTTCGGCCTCTTTTCTGGCTATATTTTGTTCACTCTGGATTTGCTTGGAATAATTCGCATCGAATACAAAATCTTCATAGGTTGGATTATAGGAGAATTTTGCAACAGCTTTGTTCATTGCAGAATTCTGAGAAACGCCGGCAATGTCATCAAAGAGGTCAATTGCAAACTCTGGCGAATAGATAATATCCGTTAAATCCTGAGGAATGACAGTACTAAATTCAACCATTTTGGAAACGAGACCTTCTTTTCCAAATGTGATCGTATACTTTTTTTGAAAATCCAGCATGAAACCGAATGAACCATTATCCTTTGAAGTGACTGTCTGATCCGGGGTACCGGGAGCTGAAATCCTGATAACGACCCCTCCTATTGGCTTGTTATCCTTCCTGACTTTTCCGTCAATCTCTACATATTTTGCAGCCTGTGCATTTGCCAAATCCGGTAAAAATCCCAGAAAAAGAAACAGGTTTAAAAGGAAAAATGTAGTGTGTTTTAGGTGTTTATTCATGGACTATTAACGGAAATCCGCTTTTTTTATTCTTGTGCAAATTTAATCTATTGATTGAGTAAGAGAATGAATCTGAAGCGAATCAGCCCCTTTTTTTCAACAATTTGATACCTATTCGAAACGCAATACAGGGAAAAGGTTGCAGAAAAAATCAGTGAAATATCTCAGCTGCAAGCGCCATGGACTCCCTGAAGGCATTTTCATCAAGTCCAAGGGGTTCGTTTCCTTTAAAATAAGAGACAATATTTTCAGTAGCCAGATTTCCAACCAAATCATCATTGGCCATCGGACATCCTCCAATTCCTTTCAAAGCGGAATCAAATCGCTTGCAACCACTCATAAATGCCGCTTCCACTTTCTCCATCCAGGTCATCGGATGAGAATGCAAATGTGCACCGAACTCAACTTCCGGAACTTCCGGAATCAGATGTGAAAAGAGTGATTTGATGTTCTGTGGATTGCTTACTCCAACCGTATCCGATAAGGCAATGATCTTGATTCCCATTCCCGCCAGTTTACGAACCCATTGAATAACAATCTCCGGATTCCAGGGCTCACCATAAGGATTTCCAAAACCCATTGAAATATAGATGACCAGATTTTTATTTTTCTGCAAACACAATTTCTGGATCTCTTCAACCCGACTCAGAGATTCCTGAATTGTTGAATTTGTATTCCTCTTCTGAAACTCTTCTGAAACGGAAAAAGGAAATCCGAGATAAGTGATTTCGTCATAGGAAACCGCTTGTTCCGCTCCACGAAGGTTCGCGACGATCGCCAATAATTTTGTTTTGGTAGCGCTCAGGTCTAAAGCGGATAATACCTCAGCAGTATCCCTGAGCTGTGGAATCGCTTTGGGTGAAACAAAACTCCCGAAATCAAGAGTATGAAAACCAACTTTCAAAAGCGAATTCAAATAGTTCACCTTTTGTGCTGTCGGAATAAATGTTTCCCATCCCTGCATCGCATCTCTGGGACATTCGATTAATTTAATGTTGTTCATTTTGATTCGGGAGATGTATTTGAAGATTTTGTTCCAGCCATTCGTTGATTCCATCAGGCCTTACAAGTCTTGATGAAACGATGTTCCGGCTTTTGTCCAGAATAAAGATTGTCGGAGAAACAGAAATTTTATAAACGGATTTCAGACTATCCAGATGAATGGTATCTATCACATTGATCCAGGGGAAATTTTGCTCCTTGGAAAGTAATTTCCAGCCTTCATAATCACGATTTACAGGGATAGAATAAACTTCCAGACCATTTTCCTTCCATGTCGGATAATTCAATTTCATTTCCGGAAAAATCGCTTCACAAAAGTGACAAGAGGTCTCGTAAAAAAACAACACGAGATAATTCTCTTTGAGAGAGAACAATGATATTTCTTTTCCCTGAAGATCTTTTCCCTCAATATTCATCGCCTTACTGCCGATAGCAGGAACTGAGTATCCGCTCGCATCGGTTTGAGCATGACCTGACGAAGCAGTCATGAGCAGCAATGAAAAAAGCAGGATGGTTCGATTCGCTCTCAAAAGCATCATCGCAGGATCACGCCTTCGGCTTCGACCATCAGTTCCACTTTCGGCTCCTGAATGGCAGCGATTTCAGATTCACTTTTGCCGGCGTCTTTTGCATAATCACGAAGCGTTTCAACTGATGTTGTGTCCAAAAGAGCGGTACCATGGAAATAAGCAGTCTTTCCTGCGATATCCTTTGGTACAGTAAAGCTATGTTCTTTCATTTTAATGGTGACCGGTTCCCCGGTTTCATTCGCTATTGTAAACCAACATCCCTCCGACTGGCAAACTTCTGCTATAGGTCCTTTGACGGTGCAGGACATGCTGGTTTTTCCCGTCATCTGAGCAGTCAGATCCGTCATGGTAACAGCTCCGGTCGTATCAAAGGCTGCACCGAAGGCATTTCCGGTCTGTTTGTTTTCGGAACAGGCTGTCAGAAGCAGAATTACAGCCACAGGGATTAAAAATGTCAGTTTTTTCATCATTCTTGTTTTGATTCTGCAAAAATAGCATCTTTCTGTCAAGGAAAACTTTGTTGAAAAGTGATTCCTGGCTTCCCTGTGAAAAGGGATTGATAATATGGGAAAAAAGACTATTTTTGCAGCCTGTTTTTAAAAATCAATACCCTAAAAATGGCAGAAAAACCACAAGATCAAGACTTTATCGTTACCGAAGCGATCGGAAAAACGGAGCATTTCATTGATCAGAACAAGAAAAGTCTGGGAATCATCATCGCCGCCCTTATTGTGGCAGTTGGTGGCTACCTTTTCTATCAACGGGTTTACGTTGCCGGAAAAGAAACCGATGCACAAAAGGAACTTTTCCGTGCTGAAGAATATTTCAAAAATGATTCTCTCAAACTTGCTATCAATGGCGATGGCAACCACCCGGGTCTCGAAGAAATCGTGAACGAATACAGCGTAAGTCCATCCGGTAACCTTGCTCGTTACTATCTGGGTATGGCTTACATGAAACAGAAAGAATACGATAAGGCAATCGACATGCTGAAAAGCTATGATGTGAAAGACGAAGTGACTGGTTCGATTGTACTTGGCGCTATCGGTGATGCATACATGGAATTAAAAAATACTGAAGAAGCTGCCACTTATTATGAGAAAGCTTCAAAAGAAAATCCAAATACATTCACCACTCCAATCATGCTGATGAAATGGGCAAGCGCTCTTGAATCAAAAGGAAATTACAAAGGAGCTATTGATGTGTATGAACATCTCAAAAAGGACTACCCTTCTTCACCGGAAGGAGCTCAGATAGATAAATACATTGCCCGGGCAAATTCTCTCGCTGGCAACTAAAATAAAAAAACCGGACCTTGTGTTCGGTTTTCTTTTTTCAACCCATGTCTACTGCACATAAAAATCTCAGCGAGTTCGAACTGGCCAATACTCCTTCCGCATCAGGAATGCGTATTGCCGTTGTTGTATCCGAATGGAATACTGAAATCACAGAAGCCCTATTTACCGGTGTTCGTGACTGCCTGCTCGAATTGGGTTGCTCCCCTTCTGATATTCTCAGGAAGTCCGTTCCCGGGAGTTATGAGTTGGTCATCAGTGCACAGTGGATGGCTGAAACCCATCAACCCGACGCGGTGATTTGTCTGGGTTGTGTGATCCAGGGTGAAACCAGGCATTTTGATTTCATTTGTGACGCTGTTGCGAATGGCTTGATGAACCTCGGGATAAAATTTTCCCTCCCTTTTATTTTTGGCGTATTAACACCAAACACCATGCAGCAGGCTCAGGACAGAGCCGGTGGTAAACATGGCAATAAAGGTGTAGAAGCAGCGGTTACCGCTGTTAAAATGATCGCCCTGAAGAGAGAATTGAAGAATGCCTGATTATTCAGCAACAATCAATTGTCGCTGGCTGGCTTTTCCATCCACTACCAATCTTACAAAGTAATTCCCCGGACTCAATTTTTCTGTGTCATTGTTGAGCACAGAAATGTGACTTCCTGATTCATATTTTTGCTGCTGAATATGTGAAACTACCTGTCCGGAAGGATTCAGAATTTCTATACTCACAAGAGCAGGATGTTCCAGTTGAAAGCGAAGAACTGTCTTGCCATTAGTAGGGTTCGGAAACAACTCACGAATGGTCTGAAACTTAACTCCATCATTTATTCCTGACGAACTAGAAGGAAGTGAATCCCTGTAGGTGATTTGTGTTACGACATTGTTGTTGGTCGTATTGATTTGCAAAAGTGGAATGCCCTGACCAATACCCAACCATTTGTATTCTTTTGTAGTAATTACCGGTGTACTTATTCCATATCCTAATGAATCAATGTAAATACTATCACGCTCATGAATAGTAGTTAACACTCTGAGTACATCGAACGTTCCGAAAGGGGTAGTCAAAGACCCCCAACCATCAACTATGTTATTTCGTGTACGATTAACTTTAAAATACAATCCAATCGTTGAAGTAAGATCCAGTTCATAACCGCTGGTTGACGAATCCGCGTCACCAAAATTCATGGGTAAATTGTAAACAACATCATGAGGTGAATAAATAACCGGCAACGGCGCTCCATTCACTGAGGCTCCAAAACCAATCTGTTTGTATGCCGACGATGAGTTGTAGAAAAAATTATAGACATCCGAAATATTGACTTGTCCTCCAAGTCCAAAGGATGGTCCTCTCACCGCCTGATTCGCTCTGTTAGGATTGATGACATTGTCAAAAAAGACAATAGAATAAACAGTTGAGGTGCTTCCAACTGTCAGAAACGAATCCACCGTCTGGCTTGTGGAAGTCAACTGAGAATAATCCCATGTTGAATTGGCACCTGTTATTGTTGGGTCCATTCCTGAGAATGCTTGTCCTGTGCTAACCCGGAAAGTGTCTGAAGCACTAGGTAAGTCCGAGGTGGTAATGGTGATCTGTGCTGAAAGATCAAAAGAAATAAGAATAGCGACGAAGAGTATCAGTTGTTTCATTTGAGGTGATTTGACCTTGTAAAGATATTAGAATTAATCCAAACATATTGGAGAACTCTGAAGTCAGAATGAGGTTCTGATGATTCGAAGCATGAAGGAAAATACCAGGCATATTTTAGCCTGACATCTACCAATAATTCCGCATTAATTCCTTTGTCCAGGAAGGCTGATAAATTTCTTTTCGGGGTAAAAATTCGCGAAAAACCGGCTTGATATCCAGGACAGGTGTTCCATGAATGGCATCAAGACCTTTGACCACCAGAATACGTTCTTTTAGTTCTACGAACTCAACAATTGTTGCGCCCAGTTTATTCGGACGACCCGCACCGCGCTGAGCAAAAATTCCCGTTAGTGGCCATTGAGGATTGTCTCTGGGATGACGTGCACCACTTACAATTTTTGAATCCGGAAGTGAATTGAAATAAAATAGAATTTCCAGATGAGAAAATGCTTCTATGCCCAATATTGATTCTGAAGGAAAATCATCCATCAAAACAATTTCCGATAGTACTGTTCCCCAATTGTCGTCATCAGGCGTTGTTCTGGCATTGCGAACAAAAGCAACAGGTTTTAAAATAATTTCCATTAATTTCGATATTAAAATCAAGATGAATGGAACAAGATAAAAAATAGAATTCGTGGGGGAGGGGGGGGGAAAAAAAAAAAAAAAAAAGAAGGAAAAAAAACCCCCTTTTCCCGGGAGGAAGGGCCTCCTTCTCCCCCCCCAGAGGAGAAAAAACAGGGGGGGGGCCCGGGCCCCCCCCCCCCCCGGCGGCGGGTTACAAAATTACAATGGGCCGGCGGGGGGGGGGGGGGGAAGAGGGGGGGGCCCGGCCCGGCCCCGCCGGGCGCGGGGGGGGGCCCCCCCCCTCACCCCAACCAGGGCCCCCCCACCGGAAGGGGGCGGGGGGGCCGGGCCGCCCCGGGGCGCGGGGGGGAGGGGAAGGGGGGGGGGGGGGGGGGGGGGGGGGGGGGGGGGGGGGGGGGGGGGCCCAACCCCGCAGGGGAAAGGAGGGGGGAGGAAAAAGGGGGGGGGGGGCGGCGGGGGGGGGCCCCGGGGGGGGCCGGCGGGGGGGGGGGGGGGGGCGGCCGGGCAAAAAAAGGGGGGCCGGCGGGGGGGGGGGGGGGGGGGGGGGGGGGGGCCCCCCCCCCCCAGGGGGGGGCCCCGACCCCCCCCCCCCTCCCCCCCCAAAAAACCCCCGGGCCAAAGGGGGCGGGAGGGGGGCCGGGGGGGGGGGGGGGGGAAAAAAAAAATAGGGGGGGGGGGAATCCGGGGGGGGGGGGGCCGGGGCGGGGGCCCCCCCGCCCCCCCCCCGGGCCGGGGGGGGCCCGGGGGGCGGGGGGCCAAAGGAACCCGACCACCGGTGACCAGGAATTTTGTGAAGTTCTGAACAATCAGTCCTATCGTTGGAATAACAGTGCCTGATTCATTATCGATGAATTTCGGAAGATAATATCCTGTCGCAGCAGGATCCGTCAATGGAATTCCATCCGCATCCCTTTGAACACTCAGATAAGGATTCAATTTCGTCTTACTATTGTAGAGGTTCTGAATATCGAGGTAAACGTTCAGACTCCATTTTTTGAAAAAATATTTCTTATCGATACGAACGTCAAGCTGATGAAAAGCTTCGGTCCTTTTTGAATTCAGTTTTTGCTTATCAAGAATACCTTGTCCGGTGATGTCAAAATTTACTTTTTGCATTGAAGCGGCAAGCTGGTAAGGTGTATACGGACTTCCGCTGTTAAATCGGAAACGAGCTCCGATCTCCCAGTTTTTTTTCAGGTATTTACCGGCGGTCAGACTGAGAATGTGCTGGTAATCCCAGCTTGCAGGTATATATTTTCCGTTCAGATCCTGGAATTCACTACGTACAAAACTATAAGCGAGAATTCCATAGACGCTTTTGTTCAGCTTCTGTTGTATCAATACTTCAGCACCATATGCCCGGCCTTTGTTCGTTGAAATAACAGGAACTGTTCCTACAACTCCAAAATCACTTCCCTGGTTGGCAATACTCAGTGAATCCCTGAGATCAAAAGGATAGGAAGAATAATTTTTCAGAAAACCTTCAACGGTCACGCGTAACAAAGATGGTGTGGTGTATTCGATTCCTCCGACATAGTGATCGCAACGGATATAGGTTACTTCTTTATTCACGAGAGCGGATGCACTGTCACGATAGCCAAGAATAGTATACGCAGGCAGTTGGTAATACATGCCGGCATTCCCATTCAACCTGAATCTTTCGCTCAATGCATACGAAGCGGAGAAACGAGGAGAAAACTGATGGAACGGGTTCGACATTTCGGAATTATAATTCGTTCCATCGATTCTTAAGCCCAGGGAAACCGATAATTTATCTCCAAAAATCTCACGGCTCAATTGTGCGAATGCTCCGTATTTCAGAAGACTCAGACTTGAATTGTAATTGATTGTGCCGACAAAAGGCACTTTGTTAAAGGTTGTATTGGTATACCTGGCATCTTCCGCGCTGATTCCAAAAGTAATTTTATTGCCTTTGAGTCGGCTGGTGTGTTCAACGCGGAATTTGTTTTCTTCTTCGGAAGAGTTGTAATCGAGAATCAGATTATTCGGAGAAGAGTCATCATTCTTCGCGTATTTTATTGCCTGGTTGTTCAATGCATTTCTGCTAAGTACAACTGTATAATATCCATTGGCCTGGTAGTGTTTATAGATGATACCACCGGTGTAATTCCATTGAGAATTCACCGGAATATTTCCAAGAATGTATTTTTGAAAATCAGTTTCATTCTGGTCAAGATTCAGAGTCACATCATCAATGGCTCCCAAACCCAAAATGGTAATTTCATTCCTTGAGTCCAGTTTGATTTTTGATTTTACCAGGAAGTCATCATACTTAGGCAGAAAAGGCAATCCAATTGCTTTGAAAAGAAACTGCAGATAACTCCTTCTCGCCAGGATGCGATGAAAGTGGTCTTTTTTGAAAGTGGTCCTTCCACAGTAGCGGCCAGATCCGAGGCGCCTACAGTAAAACCATAACCCATTTTATCATCTTTCCCATCTTTCATTTTGAAATCAAGGACCGCGCTCATCGCGTTTCCGCGTGATGCAGGAAAAGCACCGGAATAGAAATCCACTTCGCGGATAAAATCTACATTGATCATTCCAACCGGTCCGCCGGTAGCGCCCTGGGTGGAAAAATGGTTGATGTTAGGAACTTCCACTCCATCCAGATAAAACCTGTTTTCATTCGAAGAACCGCCACGGATAATCAAATCGTTTCGGAAACTGGCGGTAGCCGCTACTCCCGGCAAAGACTGCAGTGCTTTTGAGATATCCCGATTCGCTCCCGGGTTTCTTTTTATTTCAACTTCCCCGATATTATGAATTGATACCGGTGTCTCTTCAATCTTGACGAAAGCAGATGGTTTGACAACCACCTCATCAAGGTTCCGGAGTTCTTCTTCCAGTTCAATTTTAATTTGAATAATTCGTGTAGGATTTACTTCAACATCAAACAAAGTGAATCTTTTAAAACCGATCACAGCGACTTCAAGATTGTAGACTCCCGGCTGAAGACCTTTTAATTCAAACGTACCGTTTTCTGAACTTGTCGTTCCGAGAGTAGTTCCGGTTATTGCAATGGGCGCAAATGGAACCGCTTCGTTATTTAGCTTATTGACAACAGTACCCCTGATGGTTCCTGTTTGGGCGGAAAGTTTGCCAACAAAACAGAACAAACACACAAATACCCAAATCCGACCTGTAATTTTCATTTTTTATAGTGATAAAGATCTTTGCGGATACAACAATTTGCCACATGAATAGTTTCATGCATGCATTATTTTATAAGGTTCGTAAAGGTGAATGATTCATCCCCTGACAGACAAAATTCAATTGCTAAAACAACAAATAATGCATTTTGGAGAGTAGGTTTAGCAGTAAAAATCAGGCTTTGAGTAGCGTTTCGAATTTGTTCATGGTGGATTTTCCAACACTCATCAAAGGAAGGCGAACATGTTCTGAACATACATTCAGCACACTGAGCAGGCCTTTTATTCCGGATGGATTTCCATCCACAAAAATGGCATGCGTGATTTCCAGAAGTTTATAATGCAATTTCCGGGCACGGTCAAAATTTCCATCGAGTCCGTGCCTGACCATTTCGGAAAAATCCTTCGGCATGGCATTCGCGATGACGGAAATCACCCCATCACCACCGCAGGCCAGCAGCGGCAAAGTGATGGTATCATCTCCACTGATCAGTAAAAAGTCCTTGGGACGGTTCTGAATGATTTTCATGGACTTCTCAATATTCCCGGATGCCTCTTTTATCCCAACAATATTTTTTACATCATGAGCAAGAGAAAGAATTGTGTCGGCGTCAAGATTGGAACCGGTTCTGGAAGGAACATTGTAAAGAATGACCGGAACCGGACTGGAATTGGCAATCATTTTATAATGCTGATAAATTCCTCTCTGTGAAGGGCGATTATAATATGGTGAAACCGATAAAATAGCATCCACTCCCGCGAAATCCCATTCTTCCAGCGTGTGAAGAATTTCCTGAGTATTGTTCCCTCCTAAGCCAAGCACGACAGGCACACGTTTATCCGTGATCTCAATGACAAAATCCAAAACTGCACGTTTTTCATCATTAGACAACGTAGCTGACTCTCCTGTTGTGCCCAGGGGAACCAGGTATTCTACCTTCCCATCAATACAACGATCAATCAGTTTTCGAAAACCTTTGAAATCAATACTTCCGTCTTTATGAAAGGGAGTGACCAGTGCGACTCCGGTGCCTTTGAGTTTATTTAAGTTCATGAATTCTGACTTCTAAGTTGACGTAAAAAAACCTGAATTTCTTCTATTACATTTTTAATCGGCGGATCATCGGTAATCTGAACCATCATATCATAACAATTCATGTAACGGCGATCGAAGCGACCAATGCGAAAACGGGCATGTGACATTGCCGATATGTAATGCAAAGGAAAACATTTACCTGAATTGAAATTGACGAGAATATCAAATTTCTCATTGATAAAATTCTGGACAATCGGATCTTTGGGAATTAACCTGAAATCAAGGTCTTTTTTGGTGAAAAAATCCAAACCATATTGAGCAAACTGTCCGGATGGTAATACTTTCTTATCAACATAACCCAATGCCAGAATTTCCTTTTTGTAAGTTGATCTGATTTGTTTTACATATGCTTTTACTACTTCATAGTCCCGTTCATCCGTGGCATCATACAACAAACCAATTTTTACGGCATCATCAAAGCTGACAACCTCACGTTTCATTTTGATCTTCTGAAGATCATTCTGAAACTTGAGTTGTCCCAATTTTGCGCGTATTTTTTTTGTCAGCTTCAATTATCAATTAATCATTTCGGAAAATTCCTTTTCTCCGATAATCCGAACATTCAGTTTTTTGGCTTTCTCCAATTTACTGGGACCGGCTTCATCACCTGCAAGTAGGAAATTAGTCTTTGCGGAAACTCCGCTTTGATTTTTCCCACCGTGCTGCTCGATCAGTAGCTTGATTTCATCTCGGCTGAAATTAGAGAAAACACCTGAAACTACAAAAGTCTTCCCTTCCAGTTTGGCACTGAGCTTCTTGGGAATGGAGGAAGCCGACAATTCCAGCTGCAGCCCGGCTTTTTTCAAATCATGAATCAATTGACGGTTAGCCTTTTCTTTGAAGAATTCCAGAACACTTTCCGCAATTTTTTCTCCAATTTCTTCTACCTGTAAAAGTTCTTCAAGTCCTGCGGCTTCCAAAGCTTCAATGGATTTAAAATGCAGCGCAAGTTTTTTTGCCACTGTTTCCCCTACAAAACGAATTCCAATCGCATACAAAACCCGTTCAAATGGAACGGTTTTCGATTCTTCAATTCCGTTTAAAATTTTCTTTACAGATTTATCCTGGAGGCTTATTTTCTTAGCCTTCCCTCCTTCTTCCGGTTCAATGATTTTCTCCAGTCCGATCAGGGAATCGTAATCAAGCTTGTATAAATCTGAAGGAGTATGTATCAATTTGTTCTCAAAAAGCATTTCCACTTTTCCTTCGCCCAGACTGTCGATATTCATGGCTCTCCGACTGATAAAATGTTCTATCCTTCCTTTGATTTGAGGAGGACAGCCATTTGAATTCGGACAATAATGCAAAGCTTCACCTTCTCTGCGGATCAGACTTGTCTCGCATTCCGGGCATTCACTAATATAGTGTACCGGTCGGCTTGTATCAGCTCTTTTACTTAAATCTACAGCTGTGATTTTGGGAATAATCTCACCTCCTTTTTCTACAAAGACGTGATCTCCGATTCTCAGATCCAGTTTTTGAATCTGATCCGCATTGTGTAAAGTGGCACGTTTCACAGTAGTACCGGCAAGTTGGACCGGCTTTAAATTTGCAACAGGGGTGATTGCACCTGTACGACCAACCTGGTAACTGATGGAGATTAATTCCGTGGAAACACTTTCTGCCTTAAATTTATATGCAATCGCCCATCGCGGTGACTTAGCGGTAAAACCAAGATCACGTTGCTGGGCCAGAGAATTCACTTTGATTACAACACCATCAGTGTCATAGGGTAATTCATGTCTTTTGACATTCCATTTATTGAGAAATTCAAAAATTTCGTCCAGACTTTTACAAATTTTTGAATGTTCACTGATTTTAAAACCCCATTCTCCTGCTTTTTGCAAGGACTCAAAATGTGTTTTGAAATTAATGGAATCTCCAAGAACAAAATACAAATAGCAATCCAGTTTTCGTTTAGCCACAACCGCCGAATCCTGCATTTTAATAGTTCCTGAAGCGGCGTTTCTCGGATTCTTCAATAATCGTTCAGAAATTTCCACATCATCATAGCCATCTTCACGCAACTGACTTTCCATTTCTGAATTGATGCGATCAAAAGAAGAACGTGGCATAAAGATTTCACCACGAATCTCAAATTCATCCGGATAATCTCCTTTTTTAAGACGCAGCGGAATACTCTTTATGGTTTTTACATTGGCAGTAATATCATCGCCCTGAACACCATCACCTCGGGTAACTGCCTGGACCAATCTTCCATCACGATACGTGAGACCGATCGCGACTCCGTCAAATTTCAATTCGCATACATATTCAACATCGTCACCGGTTACTTTCCTTACACGTTCATCAAAATCACGGAGTTCATCCTCGGAATAGGTATTTCCGAGAGAAAGCATCGGATATTTGTGTTTGACCGCTTTGAACTCTTTTGTAACAGCTCCGCCTACCCTTTGGGTTGGCGAATCAGGAGAAGTAAACTGAGGGTACTCTTTTTCAAGTTTTATCAGCTCAAGAAGCAATTCGTCAAATTCAAAATCTGAAATGACGGGCTTTGACTCCACATAATATTTATAATTATGCTCATCAATCAAATGAGTCAATTGTTCGATTCGGTGTTTTGCCTGTTGTTCTGTCATTCTTTATTCTATTCAAAACGTATTGAATCCACTACATCTTATGCCTTACGCCCTCTCACCATTCTGTCTTTTCCCTGGAGATCTTTTTTACATTCAACATTTTCAAAACCATACTTTTTCATACACTCCATTACTTCAGCACCAAAAGCTTCGTTGATTTCAAAATAAAGATAAGCTCCGGGCTTCAACATCTTCTCCGCAAACTCTGAAATTTTTTTATAAAAGATCAGTGGATCCTGATCCGGTACAAATAATGCCAGATGAGGCTCAAATTCAGTCACACGTATATGCATTAATGATTTTTCACGCTGCAAAACATAAGGCGGATTACTTACAATCAGATCAAATTTTTGTTCCGCCAGTGCAGGATTTTCTCCTAACCATTGTTGCCACCGCAAAATATCACCTTGTACAAAAGATATGTCTACAGCCAGATTTTTTGCATTTGCAGAAGCAACCTCCAGGGCTTCCGGAGAAATGTCAATGGCAACACCGCGACTATTGGGAATACGTTTCCGTAAACTGATGGCAATGCAACCACTTCCGGTTCCTACTTCAAGGAATTGCAAAGGTAATGCGCCATCTTCCTTTTTCGATGTGGATTCAATCCAGCGAATCAGTTCTTCAGTTTCCTGTCTCGGAATGAGGACATGTTCATTCACCTTAAATTTCCACCCGTCAAACCAGGCATGTCCCAATATATATTGAACAGGCATTCCTCTTTGCAGATATCCGAGCAATTCATTCAGCCGCATCAGCTCTGACATGTGAAGTTTGCGGTCAGCCTGCAAAACAAGGTCCGTTCGTTTAAATTTTAATTCAGATTCCAAAATGAGAAAGATGACTTCTTCAAGTTCTTCTTTGGAATACAGTTCGCCGAGATCAACCCGGAATTTTGCAACAAGTTCTTTCAGCTTCATAGACAGCTCAAAAATACTCATCCGCTTCAATTCACAATCATTGTAGTAACATTTGTTTCCAATTAATTACTTTCGCAGGATGACATCGGATGAGATATTCATGCATCGTTGCCTGGAACTGGCTGAATCCGGACTGGGCAAAGTGGCGCCAAATCCAATGGTTGGAGCAGTGATTGTTCTGGACGGAAAGATTATTGGCGAGGGTTTTCATCAGGAGTTTGGTCAGGCACACGCTGAAGTGAATGCGATTAATGATGCTTTGAAAACCCATCCCGAATCAGTTTTCGCCAATGCAACCATGTATGTTAACCTGGAACCCTGCTCTCATCACGGAAAAACGCCTCCCTGTTGTGATCTGATTATTCAGAAAAAATTCAGGAAAGTAGTTGTCGGTATGCAGGATCCATTTTCACTGGTAAATGGCGAAGGAATTCGTAAATTATCAAATTCCGGAATTGATGTAATAAATGGTGTTTGTTCCAAAGAAGCAATGGAATTAAACCGACGATTCATTACTTTTCATACTGAAAAAAGACCGTACGTTATATTAAAATATGCAAAAAGTTTAGACGGTTATATCTCCCCTATAGAGCCAAATCCCGAAAACAGATGGATAACCAATTCCTACAGTAAAAAGCTGGTACACAAATGGAGAAGCGAAGAGATGGGAATCATGGTTGGGACAAAAACAGCATTGATAGATAACCCGGAGTTGAATGTTCGTGAATGGTCAGGTAAAGATCCTCTACGCATTGTTATTGATCGTTCTTTAAAATTACCCTCGCATCTTCATCTGATGAATGGGAAAATCCGAACCTTAATAATCAATGAGAAAGAAAACCGGGAATCGGGATTGAACGAATGGATTCAGGTTAATTTTAAAGAGTCAGTTATTCCCCAAATTTTGAAAATTCTTTTTGAACGAAATATTCAATCAGTAATTGTAGAAGGCGGACAATTGCTTTTGCAAAAATTTATCGACGCCGAAACATGGGACGAAGCACGTGTTTTTACCGGAAATAAATGGCTGGGTAAAGGAAAAACCGCTCCATTGATTGAAGGAAAGGTAATTTCTCAATATACCATTTCTGATGACACATTGGTGATACTGAGAAAATAAACTCTGTCTTTCATTTATTCTGACATTTCATCCAAAACTCAAGAACAGATTTATGGAATTATTGAAACAACTTTGCGCTATTGCCGCTCCTTCAGGTGATGAAGGTCACATGAATGAATTTTTATTGGATTACATCCGGAAAAACAATAACAAGTGGAAAGTTCAACCTGAAATTTATTGCGGAGAAGATTTCCAGGATTGCATTGTACTGATATTTGGTAAACCGAGAACTTCCATCTATGCGCATATAGATAATATTGGCTTCACAGTCAGATATTCAGATCAATTGGTAAAAATCGGCGGGCCACATCTCAAGAGCGGAACAAAGCTGGTTGGACAAGATAGTCAGGGTACGGTACAATGCGAAGTAGTCATTGATGACGAAAATCATCTTTTGTATAAAGGAGATCGCGAGATTGACAGAGGAACGAATCTATCGTATTTTCCCGATTGGAGAGAAGACGAAAGCAGCGTTCAATGTTGCTACATGGATAATCGTCTGGGAGTCTGGAATGCATTAAAAGTTTGTGAAACTCTTGAAAACGGGGCCGTTGTATTTTCTTGTTGGGAAGAACATGGTGGTGGAAGTGTTCCCTATCTTTCCAGATTTCTTTTTGAAAAATACGGAATTCGAAAAGCGCTTATCAGTGATATCACATGGATTACGGAAGGAGTTCATGCCGGTAAAGGAGTAGTTATCTCCATGCGTGATACAGGTTTACCCAGAAGAAAATTTTTAAATCAAATTATTCAACACGCGCAGAAAAGCGGAATTCCTTTTCAGCTGGAAGTTGAAGGGTCCGGAGGAAGCGATGGTACTGAATTGCAAAAACAGCCCTACCCGATCGACTGGTGTTTCATTGGTGCCGCGGAAGAAAATGTGCATAGTCCGGATGAAAAGGTAAATAAAAAGGATATTACTGCAATGGTGGATCTTTATAAGTATCTGATGAAGGTCTTATAATAATTTTGGTTAAATCTTTTTTCACTACTGACCGGAATCATTCCTTTACTTGCCTTTCTGCAAGTGTATATATATTATATATCAAAATATTTCCCGATTGACTTTCTAAAATCTTCCGGAGCAGGACAAGGACGATTTGTTTTTCGATTGATGAAAACGAGGGTTGTGCTTGCTGAATTTAACAAGACTTCTTTTTCGTTGTATGTATCATATTCAAAATGAATACGTGCCTGAGGCATTACACGTATTGTTGTTCGAATGGTTAATACATCATCGTAAAAAGCAGGTTTAAAATATTTCACGGAAAAATCCAAGACAGGTAGCATCACACCATCTTCTTCCAGTTTCTTATAGCTAAAACCAAGGCTGCGTAATGCTTCTACGCGGGCCACTTCAAAATAAGCGGCGTAGTTTCCATAGTAAACATAACCCATTTGATCAGTTTCTGCATAGCGCACTCTCACCTGTACTTCGCTCGTATACATTGCAAATAAATTTTTCTGTGAAGATAAAAATGGAATTAAAATTCTTTATCATTGTTGAGTAATTTACAAAAATGATTTTGGTCCATCGGAATTTATTGCTTTTCGCGCTGACCATTACCCTGTTAACCGGTTGTTCTACAAAAGTCAGTTTACAAAAAACAGAAACAAAGGAATATGCATTTTCAAAAGATGGAAATGCTGACATTGATTCTGTACTTGATAAAAGAATCCGGCCTTACAGGGAGAAAATGTCGGGCGATATGAGTATCGTACTTGCAGAGAGTGTGCATCCTCTGGAGAAAGCCACTCCTGAAAGCAGACTGGGAAATCTGGTTTCAGATGCATGTATGTTGCAATGTACTCAGCGTTACAGCCCGGCAGATGGCAAGGCTCCGGATTTCCTGGTGCTGAACAATGGAGGTTTGAGAAAAGGATTGCCGAAAGGAAATATTACGAAGGGCGATGTATACGAATTGATGCCTTTTGAAAATGAATTGGTAGTTTTAACAATGAATGGTGAAAGTGTCAAAAAAATTTTTAACTTCATCGCTTCCAAAGACGGAGCACCTGTTTCAGGTACCCGTTTTCAGATTCAGGATAAGCACGCAATAAACATTACAATCCAGGGAGCACCATTTGATTCCAGCAAAACATACAAAGTAGTCACTTCTGATTATCTTGCAAACGGTGGCGATCAATTCTCAATGTTTTCAGAGTCCACCTTGCGGGAATCAACCGGATTGAAAGTTAGAGACGCGATTATTCAGTATTTATACATCCAGGGAAAAACAGAACAAAAAATTTCTGTTGAGCCCGATGGCAGAATCAGCTATGTCAAGTAGAAGAACCTTCATACGAAATCTTGCAGGCAGCGCGGCACTAATCGGTTTGACCGGTATTCCGTCGGAGCTCTGGGCTCGTCATGAACTCGTTAAACTGACGATCCTACATACCAACGATGTGCATAGCCGAATTGATCCTTTTCCTGACAATGATCCGAAATACCCGGGAATGGCAGGTGTTGCAAGACGTTCAGCCCTGATCCGGAAGATTCGTGCGGAAGAAAAAAATGTCCTGCTTCTGGATTCAGGTGATATTTTTCAGGGTACACCCTACTTCAATTTGTATGGTGGAGAACTGGAACTTAGTCTGATGAGTGATATGGGCTATGACGCGGCGACAATCGGCAACCATGATTTTGATAATGGAATTGACGGATTGATAAAACAAATGCCACATGCAAATTTTCCATTCGTAAACGCAAATTATGATTTTTCTGATACCGCATTGAACGGAAAAATCATACCTTACAAAATATTTCAGAAAGGAGGCCTGAACATTGGCGTCTTCGGACTTGGTATCGAACTCCAGGGACTGGTAGACGCAAAACTTTACGGAAACACACGCTACACCGACCCGGTGACAAAAGCAAACGCGACTGCACAGTTGTTAAAACACGAAATGAATTGCCAGCTGGTAATCTGTTTGTCTCACCTGGGTTACAAATACAACGAGAAAAAAATTTCAGATGAAATTCTTGCTCAGCAAACTTCAAACATTGATCTTATCCTGGGTGGACACACTCATACATTCCTGGATGAACCTGTATCGTATAAAAACACTGACGGAAAACAAGTACTCGTTGCACAGGTAGGCTGGGCAGGTATTCGTTTGGGTCGTGTCGACTTCTACTACAATGTACATTCCGGAAAAAAAGAATCATTCGGCTCAAGTGTAAAAATTTCTAGAAAAACAATAGCCGTTTAATTTTTTTTTTATTTTTTTTTGAAGAATCTTTGTTAGCGAATTTCAGTACTCAATATCACTAAGAAATTCCTCTTTCGAGGGAAAGGGAACACAAATTGGAAAACGAAACACAACCATTAAAAAAAATTTTCTTGGAGACAACTATGGAGAAAACTTGCGAGAGTGTTTGGAAAAAATGTCTGCAGATCATTAAGGACAACGTAAGTGCTCAAAGTTTTAAAACCTGGTTCGAACCTATCAAACCTGTTAAGCTGGAAGGCAAAATTCTGACCATCGAAGTGCCCAGTCAGTTTTTCTACGAATGGCTCGAAGAACACTACATCACCCTGCTTCGCAAAACAATCCGTCAGCAACTCGGTACGGAAGGCCGTCTCGAGTACAGTATCGTGATGGAGCACGCGAATGCGGATGCAAAACCTTACACTGTGAAAATCCCTACCCGGACTCATGGTGATCTGAAAAACAGTCCTGTAACTGTACCGCTGAATGCAAACAGCAACAGTACGATCCGGAATCCATTCATCATTCCCGGTCTGAAAAAGGTAAACGTTGAATCTCAACTGAATCCAAACTACACCTTTGAGAATTTCATCGAAGGTGATTGTAACAGACTTGCACGATCTGCCGGTTACGCGGTTTCAAACAAGCCTGGTGGCACTTCTTTTAATCCATTACTGATCTACGGTGGCGTTGGAATGGGAAAAACCCACCTCGCGCACGCGATTGGTATTGAAATTAAAAATCAACATCCCGGGAAAACAGTTCTTTACGTTTCTTCTGAAAAATTTACGCATCAATTTATTGATGCCGTAAAAAATAACGAGCAAAACGATTTCGTACATTTTTATCAAATGATTGATGTACTGATCCTCGATGATATCCAGTTTTTTGCAGGTAAAGAAAAGACTCAGGATGTGTTTTTCCATGTGTTCAATCACCTCCATCAGACCGGTAAACAACTTATCCTTACATCGGATAAAGCCCCTGTGGATCTGCAAGGTATGGAACAGCGCTTGCTCAGTCGCTTTAAGTGGGGACTGGCTGCGGATCTTCAAATGCCCGACCTCGAAACACGTATCGCTATCCTGAATAAGAAGATGTACCTGGATGGAATTGAACTTCCAAAGGACATCGTGGAATACATCGCCTACTCCATCACTTCCAATGTTCGTGAGCTGGAAGGTGCATTGATTTCAATCCTTGCACAGGCTTCCCTGAACAAAAAAGCGGTTACTCTGGAGCTTGCCAAACAGATGATCGACAAATTCGTGAAAAATACTACTCACGAAGTTTCTATCGATTACATCCAAAAAGTTGTTTGTGACTATTTTGACCTTCCAATCGAAATGTTGAAGTCAAAGACCCGCAAACGCCAGGTTGTTCAGGCACGCCAGATTGCCATGTATTTCGCCAAGAATATGACCAAGTCATCTCTGAGCAGTATTGGTGCTCATTGTGGCGGAAAAGACCACGCTACAGTGCTTCACGCCTGCCGGACCGTCAATAACCTCATTGAAACTGATAAGAAGTTTAAAGCAAGTGTTCTTGAGCTTCAGAAGAAGATCAGCATCAACGGAAAATAGTTCGTTTAACCAAAACCAAACATTAGCCGCCCTGAGCTTTCAGGGCGGCTTTTTTTATACCCGGACGGCCGGCAGGATGAATTGCTTATACAAGTGGTCTCATGACTCTATCCGATCCGAATAAGTTAAAATTTAAAGAGTCGATCCTGTCCAAAAAAAATTAATTTTGTTCAGCCAACATGCTATGAAGATCACTGAAGTAAGCTCCGCAAAGGACGAAAAAGATTTCCTCAACATCAGCCGTAAAATTTATGCGGATGATCCGAATTGGGCTATGCCTTTGGAAAAAGATATAAAAGCTGTTTTTGACCCGGCACAAAACAAGTTTTTTCGCCATGGTCAATGCACACGATTCGTACTTCGCGATGATCAGGGTGAATGTATTGGAAGAATCGCCGCTTTTATCAATGATAAATTAGCCAAAAGAGAACATCCCTATACCGGAGGTATTGGCTTCTTTGAATGTATCAACGACCAAAAAGCTGCTCACTTGCTTTTTGAAACCGGAAAAAAATGGCTTGAAGAAAGAGGCATGGAAGCTATGGATGGCCCGATAAATTTCGGGGAACGAGATAGCTGGTGGGGTTTGATTACGGAGGGGTTCACTCCTACTCCTTATAAGATGAATTATAACAGACCTTATTATAAAGAACTGTTTGAGTCCTATGGATTCAAGACATACTTTGAACAATGGTGTTATTCGCTCAAAGTCATGAGCAAGTTGTTGCCAAAATTTTATGAAAGACATCTGAATGTAAAAAGTAATCCGGATTACCAGGCTCGACATCTCAGGAAAAAAGATCTGGAAAAATATGCAGAAGATTTCAGGACAGTATACAATAAAGCATGGGGCAACAAGCATGGTGCCGGGAAGGATCTGGAAAAAAAGCAGGTCCAGAAATTTTTTAAATCCATGAAACCTGTCATCGATGAAAAAGTCATCTGGTATGTGTATTACAAGAATGAACCAATAGCCATGTGGGTCAATCTCCCGGATATCAACCAAATCTTTGCCCGTTTCAAAGGGAAATTTGGTTGGATCCAAAAACTTCAGTTCATTCTTCTTTTGAAACGAAGAAAAACCAAAAAATTCATCGGACTGGTTTTTGGAATTGTACCTGAATTTCAGGGCAAAGGAATTGACAGCTTTATGATTGTTGAAGGAGCCGCACTCATACAGAAAGAAAAACTCTACGACGATTTTGAAATGCAATGGATCGGAGATTTCAATCCCAAAATGATCAGTATCGCTGAAAATCTGGGAACGTACAAAAGCAGGACACTGGTTACTTACCGTTTTCTATTTGACAGAACAGCAGAATTCAAGCGTCATCCGATGATTTGAATAGATAGGTTGCCTGATTGAAAAAATAGATCAGGGTTTAAAATGCTCTATGATTGGCTGCTGTGTTAATGGATCTTTTCCGGTAATTTCTATATCCACAATATTGGGAAACCAAAAAGTACCGCCATCCAGATAAATAAAGATCCTTTTTAATTCTGCCATCTTCCCGTTGATGGAAACAAATGCTTTGTATTTTTTTCCGTCAGCATCTCCAATGAGATAAAATTTCTTTTTCTCATAGGACACAAAATTCAATACAAATTGTCCGGGATGCCCTTTCACAGGTGTTGCCTGAATTCCGTATGCATAGCGGCGTTGCACATAATTCAAATCCGTACGTGAACTGTCAGTAGCGTATTGCAGCCAGTAAATTTTAACAGGATCCTCGAGGTTGATTTTGCCTGAAGGCAAATAATTGGTTTCGTATACAATTGAATTGGTATTCTTACTCCTTTGGACATAAAATAAACTGTGGTCTGTTTGAGGAGGTACGGGATAACTTGCTGCCAAAGCGCTTCTCGAACTAATTGTATTGTCAGCCATGCTCCAATTGATCCCACATGGAAATATAAATAGTAAGCTTAGGATCAGGTATCTTAACATGGATCGGATTAAAGTATTGCAATCATATACGAAGTCGAATGGCTTAAGTTCTGATTTTCGATGATCCCGATCCTCTGAAAAAAAAGAAAATTGATCGATGTAAAATTTAATTATGCTAGTGTATCAGTAATCTCAGAATCTTTTCCGGATTGGTGTCCTCGACAGGACTCGAACCTGTGGCCCGCTGATTAAGAGTCAGCTGCTCTACCAACTGAGCTACGAAGACAATTAAAAGGAAAAAAAAAGGAACCATACAGTTCCTTTTTTTGTTTTCAGTGATCCCGCTGGGACTCGAACCCAGGACCCATACATTAAAAGTGTATTGCTCTACCAGCTGAGCTACGGAATCCTACTTGTTTAAAGCGGGTGCAAAAATAGGATTATTCGGGAATCTGCAATAGTTTGTGGAAAAATATTTCAAATTTACTAAGTTTTCAGGCATTCATGGGTGATTGCTTCATACGTTTGATTCTCAGGCTGAAACAGTTCAATTCTTCCTGGAGTCCGGATGTCTTCAACAGTTGCATTAATAGGTTATTCAAAAAAAATGTAAGTACACTGAAATGGCCCGGCATTTTTTCCTCAAAATATGATTCTGAACAATCAAAAGAGAGGGAAATATTACCTTTAGAAGACCAACTTCCATCCAATATCTATGAAACCCACACTTCTTGGTGTTCATTGTTCAATTAGTGGCGGACTTCATAATGCATTTGAAGAAGCGAACGCATTAGGCATTGATACTTTTCAGATTTTTACACAAAATCAACGACAATGGATTAACAAATCCATCGATAAAGAACAGGCCTCACAATTTGAAGCTGCCTGGAAATCCAGTAAGGTCAAAATAGTGTTTTCACATTGCTCCTATTTGTTGAATCTCGCCAGTGAAGATCCTGAATTGAGAAGAAAATCTGTAGACGCGTTGACCGGAGAAGTTCACAGATGCCATGACCTCGGGCTTTCCTTTTGTGTACTGCATCCGGGTGCTGCTAAAAGTCAGTCACCGGAAATTGCAATAGAAAACATTATACATGGACTAAAGCATGTTTTGAAAAGTACAGCTCATTCGCATGTAAAAATTCTTCTGGAGAATACAGCCGGTCAGGGATCAAGCGTTGGTCACTCTTTTGAACAGCTTGGAAAAATGTTGCATGGTGCTTCATCCTCTCGAATAGGAATTTGTTTTGATACGTGTCATGCATTTGCCGCAGGTTATGATCTGCGTACCCGGACCGCATTCGAAGAAACCATATCGGAATTTGAAAAGCACATCGGACTGAGTCACCTTCAGGCCATTCATCTGAATGATTCCAAAGGAGAATTGGGCTGTAAAACAGATCGACACGAACATATTGGAAAAGGAAAAATTGGAATCGAAGCCTTCAAACTCGCTTTAAAACATTTTGCAAAACTTCCAAAAGTTCTCGAAACAGATAAAGAGGATGATATGGACAGAAAGAACTTGGATATACTGAGGAGCCTGGATTAGGGTTCGATGTTCAAGGTTTATAACGGTTTCAAGATAGCACTAACCACCAAGCACTAAGCACTAACCACTAACAACTAACCACTAAGCACTAAAAAAAAAATGAAAGTAAAACGCGCAAGTACACCTGAAGAAATCCTGAAATGTTTCGATGCGATTCATTCGCTTCGTCCAAAGATGACAAGAGAAAACATTGTTGAGAGAATCACAGGGATGATGTCTGAAGGATATATATTAATATATGTAGAAGACGATGGAAAAGTTCCCTGCTTTTGTGGGTACAGGTATGCAAACCTCCTGGCTTGGGGAAAAGCGATATACATTGACGATCTCGGAACAGTTGCTGAAGGAAGAGGAAAGGGTTATGCTTCCGCTCTGTTGGATTACGTATTTGATGAAGCGAGAAAAAATAGTTGTGAGCAAATTCATCTTGACTCCGGCTGTTTTCCGGAGCGCTATGATGCCCATCGATTGTATCTGAACAAAGGATTCAACATTGTTTCTCACCATTTTACGTATAAATTTAAATGAGCCAAAGGGCAGAAAAGCCTCATTTTACCTGATATTTTAAAGGAAAAATGAATTTTCACTACCATTCAAAATAAAAAATATCAATTAACAATAAACGATTTAAACCATTGCCTGTCCCGGGGGTCTTAAGCTCATAAAATCACAATTCTAAAAAACCCCATTACAAAAACATTTTAAAAATGAGCAAGACAAAAAATCTTCTTTCCTTACTGACAATTGGTATTGCCGTGTCAGCTATGACAATGATGAGTGGTTGCAGAAAAGAAAACAACAATTTATCTGACAACAAAGACGACTTTTCAAGCTCTGCCGCGGATCTTGGACAAACAGAAAACATTTATTCTGATGTGGACAATATGGTAGCGCAGGCTTCAACATCCACTACCGGTGGCATTGACCAGCGTACCGGTGCTCCTGCGGAAGATCTTCAGTTCAATTTTACGGGATGCGCATTAGTAACCAGAGACACTGTGAATCATACATTAACAATTGATTTCGGTACGGGTTGTACCGGTCATGATGGCCGACTGCGCAGTGGTAAAGTGATTGTTACTTACACCGGAGGAGGCTATTTCACTCCGGGAGCTTCCTGGGTAGTTACTTTTGACAATTACTTTGTGAATGGCCGTCATATCGAAGGAACCAGAACTGTTACCAACAACGGCTTTAATACATCCGGAAACATGAACTGGAGCATCAATGCTGTAAACATGAAAGTTACACGTCCTGACGGCACGTGGAGAACATGGAACAGTCAGCGTACCCGTGAAATGATCCAGGGATATGGTGACAGTTTGTATGTCAACGACATTTACAAAGTAAATGGCACTGCCAATTCCACCAATAATTCCGGTGATGTATTCAGCGCAGTGATAACAGATCTTATCCGCGACAATTCATGCTATTGGATCACCAGCGGTACGATCGCCATCACTCCTTCAAGCGGAATAGTGCGCACAATTGATTTCGGAAACGGAAGCTGCGATGATCTTGCTACAGTCACTAAGAATGGAAATACAGTGAGCTTCCATCTTCGTCCCTGAATAATAAAATAATAAAAAAGAAAAAGCTCACCGGAATTGTCCTGTGAGCTTTTTCATTATAAAGTTTTGTGAGTTTTAATTGATCCCCGGATCCTCAGGGAAATTGTTCAGGATTCCGTATACGTGACCCATTTTCCGAAGTACACTTCCCCAGACCACTGTTGGTTCTTCAAGCAATGTGCTGTATTGATCAGCTTCAGTAATCCACCAGTTTTCTGATTTTATTTCTTCTTCCAGTTGCTTGGAATCCCATGCTGAATATCCCGCAAGGAATTTTATCTGATCCGGCAAAATCTCACCGGCTTCGATCATCATTTTTAATTGCTGATAATTTCCTCCCCAGTATACACCCTCTGCAATTTTGTGACTCCCCTCCAATGCGGGAACGGAATGCACATAATAAATAGAATCCAAACGTAAAGATCCGCCCCAATATACAGGAGCATCGAATTCAGGGAAATCATCCAATGCCTCGTGGATCAATAAAGGTGTAGGTTTATTGATGATAAATCCGATGGAACCTTTCTTGGTATGCTGACTGATCAGCACCACAGAACGTTTAAATGTTGGCTCAGGGTTAAAAGGCTCAGAGATCAGCAAGGCGCCTACTTTCGGTTTAGGTTTCCGACTGCTCTTCTTGGCCATGTTGGTTTACGTTTATATTGCTTTAACTAAAATTGGATACAAAAGTTCCAGTACAAACGCCTGAAAGCAGTTTGTCTTATTAAAAACCAATAAAAAATTAATTGAGAATAAGTATCTTCTTGTTAATCAGTATATTATCTGATTTCAAGGAAAGGAAATAAAGACCAGGATTTTTCAATAAAAAAGCTGGAATCTCAAGTTCTGACCTTCCCGGCGGGTAAAAATTCATCCCGGAATCCCAGATGACTTTTCCGGTAATATCGCTCAGCTGCAGGTTTGCATAAGCTGAATGTGTTGTTTGAAAAGTAATTTTCCCATGATCCTGAATTGGATTTGGATACACATTCAGGTTAAAGACAGAAGTATTTTGTTCTTCTATTCCGCTAGTCGGACCGATATCAAACCATGCATATACCGGTAAATGATCAGAAGAGTAATACAAAGCATTCGCCACGTTTGTGGGAACAGCGGTATTGGTGCCATAGTTCACAGACTGATCGTAATGGTTTCCGTCGTTTCCCATCGGTGTGAGCGAACCGGGTTGATAATAAATACCTGTGGGTTCAGTTACAGCACGAGAAAGTAAAATCATATCAAAGCGATCATTCATACCTCCGTATGAACCACCGCCAAGGGAATTTAATCTTGTCGACTGAGTGTGATAAATACTGTAAACCGGATCGTTCCAGGTGCCTGTCATGATTAGCGGATCATAAAACCTGCCATCAGTACCAGCATGCGGCTGAAGAAGTTTCTGATAAGCGCTTTCATAGTCGCCATAGATATTAAAATCACCACATACTATAAAGTTAGTTCCGGCTGGCAGCTGATCAGTAACCGCCCGAAGATCGTCCACCTCCCCTGCTCTTTGCAACTCATTGGAAGTTCCACTGCTCGCTTTAAGATGAACAGCATAAATCAGAATTGTATCGTCCGTCGCTTTGAAGACAAGTGTAAATTGACTGATGTCTCTGAGCGATGTTGTAATCCGGACGTTACTCACAAACCGAAAAAGTGAATCCTTGTAAAAGATGCCATTGTTCGTATCCTGTCCCTGAATATAAGTTCCCTGACGGTATACAGGACCATTGGCATTCATCACACTATTCAGAAACCAGGTGGTACTATAAGTCGAAGTATTTTCTTCTGTGACCAGAATATCCGGTTCTTCGTATTGCACAACTGTACGGTAATCAGGACAGCGATCGGTACTATCCTGTGTTGCCGAACTGGTATTCGGCCAGTTGAGCAGATTCCAGCACATGATTTTCACAGATGAAATCTGTGCAATCGCTGGCAAAGAAATCAGTGCCATACCGGCAAAGAAGAAAAAGAAACGTATGAGCCTTGGCATTATTACAAAAATTATTTACCGGCGAGTTTCATTTTCTCGAATGTGTTGTTGCTGATTGCTTCTATCGCTTTTTGTAATGCACCATTGAGATCATTGATCACTTCAAAATATGCATCCGTATCCCAAAGATTTCGGGCTAACAAAGCTTTGAGTTGAATTTTTATTAGCGGTAAGGAAGCATTATAGCCGGCAGTATCCATGGTTACCCCTTGTTTTGCAGCAAATGCAAAAAAGTCGTCGAGGAATTTTTGTTCAATTTTAAATTTCTCGCGGAACACCTGGATGGTTGGATAATCTGTTTTTAACTGATTACGGTTGTTATCGGTATAGGTCAGTGTAAAATCATTTAATGCTCCTTTGCGAAGCAGGTTGCTGTAATAATTGCTGCCCATAGTTGTATCAAGTGGAACAAACAAATCCGGCATAATTCCACCGCCACCTTTTACAACACGTTTTGCATTGGTAAAATACTTTGTTGAATCAGCAAAATGAATGCTGTCCGCATTAAACAATTCGCCTTGTTTGTACCGGTTGTTCAGATCGGAATCGTATTCATCTTCATCACCCAATTGATAAGGTTTCTGAATACATCTTCCTGAAGGCGTATAATAGTGTGCAACGGTCAAACGGATGACGGAACCATCAGGCAACTGAAAAGGTTTCTGAACAAGGCCTTTCCCGAATGAACGGCGACCGATAATCAGTCCGCGGTCCCAATCCTGTACAGCTCCGGAAACAATTTCAGAAGCAGATGCGGATGTCTCGTCGATCAGAATTGCAAGTTTTCCTTTTTCCCATCCTCCGGTAGTAGTAGAATTAAAATCGTCAGACGGACTGTTTCTGCCTCGTGTGTATACAATTTTCTTTCCTTCAGAGAGGAATTCATCCGAAAGTTCTACAGCACGGTTGAGATAACCACCACCGTTATTTTGCAAATCCAGGATAAGACTGGTCGCGCCTTGTTCTTTCAGTTTGCTCAAAGCCTTTTTAAATTCTTCTACCGTTGAATCAGCAAAACGGCTGATTTTAATATAACCAATCTGCGGAGCGACCATGTAGGAGGCATCCACACTAAACAATGGAATCTGATCCCTGGTAATGACGTATTCAATAAGCTCAGGAACCCCACGACGGAAAATCGCTACTTTCACTTTCGTTCCTTTATCGCCGCGAAGTTTTTTAAGGACATCATTGTTAGTGATTTTGATACTGGCTACATTTTTATCATCAATGGTAACGATCCTGTCACCGGCACGAATTCCGAGTTTTTCAGAAGGGCCTCCGGGAATGGTTTGTGTGACCATGATGGTATCTTCATGGATATTGAATTGAATTCCCACTCCTTCAAACTTACCCACCAATGGTTCATTCATTTCACGCATTTCCTCAAGCGGAATATAAACTGAATGCGGATCCAGGGTTTTGATCATCGCTTTCAAAGCTTCTTCGGTAAGCTTCTTATCATTTACCGTATCCACATAATAATATTTAATCACTTCCAGAGCATAATCCATTTTTGTAGGCTGGAGCGCCTGTGAGTATGAGGAATGAATAGTTCCTGCGAACAAGTAAGCAGTAAGAATTAATGCCAGGTAACGGGAAATCACGTTTTGATTCATTTTGATTTTCATAGATAAATTAAAGGAAATACAAAGATACGCACAGAGGTGTTAATAAGTGTGAATGCGCTTATTTCTTTCAACCGGAGCTATCTTAATAAAGTTTCATGCAATCCGGCTAATTTGTGATAAAACGCTTCTCTCCTGCCGGAATCAAGCATTCTACCGGCAAGATAATCTGAAGAAGAAATGAAGAAATTTTAAGCGGATTTTATTTAGGTCTTTTTATTCCAAAAGGAATCTTCAGATTCACACACACGTTTCTTCCCATATCACGAACTCCAATTGTGCGGATGAGTGACAGATGATTGAAATAACCGGTGTTCATCAGGTTATTCGCCGAGATGCTCAAATCAAACATCTCGTGTCCCCAGCGGAAACTACCTCCGAGGTGGAGATCCAGAAGATCATAGCCTTCGCTTGTTGTTTCAAAGGTGGCCACTTCTCCCTGTTCAAAATATTTGCTGTATACAAGCTGCAGGTATGGATTGTACACATAATTCATTTTGTTCTTTTTAAATTTCAATGCGGCTACAAATTTATCCGCCGGTATATAGGGTAGGTTTCCTCCATTCTCCAATTCAGCCTTCATGATTCCGTACGACAAATTCAAATCAATCCATTGCGCTTTTTCAGGGTGGATATCAAGGGCAAATTCAGCGCCTGAAATTGTAGCATCGTCCTGGCGATATTCATAGAACGGAAGTAATGAATCTACACCACCGATTGAAACGGTTTTGAATCCTCCGTTATTTTTCAAATAAATATAACCTGTAATTTTATTATAAAAACCTTCCAGATGGATATCTAAATTTTTGCTATTCAGTATGGCAGCAAAATCGCCTTCCAAATTTTGTTCAATGTCGAGGTTTTTATTTCCTGCTTCAAAACGATAGGTTCCCTCGTGTTTTCCATACACTCCCAACTGAGCATAATTTGGCGCGGTAAAACCGGTTGAAACATTCGCCTTCAATGTAAGGTGTTCAATCGGATGATAGGCAGTACCGATAGAACCATTTGCCAGAGAGAAATTCCTGTCAAATTTTAGAAATGGCCGTTCATCCGGACTTACTGAAATTTCGGAACTTTCATAGGATTTAACACTCAGACTTCTCGCATCAAATCGGCCGCCGGCAAGGAAATTCCATTTCTTCACATCATAGCGAATCAAGGCGTAAAATCCAAGATCAGTTTCGTCAGCATCCGGAACCAGTCCTTCTTTTCCTGAATTCTTATTACTTTGAATCAATCCCTGTGTTCCTATTGTGTAACCAAATTTTTTCTCTGAATTGGAAGAATATTTTAAATCATAAGTAATGGAATTAAGTTTTAACGCGATTGCATCTTCTTTTTGCTTATCAGGCAATGGTTCGAATTCCTTACGGTCGTTAAGCTGATATGATAAATTGAAATTGACTTTCGAAGAACCCAACACGATTGTATTTTCCAGAGCCGCCACATGGGAAGTCACATCCTGATAAGGAGCTTCCATTTCCCGGTCACGTTGTTCGGCATTGAGGTCACCGGGTTCAAGGGTTGAATCATTTTCAATTTCAACAATTCCGATTTGTTGATTCAAATAGGAATAAGTGAATTTACTGACTCCCCATTTTTTACTCATACCAATCACAAATTTACCATTGGTAGACATGAATTTTGAATTGGCTGCAAACTCTTTGTCTTCCGTATTCTTTTTCACTTCTTCTCCTTCACCCTGTACATAACTGGTATGAGAATTCGCGCCAAAGCGGACGGAATAGAAAAGTCCTTTTGCGGATGTACCTTTTACACCTGCTTCTGAAACGATACCCAAGGTGTTTGTATGAAATCCAAGATTTACATCGCCTACTACATTCCCACTGATGGCCGGTTTTTCATCCGTAAAAATGATGGTTCCTCCCATGGCATCAGCACCATAAATCAAAGCGGCAGGGCCTTTGATGACTTCCACTTTATCGACTCCATTTTCATTGATGCCCATGTCGTGACGGTCATCCCAGGGCTGATTATCAATCCGTGTACCATATTGATAAAGCAATAAACGGTTGAATGATAAACCACGGATCACAGGTTTGGTGATTCCGTTTCCCAGAGAGATTTTATCAATACCCTGCTCATATGACAAGCGTTGCAGTAATCCCATATTTCCATCGCGTTTGAGATCATGTGCAGAATAAGTGATTACGGGATAAGGTATATCATCCGGCAATTTTGTACTGTTGCTCGTAATTGCAACCTCTTCCAATTCCATAGCAGACGGCTCCATTTCAATGTTGAGCACAGTGGCGCTGTCTTTTGTGTTGATTGTACGAACAACAGATTTATAACCGATTCTCGTGAACTGAATATTCACCACTCCTATTCCGACATTTCGTAAAATGTAAGTTCCTCCTTCTTTAGAAATATCATAGCGATTAAAATCCGGAATATATACGGCAACATTATCCAGAAATTTGGTTTTGTCCTTTTGATCCGAGACAATTCCGCTGACGGTATGCTGTGCCATTGACTCCATTGACAATGCAAAAATGAAGATCACCAGGGATAGATACTTGTACATACTTAAATATTTGCAGTAAAAATAAGTAAACTCCGCTAATGATGAAGCGGAAAATAAAATAGAACAGATTGATGTTGAGAGAGTTCTAAAGTATTTTAAAACCGGTCCGATTTTTCAAACAATTCAGGCAATATGTGTATGTGATTTTTCCTGATATGCCTATACGCCTGACATGGATTCGCCGGCAATATATCCGGTTGTCCATGCTGCCTGAAAATTAAAGCCACCCGTCAGTGCATCAATATCCAATACCTCTCCTGCGAAATACAAATTAGGGACAACTTTACTTTGCATGGTTTTGAAATCAACTTCCTTTAATGAAACTCCACCACAGGTTACAAATTCTTCTTTGAAAGTTGTTTTACCGCTGACTGTATATTTATCCGAATAAATAATTTCGGAAAGACGATTCAATTCTTTTGAAGAAAAATCCGCCCAGATAGTATCATCAGAAATACCGGCTTTGTAGACTAAAAATTCCCATAATCGTTTTGGTATTCCGGTAGATGGTGTTTGTGCTACGGCTTTTTTAGGAGAGTTCTTTTTTAAAGAGTGCAGGAACTCTTTTATCTCCTCCTGATTGAGCTTACCTGTCCAGTTGACATTTATTTCAAACTGATAATTCAATTCCTCCAGCTTTCTTGCACCCAGTGAACTCAGCTTTAAAATCGCAGGGCCACTCATTCCCCAGTGTGTGATTAAGAGTGGGCCTTCCTGTTGAAATTTTGTCCCGTTAATCTTAACCAATGCATTGGAAACACTCAGTCCCATCAACGAGGTAATCTGATTTCCCGGCATATTGAAAGTAAACAATGAAGGAACCGGAGGAACAATTTTATGTCCCAAATCCGCGAGCCAGTTGAAGGAAGCAAGCGAAGGAAATCCGCCACTGGCGACAAGGACAGCATCCGCGATAACATCCTCGTGTCCGTCAAAAAATAAACGGATCTTTTTTGAAGGCATTGGCTGCAACTTTTTCACTTTGGCTTCCCTTTCTATAATCACTCCTACCCGGTTTGCCTGTTCCAAAAGACATTCAACAATTGTAGAAGAATCATTGCTGATTGGAAACATTCTCCCATCCTCTTCCACTTTCAAATCAACTCCATTATTCCGAAACCATTCTACTGTTTGTTCCGGTCCAAAACGATGAAAAGGACCCAACAATTCCTTACTTCCTCTTGGGTAAAAGTGTACTAAAACCGAAGGATCAAAACAGTGATGCGTCACATTGCAGCGTCCGCCACCGCTGATTCTGACCTTGGTTAAAAGTTTATCACTCTTTTCATAAATGACCACCCTTGCTGATGGATTCATTTGTGCCGACTGAATTGCAGCAAAGAAACCGGCAGCACCTGCACCAATTATTGCGATATGTCTGGGTGAATCCATTTGGTGGACTAAGATAGGGAATCGTTGGTAGTTGTTAGTTGTTAGTTGTTAGTGCTTGGTGGTTAGTGCTTGGTGGTTAGTGCTTGGTGGTTAGTGCTTGGTGGTTAGTGCTTGGTGGTTAGTGCTTGGTGGTTAGTGCTTGGTGGTTAGAGACTGGTGCTTAGTTGTGAGTGGATTTGATGTTTATTGGATGTGCGGTTTTATTCAATTTTCATATTAAAATTCATATTGTCATGTGAAGAAAATTCAAATCTTTGCGGGGATGAAATTATTCGGTGACGATACTTTAGCATTGTTTGAATTTGACAGGGTCAGAGACCGTGTGGAACATCATTGCAGATCGGCTTCCGGCAAGCGTAAAGCGCTGGAACTCGCACCAATAGCGGATCGCGACTACCTCACACTGGTCTTAAAGCAAGTTGATGAATTCAAGCAAACACTGAATCAGCATGGTTATTTTCCGGATCTGACTTTTGAAGACTTTGAAGAAGAATCCCAGCTATTGCTTATTTCGGGATCCATGTTACTTGAAGTGCAGTTCAGTAAGATCCGATCAGCATCCGTCTCCATTAACGCGATCCTGAAATTTCTGAATGACCGGAAAGCTTCTTATCCCAATCTCCTCCTGCTGACTCAAAATGTCTACATCACGCAGGAAATTATCGCGGCAATTGACTCGATCATCGATGCACATTCACAGGTAAAAAGCAGCGCCTCTCCAACTTTACAGGATATCCGGAATCAATTGAGTTCTAAACGGCGCGAAGCAGATAAACGCTTCCGTAGTTTTATTCTGGATCTGAAGAAAAAAGGTTGGTTGCGTGATAACGAAGAAAACTTTTACAACAACAGACGTGTACTTGCCATGCCTTCTGAATACAAAAGAGAAGTCAAAGGCATTGTGCATGGAAAAAGTGAAAGTGGGAAAACCACATTTGTGGAACCGGAAGCACTGGTTGAACTGAACAATGAAATTGCGGAACTGGAACAGGATGAACGCTATGAAATCAACCGTTTGTTACGGGAGTTAACGGATACATTGCGTCCGTTCAGCGCTTTGATCAGAGCCTATCATGAAGTGCTGACAGCATTTGATCTTGTGAGGGCAAAAGCAAATTTCGCTCTGGAGATCAAAGCGAATTTACCGCAGTTGAGTAAAAATTCAGTCGTGCGCCTGGTTAATGCATACCATCCCCTGCTCTATTTACAGAATCGTATTCAGAATAAAGAAATCATTCCGTTGTCCATTGAACTCAAGCAGGACAGCAGGATTGTGATCATCAGCGGACCAAATGCCGGAGGAAAATCGATTACCTTAAAAACGGTCGGGCTCTTGCAGATCATGTTGCAAAGCGGTTTGCTCGTTCCCGCGGAAGAAAAATCAGAAATGTGTTTCTTCAATCATTTACTGGCAGATATCGGCGATAGTCAGTCAATAGAATACGCTCTCAGTACCTATAGCTCCCGCCTGATCCGGATGAATCAGTTTCTTCGGATGGCCAACAACCGTACCCTGATTCTGATCGATGAATTTGGCACGGGTACGGATCCTGAGCTTGGCGGAGCGATCGCGGAAGTTGTACTCGAGGAATTGAACAAACGAAAAGCTTTTGGTGTGTTTACTACCCATTACACCAATATCAAATTGCTGGCGGATCATCTGGATGGCGTACGCAATGCTTCCATGCTTTTTGATCCTGAGACTTTGCAGCCCAAATACAAATTAATATCCGGACAACCCGGAAGTTCCTACACTTTTGAAGTAGCTGAAAGAATCGGTTTACCAAGACATGTTTTGGACAGAGCAAAGAAAAAAGTACAGCAGGACAAAATCAAACTGAACGCGATGTTATCCACTTTGCATTCACAAAAAGTGCAGCTTGAACAACAGCTTCATTCTTTGAAGAATAAAGAAGACCGGACCACCGCTTCTGCTGAAAAATTCGAGCAACTGCGTGAAAAGCTGGAAAGCAAACTGGAACAGGAAAAATCCAAACGGGACGAGAATCGCAAGCTCCTCGAATTGGGACGACGCATGCAAATTCTCGCGGAAGAATGGGATAAGTCAAAAGACAAGAAACCCATTATTAAAAAGTTTGTCGGTCAGATGACCGCAGAGAAAAAGAAAAAAGCCGCTGACAATGCTCCCGAAAAAATCGAGAAACGTCGCCAGGCTTTAATCGAAAAGCTGAAAAAAGAAATTCAGATTGGCAGTAAAGTGAGGATGCTGAAAGGCAAACAAATTGGTATCGTTGAAGAAATAAAAAAGAATACGATTTATGTCAACTTCGGAACAATGTTGGCAAAAGTGGCGATTGAAAACCTGGAGATTGCGGAGGAGTGATTTTGGATTTTGGATTTTAGATTTTAGATTTTAGATTTTAGATTGATGAGTTACGAGTTACGAGTGAAAAAATTTGGGGGGGAAAAAAAAAAAATTTTTTTTAAATTTTTTTTTACAACCCCCACCCCCGCGGGGGGGGGGGGGGGGGGGGGGTGGGGGGGGGGGGGGGGGAGGGGGGGGGGGGGGGAAAAAAGGTGCCGGGTTATGGTTGGGGGGGGGGGGCCCTTATTACCCAAAAACCCAAAACCCCCCCCCGCGGGGGAAAAGGGGGGGAAAAATAGTAAAAAATTTTGTTTTTTTTTTTGTTGGGTTGAAAAGATTGTTCGTTTTCATTCCTCATTAATCACAAAGCGCATTTGCTATAAATAAAAGTATTTAAGAGCAAACCACTCAGCAACCTAACCCCGGGCGCAGCGAGGAACGAGCGGAGCACGGGAAGGGCGGAATTGAGGAGAACAAAAGGATCGTTCCAAAAATTCTTTCAAAAATATTTTCTGATTTGGTGGAATGATTTCTATAATAGCGAAAATGAGGATCAGTTCTAGAGAATTTCCGGACATTGACAATCCGGAATGATGATGTTTTTTACAGTACGGAGGCCATTGTATCTTTTCCAATGATGTAAACCGGTAACAGAAGATTGATCAGGATGATGATGATGGAAAGTGCCAGGGTTTGTACAGGCTTGTTCCGAAAAAGGTAATCAAAAGATAAAACGAAGGCAGGAAAACATAGACACAATAGACGATTGATATCGTATGCAATGAATAACTGAAAAAACGGGAATATCAGCATGCAGGATAATACAATGGTGGTCCTGTATTCTTTTTTCTGAATTGTTGAGATGAGGGCAAGTAAGGGAAGAATCCATGCCATCCGAAAACTGTAAAATACTCCGTTGAATAAATGAGAAAAATTCGCGTAAATATTTCCAATGATATTTTCTTTGCTCAGATAGAAACTGAAATCATAACGAACAGGAGTAAACTCTGAAATTGTCCAGCGGAAAAGAGCGTAAAGGATAATAACAGGAAGTAAATCAAACAGACTTTGTTGAAGAACTTTTTTATAGGGAAGTTCCCTGTATCTCCACAAAAGTAATCCCGGAAAAGCGAAGATGGAGGATTCATGATTGAGCAATACAAGTAATAAGCAGGCTACAAATGCAATTCTGTTTAATCCCGGAAGCAGACAGATCATCAGAAATTGCCAGCTTATGCTGTCGACATAGCCCGGACCGGCCAGACATAAAAACAGCATGAAAGAAAAAGACAGCAAGGTGACTTTGATAAATCCGGCATACAACGGAATGCTGCCCAAGAGGGAGAAACGTTGGACGAGGGTCATGAATGCAATCATCATGATCCAGGGAAACAGGAAAAAGAGCTTCCCGCTCAATCCAATTGCATGAGCAAGTAATGGTGAAAGGATTCTGTATCGGGCGGGATTTTCTGTAGAAAAATCAAATGGCGCGATGGACAAATTCGAAAAAAGAATTCCGTGAAACTGCACCTCCCTGGATGGGTGAATCCAGAACCAGGCAATCGCAAAAAGTAACAGGGAAAAGCCGGCAGAAAAGATCCACGACAGGTAATATCCAGACCGGATCTTTTCTTGAAGCATGAAATAATATCAGGATTATTTCAGGGAATGTTTAACTCTGAAGCAGGTCGTTGATGATCTTTTCAACGGTTACTCCGTCCGCTTCAGCTCTGTAATTGCGAACAATACGGTGACGAAGAATCGGATGAGCAACAGCTTTGACATCCGCGATATCCGGGGAGAATTTTCCGTTGAGCGCGGCGTGACATTTCGCGCCAATCACCAGGTATTGTGATGCACGTGGACCGGCACCCCAGGAAAGGAAATTATTTACATCCTTGGTAGCTGCCGCTGTGTTTGGACGGGTTTTGGTTGCCAATGCAACCGCATATTGCAACACATTATCAGGAATCGGAATACGACGAATGAGTTCCTGGAAATAGAGAATTTCCTCGGCAGAAATAATTTTCTCCAGCTTCGGACGATAATCGGATGTAGTATTTTTCACCACCAATAATTCCTGTTCAAATTCAGGATAGGTCAGCAATACGTTAAACATAAAACGGTCGAGCTGTGCTTCCGGCAACGGATAGGTTCCCTCCTGTTCGATCGGGTTTTGAGTCGCGAGAACGAAAAATGGGAGATCAAGGGCATAGCGTTTCCCGGCAGCAGTTACTGCATATTCCTGCATGGCTTCCAGCAGCGCGCTTTGCGTTTTTGGAGGTGTCCGGTTGATTTCATCGGCAAGGATAATGTTGGAGAACAAAGGCCCTTTAATGAAACGGAAATGACGGGATTCGTCAAGAATTTCTGTCCCGATGATATCCGAAGGCATCAGATCCGGAGTGAACTGAATCCGGTTGTACGTGAGTCCGAGTGACTGAGCGATGGTGTTTACCAAAAGCGTTTTTGCCAATCCGGGTACGCCCACCAACAGGCAATGTCCGCGACTGAAAATGGAAATGAGTACATCACGTACAACTTCATCCTGTCCGATGATGACTTTTCCGATTTCCTTACGAAGAGAATTGTATTTTACGACGAGATCCTGAACTGCTTCAACATCGCTTTTATAATTTGCTGCCATAGGCTGATAGTAGTGCTTAAATTTAGTGTAGACTGATTATTGGTCTGCTTACGGATTTTTCCGAAATGCAAAATAAAAAAACTATTCGTTCAACTTCCAGTGCTTCAGAACCTCGCATCCGGCATATTCCTGGTTGATATGGAAATATGTTGTTTTGCGTTTTTTCTCCACCCATTCACTCAGTGCTTTGTTTTGTTTTTCCTGCAAAGCGACTTCCTGAATTTTCTGGTAATCATCTTTCAGGTTGGCTTTGTGCGGCTGAGTCTTGGATTTCACTTTAACGATCCTGTAGGCATTTTTATTATCCGTTGTAGTCATCAGCAAAGGCGCAGAGATACGATCCAAAGGCATGCTGTCGACCTGGAAGAACAATAAACGATCAATCTTATCGGGAGCAAGGCGGGTTGTATTGGTCTCCGGATTGATCATCAGACCTCCGCTGTTTCGGGTATCTTCATCGTCAGAATACTTTTGCGCGGCTTCTTCAAAAGTGATTGAGCCCTTGTTGATTTCTGCACGAAGGCTGTCGAGGAAATAAACACTTTTTACAAGATCCGCGTCATTTGTTTTCGCCTGAAGAAGGATGTGACGGACATTGATCTGATCCGCTCTGCGTTCGATCAACTGGAGAATATGAAAACCAAATTTTGTTTCAATCACCGGTGATACTTCGCCCGGTTTCAGACGAAAAGCCGCGGCTTCGAATTCAGGTACCATGGTACCACGTTCAAACATACCGAGCTCTCCTCCTTTTTTTGCTGAACCCTGATCCTGTGAATACAATGCAGCGTACACAGCGAAATCTTCACCGGTCATGATTTTGGTACGGAACTCTTCGAGACGGGCTTTTACTTCCTTTTTCTCCGCTTCACTCACCGGAGGATTGCGAACGATTTGGGCAATCTCCATTTCCGCGTCGATATAGGGAAGGCTGTCGGAAGGAATGCTTTCAAAATAAGCCCTTACATCGTTTGGAGTGGCAGTGATATCCTTTGTAATCTTTGATTGCATGGTTTGAACCAGCAATTGATCGTGGATCATTTCACGAAATTCAGTTTTGAGCTGACGGATGCTTGAATGAAAATAAGCTTCCAGTTGTTCTTCGGAACCGATCTGGCGAATGTAATAACGCATCCGGCGATCCAGTTCACCTTCCACCTGAGATTCAGGAACAGTCACACTGTCGATATCGGCCTGGTTGAGGAGCAATTTCTGCATCAGCAGCTGATCAAAAATGAGGCAGCGGGTGTTTTCGCCGGTTTCCATTCCCTGTGCCGTAAACTGGACATATTGCTTTTCAATATCAGAACGGAGAAGGATTTTATCACCGACAACGGCCATTACCTGATCAATTACCTGTTGTGCCGAACCGGTTGTACTTGCAAAAAGTAATACAAGCAGTATGTAACGAGAAATTCTATTTTTTTTCACCAGAAATTTTGAATCTATAATTTGAATCGCAAAGTTAATCTTTTATACCGCTTAATGGAAAGTTTTTGAATCCCTTCCGGCCATCTAATATTATGTAAGACAAGTTCTTAATGAATCTTAAAATATTGGTTCTTCCCTCCGGTTCCGGATTCAATAGACTTCAACATCCCCGCTTTTTCGGGCATCCTCATACGCTTTTTGCTCCATCTGCTCAATGAGCTTCAGTTTTCGCTGGTTGATGATCAGACTTCTGATGTTGTTCTTCTCAAAGCTTAAAGGAGAAGTGCTGTTTTTGATCATGAATCCCTTGATACTCACCATGTAAACATGACTTGAATCCTCGATTTCAATATTCCTGTTGTTCTGGAGGAATTGTTCTTTGTCGTAAGTCTTGATTGGAATTTCCTTTAATAAATCGTCAAAGAGCAGCCAGGTCTGGTCATCCAGAAAATAGTTAACGGCATATTGATGGCAATATTCTGCAAGTGCTTCACGATCTTTCGTAGAATTGCTACGGTAGAGGTTTCTCACTTTGTCCATTTTCGGGGACTTCTTGTTCAATTTAAGATAGATTACCTTAATGATATTGTCCTTGAGTTCAAAGTTGTTCTGATTGGCCTTATAATACTCTTCAATTTCATTGTCGGCCACGACGGTATCCAATTTTTGAGCGATCAATTCCGTCTCGTAAGCGTAGGTGATTAGGGTCTTGCGGTAATCTTCAAGCTTTTTCTCGACATTCTTTTTTTCTTCATTCAAGTTGTTTTCCGCCTTTTCCAAAACTGCCTGCTGACGAATCCAATTTTCAATAAATGACTTGGTGATATTGACGCTGTCTTGTTTGGATGCTCCTTTCGGAACCACACCCTGCAGATCATCCGGATACAAATAATAATTATAGGCACGGGCAATAGCATCCTTCCCCCTGTCTTCCTGGTTCTTCCTGAAGTAGGAACAGCCTGACAGTGTTGTTAGAATGAGAGTTAGGAGGAGAAGGCGCACTGGCTGGATTTTAGATTTTAGATTTTAGATTTTAGATTTTAGATTTTGGTAGAATGGAAAAAAATGAAATGACTCCGTACTCCATTCTCCCGGATGTATCGATGTTCGTCCCTTGTCCCTCGTCCCTGACAATTCGATAGCCAGTGCTTATTCAATGTTCGCTCAAAAAAGTATGGCGCTCGCTTTTTCAAGGAACGCCATATTTCTCTATACATAGATAAGATTATTTATTAGCGATGGAATCGACAACATCCTGCTTGATTTGAACGGGATATTTGGCGCGTAAGGTCTGGATCCATTCTTTTTCAAGAGCATTTTGATAATCGGCAGTTACCAGTCCTTTTGATTCATCGAGTGATTTTGGCTGAGCAGGGAGAACCTGTTTTACATCGACAAACACAACCTGATTGTCTTTCGGGATGTCTTTTGTCAGTCCGGTTTTCCATTCGATTTTATCGATGACTTCGTTATCATTTTTCGCAAACTTCGCGGATTTCACCTGAAGATTTAATTGTGAGCTCTTGTTGATTTTTGCAAGAAGGGTATCAACATCATCAATTTTCTTCATTTGCTTTCTGACTTCTTTTGCAATTTCAGCATTTGCGCAAGTGTAGACAGTAGCATCAAGACGATCACCCCACATGTAATTTGTTTTATTCTTCTCATAGAATTCTTTGAGACCGGTGGTATCTTTTACCGCTTTTGACCAAACCTTTTTATCGGTAAGTTCAAACAGTAAAATTCCATCACGATACTCACCCATGAGATTGCGGAAATCAGGATAGAGAGAATCCAGTTTTGTTTCTTCGTAAGCCAAACAGCTTTCATTTACCCAATCGGTGTACATGTTTGAAGCCAGTATTTTTGGATCGAGTCCTGCTCCTCTTTTGCTTTGGTGATCGGCAACATAGGTTGCGAAATCTTTTTGGGAGTAGAATTTGTTACGGAGAGAGAACATGTTTCCTTTGAGAGCAGCCGCATTGTCGGCAGACCATTTACCTGAAGATAAAGTGGTGTCAATGGTTTTCATGAATTCATCTTTCGCTTTTGGAACTTCCATGAAACCATATTTCGCTTTGATTCTGGAAATCATGGAGGATTTGCTCAGCTCTGAACGGGAATCTTTCTGAACTTTTTGTTTCAGATCAGCCTGGAGTTCTTCGTAAGTACCCAATGATTTCTTCTCAATCAATTTGATGATGTGCCATCCGTAGGAAGTACGAACTGGTTCTGAATAATCTCCGGCAGTTTTTAAAGCGAACGCCGCTTTTTCAAATTCAGGAACCATTCTTCCTGTTCCAAACATTGGCAGCAAACCACCGTTTTTCGCGGAGCTCTGATCATCGGAAAACTGACGGGCAAGGTCTTCGAATTTCTCACCGGCTTTCAGTTTGGTGTAGATTTCATTTATTTTCTGAACAGCTTTGGTAGAATCATCTTCCTTCGCGTTAGCGGCAACTTTCACCATGATGTGTGCAACTTTCACTTCACCCTGAGCCGGACGGGAATCTGTTACTTTGATAATGTGATAACCGAAACGGGTACGAACCGGAGCGGAGATTTCACCATTCTTTGTATTGTATGCAGCTGATTCAAATGGATAAACCATTTGCATCGCGCTGAAGTAACCGAGATCACCACCATTGTCTTTAGCTGAAGGATCGTCGGAATATTTTTTCGCGGAAGCTGTGAAATCAGCGCCTTTCAACAATTCACCACGAACTTTCATGGCTTTGTTATACGCTTCGATAGTATCTTTTGGTAGAGCATTCTGATCGCATTTGATCAGAATGTGGCTGGCACGTAAATCCGTTTTCATACGTGCATAAGCTTCCTTCAGCAGGTTTTCGCTGACATCTTTATCTACCAGGTAAGGCTGAGCAAGTTGTTTGCGATAGCCACCGAGTTCATCAACGAAAGATTTGGCAGTATCCATTCCAAGCTCCAATGCTTCACGCACTTTGAGTTTGTAATTGATATAAAGCTGGAGATATTCGTTTACTGCTTTCTTATCGAAGGTAGTTTCCTTTGTATTGTTCTTTTTGAACACACGTTCAAACTCACTCTTCGGAATGTTTTCGCCGGCGATGTTGAGAATAACAGGATCACTTTTATCCTGGGCAATTCCGGCCACAGACATACTTAAAAATAACAATGCAGAAAGAAAGAGGTTCTTATTCATATTTGATTAATGTATTTGGGAGCGCAAATTTAGCAATCAATCGTTTCTATCAAAACATTGCAAAATTGACAGAATTAGGGAACTTTTTGATGAAGTATCTGTGAAATGTTTAAAAAACAATGGTTTTGAGGCTGATTTTAACACGTCAGCCAATCAAATGAATTTCAATCAGGAAATCAGGAATTATCGACAATAAATTCCATTAGCGGAAAATACCAGAATGACCTGTTAATTAACGATGGTAGTTCGGTGCTTCCTTGGTAATCGCCACATCGTGAGGATGACTTTCCTGAACACCGGCAGCGGTAATACGGATAAAATTGGCTTTCTGGAGTTCATCAATATTTTTCGCTCCACAATAACCCATACTTGCCCGCAAGCCGCCAACCAATTGATAAAGCTCCTCTCCCACCTGTCCTTTGTACGGAACCCGGCCGACAATTCCTTCCGGTACGAGTTTCTTTACATCATCCGTTTGAGCCTGGAAATACCTGTCCTTGGAACCTTCACGCATCGCTTCAATGGAACCCATTCCCCGGTAGCCTTTGAATTTTCTTCCTTCGTAAATGATGGTTTCACCCGGACTTTCTTCGGTACCTGCGAGTAAAGATCCCAACATGACGGTATCCGCGCCGGCAGCAATGGCTTTGGCGATGTCTCCGCTGAAACGAATTCCACCATCTGCGATCACACACACGTCAGTATCTTTCAGTGCTTCCGCGACCTGGTAAATGGCTGTAAACTGAGGAACACCGATTCCGGCAATGACTCTTGTAGTACAGATCGAACCCGGACCAATACCAACTTTCACAGCATCGGCTCCGGCCTTAGCGAGATATCGTGCTGCATCAGCAGTGGCAATATTTCCAACGATGACCTGGAGTTTTGGAAAAGCTTTCTTTATTTGTTTCAGAGTATCGACAACACCTTTGGAATGTCCGTGGGCAGTATCAATAGTAATTACATCCACTCCGGCTTCAACCAGTGCGCGGGCACGGTCAACAGCATCTTTGGTGACACCGATGGCAGCTCCAACACGCAAGCGACCAAATTCATCTTTACAGGCATTCGGACGTGATTTAACTTTCAGAATATCCTTATAAGTAATCAGGCCAATCAATTTTCCTTTTTTATCAATTACAGGAAGCTTCTCAATTTTGTATTGCTGCAAAATAGCTTCCGCTTCCTTCAGATCCTTTACACCGGTGGTGGTGATCAGGTTGTCCTTGGTCATTATTTTTGAAACAGGCAGACTGAGATCTTTTACAAAACGCAAATCCCTGTTGGTACAAATCCCGACGAGGATATTGTTTTTATCCAAAACCGGAATCCCTCCAATTTTGTATTCCTTCATCAGCTCCATTGCCTCGCGAACAAGCGCATCCGCGTGAAGCGTGACGGGATTACTGATCATCCCGCTTTCACTGCGTTTTACCTTTCTTACTTCAGCAGCCTGTTGATCAATCGTCATGTTCTTGTGCAACATTCCAATGCCACCTTCCTGAGCAATAGCAATAGCCATTTCAGATTCGGTGACCGTATCCATCGCGGCTGAAAGAATAGGAATGTTCAGACGAATTTTCTTCGTCAGGTAAGAACCAACGTTCGTTTCGTTCGGAAGTACTTCCGAATACGCAGGAACAATCAGTACATCATCGTAGGTAAGGGCATCGCCGAGAAATCGGCCTTGAGCAACTTTCATAGTGCAGACAGGGATAAAAAAAGTTGCACGCAAAGGTAAAAAAATAAGTGGAGGATTTGGTTGAAATGAATGCGGAAAGCAATTATTTCTCCGAATTCTTCATCAAAAATTGCGAAAAATTGAGGGCATTAAAACATGTTCGCTAGACCAAAAGACTCAAGCCTGATTTTGAACAACATACAGGCACATGAATTATCGAATGAGTGTCACTGCTCCTACTTTCCGGATTTCAGAACCATCCACTTTCTTCGCTTTAATCTGGTAGATATACACACCTTCGGGTGCCTGAGCCTGATGTGTTGATCCATCCCACCGTGCATGGGGATTGTCGGTAGAATAAATATTTTCTCCCCAACGATTAAAGATATCAAACGAATACTCCTTTGTATCCACAAAGCCATTGAAAGGACCGAAAGATTCGTTCAAATTGCCACCGGGATGAAATGCATTCGGTATAAAAATCACTGGCTCCTGCCGCAGGCAAATTTCATTTGACAAACTGGAGTCAAGAAAGAAATAAGGATTACCCTGAGATTCTATTGCCTGGATGGTATAACAGAATTCACCATCGCTGTAAAAATCATCAATTACAGTATCTGTAAGCATCAATAAATTTCCATTGGAAATTGTAGCAATCGGAACCGGATCACGGAAACCATTGACGGTTCTGTACACATTGTAATAATCAACACCTGTCGGCCACTCATTGTAAAGATCCCAGGCAAGTGTATTGGTATAATCAGGATTGGAAAAACCGGTAAGTAGAATCGATTTACTGATTTGAGAATCATAAACTCTCAAACCGCAGGAATCAATGGTAGAGATTTTGTAATAATATGCCTGAACCGCAGGATCAACACCAAAATCAGAAATAGAAATGTAAGCAGAACCAGTTGCAGTCAATGATGCGATGGAAACAAATGGTCCGGTTGGTGACCCGGAGCGAAGCAGTTCATAACCTGTCACAGCAGCGGCAGCATCCACATAGGCATCCACTTTTATGGAATTCGGACCTGTTACTGTAACGCGACGTATATATGAAAAAGTTGGTGGTGGCGGGAAAACAGGAACAAGACATACTTTGTTAGATGTAGATGACCTTGGTCCACCGGAATCAATTGCACGGATCCGATAGCAAAAATTTGATCCGGAAATCAGAGTGGTATCTCTGAAAGAAGTTGTTGAACTTGTCCCTGCAAGCGACTCCGCTCCTCCATTGACACTTACCCAAATTTCATAGGTTGGCGCAGTGCTCCAGAAGCTGTAAGGCGTCCAGGATAAATTGATCGCGTGCGTACACAATTCAAAATTCGCCCGTGCAAAAATGGTGGAATGAGGTAGACTTTGAGCGCTCTGATTCGCACAACTGTCCAGAGCAACAACTTCGATGGTCTGCAATTCGGTTGTCGCGGGAATGACACTGCTATACGATGTACTATTGATTCCGGCAACCAAAGCAATAGGTTGAAAGTTTCCAGTCTGATCCTTGTATTGAACCTGGTAAAATGAAAGGTCGGATGGAGTTCCCACCAACCATGCGACGACAACATTTCCATTTGCATCCACACTCACCGAATCAATTGTGGGAATATTGGGAGGTGTTTTGTCTTCAAATATATCACCATCGAAATTGGATATTGATTTGCATCCGCTCGAATCAGTCACTTCAATTTTATACTTCACCGTATCACGACAAATGTAAATCTCATCGGTATAAGTCATTGGTACAGTTGCAGTGTATGCATTAACCGAATCAATCAGTGTGAAGATTCCGGCGGGATATTCCCGATAGATTTTATAATACACGTAGTTGCTGGAGATGGGCGGTGTGTGCGTCGGGTTCCATACCAGATTCGCAAAACCATTGTTTGGTGTCACATTCAGGTAAATTGCCTGAACTGTATCCGTGTATTGATCCGGATCGCCATTGTTGCTTTTAAATACTACATAATAGTAAGCCAGATTGGTTGTTGCAGCGGCGGCATTGTCGATCGATTGGGTATTGTTAAAAATGAAGATGCTGTCGCTCAATGAAAATGGTCCGGAAGCGACCGTTGAATGATAGACGTAATATTTCTGAAAAAAAGCCCCTTGCAAGCCGTTTTTATCCCAACTGACTGTTGCTGCGCCGCTTGCGTCAACAGAAATGCAGCGAATATTGAAGGCTTGTGAATCCATTGCCATGGAATTCAGCAATACGATCAGCAATACAAAAAATGGAAGTTGACGCATCCGGACGAAATAGCGCCTAAATTTACGCTTTCCCCTTGAGTGAGGCAATTATTTCCGTCCGACTACCAATTCGTAAAACATGCTGGAATCAAGGTATTTATTGGCCAAAGCCTTGATTTCTTCCGGCTGAATGGTACGGACTTTCTCCAGATACTTCTGGTAATAATCATAACCCAGACCGTGCAAATGAAGCGAACGGAATCGATCCGCCAGGTGAAAAGCGCTTTCGATACCTTTTATAAATGTACCACGCATGTAATTGCGTACCATTTCGAGTTCTTCCTCATCTACCAATTCAGTCTTGAGGAGGTCTATTTCCTTGTAAATTTCTGTCAACGCCGGAATCGTAACATCAGCACCCACTTCGGTAGAAATAAAGAAATACCCTTCCTGTTTCATCGAAACAAGTGCGGAGCCAATTCCATAGGTATATCCTTTGTCTTCACGAATATTGGACATAAGACGGGAACCAAAATATCCACCAAGAACGGTATTGAGAACTGCCATCCCCGGATAATCCGGATGGTTACGATTGAACAGTCTTCTACCGATCCGAATCGCGCTTTGAACAGCTCCTTCTTTGGCAATAAATTGTTTTTTATCGCCGGTATAATTCATTTCCGCGACAGCAAAAGGTGTTGCCTGAGCGCCTGACCAGTTTTTATCTCCGAAAAATTTATTCAGCAATGACAATGTCCCCTCGCCTATCATTCCGGACACAATAATCACACAATGATTACTCAGGTATTGCTGTTTGTGATAAGTCTGCAGAACTGATCTGTTGAGTTTATCAAAATCTGTTGGCTCCACATAAAATCCATATGGATGTTTATTTCCGAAAAGAATTTCATTGAATTTTCTTCGGGCCAGTGAACCGACTTTCTCATTTTCTACAATGAGACGCTGCTTGTTATTTTGTTTGTAAACACCGAGTTCAGATTCGGGGAAAACCGCATCAGTAATCATTTCCCGCAAATAAGGCAAGGTTGATTCAAGATGCTTGTTTAATGTATACAAGTTAACGGTGCAATAATCCGCGTTCTCTTCTGTCTCGTAAAAAGCGCCATAATAATCCACACCATCCGCGAGTTGCTGTGCATTGTGTTTTGAAGTGCCCTCACCCAACATGCGGTTGGTAGCGGAATGCAGCAAGCCATTGGTTGGGTCAAAGGTTCTGTTCAGGAAAAGCAGTTCCACTTTTACAAGATCCTGAAAACCTGAATTTATATAATACACCGGGACACCATTGTCCAGTTTGTAGGGTTTTGCTTCCTGTATATCAACGGCACCTATTTCGATAAGTTCCGGTTGTGATTTTCTATCGGGAGAATTCTTCATGCTCATAAATTGGAGAGGATTATTTTTTCTTTGCCAGATAATATAAGGTCGAACAATTTTCTTCCCTGAATATTTCCTGAGCTTGTTTGAGAATATCTTCCCGGGTAACCTTCTGGTATAATTTTATTTCTGTGTTCACAAGATTAACATCACCCATGTATTCAGCAAAAGCCAGATTGAGGGAACGGCTGGAAAGATCCATTTCTGAAAATTCAATTGTGGATTCTACTTTGTTCTGCACTTTTTGCAACTCATCCACTGAGACCAATTCTGTAATAATCTTATTTATTTCCTCCTGAATGGCTGCTTCTGCTTCCTTCATGGTTACACCTTTTACCAATTTGCCCTCGATCACGAGCAGGCTCTTGTCAAAGTCGGCTGTTTGATAAGCGTTGATTTCAGTAAATAGTTTTTTCTGCTTGAGCAGTGAATTGTAAAGTCGGGATGATTTTCCTCTGCTCAATATATCCGTGAGCAAATCGACCGCATAAAATTCAGGATCCAAACGCGAGCAGGAATGATAGGCTTTGTAAATAGAATCGAATGGAATGTCACGTTCCACGGTGAGTGAACGGGCTTCTGTTTGTGGTGGTTCCGCGGGATAAGGCGTGCGCGGACTGATATTTCGTTTGATCTCTCCGAACCATTTTTCCGCCAGTTCAAAAACTTTTTCCGCCTTAATATTTCCTGAGACCGTCATGATGGCGTTGTCAGGACAGTAATAGCGAAAGAAGAAACCTTTCACATCCTCCATGGTCGCATTTTCGATATGCGAAATTTCTTTACCGATAGTTGCCCATTGATAAGGATGTACTTTATAAGCAAGCGGGCGAAGCAAGAGCCAGACATCTCCATATGGCTGGTTGAGATAGCGTTGTTTAAATTCCTCGATCACCACGCTTCTTTGCACTTCCAGACTTTTTTCTGTGAAAGCAAGGCTTAGCATACGATCACTTTCAAGCCAGAAAGCAGTTTCGATATTTGTGGCAGGAAGGGTTTCGTAATAATTGGTGATGTCGTTATTGGTAAATGCGTTGTTATCACCACCGGCGACCTGTAATGGTCCGTCAAAATCCGGGATGTTGACAGAGCCACCGAACATCAGGTGTTCGAACAAATGCGCGAAACCTGTTCGGGAAGAATCTTCATCCCTTGCTCCTACTTTGTAGAGAATATTTACGTTGACCAATGGAGTGGCATTGTCTTCATGGACAATTACCTTCAGTCCGTTGCTGAGTGTGTGCGATTTAAACTGGATCATATAGAATTGGAAAGATCTTCAGCGAAGGTAAGAGATATATTCGTTTATGAATTAAATTAAAGATTCGTTTATGAACACTGAAATCGTTAAATAATATGCAACTGTTCTCAATAATTCAAATGCATGTAAAATAAATTTTGACTATGACAATTGATGTGTCAGATGTCAGTCATATTGAAGAATAGGAACATCATAGATTAATCCACTTCAAGAGAAACAACTTTCTTCCTCGCTTCAAGGAATTCGTTCCATACTTCTTTCACAATTTCCTTTGCCGGTTTAATCTCACGTATGAAAGCTGAGATCTGTCCGATTTCAAGTTCGCCTTCTTCCATATCTCCTTCGAACATCCCTTTTTTTGCACGCGCTCGTCCGAGCAATGTCTTGAGTTCTTCCACAGATGCGCCGCGTAATTCAGCAGCTTCAACTTCTTCTGCAAATTTATTTTTAATCAATCGAACCGGAGTGAGTTGCTTCAGCGAAAGTCGTGTATCACCTTCTTGTGATGAAATTAATTTTTGCTTAAAATTCTGGTGAGCAGACGATTCCTCAGAAGCTACAAATCGGGTTCCCATTTGAACACCTTCCGCGCCAAGTGCAAACGCGGCAAGCATGGTTGTTCCGTCACCAATTCCTCCGGCTGCAATCAGAGGAAGCTTTGTGACTTTACGAATCATAGGAATCAAAACCAGAGTTGTTGTTTCTTCTCTACCATTGTGTCCGCCGGCTTCGAATCCTTCCGCGACAATGGCGTCCACTCCTGCTTCTTCCGCTTTGAGAGCGAACTTGGAATTCGCGATAACGTGAACAACTTTGATTCCTTTGGATTTCAATTCTGCCGTCCAGGTTTTGGGATTACCTGCTGAAGTGAAAACAATTTTCACACCTTCTTCAGCAATGATTTGCATAATCTCCGGAATGTTGGGATACAAAAGCGGAACATTAACGGCAAAAGGTTTATTCGTTGCCGCCTTGCATTTTCGAACGTGCTCCCTGAAGATATCAGGATACATCGAACCGGCTCCGATTATTCCCAATCCACCCGCATTACTCACAGCAGATGCCAGTTCCCATCCACTGCACCATATCATACCTGCCTGAATTATAGGATATTCGATATCAAACAATTGCGTAATCCTGTTGTTTTTCATAATGTTAATTTAATCCGGAAATTGTGGTCGCTGGTGACTCCAAAAGTAATACTTTTACGGCTTGACAGAATTTGAAACATGGTTTGAAATGATTTCGGTTTTTTAATCCGGGATCAGGGATGAAAGAACAAAAAATCTGATATGAAAGTAATTATTCCTGTCGCGGGAATCGGAAGTAAATTAAGGCCACACACGCACACGCAACCAAAAGCACTGGTTCCTGTTGCCGGCAAACCGATTCTTTCGCACATCGTTGATAATCTCATTGAAGCCGGAATGCGGGAGTTCATTTTTATTGTGGGTTATCTCGGTGATAAAGTTGAAGAGTACATCAAAACAAGTTATCCCGGAATTGTAAAAACATTTATCGTTCAGGAACCACGTGAAGGAACCGGACATGCTGTATGGCTTGCTCGTAAACATGTTTCTGAAACTGATGAAGTCATCATCGCACTCGGAGATACCATTTTTGATATTCAGTTGAGAGATGTCATCGGGCAACCGGAGTCTTCACTTGGTGTCAAAAAGGTGGATGATCCGCGGAACTTTGGTGTGGCTGAACTGGATGAACACGGTTACATCAAACAAGTTGTTGAAAAACCTCCTATCCCAAAATCAAATCTTGCACTTGTCGGTATTTATAAAATAAAAGAAGGTCGGCAATTGATGGAGGCTTTGGATAAAATGATTTCATCCGGACAAACCAGTCATGGCGAATATCACCTGACCGATGGAATCGCGATTCTTCTTTCCGAAGGCGCGAAGATGAAAACCTTTCCGGTGGAGAACTGGTACGATTGCGGAAATAAGGATAGTCTGCTCGAGACCAATGCAGTATTACTCAAGAAAAGCGCGAACGCTTCAAAAAAATATTCCTTCGAGAATACCATCATCATTCCACCTGTAAGTATCTCCGAACATTGTAAAATCAGCAATAGCATCATCGGACCTAACGTTTCGATTGGTGAGAACACGATTATTGACTATTCCATTCTCAAAGACGCGATTATTGGCTCATATTCAGAAATCAATAATGCGGTTTTGCATCACAGTGTCATCGGTAGTGATGCCTCACTTCATGGACAAAGCCAGTCGCTGAATTTAGGAGATAGTACGGAGATTGATTTTGGAACTTAATTAATTGGTTGTTGGTTGTTGGTTGTTAGTTGTTAGTTGTTAGTTGTTAGTTGTTAGTTGTTAGTTGTTAGTTGTTAGTTGAAATTTAGATTATAAAATAAAACTAAAATCTAACATCTAAATTCTAAAATCTACAATCTAAATTCTAACAACTAAAATCTAAATTCTAAAAAAGAAACATGGAAAAAGATACAGAAATATTTGCCCTTATTAATCAGGAAAAAAAACGTCAGGAGCATGGAATTGAACTGATCGCTTCTGAAAATTTTGTAAGCAAACAAGTCATGCAGGCCATGGGTTCCTGTCTGACAAATAAATACGCCGAAGGACTTCCCGGAAAACGGTATTACGGAGGATGTGAAGTTGTAGACCAGGTTGAACAAATAGCAATTGATCGCGCAAAGACTTTGTTCAATGCAGCCTGGGCCAATGTGCAACCACATTCCGGAGCACAGGCGAATGCGGCTGTGATGCTGGGTTTGTTACAACCCGGAGATGCGATACTCGGTTTTGATTTATCTCATGGCGGACACCTTACACACGGTTCTCCGGTGAACTTCAGTGGTAAATTATATCAGGCACATTTTTATGGAGTAAATCCTGAAACCGGACAAGTGGATTACGATGCTATGGAAGTCACTGCGAAAAAAGTGAAGCCAAAGCTGATGATCGCCGGTGCTTCTTCTTATTCAAGAGACTGGGATTTCATTCGAATGCGTAAAATCGCGGATGAAGTGGGCGCTTTTCTGATGGCGGACATCGCGCATCCTGCCGGACTTATCGCACGCGGACTTTTGAACGATCCTCTTCCCTATTGTCATGTTGTGACAACAACTACACACAAAACTTTACGCGGACCACGCGGAGGCATGATCATGATGGGAAGAGATTTTGAAAACCCGATGGGATTGAAAACACCGAAGGGCGAAATCAGAATGATGAGTTCAATCATGGATGGCGCTGTTTTTCCGGGTACACAAGGCGGACCACTGGAACATGTAATAGCAGCTAAAGCGGTTGCGTTTGGTGAAGACCTTACGGACGATTATCTGAAATATTGCGTTCAGATGGTGAAGAACTCTCGTGCCATGGCAAAAGCATTTGTTGATCTGGGCTACAAAGTAATCAGTGGTGGCACTGATAATCACAGCATGTTGATTGATCTGCGTTCCAAAAACCTCACCGGAAAACTGGCTGAAAATGTTTTGGTAAAAGCGGATATCACCGTCAACAAAAACATGGTTCCTTTTGATGATAAATCTCCTTTTGTAACATCCGGTATGCGTGTAGGTACACCGGCGATGACGACCCGGGGAATCAAGGAAAAAGATTGTGTGAAAATTGTTTCGCTGATCGACGAAGTATTAATGAACAATGAAAATGAAACGAAAATCGCCGCGGTGAAAAAGAAAGTAAACGCGATGATGGAAAAGTTTCCGCTTTATTGATTCAGTAACTCTTCCGGTTTATTTTCATTAAGCCTGGAAAATCACCTTGCTTACATCTTGATAAACTTCAGATAAAGTACACCTGAATTGGTATTTACTTTCAACCTGTAAATACCTTCAGAAAGTCCATTTGTATTAATATTCATGGAGGGAGAAATACTACTCTGTTCAAATTCTTTTAATTCTTCTCCCAAAATATTTATAACTGAAACAGATTTAATGTTTTCCAATCCGGAATCAATTTGAACATTCAGATTATCAATTACCGGATTTGGATACAGTTGAATTTCCGGAACATTCAATTCATTCACACCTATTACACAGCTTGATAATTTCTGAAGACAGAAATTATCGATTTGCCATCCTTCATCCTGAACGGATGCATCTGAACCAAAGCGAAAGCGAAAGACCACATTGGATTTATCAGGGAAATACAAATCATGACTGGCAAGCTCCCAACCGTTGCTTGTTCCACTCCAACCCGGAACCGGCGGAAGTTTCAAACCACTGATGTAAGAAGAATTATACCATCCGGGTTCGCCACTGTTTCCAATAACATTCCAGGTATTTCCATTATCCTTCGAATATTCTACTGTACCACCATCTTCAAATTGTTCTGTTTTATAACGGTGATAAAAACTCAATTTGTAACACGCGGATGAATCAGCTACAAAGACAGGAGTATATAATGCGGATGCATCACCCGGTTTGTAAACATTCATCGAATCAGTTGTCCAAGAAAGTGAACCATTGTAGGAGCCATTCAAATAATTTTGACCAGGGTTTCCTAAAGTCCATTCCTCATTCTGAAATTTTCTTGTGAGCGGATTCATGGTCAGCCAGGAAGAGTTGCTCCCTTCAAAATCTTCGCACCATCCATTCTGATCTATCGCAGGTAAGGTGTCGAATACACCTGCAACAGTGCAAGCTTCATCATCAGCAGTCCATTCATCGGTATGGTTTCCCGGAGAAAGAGTACGAACACAAATAGCATGAAGTCCGGGCGAAGAAACCCAGGCTTGTGAAAATGTATGAAGCACGGAATCTCCTGGCAAAAGTGAACTGATCAGTTGCACGCTGTCGTGTAAAATTATTTGTCCGTCTTCTACAAGATTTACATTCACATTCTGAAACGATCGTGCACCGGAATTATAGATATAACAACCTACAATTTGCGATGCTGCACCCGGACTGAAGGGATCCTGTACATCCATCAATTCCGAGGGCCGGGCGGAATACGCCGGTTGGGATTCGATACGAAAGGCATCAACGGCCCAACCATTCGCGGTGATGGAATCATTTGAAGAGAAGTTAAAACGAAATTGCACCAGTCCGCCGGAATAGCCGGAAAGCATATTCATCCTATATGAACTTTCGATGTAACCAACTGTATTTCCTGACCAGGCCGGTTTGTTCGAAGAAAAGATCGAAACATTTGTATACCAGTTCACCGCTAATGGATCAGCAACAGTACCAAGTGTGTTCCATGTATTTCCTGCATCCGTTGAATATTCCAATCGCCCTCCATCCATTCCCTGTTCTGCATTCATCCAATGATTGAATTTAATCACCGGTGAATAAGCATTACTGAAATCAAAGAGTGGCGAATACAAATATTCATTCATCCGGTTTGAATAATCACCATCAAGATTTGTTTTCCAGCATTTGTTTCCAGTATAAACATCGTTGATAATAGTGGATTGCGGTCTGCCCCATTCCCATACGGTGTTTCCTGAACCGGTATAAAAATTTCGCACAAACTCCGGGTCACTTGCATAAGGAGGCTTCAGCAAAGGAATTCCAAACAAAGGCTGGGAAATAGAATCATTCGAAACATCTCCATCCGCGGTAGTTTGTATACTTATGGTGAGTATAAAATCAGATGCGCGGTATTCTAAAGTATCTATAATAATGTCGAGCGCTTCTGATGGATGCAATAGTCCGTTCCAGTTAAAAGCTTTCATTGCTTCACCGGCAACTCCATAATTTACCGTGAACTGAGCGATATCTGAAGCACCTAAATTTCTCACACGGATACTTATCGTATCAATACTTCCTTCAGTTTTGTTTCCGGAAGGTGATGCCAACCTGTTTAAACTCATATCCACTGCGGGCGCGGCCCGAATACTGAAATCATCAATTGAAACACCATCAGCAGTATTGCTGCCGTCAGATTCGAAACGAAAACGAAACTGTACATGAGCTCCGGCATTGTTCAATGCTGATAAAATGCAGGAAGATTGGATCCAGCCATTGCTGTTTCCATCCCATCCGGGACTGTTTCCCAATCCAGCGATGGATGAATCGGAATACCAATTACTGCTGTTTTCTTCTCCGGCGGAGCCTAATAGATTCCATGAGATTCCGGAATTTGTAGAGTACTCAATGCAGAATCCGTCAAACCTTTTTTCAGTATTTCGATTTTGCCAAAAACTAAGTTTCGCGTTAACGAGATTTGTAAAATCAAAAAAGGATGAATACAAATAACTCTCCGCATGATTTTGATAGGCGGAATTCAGATTCAGATCCCAGCAGGAATTTCCTGAATGTGTCGAAGTAGTTGTACCAAAGGAAGGCAAACCATTTTCCCATTGCGTTCCTGTTGCAGAACTATCAATCCATGTACCTGAGGAAATCTCATAATCATCCGCATAGGGAACAGTTGACAAAGGAAGCGCCTGAATTACTTTACAGATTTGATCATTTGAATGATCACCATCACCTGGTAAATCTGTGAAAACACAAAGCGAGTTAAATCCGCTTTGAACAAACCACAAAGTTGAGAACCTGAATGTATCAGTTTCTGCAGGCAAAAGATTGCCTGTCCAGGCTTGCCTCAAAGGCATACCCGCATCGATTGAATAGCCGAGATCCATAGCAGTGATCGGAAGGCTGCCATGATTTTTTATTACAACATGAATAGAGTCGAAAGAATTCTCCAGTGCTATCGGCATGGGATAGAACACCGAAATTATTTCCGCGTCATTCGGTGATGCAAATTCGATTGAAAAATCATCGATAGAATAACCATCGAAGGTTAAAGAATCTCCGGAAGTGAACACAAAACGAAACTGCACATTTCCCGAGATTCCATTCAAAGGAACAAGCGTGTAGGACGATTGTATCCATCCGTTTGAATTCCCGCACCAGGCCGGTCTGTTGCTCGCTTCGATATTATTTCTTGTGTACCAGTTGTGTCCATCCGGATCACCGGATAAACCCAGAGTTGTCCAGCTTCCTCCATTGATGGAATATTCAAGACGCGTACCGTCAAAATAATCTTCCGTATTAAAATTCTGCCAGAATGAAAGCAGTGTATTGTATTCACCATTGAAAGTGATTACAGGCGATACAAGACAGGTTAATGAAGAATCTCTGTACGGCGCATTTAGTTCAATGTCCCAGCAGCTTGATGGTGAATGCGCGGTTGATGTGGATCCGTAATTCGGAACTCCCTGCTCCCAGGAACTTCCTCCTGAATGTTGAACAGTCCAGATACCTGTTGAATCAAAATTATCATGAAATGGGAGTGAATATGACATTCCCGAAAAGGGAATGAATAGCAATGCCAAAACAAAGCCGGAAGCTATCCGGAGAAGCTTTGTATTTAACCAGCCCTTGCAGGCTTGTATTTGATGAAAAAACATCCTTGGCATCGTCATACTTAAAGTACGGATGATATGCCTATAAGTTCATGAAAGTCAAGGTTAAAATCAGAAAAAGACAGGATGATTCTTACACTTTATTTCCTTCGATTTTAGCAATGAAATAGTTAACCGGTTAACACAGGAAACAAAGCAATTCGTAAAATTAATTCTGCTTATAATATTGAAGAAATCAATCCGTCAACCAGGATTTATGATAATCCTTGTTGATAATTTTCACAGCATCTTCAGTAACCCAGAGAGGTTTAAAAGTATCAATCATCACAGCAAGTTCCTTCGTCTCCGTCTTGCCTATCCCCTTCTCTACAGTTCCCGGATGAGGTCCGTGCGGTATTCCTCCCGGATGTAAAGTGATCATTCCGCGGGTAACAGATTTACGGCTCATAAAATCTCCATCGACATAATACAGCACTTCATCCGAATCAACATTACTGTGATTATATGGAACGGGTATCGCGAGTGGATGGTAATCATACATGCGGGGAACAAATGAGCAAATCACATAGTTGCGAGCTTCAAATGTCTGGTGTATCGGAGGTGGTAAATGTACACGTCCTGTTATCGGTTCAAAATCGTGTATTGATAATGCCCATGGATAATGATTCCCATCCCAGCCTATAGCATCAAAAGGATGGGTAGCATATATATAAGGATAAATCATCCCTTCTTTCTTGATGCTGATTTTGAAGTCACCCTTTTCATCATAAGTTTTCAGGTTCTCCGGGCGGCGAATATCACGTTCACAATAGGGAGAATGTTCTTCGAGTTGTCCATATTCATTACGATAGCGCTTACAGGTTTCAACCGCTGTGAAAGATTCAACAATGAGCAATCGGTTTTTTTCCGTTTTGAATTCCAGCTGATAAATAGTACCGCGAGGGATGACGAGATAATCTCCATAAGCAAAATTGATGGAACCATATATGGAATAAAAAGTTCCTTCTCCTTCATGAATAAACAAGACCTCATCCGCATCGGCATTTTTGAAAAAATAATCCTTCATGGATTTCCTCGGAGCCGCGAGGGAAATGTGCAGATCATTATTTACGAGCACAGCCTTCCTGCTTTGAAGATAATCGTCGGCCGGAGCAATATTGAATCCTTCGAAACTCTGATGCATCAGCGAACGCTGATATGCAAGTTTGGGTTCCACAGTGTATGCTTCACCAACTTCTTTGATCATTGTAGGAGGATGACAATGATAGATCAATGAATATACGCTGGAAAATCCGTGTGTTGAAACGAGTTCTTCGGCATACAGGCTACCATCTTTTTTTCTGAACTGAGTATGTCTTTTCGGAGGGACCTGTCCGAGCACATGATATTGAGGCATGGTGAATTATTTATTTATCAAAATTAGCTAAATCTGTTGAAGCAGGAAATCCGGATAAAAGTAAATTTTTTTACAAAACAAACGATTGCATTTCATTTTTCAAGAAAAGTTGAATCAAATTTTCACAAAGATTAAAAGGAACACCTCGGAAACAAGCCTGAATCGCTGATTCAGCCAATTATTGTTTCAATCTTTAAAAAATCTTACAGCTGTAAGGTTGATCCATTATAGTGGGAACCAAGGCATCGGGTTTGCGATTAACTTGGTATCACAAGGCTACGTGTTTCTTTTCGTGAACATATAGCTTAAAATTCTGACCCATGAAAAAGTCTAAAATGCAAGTGTTCGTTGAATTTGCGGCCATGCTTTCGCAAATTCGAAACACTAAAAGAGAAGGTAATAAAACCTCTCGTAAGCCGGTCCGTGGCAAAGGACGTGCAGCATTAATAGTAATATTAATGATGGTTACGTTTCAAATGTCTCAGGCGACGACTTATTATTCCAGGACAAACCTTGGCAACTGGACTACGAATGCGACGTGGTCGACTGTTGGATATGGAAATGCAACCAATACAGGAACTTACCCGAAAGCGGGTGACGTTGCGAATGTTGGAAATGGCTATACCATATACATCAATGCTGTTGTTACCTGCGCAACGCTGAATATCGGACAGGGAACTTCCGGTATTCTGGAATTCAAATCGACAGGGAATTACAGTCTGACAGTCACCGGTAACATCACCCTCAATACCGGAGCTAAATTCTGGTACAATACAGCGACAAATCGTACGCATACAGTTATTGTCGGAGGAAACTTCGCCAATTTCGGAACGGTAGATTTTTATTTCGCTGCCAGTCAGATTGCCAATGTCATCTTCAATGGAATCGGAAGCAGCACTGTTTCCGGTATTGGAACATGGGATCTGAATACAGTTACATTGAACAAATCAGGTTCAACTACCGCTGCTTTAAATGTTCAGGCCAATGCTTTCGAATTGGGGATAAAAACTTTTGTCGGAACATACGGCACTTACAATCACAACAACACAGGAACCTATAATATCAACCCGACTGCGGGTACATTTACCATTGGACCGAACATGGTCTATAAAGTTCCGCAGGGAACAATGTGGTTCGCTTCTGCGGCGCCGGATGTATTGTTGCAGGGTTCACTCTATGTAAATGGTGGTACTGTAAAAGTCGGTACTACTGCCGGAGTACAAGGATTGCGTTCAGATCAGAATGGAACATTTGTTCCTTACCTGGAAGTGAGCGCAGGATCATTGATCGTTTATGGCGGTATTACTTATGGTGGTGGTTCGACCAATGAACCTTTCAGCTTTAAAATGACCGGTGGAAGTATCAGTCTGAATACAGGTACAACCGGAACCAATCGACAGGTGTTTGTAGTAAACGATAAAGTAAACAGCGTTTTCAACATGACAGCCGGAACTATTACTATAGAAAAACCGAATATCACCGGTGTTGCTACTATCGACGTTTCGATTCCGGGAACATTGGGTACGGTGACAACTACAGGTGGAACAATCGTATTTGGAACAACAAATACTGCCAATGGCGCCATCTTTAATTTCAAACCTTATCCAAGTGCAACTTATCCGAATTTTAAAATTACAGGTAATTCGGCAAATACAGGAACACTTGCAACTTCTACAGGTACCACACAAAACTTTAAGCTGTTGAGCTTGTACATTGATGTCAATAAGACATTCGATATTCGCTCAGTATCCGGAGCTACAGGCGACTCAAAAACAATGACCCTTACTTCCACCGCAAATGGTGTTGATGCACTTTACAACAACGGAACATTTACAGCGAGAACAAGTACGGTTACCTTTAACCCAACAGGTGCCCAGGCTATTGGTGGAACCAATGTGACTACGTTCTATAATCTTTCCATTAACAATTCAAACCACATTACATTGAATAAACCGGCGCAGGTTTCAAATTTCCTGTCGATGGTAAATGGAAAACTTTTGACAACAAATACAAACGTACTCACTTGTCTGAGCGCCGCGAATGCCAACATCGGATCAGTATCTTCTTATGTTGACGGTCCGATGATTCATACAATTGCAACAGCATCCAATACAACCAGGACCTATCCTATCGGTAAATCCGGAGCTTACAGGGCTGTTGTGTTAACCGCGCAACATACAAACGCGACTTCGGTTACCTACCGCGCTGAAATCTTCAATTCAGCAGCATCAGGATTACCATATACTTTGCCTCCATCCATTTCAAACGTATCGAATGTACGTTATGTACAATTCACACGACAGAATGTTGCCAATTTCAGTTCCGGTAAACTTCAGATGTATTACGATACAGACGACGGTGTAGCGGATAAAAATACCCTGTTGATGGCGCATGATAATGGAACTACTCAGTGGCAAAACTTTGGTGGTGTCGCTACTGCGAACTGGTCAGGAAATATCACCTCAAATACTTTCAACAATTTCCATACTTTCTTTGCTCTTGGAAATCCTCCGGGCGGTGGTAACCCACTCCCTATTGAACTTGCTACTTTCAGCGCTACGCTGGTGAACAAACAAGTTGATGTGAAATGGACTACACAGGCAGAGATCAACAACCACTATTTCACTATTGAGCGCTCTGCAGATAATGTAACATTCAGCGAGCTGGGACGTGTAGATGGTGCCGGAAATACGACAACAACACAAAACTATTCCTTCACTGATTTTCATCCGCTCACAGGGGTATCTTATTACCGACTGAAACAAACGGACTACGATGGCAAATGCGCTTATTTCCCGGCATCTGTAATTCGGAATATCCGTAAGGGAACCTTCCTTGTGTATCCTAACCCTTCTACTTCACAGGTTGTTCACCTGAATTATGGTGATGACCAGTTGAAATTCTTCACAATTACGGTTCAGGATATTACGGGCAGAATTATACCATCTATGGTTGAACCTGAAGAAAACGGGAATATGAGACTTACCATCGATGAAGCTTATATCCGTCGCGGAGAAATGCTCCTCATTGTAGGTCAGGATGGACACGAAAGCATTCAGCAAAAGCTGATTATAGAATAATATTGAGTTTCATGGTTTAGTTTGGTTAGATTTAATGGTTAGTCAGAAAGGGTCCCTTTGGTCGGGGACTCTTTTTGTTTTATTACCTTTTCAGTCCTGCCCTGAGTTTCGTATTTTTGCAGGGAAACCTACGCAACTCATGAAACTAGTCACCTACAGTATCGACCATCACGAACACCTTGGAATCTTTTTTCAGGACCGTATCTACAATCTCCCTGAAAACGCACTTGCACTTGAAATGCCCGCTCTTCCTGATCATATGGGCGATTTCCTGAAGCTTGGAGATGCAGCCATGGAGGAAGCCAGGAAAATCGAATCTGCCATCAAAAGCAGCAATCCGAAGGTGAAAGTTGCTCATGCGGGAGAAGCCGATTTGCTTGCCCCTGTTCCGCATCCAAGTAGTTGCCGCGATGGTTACGCATTCCGTCAACACGTGGAAGCAGCCCGGAGAAACAGAAAGGTGCCTATGATTCCTGAATTTGACCAATACCCAATTTTTTATTTTACAAATCACAATGCGATTCAGGGACCGGGAGAAATATACTGTATGCCGGATCATTTCCAGAAACTCGATTTCGAACTGGAAGCAGCTATTGTGATTGGCAAAAAAGGCAGGAACATCAAGGCAAAAGACGCAGATCAATTCATTGCCGGGTATATGATCATGAACGACATGAGCGCACGTACCCTTCAGATGGAAGAAATGTTGCTCAATCTTGGACCCGCAAAAGGAAAAGATTTCAGTACCGTGATTGGTCCATGGCTGGTAACACCGGATGAACTGGAGGCCTATAAAGTTCCCGCTAAAGCCGGTCATGTCGGTAATGCTTACAATCTGGAAATGGTTTGCCGTGTAAATGGCAAGGTAGTGAGCCAGGGAAATGTGAAAGAAATGGACTGGACTTTCGCGGAAATCATCGAGCGTTGCGCCTATGGAGTTGATATTCTTCCGGGTGATGTAATAGGATCCGGAACTGTTGGAACCGGATGTTTCCTTGAACTGAATGGAACAGGATTATTGAACGATCCGAATTACAAAGTTCAATGGCTGCAACCAAATGATGTGGTTGAAATGGAAATCACAGGTTTGGGAAAGCTTACGAATACCATCCGGAAAGAAAATTCAGACTTTTCTTTGTTTGCATTAAAGAAAATGCCGGTTGAATCACCTCAAAACTAATTGTATTTTTAGTGCTGCAGATTCACCTGAATCCGGCAGTGAGAATTTATTGTTCAGGTTATACCCCTAATCATTAGAAATGTCTGACCCGGTCACACATATTCAAAGTGCGGAAGCTGAAAAAGATCAGATTCTAAAAGCATACAAGGAGCTGTTGCGTGCCCTGCGCCCTTCTCTTGGTAAAGGCGATAAGAAAATGATCCGTCTGGCTTTTGATATGGCTTTGGAGGCGCATAAAGACATGCGCCGTAAAACAGGAGAGCCCTACATTCTTCATCCGCTTGCCGTCGCTCAAATCTGCGCGGAAGAAATCGGACTGGGACCTCTCGCGATTGTTTGCGCACTCCTGCACGATACGGTTGAAGATACACATATGACTCTGGAAAATATCAAGAGTTCATTTGGTATCAAAGCAGCTTCGATTGTCGACGGACTCACAAAAATTTCAGGAGTTTTTGACAAAGGGACTTCATTGCAGGCGGAGAATTTCAGAAAAATGTTGCTGACGCTCTCTGATGATGTGCGTGTGATCCTGATTAAGCTGGCGGATCGTTTGCACAACATGCGAACATTGGATTCGATGAAAAGGGAAAAGCAGCTGAAGATTGCATCCGAAACTGCATACCTCTACGCTCCACTTGCCCACAGACTTGGTTTGTATTCCATCAAAACTGAGCTGGAAGACCTGGCCATGAAATATACCGAGCCGGAAATTTACAATGAGATCACGAGTAAACTGGCGCAGACAAAACGGGAGCGAACACGATTCATTAATGAATTTGTTGATCCCATCAAGGATGAGCTGGGCAAACAAGGATTTAAATACGATATCAAAGGGCGTTCGAAATCCATCCACTCCATCTGGAGTAAAATGAAAAGACAGGCCGTCACTTTTGAAGAAATATATGATCTCTTCGCAATCCGTATCATTATTGATTGCGATGAAGAGAACGAAAAAGCAATGTGCTGGAAAGCATATTCCATCATCACTGATTTTTACCACCCCAATCCTGACCGTTTGCGTGACTGGATCTCCACGCCAAAAGCGAATGGTTACGAGTCGCTGCACACAACGGTGATGGGTCCCGGAGGTAAATGGGTTGAAGTACAGATTCGTTCAAGACGAATGGATGAAATCGCGGAGAAAGGATATGCCGCGCACTGGAAATACAAGGAATCAGCGGCGGAATCTGCGCTGGATGAATGGATCCAGAAAATTCGTGAATTGCTGGATAGTCCGGAAACAAACGCGCTTGATTTCATCGATGACTTCAAATTGAATTTGTTTAGTGATGAGATTTTCATTTTCACTCCATCCGGTGATATGAAAACTCTGCCTTCCAATGCAACAGCCCTCGATTTTGCCTTTGAAATTCACAGTGATTTGGGAAGTAAATGTATCGGCGCGAAGGTCAATCATAAACTCGTTCCGCTCTCTCATAAATTGCGCAGCGGTGACCAGGTAGAAATTCTCACATCCAATAAACAAAATCCCAAAGAGGACTGGCTCAATTATGTCGTTACCGCCAAAGCTAAATCAAAAATAAAAACCGCGCTGAAAGAAGAAAAAAAGCGTGTAGCCGAAGACGGAAAAGAAATTCTTGAAAGAAAATTCAAGCACCTCAAGATTGATTTTAATCACGATAATATTAATGAGCTCCTTGCCTATTACAAGATCCCGAGCTCCATGGAACTATTTTATCGCATCGCGAAAGATGTGATCGATATCCAGGACCTGAGGGATTTCCTGCAGGACAAAGGAACTATCAAAGCAAAAACTCCTCAAAGGATCGAACCGCAATCACTGGAGCAAATCGTAAAAACAGTGCGTGGTTCCAGTGACCTGTTGGTGATCGGGGAAAATCTGGATAAGATTGACTACAAATTATCACCTTGTTGTAGTCCGATCCCTGGTGATGACGTTTTCGGATTCATTACCATCAATGAAGGTATCAAGATTCACCGCGTCAGTTGTCCCAACGCAATTCAATTGATGTCGAATTACGCCTATCGTATTGTAAAGGCGAAATGGACAAATCAACAACAAATCGCCTTCCTTGCAGGTGTACGTATGACGGGAATTGATGAAGTTGGTGTAGTGAGTAAAATCTCAAAAGTAATTTCGAGTGAATTGAAAGTGAACATGCGCAGCATTGGCATCGAATCCAATGACGGTATCTTTGAAGGAACAATCATGCTCTTTGTTCACGACACACATCATCTCGATAAACTGATCAAGAAACTGAAGGAAATACATGGAATACTTACTGTAAGTCGTATCGACGGAGGAACAAAATAATTTTTTTTGGAAAAAGAAACGATTCTACAATCCGGGTTAAGCAAATACAATGTCCCACAAAGATGAAAAACCGGAAGTCCGGAAACTTTTTACCGAATACCTGAAAAAACACGGGCATAGAAAAACCGCTGAACGGTTTTCTATACTGGATGAGGTGTATTTGTCCAATGAACATTTTGATGTCGACTCTTTGTACATGATGATGAAAAACAAAGGTTATCACATCAGTCGAGCGACAATTTACAATACCATTGAATTATTGCTCGATTGCGAACTGATTACTCGTCATCAGTTTGGAAAAAACCTGGCCCGTTTCGAAAAATCATATGCTTACAAACAGCACGATCATCTGATTTGCGAGGATTGTGAACATGTGTTTGAATTTTGTGATCCGAGGATTCAGCAAATTCAGAGCATGATGGGAGATTTACTAAAATTTAATATTACGCATCATTCCCTCAACCTCTATGGGAAATGCAAAGTGCTGGAAGAAAAGGGAAGCTGTAAACATAAAAAGAAGTAAAACAGGCCTCGCTGATTTTAATAAGCACTGTTGTAAATCCACACCGACAAGGGTTTTAATAGCCATTTCGGAAATAAGGCAAATTCATACATCCGGAAGTTTTCTCACATTTTTCAGAATTCATAGCACTTCTTTTCTTTTGATAACGAAGCTTATATTGCTGATTTTCAAAGCCATATTTACCTCTCTGCAATGTAGATATCTCGGAAAAAATTGCGAATCAAATAAGAATTAAACTATTACCTTCACACCCATGGACTTTAATTATAACATCACAAACAAGGGCACTTATGCCATTGTAGAAATGAGTGGCAACCTGATTGATAAGAACCAGGCAACACCTTTGTTGGAAGAAATTCAGGAAACGATCAATAAAGGGATCAACAGCTTCGTCATTTCAATGGAGCATTTCCGCTATCTGAATAGTAATGGATTGAATGTATTGGTAAATATCCTCACGAAAAGCCGTAAAAACGGTGGTGACACTACTATTTGCAGTATCAGTGACAAGATCAAAGAATTGCTGATCATTACCAAACTGAATACTGTGTTTACGATCACGGATGATCTTCCTGCAGCAATCCGCCAGTTTCAAAACTAATGGTATCCACACATTTTGATGATCATCCTGTGCCTACACAGGATGATTTTATTTTTTAAGGAAGGCTTGTAAAGGAATTCCACAACGCCTAATTTTCACAACCAAAATATTTAGTATTCCATCCACCTAATTTTTCTGAATCATGTCTGTTGACGTATTGCTCGGTCTCCAATGGGGAGACGAAGGGAAAGGTAAAATTGTCGATGTACTCACTCCCGAATACAGTGTAGTCGCCCGCTTCCAGGGAGGACCAAATGCAGGACACACACTCGAATTCGAAGGAATCAAACATGTCCTGCATACGATTCCATCGGGAATTTTCAGGAGCGACACAATGAATATAGTAGGAAACGGAGTTGTAATTGATCCGGTTACTCTGAAAAAGGAGATTGATGCACTGTTAAAAATGAAAGTTGATGTGAATCAAAAACTTTTCATTTCCAGAAAAGCTCATGTCATTATTCCTACCCACCGTTTACTGGATGCAGCATCCGAAGCGAGCAAAGGGAAAGAAAAAATCGGATCAACACTCCGTGGTATAGGACCAACCTATATGGATAAAACCGGCCGGAATGGATTGCGTGTCGGAGACATTGAAGCTTCAGATTTCATGGACCGATATACACGACTCCGCAACAAACACATGGAGTTGTTGAATCACATGAATTTCTCCTATTCACTTGAAGAACTTGAAGCTCCGTTTTTTGAAGCTGTGGAAGAAATGCGAAAATTAAATTTCGTCGACAGTGAATACCTCATCAATTCTCAAATAGCGGCGCATCGTCCTATCCTTGCGGAAGGTGCACAGGGTTCTTTGCTGGATATAGATTTTGGCTCCTACCCTTTTGTTACATCATCCAGCACCATTACTGCAGGAGCTTGCACAGGATTGGGCATCGCACCTGGCAGAATCGGAAAAGTGTTTGGAATTTTTAAAGCTTATTGTACGCGGGTTGGAAGCGGTCCTTTCCCTACCGAACTACACGATGACACCGGCGAAGCTATTCGTCAGGCTGGTCGTGAATTTGGAGCTACGACGGGAAGACCGCGTCGTTGTGGCTGGCTGGATCTGCCTGCTTTGAAATATACCATCATGATCAACGGAGTCACCGATCTCATCATGACAAAACCGGATGTACTGAGTGAATTTGATACGATCCAGGTTTGTACTCAATATAAAATCGACGGAAAAGTAATTGACTACATGCCATTTGATGTAGTAAATGCAAAGATTGAACCCGTCTATACTCCTCTCAAAGGCTGGAAAAAAGATCTTACCGGAATTACAAAGGAGGAAAATTTCCCTGCAGAATTGAAAAGCTATATTGCTTTTCTTGAAAAAGAACTGAACGTTCCGGTGAGCATCGTATCAGTCGGCCCTGACAGAGTGCAAACTATCCGAAGGAAATAAATTCTTTCCTGCTTCTCTCCCTAATTATTCTTCACGAACATTTTTCGTGATTTCAGTATTTAGCAATTCACCCGAAAGCTGTTGTTTCAGTGAATCCGAAATTTCTTTGTTCCTTTCTGTTACTAAATCCGGACTACCCGCGTTGATCCAGGCTGTATACCAGAGTGAACCTACGTCAAGGATAGCAGCTCTCAAGCGGCGTTCCACCTGCCCATCGAGCTGTTTGTGAAATTCTCCGGAGTACTCCTCACTGTACACTTTTACCGTGGTGGCTCCCCTGTTTTCAATGGCATATTTCCTGTCAGTCGAGAAATCACGACTGAGTATTCGTTCAAATAGCAATACGGAATCAAGAGCATTGAAACTGTCCTTCACGAATCTCCAGATATCTTCCTGGATGTGTTCGACATATTCTGCCCTTCCCAAGAGATAGTCGTATTGATCGCCATAAAGCTCCGGCAATCGAGATTCCCAAAATCCGTGTATGCCCGTCTGGTTGGTCATTTGTCCATTGTAATTTTCTGTACAATGCAAAGGCACATGTGCGTCACCGATGTAATGACCAATATTGGCTGAGTAATACAGTATCCTGTCGACATCCTTCGCACGAAACGCTTCGGTCAATCGAAACATCATGCTGTGGATATGCCAGGGAACAATACCATAGGCTTTCAGAGTGTCTTCTGTAAATTTCTCCACGGCAGTTTTCCAATACATCGGAACAGAATCAAAAGGATGTTCTCCATAATGATCAATGTCAATATAATGTCGCGGAGGTTCTTCTTTGTCTGAATATCTTCTTTTATCCGGATCGACTGCATGCTCTGTGAGAAAATCAATGTGCTCTTTGTAAAACCCAAAGAGATCCGGTGGCAGGGTAAAACAAGCCATATAATTTATTTTTCTGTGACCGTAAAAACCCCAACCGGAGGCATTCGGAGAAACCTGAGTGAAAAACAGAAACAGAATAAAATTCCTGAGCCAAATCATTTGGCAATACTAAACTCTTCAAAAATAAAGTGCAACCACTGTTTGCAGGTTTTTATATGAAACCCTTCAATGTAATGGTTGAACTACACGCTCCATGCTTTGCACATTTTTAAAAACAAAACTTCCATTTGCATCCATGGAATAATTGCAAAAACGTTCACCTCCTGTCGGACAACAATCCGCATCAGTAAATAAAAATAATTTGAACTTACGAATCATCAAATGCTGAATGGAATCCAAAACCCATCTGTCCCCACCCCTATATCCCTTTTTCTGAGCTTCATTCAATTCAGGAATTACTGCTTCTTGGATACTACCGTTTTTAATTTCATACGAATAAAGAAATCCCTGATTTTGCCAACCTAGATTTCCTTTTCGAGTCGAAACATAAAATTCCGGGAAACCATTTAAGTTTAAATCAGAAGTGAACAAAGATGTAAGGATTTGTCCGGAAGCATCACGCTCATAGGCTGGAAGAATGGTATCGCCTTTTTGAACATGAATTTGCAAACGAGAATGATCGCTGCCTCCTAAAGACACCGACACTTTATATTCACCTGAAACCAAATGACGGGTAATATTTGTATCCTCAACTAAAACCGGTTTAGCAGCTTCAACCTTTCGCACATCCGGATTCGAATCCGATGCCTGAACTTCCGTCACAACACGTTGCTGGTTCCCCTGAGGATTGCAGGAAGCCAGGAATATGAGGAGTGATAAGGCAATCAGGCGCATTGGATTTTAGATTTTAGATTTTAGATTTTAGATTTTAGATTTTAGATTTTAGATTTTAGATTTTTAAAGATAAAAAAAACTTCACTAACAACAAAGTACTAAGCACTAAGCACTAACCACTAACCACTAAGCACTAACAACTAACCACTAAAAACCAAATGCTACTTCACCTTAAACATGCTAAAAAATGCCTCCGAATAACTATTCCCAATCGGGATTTCCATTTCACCAATAGTGATAACTTTATTTCGTACTGCTTCGACTCTGTTCATCGGCACAATAAATGAGCGATGAACACGAACAAAAATACTGGAATTCAATTTCTCCTGAATTGCTTTTAAGGTCATCCGTACAACAATGGTCTTTTGTTTCTCCATATGAATCTTGATATAATCATCAAGACCTTCAATATACATGATCTCCGCTAATGGAACTTTGAGAAGACTATAATCAGCACGTACAAATAAATACTGATCCTGTGACGAATCGGTGGAAAGAGAAAGATTTTTATGATCGTTGGCTTTTTTTACGGCTTGAAGAAAACGTTCAAAAGGAAACGGTTTCAAGAGGTAATCCACAGCGCTGAGGTTAAACCCTTCAACAGCATACTGACTGTGTGCTGTTACAAAAATCACCATCGTTTCCTGTTTGATGGATTTGTAAAAATCAATACCGGAAATGGCCGGCATGTGAATATCCAGAAAAATGAGATCCACCGGGAATTTTTCCAGGTATTTCATCGCGTCATCGGTTCGGGTGAATGTTTTTTGCAGGGAAATAAAATCAACTTTACTGCAAAAATTCTCAAGCACCCTCAATGCCGGTGGTTCATCATCAATGGCTATCGCGTTGATCATTTCAAATGTAAGGTAAGAAAGACTGAGAAATCATTCGCGTCGTGCTGGATATTTAATGTGTGTCGGCCAGGATATAACAGCTCAAGTCTTTGACGGGCATTGTTCAGGCCCAATCCGGAATATGCAGCCGCCTGATTGACTGTTTTATTGATCGTATTGTAAACCTGAAATTCCAAAACAGAGTTTGTAATCATCAGATTTACCATGATGTAAGATGGATAATCCGGGTTCACACCATGTTTAAAAGCATTCTCAACAAAAGGGATCAACAACAATGGCGCGATATATTTTCCTTCAACAATCCCGCTCATGGTAAAATCAATCTTGACAGTATTTCCCAATCTGATTTTCTGCAATTCTATATAACTGGTAATGTAATTGACTTCCTTTTCAAGCGAAACATAAGTATCTCCGGCTTCGGTCATGACATAACGCATCATCCCGGATAACTGAACTATGGCATTGGCAGAATGCTGAGCATTTTCATCCAAAGCGGTTGCATATATTCCATTGAGTGTGTTAAACAGAAAATGCGGATTCACCTGAGCTTTCAGAAAAGCCAATTCAGCATTCAATTTTTCTTTCTGCGTTTGTTTCCATTGATTCGAAATACGAATCACCAGAGTGTATAAAAACAAAGCGACAAAAAGAAATAGATTGTGGCTCAACATGAAAAATAATGGCGGACCATGATGACCCTTCCTTCCTTCTCCATGTTGTACTATCTGGCCGTTTTCATCGTGATGAAAGTTATTCATGTGATGATGCTCATACGGTGCCAACAGTTGTGGAATAAACAAAACTAACAGTAAAGCAGCCAGGGCAATAGAATAGAATTCAAGATGCCGCTTTCTGAAAAAATATTTTGGAATGAAATAAAAATAATTCGCGTAAAAATAGCCAATCATGATCGTATAAGCGATCAGGTCACGAAATGTCTCACCATGGGTTATGAATTTCCAGGTCAGTTCAACATCGGGAGCCATTAAAACCGGAAGGGTCAGGAAGGCAACACAAGCAGCAACGTTTAATGCTACCCGCCCTATTCGCAGATTCATTAAAAAATTATTTCTTTCAAAAATAGGAAATGCAATCGATAACTCGGGAAAAAGAGGTAATTCCCTGAAATTTGGAGGTCAAAATACATACTCAGAAAAGGTCGGAGTGAATGAGTAAGTCAAGAATCAGTTGTTTGCCAGCATCTCAACAGATGCCATTTTCACCAAGGCACCATCCTTCAAAATTGGAATGACTTTCGTAAGATTCGGCGTCAGACAATATTTGATATCCTTTTTTAAATTCAATTTCGCCAGTCTTTCCTTATGTGACGCATGAGACATAAATTTATAAGGATCCTGTTTGGCCAACTGATACAAATATTTCAAAGCAAGACAGGCATCACCCAGTTTGATCTGATCATTCATGGCTGTCAAAGCCTCAGTAACGGCACCGGCAAAAATAGCATCTTCCAGGTTGAATTTATTTTTCCACCCACTGCAAAGCAACAAAACATTTCTTTGCTCCTGAATCAGCCACTGACACAATGCGTCAATGTTCAAAAAAGAACCGATCACAACTTTATAAGCATCCTTTGCAGCTTCGATAGCCTGGGTTCCATTGGTTGTAGTGATCGCAATAGTTTTTCCTTTGACAACATCACCCATATAACTGAAAGGTGAATTACCGAAATCAAAACCTTCCACCTGGATCGCGTCACGTTCAGCGCCGGCCAGATATCCTTTACGTTTCCATTCCCTGGCCTCTTCCACTGTAGCAACAGGAATGATTTTTTCCGCACCGTGTTCAAACGCGGTGCAGATAGCAGAAGTGGCACGTAAAATATCGATGATCACAACAATACTGTTATCATCAGCATAAACCGGATACAGATGCGGAGAAAAACAAGCATCAACCTTGATCTGTGGTTGGTGGTCTTCTGTCATGGAGAAATACTTAGAATAATAACGAATATACGAATAAAAAGAAATTTCAATTATTTAGCTCAAAGCCGCAAAATGCTACTTTTTGTAAAAAGGAATTTTAACCACTTTTGCTTTGAGCGCCTTATCACGGATGGGAATATAAATTTCAGTCCCTTCCTTCGCGAATTCAGGCTTCACATAAGCCATTCCAATCGCTTTCTGTAAGGAAGGTGATTGTGTGCCACTGGTGACTGTTCCAATGGTTTCTCCATTCGCGTTTCTTACTTCGTAATCGTGACGTGGAATTCCACGATCAATCATTTCAAAGCCGACTAATTTGCGGCTGACACCATTTTCCTTTTGCGCTTTCAATGCAGCGGAATTGGTAAATTCTTTGGTGAATTTGGTGATCCATCCCAAACCCGCTTCGATGGGAGAAGTCGTGTCATTGATGTCATTGCCATACAAACAGAAACCCATTTCAAGACGTAGGGTATCTCTGGCTCCCAAACCGATTGGTTTGATACCATAAGATTTTCCTGCTTCAAAAATTTTATTCCAGATCTGTTCAGCGTCTTTGTTTTCAAAATAAACTTCAAAACCACCTGCTCCGGTATAACCGGTAGCCGATACGAGCACATTGTCAATGCCCGCGAATTTTCCTTTATCAAAAGTGTAATACTCCATGTTTCGCAAATCCATGTCGGTAAGCGGTTGCAATACATCAACAGCTTTTGGTCCCTGAACAGCGAGCAGAGAGGTTTTATCAGAAATGTTGTGCATCTCTACACCTTTCGTATTGTATTTTTGAATCCAGTCCCAGTCTTTGTCGATGTTGCTTGCATTCACGACCAGCATATATGTTTTTTCATCGATACGATAAACGAGGAGGTCGTCAACAATGCCGCCGGTTTCATTCGGCAAACAGGAATACTGAACTTTTTTATCAAATAATTTGGAAGCATCATTGCTGGTAACCCGTTGAATCAGATCCAATGCATCCGGTCCTTTGAGGATGAATTCACCCATGTGAGACACATCAAATACCCCTACTCCGTTTCTGACAGTTTCATGTTCCGCATTTATGCCTTCATATGATACAGGCATCAGGTACCCTGCAAAGGGAACCATTTTAGCGCCCAGGCGGGTATGAAGATCAGAAAGAGCAATGTGTTTGAGTGTTGTTTCGGTGAGTTCCATGGTATGGTGATGAGATGAAATGAATGAACAAAATTCCTGTTTCCGGATGCACCCGGAACCAATAGATTTGAGCAACAAAGGTAAAATTTTTAGCGAATTCCTATTTCCCGGGCTTAAAGAGGGAGAGAAAATTAGGGGTATTGCTTTCTACCGAAAACTTTGACACTATCTTTTCCCGGGTATGCTGACTCAAACGACGAAGATATGCCTCATCACTCATTAGTTTTTCGAGATAAAATTTCCATTCCTCCAAATTACGGCATAAACAGCCATTCTGATCGTGATCCACAATATCCGCATTCACACCCACATCCGAAACAACAGCCGGAATACCCAGAGCCATGTATTGCAGAGCTTTAAACCCGCATTTCCCCTTTGACCAGATGTCATCCGGTAATGGCATCACACCAATATTAAAATTCAAAAGGTCATGAATTTCAGCCTGCTTAGACCATTTGATAAAACGAAGCGAATTCAACTTCCATTTTGGCGGAACATCACAGATTACATGAAACTCAAATTTGAATTTCTTCTCCAATTCCTCCAGGACAGGAACCAGCGGATCAAGATATTGCAAGGTCGAATGAGAGCCGGTCCATCCGATTGTAAACACATGATTGGTATGATCCGTTGTCGTATTATGATGTTCACGTGTGTCAATGGTGGTCGGATTATAGACGACATTCTTATTGAATTTTCTGGCAAACTCTCCAAGAAAATTGTTCCCGACACTAACCACAGAAACCCATCGGCAAATATCTTCCGTATTGCGAAAACGCTTCAGGAACATAGTGAGTTTACTGTTGCTCTCGGAAGCATTTGGAATCCAGATCGCGTCGTCAAAATCGTAAACTGTATGCTTTTTAAAGAGATGTGTGATCAGCCATTCAAAGATAGGCCAACCGGCAGGAGCTGCTTCGCGGTGAATGAAAACCACATCGTATTTTCCCATGCGGAACAAATCACCCAAACGCCGGAAACAACCACGAAAAATAGCGGCAATCTTTCCGGCCCAATGTCCTGGTTTATACAAAATATCCCAGGCTTTTTTATCCAGAAATGGTGATGTATCGTATTCTATTCCCTGTTGTCGCAATGCCGGAAAATATTGTTCAAATCGGAATCGCTGACTGGGTGCCTCTCCGGTAGGGTAAGGTGAAATGAACAAAATCCTCATATTCAATTTTTTCTGTGGGAGAAATGCAAGGGCTGACAAAGATAAAAATCTTTAAGGGCAAGCAATGAATTCAAAGCATTAATTGAGGTATTTTTGAGAAATATATCGACCAACAAGCTGCAGAATCTTATCTTTGAAACCATTGTTCTGAAGATCATCTTTGATACATAAATTTCAGAACATTTATTCTGAATTTTATTCCCCGGCGGAAAACCAATCTGGCAATTATGCGATTCAAACTCATCGAGAAAAACACCCCGCGCTGGATCATTTTTCTGATTGATATTGTTATTTGCCTGGGATCCATCATGCTGGCATACCAGGTGAGATTCAATTTCAGGGTTCCGGAGAAAGAAATAGAACACTGGGTGTATGTAATCCCGACGGTACTTATTGTTCGCGTCATCAGCTTTTATATTTCCAAAATCTACCAGGGTATTATCCGCTATACCAGTACACGGGATGCCCTACGTGTATTTTATACCATTACTGCAGGCAGTATTTTCATGGCCGTTGCCAACATGGGTTCATATATGTGGGCAAAATTTTTCCTCGTCCCCTACTCGATTATTATCATCGATTATTTCACGACAGTATTTTCGATTACCGCTTTCAGGATTCTGGTCAAATCCATTTACATGGAATTGAAAAATCCTTCAAGAGAGAAAAAAGAAGTCATAATTTATGGTGCCGGAGAATCAGGTCTGATCACCAAACGTTCTCTCGACCGCGACGCAGGTAGTCGTTTCAAAGTAATCGCGTTCGTGGATGATGATCCTGCAAAATCCGGAAAGACTGTTGAAGGCATCAAGATCTATAACGCGGATGATGACCTGGAAGATTTGCTTCGTTCCAACAATGTCACTCAACTAATCCTGAGTATTCAGAATATTTCTACTTTACGTAAGCAGCAGATTATCGAAAAATGTTTGCCTTACGATGTAAATATTCTGAATGTACCACCGGTGAACAGCTGGATCAACGGAGAACTGAGTTTTAAGCAAATCAAAAATATCAAGATCGAAGACCTGCTGGAGCGTGATCCGATCCGACTCGATCTGGATTCGATCCGAAATCAGTTATCAGGAAAGACAGTGCTCATTACAGGAGGAGCCGGTTCAATAGGAAGTGAAATTGTCAGACAAATACTTCCATTTAAACCAAAATACCTCGTCGTTCTCGATCAGGCGGAATCCCCGCTGTATGAACTCGAACTGGAGATCCGTGAGAAATTTAACTGGACCGATTTCGAAACGGTCATCGCCGATATTCGTCAGAGCGATCGCATGCGAAGGGTTTTCGATGTATTCAAACCTCAGGTTGTTTTCCACGCTGCCGCTTATAAACATGTTCCGATCATGGAGCACAATCCATCCGAAGCAATCCTCACCAATGTGAATGGTACTAGCATTCTCGCGGATATGGCGAATGAATTCGGGGTGGAAAAATTCGTGATGGTAAGCACCGACAAAGCCGTGAACCCAACAAATATCATGGGCGCGACGAAACGAATCGCGGAGATTTATTGTCAGTCGCTGAGTAAAGTTAGCAAGACAAAATTCATCACCACCCGTTTCGGAAATGTACTTGATTCCAACGGCTCGGTCATTCCCCGATTTAAAAAGCAAATCGAAGAAGGGGGACCGATCACTGTCACCCATCCCGATGTTACCCGTTACTTCATGACCATCCCGGAGGCTTGTCAATTGGTACTCGAAGCCGGAGCCATGGGAAATGGTGGTGAAATTTTCATCTTCGACATGGGACAAAGCATCCGCATCATTGACCTGGCGAGAAAGATGGTGAAACTTTCAGGGCTAACACTCGGAAAAGACATTCAGGTTGTATTTACAGGTTTGCGTCCGGGTGAAAAGATTTTCGAAGAACTTCTTGCCGATAAAGAAACGACCCTTCCCACCCATCACGAAAAGATCATGATCGCGAGAGTTCGAGAGTATGACTTTGAAGTGATCAGCAAGGAAATCAACAGTCTCATCACACTATTTAAATCACAGGACAACGAATCCATCGTAAGAAAAATGAAGGAAATTGTTCCGGAGTTTGTTTCGGCGAATTCGGTTTTTTCGGAGCTTGACAGGAAGTAGTTGTTAGTGGTTAGTGGTTAGTGGTTAGTGGTTAGTGGTTGGTGCTTAGTGGTTAGTGGTTGGTGGTTATTTTTTTGAGAATTTTTTGTTTTAAATACGTTTTCCAGTTGTTTGCCTAAGGTTTTGTAGTACTGACAAAAATCATGAATAATTTATTGGAGAATAAAGGGTAATTTAACTTCAAAATTTTGTTGGATTAAATGCACAGATTTCATCTTTGAATATCAATCATACTTAAATTCATTCAATGCAAAACAGCCAATGAACTAAAAATTGATATATACAGAAATCAATTGTAAAAATAAATTGATGGCTTTGTTGACATACAAAAAATAACTGAAATGAAAAATCATCTATTTGCAATCATCTTATTGTTTGCATTTAACTCTGGCTACTGCCAGGCAACATACTTAAAAAGACTAAATTTTAATTCCGAATCAAGTTCATACTATGTAGCTCCCGAAGATTCAAACTTAAAATTCATTGATGCTTCAATTAGCCCAGATGGAAATACATTTTTCCATTGTGGTTTGCAAAGAGGCACAACATCTATTTTCAAAGTAGACTTACAGGGAAATATATTATCCGGAGCTGGTGGAGGTTATATTTCACATTTGAGTCAATCGACAACAACTGCCTTACACGCTACTCCGGATGGAGGATGTATTTATGCCAATAATTCTGAAGCCTGGTCAATGTACTACTTTTCATATTCTGAAATAACTAAAATTGATGGCTCCGGTCACTTGAGTTGGAACATCCTACTTCCGTGTGATTCAACATCTTCAATTTCACCTGTTCAAGAAGTTTATGACATTGCAATACTTCCGAATGGAAATTATGCATGTCTGGCTTTAGATTCAACATATATTCTTGATTCACTTGGCAATTTGATCAGGACATTGAATTTTCAAGGTCCGGGAAAAATCTTAGGCTTCTCTAATGGTGATATGTATCTGGAATGTTCTTCTTTTAGAGGCAGGATGGACACCAATGGAAATCCAATTTGGAACAATAACAGTTCATTGCTTCATCATGATACAACATTGTATAAATTATCCGGAACTACCATGAATAAACTTGATGGTATGACAGGGGCCATCATCTCCTCTGCTCCTTATACACCCTCAAGTCTGGGCAATATATTGATGATGTCAGATGGTGGTTGGTGCAACTATAATTCTACTTCTATCAAGCGATTTGATTCAAACGGCGTATTAAAATGGCATTCGGTAATAACTTTACCAAGATTTGGAATGAATTACATAGCTGAGCAATCAGATCATACGATAATTACCGGAGGAACTTATTTGAGTAAAAGGGTTACTGCAAATGAATATGATTTTTCAGCCTTCATTGCAACTATTGACTCTACCGGTCATAGTGTAATGGACAGCACTACTCAAACCTGGCCAGGAGATGCTAATGATGATGGGATCGTTGAATTTTCCGATGTGATTTATATTGCCCTAGCACAAGGCGCCACCGGTCCAAACAGAGTGGATTCTTCATTATATAATTTTAACGACTTGCAATATCATGGAGGTTTTGAAATCGGAGATATTGCAATAGATTTCCCGGGTCATTTTCAAAATGGTGTGAATCTTAAGCAATGTGATGTTTATGCAGATGGAAAAATTGACTCCCTTGATATTAATGATTTAGCAAGTAATATAAGTATCTATACTTACTATCCATTTTGGAGAAGAAAGTCGCCATCGTCGGAAAATTCATCTTTACCATATTTCAGCGTTGTACCAGATCGGGATTCAGCATTTTCAGGTGATACTGTCAGAATTTACTTCATCCTGGGTGATAATGGCATTTCAGTGGACTCTATTTTTGGATTAGCATTTACCCTTCATTCGTCCCCCTCTCAATTTTGGAGGCAAGGTATAGTAGTCAACAGCAATGTACTGAACAGTGATCTTGGCACCATAAGTGAATTGAGATTTGGAGGTTATTCACAAGTTGGCTTGTATTTTGCAAGGCGTGATTTACAAAATGCATACAATGTTCAGGATACGATTGGTTATATTGATTATAAAATCTTTGATACTTTAAGTTATCATAGCATAATCAATTTTCCCGTTGGCTCTTTCCAGGCTATCACAGCAAGTGGTTTTCCAGTTGACTTCCAATACAATTCTATTCCAATATGTGCACGTTCTATTATTGCTTCTTCTCCGGAAGTTCAGCTGAATAAGATCTCCCTTTCTCCTAACCCGGCATCCGATCAACTTACTTTGGATCATTTGCCTGAAGGCGATCTGTCAATACAAATCTTCAATACCGAAGGAAAACTCTGTTATTCTGAAAAAATTTCGGATACCCCTTCATACCAAATCAACCTGAGTAATTTCATTCCGGGATTGTACCAGCTACTACTGAGAAATGGAAACAGTTTGAGTGTAAGTAGGAAATTTGTGAAAGAGTAATTGGTTTATGGTTCCGAGTTCCGGGTTCCGAGTTCCGAGTTTTCTAACAACTAACAACTAACAACTACTGCACCAGCACATCCGCTCCCTCATACGCCTTTAATGCTTCACGCCAGGCGTCGGGGACTTCGATTGATTTTTTTGTGGTGTAATCAAAAGCGACCATGACCGTAACTGCGTCGGCCATGATGATTTCTTTGCCTTCCCAGAAACGTGTCAGCTGATATTCCAGGTCGAAACTTTTATTACCGATGCGGGAACATCGTGTGTACACATACAATTCATCCTTGAAATGAATCGGCAGAATAAAATCTATTTCCGCTTTCGCCAGGATAATGCCTTTTGTTGACCAGTCGTAAGACCAGTCCACCACCTCATCAAAATATTTGACTCTTGCTTCTTCGATGTAAGTAAGATAACAGGCATTGTTCACATGTCCGAATGCATCTACATCAGAAAAACGGATGTGCAGAGGAGATTTGTGTTTGAACATGACGATCGGAGATTAGCAGGAATGAATATGTAACAAGATATAACAAGGTACTAAATATTCACCACATAAACAAATTCAAAAGTCAAAAGTCAAAATTCAGAAGTCAAAAAAAATCACCAACCTCGAACCATGGACATCGAACCCCTAACTTCAAACCCGGAACCCGGAACCAAAAAAAACTATCCATGAATCGTCTCTTTCTTCCCGTACTTTGCAATAATCCCTGCCTCGTATTCTAGATATTCTTTCCAGCGCTGATCTACATCTACTCCATCGGCATATTTTTTCGCGAAGCCAAGAAAAAGGGTGTAATGATTCGCTTCACTGATCATCAAGTCGCGGTAAAATTCTTTCAGGTCAGGATCGTTGATATTGTCGCTAAGAACCTTGAAACGCTCACAACTCCTCGCTTCTACAAGTGCAGAAAAAAGAAGCTTGTCAACAAGAACAATATTTTTTGTATGTCCTTTCCGGATGAAATTATTCAACTCAAATACATATTCATCCCTGCGCTCTTTGCCTAAAGAATAGCCTCTTTCGATGATCTTTTTATGTACCTGCTGAAAATGTTGCAGCTCCTCCCGGGCAAGCTCAAGCAGTGCGTCCACCAGGTCAGGATACTCCGGAAACTGAATGACAATATTGATCGCATTGGTCGCAGCCTTCTGCTCACAATAAGCATGATCCGTAAGAATTTCGCTGATATTTGTTTCCACAATATTCACCCAACGTGGATCTGTGGGCAATTTTAATCCTAGCATGTCCGTTTTATTAAAAATCGAGCCCTCTAAAATAGAGAGAAAATGTAAGATTAAGAATGACGAATAAATAATATTGGGTTTGTTCCGGGTAACAAATTGATCGTATTTTTGTATACCTCTGCAATTCCGGTTCCTAAAAAGAATACATTACAACCGGATATGGATTTTGATCTTCTGCAGTTCAATTTCCTATCCTGTCCAAAAGCTAAGATTTTAAAGAATTATGCCTCCCATCGTTTTATATGGAGATAAAGTAAGTGTGAAAATCACACGGGAATTCAAGCAGCTGGTAAACATCTCCATTGCGGCCGGGAAATTCATTTTGCTTCACCCTGATTATGACCTGATTCGGGAAGCGATGCGTTTGGAAATGTTCGAAGACGAACGACTCGAAGATTTTGAAGTCCATAACTGGCAATTTGAAGTAGACGAGATTATAACATACGATCAGGACGAAATCCTCTTTTTTTATGCACTCCTTGAACTAAGCTGCCGGATTTTTCTTTGTGAAATTGGTGACGATCTTAAAAAAATGGCCATCGACAGCGGTGAAACAGATGCGGAAGAATTCGTTCGCGTCAGAAGCTTTTTCCTTCGCCAGGCCCAGGATTTTCTCCAGAATATTCGCGGCTGCTATGAAAATGATGAAGAATTTCAATCTCTTCTTGCGAAGATCGGACAGTTGAATTCGCTGGCGTAGGCGGTGGTTGGTGCTTAGTGGTTGGTGCTTAGTGGTTGGTGCTTAGTGGTTGGTGCTTAGTGGTTAGTGCTTAGAGGTTAGTGCTTAGAGGTTAGTGCTTAGTTTTTTGTGCTATTTTCCAATCAACAATCAGCAATCCAAAATCAGCAATCCAAAATCAGCAATCCAAAGTCCCAACGTCCCTCGTCCCTTGTATTCAGTTTTCCACTTCATCCGTATCCGTCGGAATCGTATCCGTCGGAACAACCATTTCTCTCGCAGGCCCTTTGAGTTCTACCAATGGAACCAAAGCATCGTGTTCTTCCTGGGTGATTAAATTTTTTCGCAAAAGAAAATTTGAAACTACACGATAGTAATCAGCAAAGTATGGCTTGAGTTGTCCTGTGCTGTCAAAGCTATAGCGAAACCATTTCGGATGCGGCAGCAGACTGGCAAGAAAAATACTTTCCTGTAAAGTAAGTTCCGCCGGTCTTTTCGAAAAATAAAATGGAGCCGCTTCTCCGATACCATAAATTCCCGGTCCAAGTTCGATGATGTTGAGGTATACTTCATACATCCGGTCTTTGGAGCATAAACGATTGTTCTCAATCAACCAGACAATCAATGCTTCTTCCGCTTTTCTGGCAATTGTTTTCTTTCGTGTGAGGTAAATATTTTTTACCAATTGCATGCTGATCGTGCTTCCACCACGTACAAATTTTCCCGCTTTAAAATTTGTCGCGATTGATTTTCTGAAAGCATCTTCATTAAATCCATTGTGATAAAAGAAACTGCCGTCTTCCGAAGTAAGTACCGCATTTCTGAAATTGATGGAGATCTGATCCAAAGGTGTGAAGGCCGGATTGGAAGGTCCTACCGGAAAGGATCTCACAAAACGATCGTGTTCGTATACCGAGTGAATAAACTCTCCGTTTATCTTCAATAAATTGCTGTCGCCAAATTTACGGATCCGGAATTTTTCCTTTTTCAATGAAGATTCAAAAATAACACTATCCGGTTCCGCGGAATCCAGTTCAAACTGAAGTGAATATTGCAGACTGCCTTCCGCTTCAATGCTCCGCACTACATCAAACATTCCTTCGGGTAAAGAGCGAAAGAAATCCGTTGCCGTTGTTTTCTCGGTTCGTACCTGAATTGTATATTTTTTAGAGTGCTCATTTTTCAATCTTGCATAAGGCACAATGGTCATCTTGTCAAGCTCAACTCTGGAAGTGCTATCCAAAGAAAGAGAATTCTTATCTACAGTTACATGGTAATTGAAAACAGCATGGGGAATCCTTACCGTATCATCCGCTATTTTTTTGTGTTGCAGACAAAAATTCTCCATTGAAAAATGTCCTGCTATTTCCAGCAATCCATTTCCATAATGCATATCGTACAAAGCAAGATGCAGCGTATCGAAACTACAGGAAGCTCCTGCCAATGGCAACAGAAAAGGTAATGACTGTGTTTGTTCCGAAAGCGGAAATACAGCCAGATCAAATGTTTCATTTCTCTGAGAAAAATGTCCGGTGCATTTCCATTCAAAATGCGTCGAATCATCGATGATTGTTCCATCCAATTGCTTGGTGGACGAAATAAAGGAAGGAACGCTCACAGATTGTTGTATGGTATCATTTTGGAATGACAAACGAATGTTTTTCAATTCAGCTTGCTGTGGAGCAAGATTGAATGCCTGTCGAAGCATGCGATTCAAAAAGGAGGAATAATTTGTCTCGGTATGCAGTGTATCTGTTTCCTCTTTTTTGTGCTTTAAAAAATTGGAATAATTACAGGTTCCATCCTGGCAATGTATTCTCAATTCGGCATTCTGTGCATAAATGGATTTGATCCTGACGTTTCCGGTGATGAGTGAAGAAAAGGATGGTTCCGCCCATACTGAATCAAGATGCAAGAGTGTATCCCCGCCTTCCGGGACAATGTTCACACCGCGCATCATAACACCTGTAAATCCCCTGAAACCGGATTCATCCACAGTAAGTGCAACTTTGTAATCATTCTTGAGCTTCAGTGAAATTTTCGAGAGCAACTGATGCAAAACCAAATTGCGGGCCGCAAAATAGCCAATCAGCAGTACCAGCAGGATACCGGAAAGAACATAAGCTGCTTTTATCAGGAATTTACGGTTCATGAGATCAATCTGGCGCCTAAAATGAGGAAAGTTTATTAACTATTCAAGAGAATCTTCATACACATACCTTCGTTAATAATTATTTCTTCCCTAAGATGAAGTAAAAGACTCACTTCCTAATTTGTAACACTCTTTGAATGTCACTATGCAATTCCTAAATACTCTCCGACCCCGTAATTTCCGGGTTTGGGTTTTTCTGCTACTTCTCGTGCCAGTGCTGGTTTGCAGCCAGACACCGGAGCCTTCATCTCCTGTATTGAGTGATCCTCAGGATCAGGCGGAACTGGATGCCTATCGCCAGAAAGCTGAGTCCTATGTGTTAAAAAACCTCAACCGTTTTGGTCTCGATCAACTCCAGTATTACGACCGTACCCTGGATACACTTTTTGAACGGGAGAAAAGGGACACTCTGTACAAAATGGAATTGAATTTCCAGAAAGAATCCGCAGAACGTAAAAATATTCTTGCCGCCGAGAAAAAACACATCACTGAACTCACGGAAAGCAAGCAAATTTCTCTTGACCGTTATCATGGTCTTCTGCGCAAAGCAGCCATCGCCTTTTCAACGTGGATTGTTCTGGTGTTGATTTTACTTCAGTTCAGAAAAAGAAAACTTGGTAACGCGAATTCCAAATTACAGGATACACTGGTTCAATTGCAAAATAGTGAGAAAAGAGCCCAGGCAGGAACTGCCATGATTAAATGGGCTCAACAGCGTGAAGAAAAAGTAAAGGGACTGGAATCACTAGGAACAGATTTATTATCCGCAATGAAACAAGCGGATGATCAGCTTCCGGCCGGACATCCATTTGTTGAACACATGACCTCCTGGGTAAAACGTACGGACGGCTTTCAATCTCTGACAACAAAAGAATCGCGTTTCAACCAGGCTATTTTGAGCCAGGAAAATAAAACAGGCGAAGAAAAAGTTGCGACCAATATCAATCAGCTGTGTGAACAATATCTGGAACTAGCGGCACGTGGATATCAGCCTGCGGATGGCTCCTACTCCATTCAGGTGACAAAAGATCTTGAAAAAAATCTTCCTTCCATCAAAGTAATTCCCGAAGCTGTTGGAAGCTTGCTCTTAAACGCACTGAACAACGCATTCCAGGCTGTTGTTGAAAAACAGGAAAAAGGAATTAAAGGATATCAACCCAAAGTTTCCATCAGTACCAGGATTCTTCCTCGTTTTCTGCAGATACGAGTTAAAGACAATGGTGAAGGGATGAATGATGTCACACTCAATCAGGCGACAGAAGAATATTTCAGCATGAAACCGCTGGAACAGGGCGTTGGACTCGGATTGAGTGAAAGTCAACACATCATGACCACTCTGCACAAAGGGGAATTGAAACTGGAAAGTCAGACAGGTAACGGTACGGATGTTTACATTAAATTTTATCTCTCCTGAACTAATGAATAACCGACTCCACATATTTTTTTCTTTCTTGCTTTTGCTCATCATCAACCCGGTTGCCGGTCAAAGCGCTGATGAACTGCAGCAAATCAATACCGCGGCTAAAGTTATTTATGTGAAAGCTGAAACGCTTGATCAATTGATGATTCGTTTGCGTCCATTGGAAGCTAACCTTCCTGCCGGACAGGAAATGCTGATGATGGATACCTATCGTACTATTGCATCCGGTTATGCATCCAACAATCATTTCAAACAGGCTTACCAGGTTTACAACAGATATATTGCTTTCAAAGAAAATTTTTATACAAAAGAAAAAGCAAATACACTACAGGCCGCTAACAATTCTATTCAACAGAGAAAAAGCGCCGATGAATCCTCTGTTATGGAATTGCAAAACCAGGTTTCCCAATTGCAAATTGAAAATGACCAGTTGATCAGCCGACGTTCGAATTTCAAAAAATATTTCTCGGCGGCATTGATTGCATTAACCGCATTATTCGCTTCCCTTCTCGTTGGCTCCGGTATAAAGTTGAATAACATCCGTGTGAAACTCAAACAAAGCCGTGAACGCATGAAGGAAATTCATCGCATTGCCACAGTCGGTGCCTTTTCTAAAAATATCTATCCCGGAACAGAAAATGTCCTGAATCAAATGGACAAAGATGTTGAGGACATCCGGACGGCTGTAAAAGACCTTCAACCAGCAGGAACCGGCATCGGTACTATTGCCAAAAAGGTCAAAGATGCAATTGATCAAATTCGTAAATCCGACAAACAGTCTTAGTTTTGTCGCATGAAGGATTCCGAAACCGGAAAAATCGATGTCGTTTGTGTAGGCGCTTCCCTTGTCGACCTGACTTTTCACTGCAAAGCGAACCCTATTCAGCATACTTCCAATCCTGCCCGACTAAGTCGTAGTCCGGGCGGCGTGATGCGAAATATCGCGCACCATCTCGCATTACTCAATTGTTCGGTTGAATTAATTACTGTCGTAGGAAAAGATCCTGATGGAGAATGGCTGGAACAGGTTTCAAAGCAAGCCGGCATTCAACTGAACCACATCCACCGTACTGATACTGCGACTGGAACGTATGCCTCCGTTGTCAATCCCGATGGCGATCTTTTTGTTGGAGTTGCCGCTTCCGATACAGAAGATCTGCTCAACATTGAGATTCTCGCGAAACGTATTCCTGTCCTCAAACAGGCAAGGTTGTTAATCGCTGATTGCAACCTCAGCTCTGAAACTTTACGCTGGCTTCTCTCCTTTTGCGAGACAGAATCTATACCGGTGATTATCGAAACCGTTTCCGTACCAAAAGCAATTCGCCTCGACAAAGCATTGCCCGGAAAAGTTCTGATGATGAAACCCAACAAGGAAGAACTGGAAGTATTCGGCGGAGAGAGCAATGCATATTATTCATCTGAAGAAAGAATCACCTGGTTACATTCAAAAGGCGTAAAGTATGTTTGGATGAGTGCGTTTGATGAAGGATCTGTACTTTCAGACGGAAATAAACAGGTTCAGATTCCCGCGTCAAAAGTAACAGTGAAAGATTCAACCGGAGCAGGCGATGCCGCGATCGCCGGATGGGTCTGGGCCTATTTGCAACAATTACCACCATTGATTTGTGTACAATACGGACATGCAGCTGCAGCAGCAATCCTCGAAAGTGAAGGAGCCATTCGCAATGACCTGAGTATTTCACTTCTGAAAAAATATCTTGTTCCATGAAATTGAATTACCCGCTTCTATTCTCCTCCGAAGTAAAACATGCTTTGGAAAATAATTTACCTATTGTCGCTTTGGAATCCACGATCATCGCTCATGGAATGCCTTTCCCGAAAAATGTTGAAACAGCAAAAGAAGTGGAAGCAATTATTCGCAACGAAGGAGCAGTTCCAGCGACCATTGCAATCCTCGACGGAAATTTGTGCGTAGGCCTGAACGAAAATCAACTGAACGATCTCGGAAGTAAATCCGGAATATGGAAAGTCAGTTTGCGTGACATGCCTTATGTTGTTTCTAAAAAATTAGACGGCGCTACGACTGTCGCTTCTACAATGCGAATTGCAGCCATGGCCGGAATCAAAATTTTTGTCACCGGAGGAATCGGTGGAGTTCATCGCGGAGCGGAAAACACATTTGACATATCCGCTGACCTGACCGAGATGGCACAAACCAATGTTGCCGTCATCAGTGCAGGAGTAAAATCCATTTTGGACATCGCGTTGACACTGGAAAAACTGGAAACGCTGGGTGTACCTGTTCTCACTTATGGCAGTGATGATTTTCCGAGTTTTTATTCGCGCGCTAGTGGACACAAGACACCATTGCGATTGGATACGCCGGAAGAAATTGCAACAATGCTCAACAGTAAATGGCAAATGGGTATTCAGGGATCAGTACTCATCGCGAATCCTATTCCGGCTGATCAGGAAGTTCCGTTTCATGTAATGGAAAAATACATTCTTGATGCTCTTGACAAAGCTTCTCAAAAAGGAATCAGTGGAAAAGACACTACTCCTTTTCTGCTGAAAAGTATCGCGGAAGCCACCGGCGGTGAAAGCCTCGCGGCCAACATCAGCCTGGTAAAAAATAACGCGAAGTTGGGAGCAAAAATTTCAAAGGCGCTTTCTAATTACTCCCATTAGAATTTTTCAATTGTTGATTTGATAATATCAACACACTCCCTCAATTGCTTTTCATTAATAATCAAAGGTGGAGCAAAACGGATGATGTCACCGTGTGTTGGCTTGGCAAGCAGTCCATTCTCTTTTAACGCGAGGCAAACATCCCAGGCATCTTTTCCCTTGTATGGTTTAATCACCATGGCACAAAATAAACCTTTGCCTCTTACCAGTTGTATCATTTCATGACGAATTGATTTCAATTCATCCAACAAAATTTTTCCGAGTCGGTTTGCATTCTCCGCGAGCTTTTCATCGCGCAATACTTCAAGAGAGGCAATGGCAACTTTTGCAGCTAGCGGATTTCCGCCATAGGTGCTGCCATGTTGTCCGGGCTTAATGCAAAGCATAATATCATCATTGGCGAGAATGGCTGAAACAGGAAGCAAACCACCAGACAATGCTTTTCCAAGAATTAGAATATCCGGGTGAACACCTTCGTGATCACAGGCGAGCATTTTTCCGGTACGACACAATCCCGTTTGAATTTCATCCGCAATAAACAGCACATTGTTTTGTTTACAAGCTTCGTAAGCTTGTCGGATATAACCTTCATTTGGAATTACAACTCCGGCTTCGCCCTGAATAGGCTCTACCAGGAATCCAGCGACATCGGGATCTTTAAGTGCATCCTGTAATGCTTTGATATCGTTATAAGGAATTTTAATAAAGCCGGGAGTAAAAGGTCCAAATTTTCCATAAGAATCAGGATCCGTTGAAGCGGAAATAATACTGATTGTTCTTCCATGAAAATTTCCTTCGCAAACGATAATTTTTGCTCTGTTCTCCGCAAGACCTTTCTTCTCATATGCCCAGCGACGAGCCAGCTTAATGGCCGTTTCAACTCCTTCTGCTCCGGTATTCATCGGGAGCACTTTATCAAAACCGAAAAAACGTGTGATGAATTCCTCGTATTCTCCAAGTACATTGTTGTAAAAAGCACGGGAGGTCAGGCTCAACGTTTGCACCTGGTCGATCAATGCTTTTACAATTTTTGGATGATTGTGACCCTGGTTCAGGGCAGAATAAGCACTTAGAAAATCAAAATACTGCCGTCCTTCCACATCCCATACATGCACACCTTCTCCCCGTTCCAAAACAACAGGCAAAGGATGATAATTGTGTGCTCCAAACTGATCTTCACGTTCCATCGCCTGTTCACTCAGGCTCTTTGTGGCAAGTACTGTTTTCATAAAAACTGATTAGAATGCAAATGTAATGAATTGGCCTGCTGAAAGCCAGTGAAATGGGGTTAAAACTTGCGATTTTAGCCTTATAAATCAATTTTCAATGTTAATTTCGCAGCCATATGGATGAACCTATAAATAAAGGCAGCAGACTTGAAAATCTTCGTGTAATCGATGCTTCTTCCGATGGACAATCGGTAGCACGAATGGACAATGCAGTGGTATTCATTGAAGGCGGAGTTCCTGGGGATCTTGTAGATGTTGAAGTCTACAGAAAAAAGAAGAAGTTTTTTGAAGCCAGAATTGTAGCCTTTAAAGAAACCTCACCTGACCGACGGGATCCTATATGCACACATTTTGGAATTTGTGGTGGTTGCAAATGGCAACACATGAGTTATGAAAAGCAATTGTTCTTTAAACAAGAACAGGTGGAACAGGCGCTTGTCAGAATTGGTAAAATAGAAATACCGGAGATTCGTCCGATTTTGGGTTCAAAGAAAACGGAGTTTTACAGAAACCGACTCGAATTTACCTTTTCCAACAAACGCTGGCTGACAAGGGAAGAAATTGGAACAGATGCTTCCGCTACTCAGGATGTTTTGGGATTCCATGTACCCGGACGATTTGATAAAATTCTTGATGTGCAAAAATGTTATCTGCAGGATGATTTATCCAATCAGATTCGAAATGCCGTGAAACAATTTTGTATTGATCATCAATTTGAATTCTTTGACGTGATCAATCTCCATGGCTTCATGCGCAACCTGATCATCCGCTCTACTTCTACCGGGGAATGGATGGTGAATGTCGTATTTCATGAAGACAAAAAGGAAGAGAGAAATTTGTTAATGAATTTTCTGAAAGATAAATTTCCTCAAATAACTTCCCTTCAATACATCATCAATCCTAAAAGAAACGATACCGTATTCGATTTACCTGTGCACCTATTTTCAGGAAGGGATTATATTCTGGAAGAAATGGAAGGATTGAAATTTAAAATAAGTGCCAAGTCCTTTTACCAGACGAATTCTGAACAAGCATACGAATTGTATAAAATAACCAGGGATTTTGCGGGATTAAACGGTAAGGAATTGGTTTATGATTTATACACAGGTACCGGAACAATCGCTAATTTTATAGCCAGAAATGCCCGGCATGTGGTCGGTATTGAAAATGTTCCCGTTGCCATTGAAGACGCTAAGGAAAACGCGAAAGAAAACGGATTGTCCAATACAACATTCATTGCCGGGGATATAAAAGATACACTCACCTCCGCATTCGTTCTGGAACACGGACGACCGGACGTGATCATTACTGATCCTCCACGGGCCGGTATGCACCCGGATGTTGTTCGAAAAATGCTCGAATTATTTCCGGAAAAAATCGTTTATGTAAGTTGTAATCCGGGTACACAGGCAAGAGATCTGGCCATGCTGGATGAAAAATACAAAGTAGAAGCAATTCAACCGGTAGACATGTTTCCGCACACGACACATGTTGAAAATGTGGTCTTGCTCAAAAGAAAAGAAATAGCTGATCAATCGATTTAAATGAAAACATTGCGATTGTTATTTTTCTTTTTTCTGATTTCCAGTCTTGCCGGCGCGCAGGATGGACATCCTATGGAAATGGAAGACAGTCAGGACAGGGAGCAACAACAGCTCGAATGGTGTTTCGTTTATTCCAACATGTTTGGCTACGAAATTGAATACATCAACAACCCGCGACTATTTCAATCGATCGGAGAATGGATGGGAACTCCGTATAAATATTCCGGCGAGTCAGAAAAGGGAATCGACTGTTCAGGTTTTGTATGCCGGATGATGCAAGACTCTTATCACATTCTTCTCACAGGCAGCGCGCGGGATATTTATAAAAAAGTTAATCCAATAAAAAAAGGAGAGCTGCGTGAAGGCGACCTTGTTTTTTTTAAAATTAAAAAAGGCAGGATCTCCCATGTTGGAATTTATCTCGGTCAGAATAAATTCGCGCATGCCAGCACTCAACTCGGAGTGACCATCAGTGATTTAACCGAACCCTATTATCAGAAATATTTCTATCAGGCCGGACGTATTAAGTCCTGAAATATAATCCCACGCAACCATGGAAAGTACAAACACCATTCTTCTCAGTTCAAAACAGATTCAACAGCGCATTGACCGAATTGCTTATCAGGTGTATGAAGACAATACCGAAGAAAAAGAAATCATAGTTGCCGGGATTCGTTCTACCGGATACCAGGTTGCAGAAATGCTCTCCGCCGTTTTGAAAAAAATAGCGCCTTTTAATATTCAGCTTATCGATGTTCAGCTCGACAAGCATTCTCAGACCATGAGTGAAATCCGAATACCATTAACGGGTGCACAATTGCAGGGTAAAGTGATTATACTTGTAGATGATGTTCTGAACTCAGGTAAAACGATGATGTACGCTTTAAAACCTTTCCTGGCCGCGGATATCAAAAAAATAAGAACAGCAGTTTTGGTTGACCGGAACCACCGTCGTTACCCGATCGCTGCAGATTATGTCGGGCATTCATTGGCCACAACATTACAGGAACATGTAACGGTGGAAATCGAAAATGGTAAAGCCTCCGCGATTTTAAGTTGATTCCTTTTCCAGAATTTTCTGGACTTCACTTGTCAGCATTTTTACATCCAGACTGGCAGCGCTGACTTTCAGCTGTGCCTGATCATATACAGGAACCCGATCAATCAGGTGATTCTGGATTTGTTCCATGAGATCAACATCTGAAATATTTTCGATCAAAGGTCTCCCCTTTCTGTTTCTCACAAGGCGGTGAAAAAGTAATCCTGCATTGGCTTCCAGATAAATGGTCAATCCATGATCATTCATCCATTCCATGTTGTCAAAATAACACGGCAAACCTCCACCTGTAGAAATCACCTGATTTGTTTCTTCTGACAAATTCCGGATGAGTTTTTTTTCCATCAGACGAAATTCTTCCGGTCCGGGTGCAAAGAAAAGTTCCGCGATGGTTTTCCCGGTTTGTTTTTCGATCAATTGATCGGTATCCACAAAAGAATAGTTCAGTGTTTTAGCAAGCGCGTCACCGGTTTTGGATTTGCCACTGCCCATGTAACCTATCAGAAAGATATTCATACAGAATTGATCAGCGTGCTAAGATGCGACGAATGGAAGGACCACTCGCAAGACTGGTTACAAGTGCCATGACCACCAATGCGACAAACAATTCTACCTGGATAATTCCTGCCCTGAATGCCAGCGTTCCGAGGATGATTTCCATGGCACCACGTGCGTTCATGCCCATTCCTACCGCGGCGGAATCGCGGAAATTCAATCCTCCGGCCATAGCACCACCAGTGGCACCAACAATTTTTCCCAAACAGGCAAGGAATAGAACCATGAGAATTAATCCCAGATTAAAATGTTCAATAAAGTTTACATACAATCCAATGCTCACCATAAACAACGGAGCGAAGATGTTCGTGACGAACTGGTGGATAATTTCCCTTGCTCTTTCATGAAGATGAACACTGTCACCCAATGCAATGCCCATGATAAAGGCGCCCAGAATGGCATGAATCCCGATACTTTCCGTGAAGGAAGCCGCGAGAAAACACAAACCCAATCCAATCGACAACACACCACCCGGCCAGCTGAATTTCTGTTGTATGAACGGAAGAATACGGTTTAATATTTTCCTCCCGATCGTTAACATGAAAATTCCGAAAATACAGATGTAAAGTATCGTCAACCCGATATCGGTTCCGACACCTTTATTCTCAACAAGAGCGAGTACTACCGAAAAGATGAGCCAGCCAAGAAGATCATTAAACATGGCGGATGCCATGATGAGCATTCCGATTTTGGTTTTGTACATATTCAGATCCATCAGAATCCTTGCAATTACCGGCAATGCTGTGATGGATAATGCTGTTCCAAAAAACAAAGAAAAAACAAGAGGAGAAACATGGGGATCACGGAGAAAAAATTCCGGCCATTGCCAGGAAATCCAAAAACCAAGACTGAATGGAACAATCATGCTTGTCAGGCTTGTGGAAAGGGCCAGTCTGCCTTGTTTCAGCATAACAGGGAGCTGCACTTCCATTCCCGCGACAAAGAGCAGCATCACCACGCTAAGCTTTACAATCGCTTTCAGTGATATTGCAACCGGTCCGGTGGATGGGAACAATTCACTATAAGCTTCCGGAAAAAATGTCCCGAATAATGTTGGTCCAAGAAGGATGCCTACAATCATTTCACCCATGACCACCGGTAAACCAAAACGGCGTCCCAGTTCAGCGAGCAAACGCGAAGACAATAATAATATACCAATGGAAAGGAAAAGCACCACCACTTCATGGTGCGAAAGATCATTCATATTACTCAACGTTCCGTGTATGCACAATCAACATATTGCAAGGCATATCGGCCAGCATGTATTCAATATCGTGTGTAAAAATGCGGTCGAAAATACTGAGCGAATGATCGGGAGAATTTACAACAAGCAAATCCGCCTCTTGTTCGGATGCAAATTTTGAAATGGTATGCCCCGCTCTACCGCTGATAATTTTATGATGCACACGTATTGACCCTGGGGATATTTTGCTCAACATTCCTGACATCCTTGAGTTTTCTTCGCTGATCACTTCGTTTCGGATCTGGTTGCCTTCAGGTTCTGTACTGTCTTCCGCCATACTCATTGACATGGCAGGAATATCCACTTCATCAACAATCGTCATTTCGCTGGCTCCTTCCCTGTTTGCGAAGTAGATTGCTGTATTCAGAGTATTTAAAGTTTTTTGATGTTCGTGTCCGTTGACCACAATTTTTCTGAAAGGACGAGGTTGCACGGAAGGCCTGATGAGCATTAATACACAACATTTCGCCTTTCTGCTGATCTCGCGTGAAATGGAGCCCATGTAGTATTTAAGTACATTTTCCTTTTCGAGAGCACCGATAATCAGGAGGTCTACTATCTCACGTTTGCAAACAGTAAGAATGGAATCAACAGGATTTCCCTGTTCCCAGGCGATCAAAGAATTGGTATCATTAAAACCATATTGATTGAGCAAACCCGTCAGCTGACGCTGCTTATCCGAAGTTTTCTTCCCTACATGAATGAACACAGCCCTTGCCTGATGCGTCTCAGTAAGCCTTTTGGTCTCTGCTATCAATTGCTCCAGCCTTGGTGAAAAAGCAATCGCGAGTGCAATCGTATCAAACGGGTATGAAGGTCTTCCTTTGATCATAGAATGCAGGATTAAGTACTCCTACAAATCTAACTTTATTCGGTTAAATACCAAATAAAAAAAGGGAGAATCTTGATGAAAAATGAGGCCAAAATTACATTTTCAAAAGGCAATGGATCAGATCTTCAATCTTCTCCAAACTTTGAACATCGAACTTTGAACATTGAACAAATTCTACAAGGATTGATGATTCAATCTCCTCATCCGGATATTTAACAACTCAACGATGAGCGAGAATGCCATGGCAACATACATGTAACTCTTGTCGACATGAACATGCACTCCTTCAAGAATCAGCAGTACACCAATGCAAACAAGAAACACAAGTGCCAGCATCTTTAAAGTTGGAAACTTGTTGATGAAATTGCTCACATACGGAGCAAAGAGAAGCATCACAAACATAGAAATGACAACGGCTGTAATCATTACTACAATATCCCTGCTCAATCCAACTGCTGTAAGGATACTGTCGAAGGAGAAAATGATATCAATAATTGTAATCTGAAGAATCGCCTGGCTTACGGTCATCTTTCGCTCCTTCTCTGCTTCAGGACCATGATCCTTTCCTTTGAGTTTGTGATAGATTTCCTTAACTGTTTTATAAACAAGGAATACACCCCCGCTAAACAAAATCAGATCACGACCACTCGGACCAAAGCTACCGATGTAAAATAAAGGATCAACAAGATGAACCAACCAGGAAATTCCCAACAAAAGCAAGACACGAAAAACCATGGCCAGCATCAATCCGATGGTCCGGGCTTTCTGCTGATCTTTTTTAGGGAGGTAACTACAAAGTATCGCGATGAAAATAATATTGTCGATACCAAGTATGATTTCCAGTAAAACCAGAGTTACCAGGCCAATCATTCCATCCACCGAAAACAAGGTAAGCAGCATAGGAGCTTTTTAATCGTTTGAGAATTTCTTTTTAATAAAAATCAAAGGTTTGAGCATGGATGGAATTCGTTTGAAAATAAGCCATGCAAGCGTACACAACAAACAATTACACCGAAACTCAAACCTTCCTGTAGTCGGGGTGGCGGGATTCGAACCCACGGCCTCCAGCACCCCATGCTGGCGCGCTACCAGGCTACGCTACACCCCGATTCAACCGAAATTTTAATCAAAATTCCGTGTCTGTTAAACCAGTTTTTCCTGAATAAACCAATTCCGTTAAAACTCCCCGGATCGCGTTTATTTCAAAATTTCGAGGTGCAAATGTATCAAATTATTGAACTAAAAATGGAATGGCAAAGTGTAATTAAATCACTTAATGCAGGTTCCAGAAAAGGATTCTATTGTCCCTGAAAAATAAGCGGGTTTTTCTTACAAGTATTTTTTACTCAAAGACGATCCATTTTTTTCCGCTGTCCGCATTCCTGAATTGATTTCAAACATTGGATATGCAGGAATTAATTCAATTCACCAAATTCTTACAAGAGGCTGTTGATGAGGCCATTCGATTACTTCTCCTAAAGCATTAGGGTAGTTTTAGTGTGTAGAAAAAGTGGTGTGTCGACGTGCCGTGCTCCCAGGCATTTTTCCACCACATAATTCGAAGAGCATGAAACGAAATTTACACAGAAAATTCCTGGTAATCATCGTACTGGTACTTGGCCTGATTTCTTCAATTAATGTTCGCGCAAGTCATACGATGGGCGCCGACCTTACTTATGAATGTCTGGGCGGCAACACCTACAAGATCACCTTGTCATTTTACCGGGATTGCATCGGTATCGCGGCACCCGCGAATCCGTTTGTAACAATAAATTCCGCTACATGCGGTCAAAGCCTCGGCGTGACTTGTTACCCTCGCCCTGGTACCGGTCAGGAAGTAACTCCCGCATGTTCAAGTTCGGTTACTACCTGCAATGGCGGATCATTTACGGGAATCCAGGAATGGGTATATGACGGAATCATCACCCTTCCTATGCAATGCTCCGATTGGATCTTCTCTTATTCCCTGTGTTGCAGAAATGCGGCGATTACCACGATTACAACTCCGGGTTCCAGCACATTCTATATATATGCTACCCTGAACAACCTGATCACCCCTTGCAACAGTTCCCCTACATTTTCCAATAAACCTGTTCCTTTCATTTGTCGTGGTCAGCAATATTGTTTTAACCATGGAGCTTACGATACAGATGGTGACTCCCTGGTTTACCAATTGATTACTCCGAAACAAACTGCAGGTACCAATGTGAATTACATTGCTCCTTACAACGCCAGCAACCCATTAAATTCGCTTCCTGCCACAAGTTTCAATGCTGCGACAGGAGATATCTGCATGACACCGCAAGCGTTGGAAGTAACTGTGATGGCAGTAAATGTCCTTGAATACAGAAATGGTGTTTTAATCGGTAGTGTTGAACGTGACCTTCAGATTACAGTGATGAACTGTATGAATACACTTCCGACACTTACCGGTATTAACGGTACCAATAATTTCTCTATCACTATATGCGCGAATCAGCAGACCTGCTTCAACATCTTTTCCAATGATGTGGATCCGGGTCAGCAACTTTCTGTTACCTGGGACTATGGTATCCCGGGAGCGACTTTCTCTACCGATACCACTCTTCATCCAACAGGAACATTCTGCTGGACACCAACTTCTGCGGACATCGGAAACTCTTATTCATTTACAGTTCGGGTTGCTGACGATGCCTGTCCTTATATTGGTAGTCAGATCTATTCTTATACAGTTAATGTTGTCGGAATCCAGGTCAACGCCGGACCCGATCAGCAAATTGCTTGTAGTGACCTTGCCACACTAACGGCCAATGCGACCGGTGGTAGTGGTACATATACTTATTTATGGAACAACGGATCAACAATGCAATCCATCACAGTCGGTTCAGGAACCTGGGTTGTAACAGCAAGCGACGGTAGTTGTACAGCAACTGATACAGTTGTGGTAACCATGCCATTTATCCCTACTGCTGCATTCACCTACACTCCTACTTCCTGTGTGAACAGTCCGATCCATTTTACTGATCAGTCCACTACTCCCGGAGGTATCATCTGGTCATGGCATTGGGACTTTGGCGATGGTTTCACTTCAACCATCCAAAACCCAATCCACCAATACGGTTCTCCGGGTACTTATGATGTAGCCTTGATTATAGAAAATACACTCGGCTGTCTGGATACACTTGTTCAGCAAGTTGTAATTGTAGCCCCTCCTGTCGCGGATTTTGCAGCTTCCAATTCTTGTATCAATACAGCTGTCGCGTTTACTGATCAAACCAGTCCCGCATCCAATACATGGAACTGGGATTTTGGTGATGGTAACACTTCGACTTTACAGAATCCAAGCAATGTATATGATACTGCAGGTACATATATAGTAACGCTTATCTCCGGTGATGCAGCAGGTTGTATGGATACAGTTCAACATCCGGTTACAATTTATCCATTACCGGTAGCAAATGCAGGTGCCGATCAAACAATCTGTGCCGGAACTTCCGCTACTTTGAATGCAACAGGTGGTGGTACTTACACATGGCAACCTGGTGGTGGCAGCGGTTCAACTGTTGTTGTCAATCCGGGAGGTTCTGGTTCATACGTAGTCACAGTTACTGATGCAAATGGTTGTCAGGCTCGTGATACAGTGAATGTAAATGTGAACCCTGTCCCTTCTGTTTCTGCAGGTGCCGACCGATTCCTTTGCGCAGGTGGAACTGTGAATCTCTCAGCCAGTGGTGCACTCAATTACACCTGGATGCCAGGCGGATATACTACTCAGACAATCACCGTTGACCCGGCAGTTACTACACAATATACAGTAGTAGGAACTGATGGCAACGGATGTACTTACTCAGATATAGTTGCAGTAAACGTTGGCCAGCTTCCTACAGTCAGCATCGGTCCTGATGTTGACATCTGTAGCGGGGCGAGCGCGACACTGAATGCAAGTGGTGGTGTAACATATACATGGAGCCCTTCCGGTGATACCAGTTCTGTCATAACCGTGAATCCTTCCGGATCTGCTACTTATACTGTTACCGCATCCGATGCAGCCGGCTGTACCGCTTCTGCAACAGTAAACGTGAATGTGCATACTCCTCCTCCTGTAAATCTGCAATCCTTCTTCCTTTGCGCGGGTTCCGTTGCAACATTGGATGCAGGTCCTGGCGGAGTTTCATATCAATGGACACCCAATGGTCAAACCACACAGGTCATTAATATTTCAGGTGGCGGAACTTACGGTGTTGTTGTTACAGACGCCTTTGGTTGCAGTGCAAGTGCTTCCTGTAATGTAAATACAGGCTCCTCCATTTCCATCAATCTGGGAAATGTGGCCTTCTGTCAGGGCGACAGTGCAACACTTGATGCAGGTTATTCGGGTATGACTTATTCCTGGACTAACGGTGCAACTACTCAAACAATCGTTGTAAATACGGCCGGTACATATGGTGTTACAGTAACGGACACATCAGGTTGTAGCGGAGCGATTACTGTGACAGCTCAGGTAAATCAATTACCGGTTGTAAACTTCAGTTCAACCTCCGTTTGTATTGGTGGTACAACGCAATTTACGGATGCATCTTCAGTGGCTGGTGGTTCAATTACATCATGGAATTGGGATTTCGGTGATACCACCGGATCCAATCAACAAAACCCTTCACATGCATATTCAGCAGCCGGAAGTTATACGGCTACACTCACCACAACCAGCTCCAATGGTTGTTCAAATTCAATCAGTCAGCTTGTCAATGTAAATCCATTGCCGGTTGCTGATTTCAGTGCTGGTAATGCGTGCGCAAATTCGGCGATCGCGTTTACAGACCTTTCATCTGTAAGCACAGGAAATATTACCGTTTTCAATTGGGATTTTGGAGATGGAAATTCCTCTACTCTCCAAAATCCGGCACATGCATATTCAACAGCCGGCAACTATACTGTTTCTTTACAGGTAACTACAGCAGGAGGATGCAGTGGTACAATCTCACATCCGGTGACAATACACCCATCACCTGTAGCTGCCTTCACTACTACCCCAGTTTGTCTTGGAAGTCCAACCAGCTTCCTAAACAATTCAACCATTTCAACCGGTTCAATTGCATCTTACTTCTGGGATTTTAGCGATACCTATACTTCAACACAATCTTCTCCGTCTCACAGTTTTGCTGCGGCAGGATCATATAATGTTAACCTGATCATTTCATCAAATCATGGTTGTACGGATACGGTAACACAGGCGGTGACTGTCAACGCGCTTCCAGTCGCGAATGCAGGAACAGATCAATCTATTTGTACAGGTTCTTCAGCAACGCTGACTGCAAATGGAGGCTCCTCTTATGTATGGACACCGGGTGGACAAAACAACAGTTCAATCACCGTTTCTCCGGTTACGAATTCATCTTATACTGTAACAGTGACAGACGCAAATGGATGTACTTCCAGCGATGCCGTCAATGTTCAAGTGAATACTCTTCCATCAGTAGTTGCAAATCCGGATCCGAGTATTTGCCAGGGTGGTTCGACTACTCTTATAGCTGCCAGTACCGCAACTTGTGTATGGACACCCGGCAATTTTACCGGTTTGTCTTATAGCGTAAATCCGACTGCAAGTACAAATTATATCGTCACCGGTACAGATGCAAATGGCTGTGTCAGCCGCGACACTGTGCACGTGAATGTAAATCCATTGCCTACAGTTTCAGCAGGACCTGATCTCAGCATTTGTATTGGTTCAACAATATCATTTACCGCAACAGGCGCATCCGGCTACCAATGGAATCCAATTGGAAATAATACAGCAACAGTATTGATTACACCATCAGCCAACAGTACTTACACAGTAATCGGTACTGATGCAAATGGTTGTGTAAGCAGAGATACAGTTTCTGTGGTGGTCAATCCAATTCCTGTAGTGAATTTATACCCAGCCTTTATTTGCCCCGGCTTCAGTACTACACTTGATGCAGGAAACCCGGGATCAACTTTCGCCTGGTCAACAGGAGAGTTTACTCAATCCATCTCTGTTTCTGACTCAGGAAGTTATACTGTAGTTGTAACAAGTGCGAATGGTTGTTCTGCCCTTGGTTCCACAAACGTGAGTGTGGGTGGATCCCTGAATGCGGTTCCAACACAAACTGCGGTTTGTGCGGGACAATCAGCTACATTGAATGCCGGAAATCCGGGTTGTACATATCTCTGGTCAACCAATGAAACCACTCAATCAATTACAACAACAATCGGTGGAACATATTTCGTCACCATCACGGATCCTAACGGTTGCAGCGGATCGGTTGTACACAATGTCACGATCAATCCGCTTCCGGTTGCTGCATTTACTGCTACAGCAGGATGTCTTGGAACTGGTACATTGTTTACAAACCAGTCATCTATCACTTCCGGTTCGATTGCAAATTACAACTGGACATTTGGTGATGGAAATTCATCCGCTTCTTCAAATACAACACATAGCTATGGATCCGATGGATCTTACACAGCCACTCTGAATATTACCTCAGCTGCGGGTTGTTCTGCAAGCATCTCTCAGGCGGTTCAGGTGTATCCTTTACCTGTTGCGAATTTCAGTGCTCCAACTGTTTGTCGTACCAATGCAACAGCATTTACCAATTTGTCCAATATTTCTTCCGGTTCAATCACCGGATGGTCCTGGAACTTTGGTGACAACGGAACATCATTGGCTGCATCTCCTTCGCATACATACATCATTACAGGAGCTTACAATACTACCCTGGTGGTAACATCGGATCATGGTTGCAGAGATACAATCACACAAACTGTCGCGATCAACGGATTGCCTACAGCTTCCTTCTCAGCTCCTGCAGTTTGTGCTCAATCCGCGACACAATTTGTCAACGCTTCTTATTCATCCACAGCTGGTATTGCTTCTTACCAATGGAATTTTGGTGATGGTAACACTTCTGTACTGAATAACCCTTCACACAGTTATCCGTCTGAAGGACAATATACCGTTGAATTAATCGCGACTACAACCCAGGGTTGTACAGACACAGCTACCGGAACAGTTACCATTCATCCATTACCGGAGGCAAGTTTCGTAACAACTCCGGCTTGTGCGAATACTCCAATCGGAATTACGAATACAAGCACAGTGGTGAGTGGGACAATAACAAATACTTACTGGTCATTTGGTGACAACTCCACTTCCAGTCAATTGACACCATCACATGCATATGCCAATGATGGTAATTACATCATTACCATGATCAGCACAACCAATTTCGGTTGCAGAGATACCGTTCAGGATGCAGTAGATGTTTATCCGCTTCCTGTAGCGAACTTCGTAGCACAGAGTGTTTGTGAAGGTATTGAAGTGGAATTCCTTGACGGTTCAACAGTATCTTCAGGTAGCATCGCGAGCTGGAATTGGGACTTCGCTGACCAAACAGCATCCAACCTCGACGAGCCTGTACATATTTATACCAATTCAGGAACCTATCCGGTTCAGTTGACAGTTACTACAAACAATGGATGTACAAGTGTATATTCTAACAATGTCAATATCTTCCCGAATCCTGTTGCCGCATTTGCAACAAACAACGTTTGTTTTGGAAATGCGAATCAATTCGTGAATCAAAGTTCAGTCAGCGGTGGTATCGCTTATACCAGCTACTGGGATTTCAGTGATGGCGTTACTTCCGCACTTGCGAATCCTTCCCACAGCTTTGGTAACCCCGGTAATTTTAATATAGACCTGGTTGTTACAACAGCAAATGGTTGTACCGATCAGATCACTCAGAGCATTGCTGTGTATATCGGACCAACAGCTTACTGGACAGCTAACGATGTGTGTATAGGATTACCTACACATTTTACAGATCAGACTGTTTCTCAGGACGGATCAATTGCTTCCTGGAACTGGAATTTTGGTGATGGATCAACTTCAACTGAAAGAGAACCGGATCACCAGTATGCAGCGGCAGGTAATTATTCTGTAATGCTCACAACAACCACTACATATGGATGTTATGATGATCTCCAGGGAGATGTGGAAATATTCCGAAACAGTGCCCCTGCAATTCAAACATCCAATGCCTGTGAAGGTGCTCCCGTTCAGTTTGTGAACGCCAGCCAGAATACAACAGGTGAAACAGTGTCTTATCTCTGGGATTTGGGCAATGGAACAAGTTCTACTGACTCAACATTTAGCTATGTCTTCAATACTCCGGGTACTTATGATGTAACTCTTGTGTCCACAACCGGACACGGTTGTTCATCCAGCGACTTGCGCAGATTGACAATCTATGAAAAACCGGATGTTGATCTTGCAGGTGAAGATGTTTGTCAGGGTACTGCTACATCATTCCAAAACCTCACTACAATAAATTCCGGTAATATCAGCAGCTATGCCTGGAATTTTGGTGACGCACAAGCCTCAGCACAAGCTCGCCCGACACATACGTATGCGGCACCCGGACAATACTATGTTTATCTCACAGCAGTATCGAATCAGGGTTGTACAAATACAGATTCTACTCTCGTGAAAGTCAATCCGAATCCTTCAGTAACATTTGCAGGTGGGTTCCAGGGTTGTGCACCATTGAATGCAATCTTTCATGATAATTCAGTTATCACAACAGGAAACATCGCAGGATGGCTTTGGAACTTTGGTGATGGCGCAGTTTCTACTGATCAACATCCTACACATGTCTTCGAAGACGGCGGTCAGTATGATGTTTCTCTCACAGTTGTTTCCGATTTAGGTTGTCAGTCTTCTTACACACAACCGGCTGCAATCCGCGTGTTCGGTAGTCCGCTTGCTGATTTCACAGCAGATCCAATTGTAGCTGACATACTTTCTCCTACAGTTCATTTCACGAATTTGTCACAGGGATTTACTTCTTACCAGTGGCAGTTCGGCGACGGAAGCTTCACAAGCACCACTCTGAACCCTGTACATACATTCCAGGATACAGGTGTTTATTCAGCTTTATTAATTACGGTAAACTCTTATGGTTGTCGTGATACTATCCTCAAAACAATTGAAGTACGTCCGCATTCTACATTGTATGTACCGAATTGTTTTACACCAAACGGTGATGGAAAAAATGACGACTTCCGTCCATACCATACCCAAATGAAAGACATCCAGGTCTGGATCTTCGACCGTTGGGGATTACTCCTCACCAGTTGGGAAGGTCTCAACGGATCCTGGGATGGTTATTACCAGGGTAAAAAATGTCAGTCCGACACTTATGTATACAAAATCAAAGGTTGGGGAGTTGACGGAAAATACTCAGAATGGGTTGGTCATGTTAGCATCGTATATTAAAAGATAGTGCGTTTGGTTTTTCATGGTGTGTTTGAAAGGCCCTCGGCATCGCAACCGGGGGTCCTTTCTTTTTCCCCCATTCCCGGAGCATCAACTCAATTTGATTGAGCTAATCACCGGAGCGATTTCTTTCCACCCTTCCCCGGTTTCGCAGGAACCGGAGAAGGGTTTTTATTTTACCGGTATTGCCATCCCGGAGGATACACGGTGCGGGTAAACTTCCTTGTTCGCGCAAGTGAACGCAGATAGGCAAATTTATGTGGTGTCCCAAAAATGCTTCGCAGTCGTTTGAAGTCTTCGAATAAGCTGATTTGCTTTTCGTCCTTAGGCAAAAATCCCTGTGTGTAAAATTCGTTGTATCCCATTCTGTTTTTATTGTGTAAACAAAACTAAGCCTGAAGCAAGCCGAACTCAATTTAATTTGGCTTTTTGGTTAGTATATCGGGTGAATCCAAATAGATTCAGGGTGAATGAAGAGGGTCACACAATTTCATTCTGAGTGTGAGTGTGAGTGTGAGTGTGAAATGACACCCCCTGTAAGCCCAAAACCCTCCCGCAAGCGGAAGGGTCGTGGACATATTCACCTAAACAAAACTAACATTTCATAAAGGCAGGTTTGGGGTAACGATTGATGAAAAGACAAGTTGGAAACACGAGGACTTGTGCATCAACCGTTACCAAAAAACTCCCCGGGTCGAATTAAGGGATGAGGGATCAAATTCACCCGGGAAAAATTCCTGCATTATTATCGGCAGAATTAAAACGTTTAAGACTGCTTCAATGAACGATATTGATGGCTCAAAAGTACAGTGATACAGACATGCGAAAGGGTGTTTTTTTGTCAATATGGGCTTTTACAAGGTAAATGGAAGATTTTTGAAGGTGAACATGTTAAGAATTGCCCCGAAAAGAGGGAATTTCCTAATTTCGGCCATCCTTATCCAAAAAATCGCATTCAAGATTCTTAATCGAACATTCCATTGTGGAATAATTACGATCTCTATGAAGAAACAATTTATCATTACCGCTCTTTTGCTGACTTCCATTCAGTGGGCCAATAGTCAGTCATTAAACTATCCTGCAACGCGTAAAACAGATCAGACCGATGATTACTTCGGAACAAAAGTAGCGGACCCATATCGCTGGCTTGAAGATGACAAGTCTGCGGAAACAGCTGAATGGGTAAAAAAACAAAATGCCGTGACTTTTGATTATCTGGAAAAGATTCCTTTCCGTCCAAAACTAAAACAACGCCTTACCCAGCTCTGGAATTATCCAAAACAGGCTGCACCATTTAAAGGTGGAAATAATTATTTCATGTACATGAATGATGGGCTCCAGAATCAATACGTGCTGAATATTCTGAAAGGAAAATGGAGCGCGAAACCGGAACCATTTCTTGATCCAAACAGCATGAGTGCTGATGGAACAGTGAATATCGGAAGTGTTTCCGTCAGCAAGGATGGAAAATGGGTAGCTTATGAAATATCCAAAGGAGGATCAGACTGGAGCGAAATTCTGATCCGCAATACCTGGGTAAACAAAGATGCACCGGAAAAACTTGAATGGGTAAAATTCTCAGGAATCGCATGGGAAGGAAATGGTTTCTACTATTCCCGCTATGACGCTCCGGATTCAGCAAACGTTCTGAAAGGTAAAAATGAACATCACAAAGTTTATTATCACTCCATGAATTCTCCTCAGAAAGCTGATCGTTTGGTGTATGAAGATAAAGCCCATCCGCTCAGAAATTTTGGAGCCGGTACTACTGAAGATGAACGCTATTTAATTCTTGCAGCATCAGAAGGAACAAGCGGCAACAGCCTCATGATAAAAAATCTGAAAAAGCCCAAAGCAGAATGGAAAACAATTGTTGCTGATTTTACAAACGACTACAACGTGGTGGATAACGACAGCAATACTATCTACATTCTCACCAACAAAGGCGCGTCGAATTACAAGCTGGTTGCAGTGAATGCTGAAAATCCGACTTTGCCCTGGAAAGATATTCTTCCTGAAACAACTGAAGTACTGGAAGAAGTTGCTGTTGGTAACAATATGTTCATTGCAAAATACATGAAAGACGCGCACAGTCTTTTAAAGATTTATGATAAAAAAAGGAAAATTCCTTTACGATATTCCCATGGAGACTGTGGGTACTGTCGATCAACTCAGCGCTTCCAGAAAAGACGAAACATTTTTCTATTCCCTGAATACTTTCACCGCCCCGTCAACCATCTATCGGTTTAATCTGAAGACAAAAGAAAACGCGATTTTCTTCAGACCAAGACTGGGTTATAATCCTTCTGATTACGAGACCAAACAAATTTTCTATACCAGTAAAGACGGCACCAAAGTACCAATGTTTATTGTCCACAAGAAAGGAGTTGTCCTCAATGGCGCTAACCCTACTCTATTATTTGGTTACGGCGGATTCAGTCTCCCGCAAACACCGATTTTCAAACTGGAGAGACTTGTCTTCATGGAAAATGGCGGAGTATTCGCTCTGGCTAATATCCGAGGAGGAAGTGAATATGGAGAAAACTGGCATGAAGCCGGAACGAAATTGAAAAAGCAAAATGTTTTTGATGACTTTATCGCCGCAGCGGAATATCTCATCAAAGAAAAATACACCAATCCGGAGAAACTCGGAATCAATGGACGTTCTAATGGTGGTTTGCTGGTTGGAGCAGTCATGACCCAAAGACCAGAACTTTTCAAAGTAGCGATTCCGACAGTGGGCGTTATGGACATGCTTCGTTACCATACCTTCACCATTGGTTGGGCCTGGAAAGGCGATTATGGCTCCAGTGAAGACGAAAGCAATTTCAAAAACCTGCTCTCCTATTCCCCACTCCACAATATCCGTGAAAATGTCAACTATCCGGCTACTTTGGTAACCACCGGCGACCACGACGACCGTGTGGTTCCGGCGCATTCCTTTAAATTTATTTCTACCCTCCAGGAAAAATATAAAGGCAGCAACCCCGTTCTAATTCGTATTGATGTAAACGCGGGACATGCAGGAACAACTGTGCTGGGATCCAGCAAACCCATCTCCAAACAAATCGAGGAACAAACCGATATATTCTCCTTCCTCATGTACAATCTGGGCATGACTGTCAACTGATACTTTTGAACACGTGAACGTGAAAAGTCGGGGTGTCGGTGAAAACCTTCACCCCGACTTTTATTAACTTTGTCAACCCGGAGCATAGACCGGGATCATTCATGAAATTAAAAGTCGGAATTGTATTTGGAGGCTTCTCAAGAGAACGTGAAATTTCTTTTGCCGGTGGCCGCACAGTATATGACAACCTCAACAAATCCCTTTTTGAGGCTGTACCTCTCTTTGTCGATAGTTTCGGGAATTTCATCCAGCTCAACTGGGAGTATATTTACAAAGGAAGTATTCGCGACTTCTATCCTCCAGTGGATCATCTGCCTGCGTCTGCTCACGACTTCCAGGTATACGCTGAAAGTCTTGGCAATCTGAATTCCGCGGAACAGGAAAAATTAACATCCCTTCTCGGCAAACGAATCGCAGCCGACAAACTTTCTGAAATTATCGACTTCGCGTTTCTTTGTTTGCATGGACCCTACGGTGAGGACGGCAGAATCCAGGGTTTACTGGAATACTTCGGTATACCTTATTCCGGATCCGGAATATTTTCATCTTCCATCGGCATCAATAAAGCCACACAAAAACACCTGATGAAAGAGGCGGGCTTCAACAGTCCTGCTTTTTTCACCCTCAACCGATCCGAATGGACCGGCAAGAAAATCAAGGATGTCATTTACCAAAAAGTCAGGGCAGAAATAGGCTTTCCCTGCGTAGTAAAATCCGCAAACCAGGGCTCTTCAATTGGCGTAAGCATCCTCATGGATGACAATGCGGAAAAATTAGCACAAGCCATCGACCAGTCTTTTTTCATCCGAAAAATATCTCTTACTGACTGGAAGAAATTAAACAATGTAAAACAGGTTGATTTCATTCGCACACTAACAGATATCCGTGAAGGAATCGGAATTCCTGTACTCGTCACGACTCCATCCGGCAGGGATGTTATTTATCATCCCGAACATTTACTCGAAAAAATAAATTCACTTTTCGGGAACGGAATAAACGAGCTCGAAATCCAAAGTCTGGATGCGGAAAGCGAAATCATCATTGAAGGATTTATCGAAGGAAAAGAATTTTCCTGCATCGTCATCCGCAATGAAGACGGATTGCCTGTTGCCTTACCTCCTACCGAAATCCGCAAAGGAAAAGAACTGTTCGACTACCGCTCAAAATATCTACCCGGACTTTCGCGCAAAATTACTCCCATCAATCTTCCTTACGAACACATTCAGAATATCCGTAAAGATTGTGAACGATTATTCCTCTCTCTTGGCTTCAATGTGTATGCACGTATCGATGGTTTTATCAACGATGAAGGAAAAGTATTCCTGAATGACCCCAATACCACTTCCGGGATGATGCCTTCTTCATTCTTTTTCCATCAGGCCGCGGAAATCGGACTTAACCCTTCGCAGTTTCTCACTTATATCCTGCGTACTTCACTCTGGGAACGTCAGAAGGATATGAAAAACATTCATTCCTTACCTGCTGTTCTAGATCGTCTGGATCAGGATATCCTCACTCTAAAATCCGCAGGAAAAAATAAAGTCCGTGCTGCAGTCATCATGGGTGGTTTCTCATCGGAACGACACATTTCTGTTGAAAGCGGAAGAAATATTTACGAGAAGTTATCTTCTTCCGAAAAATACGAAGCGATTCCGGTATTCCTTACCGGCAACAGCGAAGATCACCAGTTGTTCCAGATTCCGGTGAACCTGATGTTGAAAGACAACGCTGATGATATCCGAGAAAAGATCATGCATTTCAATGTGCATGAAGTGATCCGCGAAATCATGGATGTCTGCGAACCGATTACCAACAAATACACCGATGATGACAATGTTCTTCAGCCCAGAAGGATCAGCTATTCCGAATTGTCAGGCTTGTGTGATGTTGTTTTTATCGCGCTGCATGGAAGACCGGGAGAAGACGGAGAAGTACAACGTCACCTGGAATCAGTCGGGCTTCCTTACAATGGATCCGGGGTGAATTCCTCCAAGGTGACCATCAACAAATACGAGACCAACGAAATCCTTCACAAACATGGATTCTCCATCGCCAGACATGCATTGGTGAATATCGGTGACTGGAATCTCGATAAAAAAGCATTTGTAAAAAATATTCTCGAACGCTTCAGTTTCCCATTCATCGCAAAACCGGTGGATGACGGTTGCAGCAGCGCGGTGAAAAAAATCCGGAACGAAGAAGAACTTCTCGCCTTTTCAGATCTCATTTTCCGTCAGCAGGAAGAACTGATTGCAGCTGACGCGAAAGTACTTGCTTTGAAAATGAAAGAAGAATTTCCGAGAAAACAACAGTTCCTCATCGAAGAACTGATCGAACGAAAAGACGCTGTACATTTTCTCGAAATCACCGGTGGTATGCTCACCCACCTCACCAATTCCGGTGAACTTGTGTATGAAGTCTTCGAAGCATCGGAAGCATTATCAGAAGGTGATGTACTTTCATTGGAAGAAAAATTTCTTGCCGGTGAAGGTCAGAACATCACTCCTGCTCGTTATGCAAAAGATCCGAAAGAACGTGCTCGCATTTCCGCCATTGTTTGTGATGAACTGAAGCGTGCCGCTGAAATTCTCAATATCGAAGGCTATGCACGCATCGATGCCTTTGTACGTATATTTGCTGACGGAAAAGTGGAAGTGATTTTCATCGAAGTAAATTCACTTCCGGGAATGACTCCTGCGACCTGTATCTTCCACCAAAGCGCCATTGCCGGATATAAGCCTTATGAATTCATTGATGGTATCCTGGAATATGGATTGAAAAAGAAAAATCTCCCCGTCCGTATCGCCTGATCATAAAAATATGCTTTCCAATCTCTTTAAATTTCTCCGTAGCAGAACGTTCTTCGTGAATCTCATCGCGGCTTTTTCGGTGATGGGAATTATGTTCCTGGGACTTTACTTCTGGCTTGGGAATTTCACCCATCATGGTGAAAGTATTACGGTGCCCGATCTCCGTGGGTTGAAAATGGGAAAACTGGAAAGTTTCCTTGCTGACAAACACCTTCGCTTTAAAGTTGTGGATTCTCTTTTTGAAGTAGGAAAAACACCCGGCACGATACTCGAACAGGATCCTGCTCCCGAGTCAAAAGTAAAAGAAGACCGGACGATTTATCTCACGGTAAATTCTTCTCAGCCGCCAAAAGTAAAAATGCCCAACCTGATCGATGTATCCTACCGGCAGGCAGAAGCTATTCTTGAATCGTTTGGATTGAAAGTAGGACAATTGATTTACAGACCGGATCTGGCACGAAATGCAGTGCTTGATCAAATCTATAAAGGTTCTTCCATTCATCCCGGAAAGGAAATATTCAAAGGCTCGGTCATCGACCTGGTGCTTGGTGATGGAATGGGAAATACGGAAGTTCCTGTTCCGGATCTGAACGGACTCACCCGTGGTGAGGCCTTGTTTGTGCTCAAAGGTTCATCACTTACAATCGGAACAGTACACGTGGATCCTGGAGTGAAGGATTCCACTACTGCAAAGGTTTATAAACAAATTCCCGAAGCATCCGAAAATTCAATGATCAACCAGGGCGAAGCGGTGGACATTTTTATCAGGTAAAAGCCCCTTTCAGGTCAATTTTAAGGATTCCTAAACCCATTCTTTATTCGTATTTTCGTGACCAGTTTTCCTGCCTAAAACAGGAACATAATTCGATCCTATGCCGATTCCAAAATACCTGAAATTTTCCCTATCGCGTTTCTGCCTTGTATTGCTCTTTCCATTCTCCTGCTTTGCTCAGGAAGTATTTGTTCCATTGGGTTCCAACCCGGCAATCAACGCATACCGACTCCAACACAATGAATCCATCAACCGCTTGTCGGCAATAGATGATACTTTACTGCTTCCTTTTGTCGATGATTTTTCCAGACAGGGTATTTATCCTTTTGACAGTCTCTGGTTAGATCAGGACGCATTCATCAATACTTCTTTCGCTGTCAATCCACCAACAATTGGTGTCGCGACTCTCGATGGACTGGATGCTTTGGGAAGACCACACGATAGTCTTAGCGGATCCGAAGCGATTGCTGATCATCTGACCTCACGCCCGATTGACCTTGGAAATCTTGGGCCGGATACGGGTACAGTTTGGTTAAGCTTCTTTTACCAGCCACAAGGTTTGGGCGACATTCCTGAAACGGATGATTCTCTGGTCGTACAATTTAGAAAGAGAAACAATGATTGGGTGAATGTCTGGTCTGTTGCCGGACAAAGCGATACAGCATTTCAACGCGCCAACATTCACATCAATGATACAGCATATCATTACAAAGGATTCCAGTTGCGCTTTTACAACATCGCGACAGTGAATGGAAACAGAGATCACTGGAACCTCGACTATGTAATTCTTGCCAAGCAAACTGTGGCGAATGATTCTATTCGTGACAATGCACTGGTTACACCACATGTTTCCCTGCTTTCGGAATTTTCCGCGATGCCGTATACACATTACAAATCCCTGTCGACACCACTCAATGCGATGGTGACCGACATCCTCGATACGATTCATGATCTCAATTACGGACAGACATCTTTTATTCCATCTGTGTCCGTGTTCAATAGCGGAGGCCTGCAAATTTTCACCAACAACAGCGGATCCATTTCTTCTCCTTCATCGAACAGTTATATTCCATTCGCTGTACCTTTGAATAGTTTTGCTTTCCCGATTGTACCTCAGGACAGCACGGATTTCACGATGAAAGTTTACTTTACACAAACCGGTGGTATTACTAATGCGCACAACGATACCAGCTATTTAAAGCAAAAGTTTTACAATTACTACGCATATGATGATGGCAGCGCTGAAATCGGTTACGGACTTTCCGGTAATACCGATCTCAAACTCGCTTATCAGTTCAATGTAAAAAAACAGGATACGCTACGTGGTGTTCAGATTTATTTCAATCCGGTTGGACTCAACGTACACAACAAATTGTTCCAGCTCGCTTATTGGAGCGATGTGAATGTCGGAGCGAATTCAGATCAACTGGTGTATAAAATGATCAACCAGAAACCGGCAAACGTGGATGCGATTAACGGTTTCGCGACTTATCTGTTCGACACTCTGCTGATTGCTCCCGCGGGAAATATTTATGTGGGTGTGATTCAGAATGAGCCACAGACCTTGTATGGCTTTGGTCTGGACAGAAACACCGATGCTCACACAAAGATGTTCTATCATTTGGACGGATACTGGTACAATTCACAAGTGAAAGGATCTCTGATGATCCGCCCTTTGTTTGGAGACACAATTACACGCGGAAATTTGATTTCCGTGACTGAACTGGAAACTCCTGAGCTTCCATTTACACTCTATCCGAATCCGGTAGAAAATGATTTTGTTCTCGATTTCAAACAGGAGCCGGGAGAAAAATACAGCTATACCATTTGTGACCTTACAGGCAAACAAATTCAAACCGCGGAAGCAATTCCCGGAAATCAAATACATACGGCACATCTTTCTTCCGGATTTTATTTTCTGCGTCTGACCGCGAAAAAAGCCGCTGTTTCTTCCACAATGAAATTTATGGTGTACTGATTCATTCAATATCCTGAATTTCATCCAAATTTTTATCGCTCATCACATCACGACATGCAAAACGAAGAGGCCGAGGCCATTGAACAGGATGAATTGTATGAGCATTACCGCTTCACGGTTGACAAAGGACAGTCGCTGCTGCGTATCGACAAATTTCTGATGAATCGCCTGGAACATAGTTCCAGAAATAAAATTCAGCAAGCCTGTGATGCCGATTGCATCCTGGTAAATGGCAAGCCGGTCAAATCAAGTTACAAAGTAAAACCACAGGATGATATCCAGGTAGTACTTCCGGAACCGGTTCGTGAAATCGAACTTATTCCGCAGGACATTCCTATTGATATCGTGTACGAAGATGCCGATCTGGTAGTTATTAATAAACCTGCAGGCATGGTTGTTCATCCCGCATACGGAAACTATACCGGAACCCTGATGAACGCGCTGGTATTTCATTTTCAGAATCTACCTCAGAATGAAAACAACCGGAGTCGTCCGGGGCTTGTGCATCGTATTGATAAAAACACATCCGGTTTACTCGTGATCGCGAAAAGCGAAATCGCGATGGCCGCGCTCGCAAAAGAGTTTTTTGAACGCACCATCGACAGAAAATATCTGGCGCTTGTCTGGGGTGATTTTAAAGAAGACGAAGGAACAATCACCGGTCATGTAGGCAGAAGTCTGAAAGACCGCAAGATCATGGATGTGTTTCCATCCGGCGAACATGGAAAACATGCTGTGACTCATTTCAAAGTTGTGGAACGTTTTGGTTATGTAACTTTGGTAGAATGTAAACTGGAAACCGGTCGTACGCACCAGATCCGTGTACACATGAAATTTGCCGGACATCCACTCTTCAATGATGAAACCTACGGTGGTAACAGAATTTTAAAAGGAACAACTTTTACCCGCTACAAACAATTCATCGACAATTGTTTTGAGTTGATCCCACGACAAGCGCTTCACGCGCAGACCTTGGGTTTCATCCACCCTACTACAAAAGAGAAATTGTTTTTCGAATGTCCCCTGCCCAATGATTTTTCATCTGTGCTTGACAAATGGAGACATTATGTGAAGTATGTGAAAGAGTAGATATTTTTGCAACTTGTTTAATTATTTACGGAAAAGGAATTGCCGAACCTTCTTCAATTTATTTTGACCAATTGCTGAACAGGATAATGCACCGACCCTTCGACCCGAAGAAAATAAACACCATTTTCAATTTTCGAAAGATCAAGGTCATTATCCATAGAATTTGTTTCTACCTGTAAGATCAGGCTACCGCGCAAATCCAAAAGTTTTATAAAAACTTTTCCTTTTAATGGTGATGAAAATTTTACAGAAACCTTGTTGTATGCAGGGTTTGGATATAGAGTAATGAATTTTTCAGCAAATTGTTCATCAATTTGTACAGATAAAGAATCACATATACTTCCAGACACAGGCCCCAGATCATAATTCGGGTTATTTGGCAAGCCCCAATAAGTTCGTTTACCACCGAGATAAAAACTGTACGGCCTGAAGTCGCAGGCAATTGCACCACCTCTTCGATTGGGCTCGTGGATGACGGACAAATGCATGGTCTCGACCGAATAATTAGAGCTATCATATGGGTAGCCGCCGGGACCACTTGCAATATAAATTTTATTATCTGGTGCTAATCGAATACCTAAAATGTAATTTGGTGCTGTTTGATTCCAAATCAAAGTTTTGGAAGCATAAGGATTAAATGAAGTAAGAGGAATCTGATATAAAAAAATGTGAGTTGTATCAAAATCACTTATGTAAGGAGCACAACTTAAATATAAAAGAGAGTCGTTGGGTGAAAAACAGCAATCAAAAAAATAGGGGTAATTACCATTAGGATCTTCCGCTCTGATCGTCTTATTCAAAGCAATTGTACCGGTACAACGGTCAAAATTATAAAGCGTTAACAAGCCTTTCAAATTGCAAAAAGCAAATTGGGAGCCGTTGGAATTAAATCTTAAATCACCACCATTGGAATCTCCGTTGAGCCCGACCGAGTCAACATGATCCAAAGCAACACCATTGGTTGTAACAGAATACAGATAAAATTTATTGTTGGGTGTTTGATCCTGCTTAAAAATTACCCACGAATCTCTTCCATTAACGTTTTTTACCGCCTGAATACAATCTACAGCAAACTCTGTTCGCAATTGGTTGTTTTTAGAGACTACTGCGCCCTTGCCGCTGTCTAGTGTCATATCAATTATTGAATAATATAAGCCAGATAATGAAGTAACTCCTGTATGAAATATGTAATAAAAATTGGTATCCCCAGGACTTGGCACTATTACCATTTCGTGATACCAACCCCTGCTAACTAAAGAATCCGAATTTTGCATTTTTTGGTGAAAGCGATTATAAACAATTCCAGTGGGAAGTATACCATTCCTATAGGCGTCTACGTCCGGTGCCGCACAATAAAATTTCAAATTTCCCCCTGCATCCGAAATACTTGCACAGGTGCCCCTTGAATTCACACTTGAAATGATCGGAACCGGATTTAAGAGGTCATTAAAATTGATACCGGCTTCATCTCCAAAGCACCAAATAGCATTACGATTCTGACAATAAATGCAACAAGGAAATAAAAAAATCAAAAGGAAGACGTGAATTAACTTCATTCGAAGACATCGTTAAAAAAACATCACAAGCAGAGCATTATCTTAAATATTAATCATTGTTAAAAATAACATTTTATTCAATGCAAAAAAACTTCCTGACAAATCCAGGAAGTAAAACACTAAATCCAAATACTAAAATTCAATTCATCATCATCCCACTCTCCGTCGCGAAATCAAAATCGGTATAATCACGCACGACATTGTAAAGTGTATCGCGTTCAACCGGAGTTCTTGAACTCTGACGAATGAGATCTACAAGCTGGCCTGTACTGAGTGAAGGATTCTGTTCTTCCGCTCCGGCCATGGAATAAATACGGGTTGTGTCATCGATGGTTCCGTCGAGATCATCCACTCCAAAAGCCTGTGACAATTGCGCTGTATTTCTTCCAATCATCGGCCAGTAGGCTTTGATGTGTTTGAAATTATCCATGAAAATCCGGGAGACAGCGTAGTTCTTCAAATCTTCGACAACACTTACTTCGGGAACCGCTGACATATCGTTGTCTTTGTTTCTGAACTTAAGCGGAATAAATGTATTGAAACCTCCCGTACGATCCTGCAACTGACGAAGACGATCCATGTGATCCACACGATGACGATAGGTTTCGATATGTCCGTACAACATAGTCGCATTACTGTGCATGCCGAGACGATGCGCGGTTTCATGAATGTTCAGCCATTCTTCGGAAGTACATTTATCGCCACAGATTTCAGCACGTACTTTTTCGTCAAAAATTTCCGCTCCGCCACCGGGAATGGAATCGAGTCCGGCTTCTTTCATTTTCTTCAAGCCTTCTTCCACACTTACTTTTGCTTTACGGAACATGTAATCCAGTTCTACTGCCGTAAATCCTTTGATGTGTAAATCCGGACGATGTTGTTTTATTTGTCTGAGCAGATCATTGAAAAAATCAAGATTCATTTTCGGATGCACACCACCAACGATGTGAACTTCTGTGACCGCTTGTCCGTCATATTTTCTGACAATGTCCATCATCTGCTCCATGCTCAGCTCCCATCCTTCTTCCTTCTCCTTAAGCAGACGTGAATAGGAACAGAAATTACAGGCGAAGACACAAATATTCGTGGGTTCAATGTGAAAATTGCGATTGAAAAATGTGGCGTTGCCGTTTTTCTCTTCTCGCACATAATTTGCCAGCGCACCCAGAAAACCGAGCTCACCATGCTCATACAAATAAACGCCTTCATCAACAGAAATTCGTTGTTGATTCAATACCTTTTTCGCGATGGCTTTTAATTCATCCGACAATGCCTGATTGTCGAGATAAGACAGGATACTTTTGTTTTGCATAAACAGAATAAAGGTCAAAAATACACATTTGATCTTTGAACCCTCTTATTTTCATCATAGAATGAACTGATAAAAATCACAGTATATTTCTAACAAACACTCATACAAATGGTTCAGGCTATTCCAATCATTCCGGATTTATACGTGCAATATTCTTTGATATGCACTTCCATTTAGTGGTGCCCTTTAGTCGTACAGAGATATCTCTTTGAAAATCTTGCGAAAATCTGACAATTACAAAATACTATTCATGTAGTTTGGACATAATTTGACGGATTCCTGACAGGCTGCAGGACCATTGAGTTAAGCTCACCTTTAGTATATTTAACATCTAAATCCTGAACATATGATTCGTATACTTTTAGTGGAAGATGAAGAACACCTCCAGGAAGCCATCAAGCTGAATCTTGAACTGGAAGGATATAAAGTAGTTGCAGCCGGTACAGGAACCGAAGCTGTCAAGATTTTTAAAGCGGAGCGTTTTAATCTGGTTGTTCTGGATGTCATGCTCCCTGAAATGGATGGATTTGCCGTCTGCGAAGCCATTCGTTTGCACAACGGTACCGTTCCCATTCTCTTCCTTTCTGCCAAGAATGCCAGTGAGGATAAGATCCTGGGGCTTAAAAGAGGTGCGGATGATTACATGACCAAGCCATTTAACCTGGAGGAGTTCCTCTTACGTGTGAATGTGCTTGTGAAACGCAGTCTGAGTCAGGAAGAAAAGAAAGAAATGAGCGACATCTATCGCTTTGACGGGAACGAAGTCAATTTCAAGACCTATGAAATCAGTGGTAAGGGAAGTGAAAAGATTCGTCTGACCAAAAAAGAAATTGCCCTCCTGAAACTATTGATCGAACGTAGAAATGAAGTTGTATCAAGAGAGCAAATACTGGAAACAGTGTGGGGCTATGACATTTACCCTTCAACCCGTACGGTCGATAATTTCATTTTAGCCTTCCGGAAATACTTCGAAAAAGACCCCAAAGAACCACGGTATTTTCACTCTGTTCGGGGCGTTGGCTACAAATTCGTTACAGAATGAAGGATAATCGGTGAAATTCAACAATCTTCAGGTGAATTTCGCCATATTTTCGTGAAAATTCATCTTCAGTACCCACATCAGCCCCTATAATTGGGCCTTCTTAACTAAAACTCTAAAGATCGAATGAAAAAACAACTATTAACCTTGTTTTCGGCTATTCTATTGGCCGTTTCAACGTTTGCCGGCACACCCGGACATCGTAACTGCGCGACGATGGAAAATCTGGACCGACTGAAAATGGAAGATCCGGCGTTGGAAAGCAGAATGCAACAAATTGAGCAACAAAGTGCCGCATATGTACAAGCACGTAAAAATGCAGGTCAAAATGCAACAGACATGGTGATTACTATCCCTGTTGTGTTCCACATTGTTTACAGCTCCGCTACTTATAATATTTCCGATGCACAATGTCTTGCTCAGCTGGATCAGCTGAATAAAGACTATGCACGTTTGAATACTGACGCAGGCAATACTCCTTCTGTATGGCAAGGTATTTCTGCCAATACAAACATTCAGTTCTGTCTGGCTTCACGCACTCCTGCAGGAGCAGCAACAACAGGTATTGAGCGTCGTCAAACTACTGTAACTTCATTCAGCACCAATGACAACGTGAAGCGTTACGCAAATGGAGGATTGGATGCATGGTCTTCTTCCAGCTACCTCAACATCTGGGTTTGTAACCTGAGTGGTGGTGTATTGGGTTATGCACAATTTCCGGGCGGCGCAGCTGCAACTGATGGTGTTGTATTGACATACTATTCCGTTGGAAGTATGCTCTCTCCTACTTCAAGCGCTCCATACAATCTGGGGCGTACTGCCACTCACGAAGTCGGTCACTGGCTAAACCTTAGACATATCTGGGGTGATGATGGTACTGCATGCTCCGGTACTGACAATGTTTCTGATACTCCAAACCAGGCTGGTGAAAATTATGGTGCTCCGGCATTCCCACGTACAGATGGTTGTTCTACAACTTCACCTGGTGTAATGTTCATGAACTATATGGATTACACTGATGACAACGCGATGAACATGTTCACCAATGGACAGTCTACACGAATGGCTGCTTTGTTCGCTACAGGGGGTTCCCGTGCGGCGATGCTTTCATCTACCGGTTGCCAGTCAGGTAGTACAACTTGTAATGTTCCAACAGGAATGTCAACATCAGGTGTCACTTCTACAACTGCAACTTTAAACTGGACTGCAGTTTCAGGTGCTACCTCTTATAATGTTCAATACCGAATCGTAGGAGCCGCTACATGGACTTCAACAACATCTGCCACCAATTCTAAAGCAATCAGCAGTTTGGTTGCTTCTTCAAATTACGAATGGCAAGTGGCAACTGTTTGTGCTTCTGGTACCAGTGCATTTACAGCATCAACTAACTTCAGTACTCCTGCGGTGGCAACTTGTGGTGTTCCAACAGGAATGTCAACCACCAACATTACTTCTACCAGCGCTACTTTGAACTGGACAGCGGTTTCAGGTGCGACCTCCTATAATGTTCAGTATCGAATCATTGGTTCTCCTTCATGGATTGCTACAACTTCCGCTACAAATACACTGGCACTTTCCGTTCTGGTATCTTTTTCAAATTACGAATGGCAAGTTGCTACTGTTTGTTCAGGTGGAAGCAGCGCATTTACAAGCTCAACAAATTTCAGTACTACAGTAGCAGCTTGCGGAGTTGCAACAGGTATGGCAACTTCAACCATCACCAGCTCAGGAGCAACACTTAGCTGGACCGCAGTAAGCGGTGCAACAAGTTACAATGTTCAATACCGTATTGTTGGTGCTGCTTCATGGACGTCTACTACCAGTGCTACAAATTCAAAGGCAATTGCCGGTCTGGTTGCATCATCCAATTACGAGTGGCAGGTGCAGACAGTTTGTTCAGGTGGTTCAAGTGGATTTACTGCTTCTACAAACTTCACTACAACTGCCGCTTCTGCTTGTTCTGATGTTTACGAATCAAACAATACTTCCGGAACAGCAAAAACAATCACTACAAATACTGATATCACAGCGATGATCGGTACTTCTACGGATGCTGATTGGTTTAAATTTACAACCACTTCTCCAAACACTTATATCAAAATCAATTTGACAAATCTGCCATTTGATTACGATATCCGTTTGTACAATTCATCTGTTTCTCAGCTTGCAATTTCACAGGCTGGAGGAACTACGAGTGAGCAAATCATTCGTAATACTACAACTGCTGCGATTTACTATATCAAAGTTTATGGATACAACAGTGCTTACAGCGCGACTTCATGTTATAAACTGCGGGTAAGCGTAGGTTCTACCGCCTTCCGTACAGTACAAGACATCGTTGCTGAGCCTGTTGATGAACCCGCAATTAACGACTTCAACCTGTTCCCGAATCCTGCGAAGGAAGAAGTGAATGTAGCATTCTCAGCTTCTCAAAATGAATCCATCCAGGTACGTGTATTTGACATGGTTGGAAAAACAATCCTGAATCAGAATTTCAATGTTGAATCAGGTTACAATAAATTGAGCCTTGATCTCACGTTGATGAACAAAGGAATCTACTTTGTAGAATTAACGAATTCATCCGAAAGAATCGTTAAGAAACTGATTCTTGAAAAATAATCTGTGATGATTGAAATAAAAAATCCGGTAATGAAAATTACCGGATTTTTTATTTTATAAAGGATTGTTGTTGTTTTTTTCAGAGAGAAGATTGTCTATCCTGTACCCTGGCAGGAACTTCCAGATTTAATTCTGCGTTTTAGGCAGCATGAAATCAATCGGAAGGATATATTGAACATCTACCGCGGCCCCTCCGGCACTGCCCGGTTTCCAGTCAGGCATCATACCCATCACACGCAGCGCTTCATTATCCAGTTCTTCGTTCACACCACTGAGAATTTTTACGTCTTTGATTTTCCCTGATCTATCAACCATAAAACCGATATACACTCTCCCCTGCAAATGATTCAGTTTTGCCTGAGCAGGATAAGTCAGATTCGTTTTTAGAAAACTTTGGAGACTATCCGGTCCTCCGGGAAACTCCGGTTGCACCTGTACAACACTAACACCAAATCCTGATTTTACTTTTTCGCTTTCCTTCACAGTCGGTTTCTGTGACATTGCCAATAAAGGAAACAACAACAGAATCGGAATTACAATTTTTTTCATTTTGTCGAAATTTATCCCTTTCCGGATACCCGGAAAATCCAATCAAACCTAAGATATTCAAAACAAAATACCAAAAGTATACCTGATGTATAGTCTTCTCTTTTTGCTTCCTTCAGAAAACTGTATCTTGTTTTTTTATTTATAAAACTGCGAAAATCAATGAAAAAAAGAAGTTTGTTACTATTTCTTTTAACAATCCCCGGGATCCTTGCCCTGATCTATTTGTTAAAAACACCTGCGGAGGGAATTTCTGAGCAACGCAAAGAATCCGACGGAACACATGCAGCCTGGGATGCCCTACAGTTTCTAAGCATAAGTCAGGCCTACCCTTTTTCGGATATTCCGGCTGATGCCTATCAAAAAGCAAATGAATTTTACCGGACTCATTTTGGAAATCATTCCGCTTCACAAGCAAGACTTGCTGTTTCTCCATGGGTAAATATTGGTCCTAATAATATCGGGGGCAGAACTCTTGGAATGGCAATTAATCCGAATGATACAGCTATCATCTGGCTGGGCTCCGCTTCCGGAGGACTCTGGAAATCTACCACAGGTGGAATTGGAACAAATGCATGGACCTATGTACCCACCGGATTCCCGGTACGTGGCGTTAGCTCCATTCTCATCAATCCGGTCAATCCAGATATCATGTACATAGGAACAGGTGAATCCTACAGCCATGGCAGTACTGTGAATGGATTGATCACAAGACCTACCAGAGGTTCTGTTGGTATTGGCATTCTGAAGTCGATGGATGGTGGTTTGACATGGCAACCCAGTCTTGACTGGCAATACAATCAGGCCAGAGGAATCTGGGATTTGCAATTCAATCCACAAAATCCGGATGTCATTTACGCTGCAACAACGGAAGGAATTTACAAAACAACAGATGCTGGTTCTACCTGGAATCTTGTGTTGAACCAACTCATGGTGATGGATCTTTTAGTGGATCCTGTGGATACAAATACCATCTATGCCGGTATCGGAAATGTAGATTCAACCGGAAGCGGAATTTATCGCTCCACCAATAGCGGAGCTCAGTGGTCGAGACTTACAACAGGACTTCCAGGCCCAATGACCGGAAGAATTACTTTGGCCATGAATCCGCAAAACCATCGCTCCGTACTTGCATTGATCGCTGATCTTTATAGCACTACCGGTATTTACCGAACATTTGACAAAGGAAATACATGGAACTCCATCACCGGCTTGATGGAAATTGTTTCTTATCAGGGTTGGTATGCGAAAGGACTTTGTTTTAAAAATGATGATAGTACAAAAGTAATGTTAGGTGGTGTCGATGTTTTCAGATCTGATCAAAGCGGTGATTTTCCTTACCAATTACCAAATTACTTTATGGTCCATCCGGATGTTCACGATATCGTTTGTAGTAATGTTGATCCCAATAAAACATATATCCTGACAGATGGAGGCTTGTATCGGACGGATGACTTCGGCGATAATTTTTATGAATGTACAGATGGATATGTCACTTCACAGGCCTACATCGGTTCTGTCTCCGCACAAAACGGAGATTTGATGCTGACCGGCTTGCAGGACAATAATACACTTCGGTATGATGGAAGTGTTTACTGGACACCTGTAGTTGGCGGCGATGGATCTTTCAATGCAATTGATCCGATTACCGATCAGTTCCAATATGCTTCGTTACAATATCTCAACGTAGCCAAATCTATAGACGGAGGAATGTCGTTCAACACTTTTATTCTTCAGAATTCATCGAGTCCCTTTGGAGGAAATTCATCCGCGTTCATAGCTCCTTTTGTGCTGGCTGCCTCCAACTCCAGTGTCATCTATGCCGGAGGTGATTCCTTGTACAGAAGTGACGATGCCGGGAATTCGTTCTACACAACCAGCTCACAACAAATCGATAGCGGAAATTTTGCGTTGAGTATTGCTACTTCCGCACTGAATGAAGATTCTGTTTACGTGTGTACGGCTCCCGGCGATACTCGCCCGATGCATATCCTGCTCAGCACTGACGGAGGCCAATCTTTCCTCGACAGATCATCAGGATTGCCCAACCGATATCCGCGTGACCTTGCCGTAGATCCACTGGATAGCAGAAAAGTTTATGTAGCATTTTCAGGCTTCGGTGCCGGACATTTATTCAAATCAACAGATGCAGGAGTTTCATGGACAGATATCAGCTCTTCCCTACCAGATGTTCCCTTTCATTGTATCACGATTGACACCGATCATCCTGACACACTTTACGCCGGTGGGGATCTGGGAGTTTTTGTTTCCGTTGATGGAGGAAATTCCTGGGATGCTTTCAATAACGGAATGCCGGATGGTGTGATGGTTTTTGATATTCAGTTATCAAAAGCGGATAATTCCATCGTTGCATTTACACATGGAAATGGTACTTACAAAGCGGAACTTACAAGTTTGCCTGTAGGTATAAGCACTGCTGCTTCAGCAATTTCAGATTTCACCATCCTTGGAAATCCGGTGAAGGACCAATTACGATTCAGGATAAAAGCGAGCAATGCTGAAAACGGATCGCTGAAAATTTATTCTTCAGATGGGAAATTAGTGAAGAGTAATACTAACTCTCAAATCAAAAGTGGAACCTCAACCCTGGAAATGAATACCTCTGATTTTCTTCCGGGAATATATTTCCTGACACTGGAAATTAAAGGCAACCGTTATACAAGGAAATTTCTGAAAACAGAATAAACTGAATTTAAAAAAATGATGAAGAAATTGTAGGAAAGATCTCTTTCCTACAATTTCGCATCCTGAGCCGAAACGGTACGTTTCTTCCCTTTATCAAGAAGAATCTGATGCATCCGCTCCACCACATACAATGTGGCCGGACAATATTCAATATTCTGTTTGTGCGTGCCGGCAACGAATAATTTGAAATCGTTGTTTTGTGTATGAGGAAAACCACTGCAATCCTTCGGGCGAACTGAGTATATAGAACACTTGTTATCTTTTTTCAAAAACTGGCAGGGAACACTTTTGTTCATGATGTCGCCTGTCTCATCAAAATAAAGGTATTTGTCAAAATACTCCTGATAACTCATTTTCAGGTGCTTCGAAATCCGCTGTACATCAGCCTTTTTATAGGTCGGTGACATCGTTTTACAACAATTGGCGCAATCCAGACAATCAATCTTCTGAAAGGCCTGTTTGTGCAAAGCTTTAGCCAGACTATCCAATCCGCGAACTTTACGATGTGTTACGCCCCGAAGAAAGGTGATATAGGTTTTCTTCTTCTTCTTCAGAGTAGTCTTCATGTACTCAATGGGTCGGCGAATGGGCTCTATTTTGGCCATATAATTTGATGGATGTTTGTTTTAAATGGAATGAATCGACGGGATTCTTAAGGCTTTGTTTTATCAGGTGGCAAAAATATCATTTCCCTCCTTATGGCAATCAGATATTTCTTTTAATTCCTAACAGGAACCCGATATTCCCTCGGTGTCCCTGAGCTATGGAAGTGAACATTTCAGCTCTGAATGAACCGAATTTTTCGATTCCGAAAGAGAGTTCAAAGTAGTTCTTCAGGACATTGGTATTTAAATAGTGAATTCCGGCAACTTCAGTCAGTTTAAGCTTACGGACAAGAGGAATTTTATTCAGAATAAAACCGCCCATATTCAAATCACCATGTGCTTCAAGAGATGCTTCTGTGGTGCTATAGGCGTAATAATCCAGATTCCGGAATTCATTCAATCCAAATCCGGATAAAAATGTTTTGTTACCCAGGAAATGCCTGTAGTCCATGAAATATAATTTGCCTTTCGTAAGGAAGTCTCCTCCTGTAACCTGATATTTCAATTTGCCCAAAAGACCCAGCCGCATTTCATCTTCAATACCAATCGATACAAAATCGAAATCGACATCCGAACCCATGAGGGGAATTCCCTTTTTATAATTTATTCGTAAGGCGGGATATTTGGATCCGATAATAAATTTACCCTCGGGCCTGTCTACATATTTTTGTCCAAATCTTATCCTGAAACCAAGCTCAGCGATGAAGGACTGGTTTTTCTCAAAATGCAAACTATCAGAAACCGGATACAGCGGATCATTGGAGGTATACTCCCTCCTACTACCTTTGTATATGGAAAAATCTTCTGAGTTCTGCAAAGGCAATCGGTTTGCATACTCCAACTGTATTGAGTTTGATAATCCGTTCACGATTTCAAAACGATGTGATGCACGGATAAATTGTTGTTCATAAACTTTGAGAAAGTTTTTTCTCGCAGCTAAAGAATAGATCGAATTAATAAATGGAGTGATCGGTTTGCCTGAATTAAATTGAACCACATCTGTACCAATACTTCCGGAAACTGTGGACAGCCGGAACATATTGTACCGATACGTTGCTTCCACATTTCCATTCCAGTGATGATTGGAGAAACCGTATCGAACCTCCGGACGGATTGAATATTCCCGCCTGTCTTCATCTCCAAAGCCTTTTTTATAGTTTACAGACATTTGTCCAACCCAACCTTCTACTGTATTGAACTGAACAGCTTCAGGCAAAGAAGAAAATCCATAACTTCTGTGGAAATAACTTTGTTCATGCGAATATCCACTGATCAGGTTTCCCAATTTGAATTTATTATCGACCCTGTCGATTGAATCGCGGTATGGTTTAGACTCGTACACGATCCGTGTACTATCTTTACGATGATAATCTGTTTCTTCCGTTTTTGTGAGTGGAACAGGTCGGACAGATTCCCAATACGAGGAATCCTTTTTATTCGCTTCCTTCTCCACCTTCATCACTTGTCCGCTGAAAAACCCATCCGTAAATTCAGGATTCACATTGTATTTTGAATATACACCCAATACCGAACCGGTTCCATGAAAACCCAACGCTCTGAATTCAAAAGCATATTCGGTACTGAATGGCATCCAGGTCTCCGGATTCACAGAGACAAAATTTTGTCGAATACGAAATGTATCTATAAACTGGACTTGCTGGTTTTTTGTTATGTATAAATCAGCACTGTGTATCCGCCACGAATCTTCAAGAATATAAATATCTCCTGTAAAAACAGGATCATTTTTCCGCTTTGGAATGACATTGATTTTGTTGACCAGTTGATTGTTTTCAACAAAGCTTCCTTCGAGTTTATAGTTGTAATAAAACAATGCATTGGCAGAAATTGGAGATACAAATCCGCGTGGTGCCAGGTTTTCAATTTCTACAAGGTTTTTGTAAAAACTAACCATGAGATCTGAAGCCTGGTTAAAACTGTATGTCCGTGGATTGCCACTAACCTTTGAAGAAATCATTTCCTCTCTGATTTTCTCCGGCCTCCGGATAGACAGATTGGAAACTGATTCACTCAGGTAAAAGATCTTGGTGCTTGTGTCCATGATCTCTTCAATTTGCACATCCTGTCCAAGAAATTTCTTTGGATAGGATAATAACTTTTGTGTTGATTTAACATAGGCCTGACATTGGTATGCAGTAACCTGATCATCGTAATAATTTCTTTTCTTTTGCGCCTTACGAATAATTGCGTAAGCCGGATCTTCCGCGTCGGCTTTGATTTTGATTTCTTTCAACTGGTAAGATTCAGCCTGCAAGTGAATATTTTTTACAATCGGTCCGGAAACAATCTGAATGCGTTCTTTCACTTGCTTGTATCCGATCATCCTGTAGATGACAGAATATTCACCGGGATTCAATTCCAGGAAATAAGCTCCTTCCGCATTTGAAGTCGTACCGTTTGTTGTTCCTTCGATAAAGATGGTCACATACGGAAGAGGTTGCTGGTGCTCGTCATAAACAATTCCGCTGACTCTATATAAGGTAGCATAAGTACTTTCTGAAAATGAAAGCAGGACCGTAATAAGAATTATTAAATGAAAGAAAAGTCTATTTAATTTTTTCATAAAGTTGAAGAATTCCCTTTACAAATGAGGGCCAGGAAAATTTACTTTTTTCAATCTTTACATTGTTGACAAATTCTAATTCACGATTTCCAGAATAAAAATCCAACAACGCATCCGCGATTGCACCTGCCGAAATATCGGTAACATAGCCGACTTTTCCATTCGGAACAATTTCTGACAGTCCACCAACATTGGTCACCAGCATTGGTCTGTCAAAATGATAAGCGATCTGCGTAATCCCGCTTTGAGTCGCGCTTTTGTATGGTTGAACGACAATATCCGCGGCACAGAAATAATTTTTCACCTGATCCTTGGAAATAAAGGAAGTATGCAACAAGACATCCTTTTTGATACCAAGCTTGTCTATCATGGATGAATAATTTTTTTCATCTTCATAAAATTCACCGGCAACAAGCAATTTCAAACCAAGATTCTTAATTCGTGGATCTGACATCGCTTCAAAAAGAAGGTCGAGTCCTTTGTATGGACGAATAAAACCAAAAAATAAAATTATTTTATCAGAAGCATTTAATTTCAATGCAGTTCTGGCTGCGTCCTTACTGACCGCATTTCCAAATATGGAATAAATCGGATGCGGAAGAAAGGATTTATTTGGATTGGAAGTGAATGAAGACAAATCATCCAGTACCGATCTTGAAAGGGTAATAAATCCATCACAGCTTTTCACAAAATATTTTGTCAGGGACTTGTCTCCGATGCGATGTTCATGCGGAATAACATTATCCGTGATCGCGATCACCGGTATTGATTTCTTTCGAAGTCGTCTCGCTATAGTACCGAGAGAAGGTGCCATAAAAGGCAACCAATAACGGATCAATACAAGATCAGGTTTTTGTGAAATGATTTGTTTAGCCGTCTTGAACCAGGACAAAGGATTAATCGAACTGATCGTAGAAGATATTTTCAAACCTGCGGGAGCAGGACCATCCGAAAACTGGGATGTACCCGGAAAAAGAATTCCGGGATATTGATAGTAATATGAAAATAATTCACAATCCATCCCTTCATCGATGAAGGCTTTTGCAAGCGCTTCATTCAAATCAGCAATTCCACCGCGCAATGGGTAGGCCGGACCAATGATGATTATTTTCAACGGATTCAGATTATTCAGGAGAACTCAAAGATTACAGGTCTTCTCCACAAGATATGAATTTCTGTCGCTCGAACTTCGTGAGATCAGTTCACCGAGGAATCCTGCGAGGAACATCTGTGTACCCAGAATCATGGACGTAAGTGCTATATAAAAAGAAGGTCTTTCAGTAAGCAGACGCGCCGGGAGATTGTAATAAACATTGTACAATTTACTCAATCCAAGATACAAGGCGGTGATGAACCCGATAGCGAACATGATCGAACCCAGCAAACCGAAAATATGCATCGGACGTTTGCCGAATCTTGAAACAAAAGTGATCGACAATAAATCCAGAAATCCGTTTACAAATCTTTCAAGACCAAATTTTGTCACACCATATTTACGAGCTCTGTGTTCAACAACCTTCTCTCCTATTTTGCGAAAACCCGCCCACTTGGCAAGGACTGGAATATAGCGGTGCATTTCCCCGTATACTTCAATACTCTTGACCACATCTTTGCGATATGATTTTAGTCCGCAATTAAAATCATGCAGGTTATTGATACCGGACATTTTTCGAGTCGCCCAGTTAAAAAATTTACTTGGAATTGTTTTTGAAATCGGATCGTACCTTTTTTTCTTCCATCCTGAAATCAAATCGAATCCTCCGTGTTTGATCAGACGGAACAGTTCCGGAATTTCATCCGGGCTATCCTGCAAATCAGCATCCATGGTGATCACCACGTCACCCATTGTTGCAGCGAAACCCTGATTCAGAGCGGCCGATTTGCCATAATTACGACGGAAACGAATGCCTTTTACAGCAGGGTTATCTTTGCCTAGTTCTTCGATCAGGCTCCAGGAATTGTCCTTGCTACCATCGTCTACAAAAATAATTTCATAGGTATACGCATTAGCTTGCATGACCCTGACAATCCAATCGTGCAGTTCACGAAGCGATTCGTCTTCGTTGAATAAAGGAATAACAACAGAAATATCCACCGTATCTTATTTATCCGAGATTGTTACTGGTAAATGGATTTTCCTCTTTCTTCAAAAAGATAGAAATCAACAGAGAAAATACAAATCCCATGAAAGTGATCCCAAGCACTGAGAAGATAAACAACCAGGTTGGTGTCATAAATCTTTTGGTGTAATCCATGGCAATGGCAATCTGTTCCTCGCTCATTCCCTGCTCCGTAAGTTGCTGTTGTGACATGTCCATGATTTTCTGGATCATCTCAGGAGCAATTACAGTGAAGAATAATAATGTGAAGATCCCGGAAATGATTCCTCCAAAAATGGAAATAAGCGTGCCCGTTCCCAGAGCCTTTCCATAACCAATCTGACCGGCTAAATCCTGATCACGATGACTCTTGATACCCAGAACGATGAACAATATCAATAAAACCCAACCCACATATTGAGGAGCTTTGGATTTAACATCAGTTCCGAGAAAATAAAAAATCAGCATAACAGCGGCACTCGCCAGGCCATACATTACACCATAGGTGATCGCGACTGTCGTTTGAGAACGGGGATTTTCCATTTGAATAAAATTGAGATGCTTGCAAACCTACGTGAAATCCGCTAATAGGCAAAAGAAAATACACCTTCTCCGCTCCTACTTTTTAACAGCAATTCCCTGCATTTCACAGCCTTGACTTCGATCAAAAAAAATGCAGAAAAGATGCAAAGGAATCTCTAAAAATTGCTTTTTATTCTCGCTGATTGTTTACTTTTGCGTACGGGTAAGTCCTATACGACCAGCTCCTGCTAACCTCCCCAGGCCGGGAACGGAGCAAGGATACGCGGTTGAGCGGTGCGATATAGTCAGCTTACCCGTTTTTTATTTTCTTTACTTTTTATTTTTCATATATTTACCTTATAATCAATTAGTTACGATTAGCATTTCAGGCAATTATATTCCCTTTTTTTATACTCTTTAGGAATCAAACTTAAATGATCTGCATTCATTCAAGCATTGGAATTTCCCTGAATCAGCTAAAATTTATTCCAAAAAAATCAGAAACATTTCCCTGCTCTGGAAGAAAATAAACTAATTTTAGGTGCTCATAAAAGCAGCATTAAAAACCACTCACATGAAATTCTTTATTGATACAGCCAATCTTTCTCAAATAAAAGAAGCCCAGGATTTGGGTGTATTGGATGGCGTTACTACCAATCCTTCTCTGATGGCAAAAGAAGGAATTACCGGACAGGATAATATCCTGAAACATTATGTAGATATCTGCAAAATTGTAACCGGTGATGTCAGCGCTGAAGTTATATCAACGGATTTCAAAGGTATTGTGGAAGAAGGTGAAATGCTTGCTTCCCTGCACAAACAAATTGTAGTGAAAGTACCGATGATCAAAGACGGCGTAAAAGCCCTCAGATATTTTTCAAATAAAGGAATCAAAACCAATTGCACACTGGTATTTTCTGCCGGTCAGGCATTGCTGGCTGCCAAAGCAGGAGCTACTTATGTTTCTCCATTTCTTGGTCGCCTTGACGATATCAATCTCGACGGTATGGATCTCATTCACCAGATCGTTCATATTTACCGTACCTACGATTTCGGAACACAGGTATTAGCCGCATCAATCCGCAGCCCATTGCACATTGTAAAATGCGCTGAAGCTGGCGCGGATGTCGCTACCTGCCCTCTCTCCGCGATTCTTGATCTCCTGAAACATCCACTGACTGATATTGGACTGGCAAAATTCCTTGCCGATGCCAAAAAGTTCAGCGATGTAGCGGTGAAATAATTTCTGAATTGAGATTCTATCGGTTTGTTTTTAAACTGACAACAACACAAAAATGCTGCTCAAGATCTTTCCTGATAATATGAATGATCGCTACATCGACAGAGCTGTAAAGCTGCTTCGTGACGGCGGAGTTGTGGTTGTTCCCACCGATACAATTTATGCCCTTGCCTGTGATATCAAAAGAAGTGATGCCTTTGAACGGATTTGTCAGATCAAGCAGGTAAAAATTGACAAAGCCAATTTTTCATTTATCTGTTATGACCTGAGCAATATCTCGGATTTTACCAAACCTTTCAGTACTACCGTTTTTCGTTTGATGAAGAATTCTCTACCCGGTCCATTCACGTTTATCCTGAATGCGAACAGTAATGTGCCGACCATTTTCAAATCGAATAAAAAAACTATCGGGATCCGGGTACCGGATAACAATATCACACGTCGCCTCGTGAAAGAGCTTGGCAATCCGATTATGGTTACTACTGTGCCCGGCGGAAATGATATCGAAGGATATTCATCCGACCCTCTCGAAATCGATGCAAGAATCGGCGAACAGGTTGACCTGGTTATTGATGGCGGTTACAGTGAACTTGAGCCTTCTACTATCATCGATTGTACTGACAATGATCCTGTGATCATTCGTCAGGGTAAGGGGATTGTTGAATTGATGTAAGTTTTTTTGTTCCTGTCACCCTTGAATTTGTCGGAAAGCAATGGGAAGATATTTGATCAGATCCGTGGGCAACATTCCGATTTCCGTTTTAATTTTTGCTGCGGCATCTCCTGCCAACCCATGAATATAAACTCCTAATCTTGTTGCGTCATGGGATGAATAACCCTGTGCCAGCAAGGAAAGAATAATACCTGTCAATACATCTCCGCTTCCACCCCTTGCCATTCCGGGATTGCCTGTTGAATTAAACCATGCATTGCCATCAGGCCCAACTGTGCAGGTGTGCGCTCCTTTGAGCACAACAAAAACTTTATATTTTTTAGCGAACTCCATTTGTATTTCCATGCGCTCAAAATCATTTTTGGTCTCCTTCGTGAGCCTCGAAAACTCTTTGATATGAGGTGTCAGAATTGAATTCTCAGGAATGTATTCCATCCAGTCAGGATGTTGTGATAAAATATTGATTGCATCTGCATCTAACAAAACCGGTTTCCTGAAGCTGTAAAGCAAATGTCGCAAGGTTTCCCAGGTTAGTGGATCAGTTCCAATACCCGGACCAATTCCAACAGCTGAAAAATTGGAAAAATCAGGTAAGTCCGAAATGCAATTTTCATTCATATCAATGCGCAACATCGCCTCAGGAACAGTTGTTTGCAAAATACTTGTACCGCATCCAGGGACATGCACAGTCAGCAACCCAACTCCGGTTCTTAAACATCCCTTTGACGCAAGTACAGCAGCTCCCATTTTCCCCTTACTTCCACTGATAAGTAAGGCATGACCATAATTTCCTTTGTGGGAAAATTTTAATCGCTTGCTTAATAATGGAACTGCGTCCTGATGCGTAAAGTAATTCCATTTTGTCTCCAGCTGACGAATAAATTGTGGATGTAATCGAATATCCAAAACCTCAAACTTTCCACAAAATTTTCCGCCTGATGGGAACATGAACGAAAGTTTCGGAAATTGAAAAGTAAGTGTAACACTTGCCTGCACAACAACAGCTTTATCCACAACAGGATTCTCGGCATGTAACCCTGAAGGAATATCTATAGAAATCACAAATGCATTTGAACCATTCATTTCTTCAATCACTTTTGCAACAATTCCATTGACAGGTCGATTCAATCCACTCCCGAAAATTGTATCCACCACAAGCTCGTCACCGGAAATAAATGGAATATCTTTCTCCACTTTAATTTCCCGAATAACATTGGTATCCATTCCCAGCAATCGCTGTTCATTTTCCTTAAAGTCTTCGGAAGTCTTTTGCCCGGTCCGAATCGTATAAACTTCGACATTATAACCGGAATGAATCAACATACGACCAATAGCCAAACCATCTCCACCATTATTTCCGGGTCCGCAGAAAATTTTGATGCTTCTGTCCTTCGCAAAGTGATTTTCAATCCAACGGCAACAGGCACTTGCAGCTCTTTCCATCAAATCAATGGACAAAACCGGTTCATGCGCAATCGTGTATTGATCTGCTTCACGAATCTGTTGAAGGTTCAGAATTTTCATACAAGGGCGGTTTTATTTTCCAAATAAAAACTCATGATTAACATCAAAAACCAGATAATAAGCTACTCAGTAAAAAAGTCAGTCTAGTTCAGCAATGTTACTTCAATTCCAATCGAATTCAAATGACCTTTGAGGTGTGTTCCATCCCCATGCAAAGTATAAACCTTTTTCGCGCCGGATTTTCGAACCAAAGTCAAAACATCGTCCCAGTCAGCATGATCACTAATCGATAAAATCCGGTCACAACGGTGAAAAGACCGTTTCCAGCCTGTAGCAAAATACCGGATGACGGATTTATTTCTGGAATATCTGGAAAACTGGTTGGGAGGCAATATACAGACACCATTCTTTTGCTTCATAAACTCCTGCTTTGAATAAGGTTGCCAGGATCCAAGCGATTTACCATATCGTTCATAAATCTGGTGATAGGAATTCAGATCCGGATGAACATAAATTTTCTTCTCGGGACAATGATTAGAAATAAGTCGTGTTAGTCGTTGTGCTTTCCCGATCGCATAAGCGCCCAGAAGAATGTTCTCCGTAGTTTCACACAAACTTCTCACCTCTTCAACCGGATCAGGATGAATGTAATTGGGATCCGCAAACGTAGTTTCTGTAATGAGATGATCACATTCTACAAACTCGAATGGCTCACAACTGTCGTCTGCCTGCAGTTTAAAATCTCCTGTATACAAATACTTCTCCCCCGCATATTCCAATAAAATTTGCGCGCTGCCAAGCATGTGGCCTGCGGGATAAAAAGTGACTCTGACTTTATTGATTTCAAATGTTTCACCATAAGCTACATCAACAAATTGTGACTTCAGTGCTTTTTGAAAACGCCTCAACATCAGGGAGCATGTTGCTGAAGTGGTATAAATAGTTCCACTGTTGGGAACTGCATGATCGCCGTGCGCGTGAGAAATCAATGCTCTGTAAACGGGTCGTTTTGGATCAAGGTAAAAATCCCCTGCCGGACAATACAATCCATTCGAAGTTACCTGTATAAATTCGTTTACAGAAATCATTCTAAAACCTTAAGCTAATAAAATATCATCCGGTTTACTTCCCCGGCTTTTCGTCTTTGATTAAAGATTCATGAATAGCCAAAACCTGAGGAAGGATTAACTCCTTTTCATCATTCTGAATCACGAAATCACTTCGTTTTATTTTTTCTTCATCACCCGACTGTCTGTCCATAATTGCTTCAATCTCTGCTTTTGTCTTTCTGTCGCGTTCACGAACTCTCTGCACCCGCAAGTCTCGGGGAGCAACTACAGTAATTACTTTATCACAATCAGAATATGCTCCACTCTCGAATAAAATAGCTGCTTCCTTTACAAGGTATGCTGCTTCCTGGTTCTTTTGCACCCAATCCTGAAAATCCTTTTTGACCAGTGGATGAACCAACTGATTCAGGATTTCCAGCTTTTCCGGAAATTGAAAAACAATTTCCGCGAGTTTCTTTCGATCCAATTTTCCGTTGGCATCAAATGCATCCTCCGAGATCTGTGCCCGAACAGCGTTTCTTAATTCCGGAAATTTATCGTAAAGAAGTTTTGCTTCGGCATCAGAATCATAAACAGGAATTCCAAGCTGACGAAAAATCATGGAAACAACACTCTTTCCACTTCCTATACCACCGGTTATCCCAACAACTTTCATTTTTTCCGAAGGATATAATCCACTTTTTCAGGCTCTATAAATATTGCTCTTACAAATGGTGGAACGGTGATCAACTGAACCGGTAATTTGTCAAGTGTTTGCTCCTCCAGTTTACCTGCATCAACAACCGCGTCAAACTGTCCGGGATGTACATCATTATAACGGCTCAAGGCAACCTGATACCGTATGGTGATTTTGTCTGGAAATGTTTTAAGTGAAAAACCATTAGCCACATTCATCGGGTGAATCATCACTTCGGTTCTTCCTTCCGTGAATTTTTCAACCGGAATTTTAACAGTGACACTTTCCGCACTAAAAGTTAAGAGCTTGCTGGAAGGTATTTTTACAGATTGCTGTATGGTACTCTTTAAACTTTCAATCCTCACTTTTTCAGTTTGAACATAATCCATTTTCCCCAGCACAGAAGGAGGACCTGATACAATGATACTATCCGGAATGATTGTCACGCTCGCAGAGGTATCATATTGTTTTTCAAAAGATATGTTCGCATCAAGTTTAACAGGAAGCTTCTTCTGAATCCGGTCACTGAAATTAAATACAATGGAATCTGGTTCATACGAAAGAATATCAATCTCATTGCCTAACTGACGGGCAAAATCCGGTGTGAATGAAGACATGGGAATTGCCAATACATCACCGAGAAATTGTTCATTTAATTTCAATTTACCCGCGACATCAACTTCAATGGCTTTTTTCTGTTTCTGAAAATCATAGGACAGAATTTTAAATCCGGAAGTTTTCACCTGCACAGTGATGGTTTCAGGAAGATCATTCACGACAACTTTCTTCCCGGGCAAATTCCGGTAAGTAATCGGGAATGTCAATGCTGTAGGATAATCGTGAGACAGAGAAATCAATAACCAAAATACCGTCGCGATAAAAAAACAAATCATGATCACCGTCAGGCGCCTTTTTAATTTCAGGCGTCCTGCAGGATCATGATGTATCGGATTTTGCGGAGATTCGATCACGAATTCAGTCTTTGAATGTCAAGTATACAAAAAAGATTGCCCCGCTCGGATCCTGACTGAAAATCAAGATTGTTTCGCCGGAGTACCGGCATCCAATGCGCGGGTAGCGTCAGCGGATACAGCGGATTTTTCAACTCTGACTTTTACATTGTTGTCGATTTCGACCATGAATGTTTTGTCGTTTACTTCGACAATTCTGCCGTGGATTCCGCCAATAGTAACAACCTTTGCACCTTTGGTAAGTGTTTCACGAAATTCCTTTTCTGCCTTTTGCTTTTTCACCTGAGGGCGAATCATGAAAAGATAGAATACAACGATAATCGAAACCAGGAATACAATTTGCATAATGCCACCGCCCTGACCGCTAGCCTGTAGAAGTATTGAAAGCATGTTCGTTTGTTTGTTTAGTTTTGGTTAGAATATATTATATTACTGATTACCCTCCGGTTTGACAACTTCACCGGTAATGGTTAACATGTAGGTATTCGGCATCGTATTTCCAATGAGTGTTATTGTCTTGTGTTGCATTCCTTCCCTGCCCTCACTGTTAAAGGTGACATTGATAATTCCACTTCCGCCGGGTTTGATTGGATCCTTCGGCCATTCCGGAACTGTACAACCACAACTTCCTTGCGCAGCACGGATGACAAGATCACCTGTACCCGAATTTTTAAAGCGGAAAGCAAATGAAACCTTCTCTCCCTGTACAATTTTTCCGAAATCGTGAATAGTGTCGGCAAATTCATAAGCCGGGACAAGACCTTTCTGATTTCCGGACGCGGAAACCGGATTTTGTACAACATCCGGATTAATAGTCTGCTCCTGTGAAGACGCATCACCTGAATTTCCCGACTGACATCCAGTGTTTATCCATGCAAGACATGAGATATACAGGGAGATTATCAATGATTTCATTTTCATTTTGCAAAAATACTTTTTTGAGTGATTTATTTTAGCCTGATTTTATAAATTTTAATTGAGGTCATTCAATCAATGAACAGAGACAAAATGTCAACAACCTTTACCCTATCAATCCTCTGCCGGTTTTGACAATTTTTCCTTGCTCCTTATAATCAAGTGCCAGTTTATCGATTACTCCATTGACAAATTGCTTACTCTTTGGTGTACTGTATTCTTTTGAGATATCGATGTATTCATTAATGGATACTTTAACCGGAATGCCGGGAAAGTTCACGAGCTCCGACAAGGCCATTTTCAAAATAAGGATGTCCATCAGGGCGATACGGTCAACTTCCCAGTTTTTGGTTCGTTCACTGATTGCCTGCTCATATTCCTGATTATTCAGAATAGTTTTGGTAAAGAGTGTTCTCACAAACAAACGATCGTCTTCTTCGTCTTTGTACAAAGGAGTGAGCTCCATTTTTCCCGTATCATAAAATGAACGGATGTTCCGAATGATGATGTGACAGATAAAATCAAAATCATCCAGCCAGAAGATGTTTTCCTCCTCTATTTCATGTTGCAAAGCTTCAGATGAAAGAATAAATTTCTTGATCACCTCGCAGAGAAAGTCTTTTTCGCTGGAATCAGCGATAGTCAGTAACCCTCTGTATTCTTCTGATTTTTTAATTTCAAGATAAAGTTTACGGACAAGGTCCTGCTTGTTCTGCCATGACAATTTACTTTTGGTCAGAGCATTATTAAAAAATTTATCCTCGTTAAGCTCCTGAACAAACTTCAATTCATGCAATCGGATAATGGCGTTTAATTCTTCCTCTTTCGGGAAAAATTTCAGATGCAAATCATCCGCGTCGGTCTGATCAACAAACGCAAGCTCCTTTAATAAAAGTAAAATGTAAATATACAATTCGTGTACCTTGTCAATGGAACGAAACAATTCCCGTTCCGCCATTGCCAAATCGGTTTTCTCCGCCTGGAAAAATGCATAAAGAGCCTGAAGCACTTTGATTCGTAATTGTCTTCTGCTTAGCATAATGAATTCCTGGTTTAATTTCCGGTGAAGGGTAAGAACGTAAAATAAAAACCGGCCAGGCATAACCCGACCGGTTTCGTGATATCAAAGATTTATACTGAGCGTGCAATCGCGATGCGCTCTTCTGCAATTTTCTTTGCTGCAGCAATAGTTGTAATATTCTCAGCTTTCGCTTTCTTGAAGATCTCAAGTGTTGTATGGTAGATTTGCTCGGTATGCTCCATTGCTGATTTGCGGTCATAGCCTTTCAGCTCAGAGTATACATTGATCAAACCACCTGCATTGATCAGGAAATCCGGTGCATACAGAATTCCTTTTTCAGAAAGCATCTTTCCATGGATGTTTTCATCTGCCAGCTGATTGTTAGCTGCACCTGCAACGACTGCGCATTTCAAACGATTGATGTTCTCGGTATTCAAGGTCGCTCCTAAAGCGCATGGAGAATAAATATCTACATCCATGTCGTAAACCGCATCCGAGGATACAATTTCAGAGCCGTATTTTTTAGCAGTCGCGTTAAGTTGCTCCTGGTTGATGTCAGTAATAAAGACCTTTGCGCCCTGTTCTGTTACATGCTTCACGAGGTTCTCCCCTACGTGTCCAACACCCTGAACCATCACTCGTTTACCTTTCAGATCATCACTACCAAAGCTTTCTTTCACGGCTGCTTTCAACCCCATGAAAACACCATAAGCAGTAACCGGTGAAGGATCTCCACCACCACCCATGTTTTCAGGCAAGCCGGTAACGTGTTTGGTCATCTCACGGATGTATACCATATCGGAAGTATTCGTACCAACATCTTCAGCGGTTATGTACCTTCCATTCAATGACTCTATAAACTTTCCGTATTTACGGAACATATCAGGAGTTTTATCCTTTTTTGAATCTCCAAAAATGACAGCTTTTCCACCGCCAAGTCCAAGTCCGCTGATTGCAGCTTTGTAAGTCATCCCACGCGAAAGGCGCAATACATCATTCAAAGCTTCCGCTTCCGATTTGTAATCCCACATACGGGTCCCTCCTAAGGCCGGCCCTAATGTTGTATCGTGGATAGCAATGATTGCTTTTAATCCGGTAGCTTTGTCGTAACAGAATAGGATCTGCTCGTGATCTGCAAAAGAAGGGTTACCAAAAACGAAATCGGTCCCTGCTTTTGTTTCCTTTGCGTCTTTCACTTCAATCATGAGATAGTACAGGTTGGATGATTAATTTTGTGCCAGCTTTGAATCGGCGCGGCAAAGGTAGGTTTATTTTTTGAGGCGACAAACGATTCCTTTAATATTCAAAATGAAGTCATTACGACATTTAAACAAGTACTTCCTGAAGTACAAATGGCACCTCTTCCTGGGCATCCTTTTTGTCATCGCTCAGAATTTTGGAGCAATTTACCCCGCCCAGGTCGTCCGAAAGTCTCTGGATGAGGTCATTAGCACCATGAAGCAGATGGATCAGGGGACTTCCCTGCTTACAAAAAACGATCTGGTCTCTGCGATTACACAACAGGTATTTCTCTTTCTCATGATCATGATTGGTGTGGCTCTGTTACGCGGAATACTCATGTTCCTGATGCGTCAGACCCTTATTGTCATGTCCAGAAAAATTGAATTTGATTTGAAAAATGAAATTTACGCGCATTATCAGAAACTCAACCTTTCATTTTACAGAAGAAATAATACAGGAGATCTGATGAACCGGATCAGCGAAGATGTAAGCCGTGTGCGAATGTATATTGGCCCGGCGGTGATGTACACCATTAACCTCGCTGTATTGTTTATCCTGATTGTAATAATTATGATGAAGGTGAATGCGCATCTGACATTGTATGTGCTCGCCCCGCTCCCGCTGCTTTCTGTTTCGATATATTATGTGAGTGATTTAATGAACAGAAAAAGTGAAGAAGTCCAGGAACAACAGAGCGCCCTTTCTACTTACGTACAGGAAGCCTTTTCAGGTATCCGCATATTGAAATCATTTGTTCGTGAAGAAGCTTCCACAAAAGAATTCGCGAAAGAAAGTGTCGACTATCAGAATAAAAACATGAGCCTGGTAAAAGTCAATGCATTCTTTTACCCCTTGATGCTGCTCCTTGTCGGACTGAGCACTTTACTCACCGTCTATATAGGAGGAAAAGAAGTGATCGCCGGAAGAGCAACAACTGGAAATATCGCCGAGTTCATCATTTATGTAAACATTCTTACCTGGCCTGTAGCATCCCTGGGCTGGGTCACATCAATCATCCAGCGTGCAGCCGCATCTCAGGAACGTATCAATGAATTTTTACAAATCGTTCCGGAAATTTTATCTGAAGAACAAAAGGAAACAGAAATCTCAGGTAGAATTGAATTCACAGATGTTAGTTTCATTTATCCCGATTCCGGTATCAAGGCACTTGACAAAGTTTCCTTTACAGTCGAACCGGGAAAATCTCTTGCAGTACTTGGGAAAACCGGTTCCGGGAAATCAACCATTGCCAATTTGATTTGCAGAATGTACGATGCTTCTTCAGGAACAATTCGAATTGATGACACTGACATACAAAAACAATCCTTGTCTTCACTGCGAAAACAAATAGGCTATGTACCCCAGGATGTATTCCTTTTCAGTGATACTATCGCCAACAACATTGCATTTGGACTGACGGATAACATACCAGATACAGAACGTAAATCTCTTATCACGAAAGCAGCTGAAGACGCGGTCATTCATCAAAATATTTCATCCTTCCCGAAAGGATATGAAACATTTATCGGCGAACGTGGGATCACATTGTCAGGCGGACAAAAACAAAGAGTTTCGATAGCAAGAGCCATTATCAAACGTCCAAAAATTCTCCTGTTTGATGATTGCCTGAGTGCTGTGGATACGCACACAGAAGAAGAAATCCTGAACAACCTGAAAAAAATTATGTTTGGCAGATCATCCGTGATCATCTCACATCGTGTATCGAGTGTAAGGCATGCCGATCAAATCATCGTACTGGATAATGGACGTGTCATTGAGAACGGCGATCACCAGAGTCTTTTGGATAAAAAAGGTGTGTATGCAGAAATGTACGAGAAACAATTACTCGAAGAAGAAGAAAGTCGCTTTTGAATTATGTGCGTACTTTATATTTTAACTTATATAGCAAAGCTAAAATAACAACATGCTGCGGACCAGAAAAATTGGAATCATCGGCGCGATGCCGGAAGAAATAAATGGCATCATCGATTTGTTATCTGACCGCACTGAAGAAACTATTGGATTAAGAAAATATTATTCCGGTACAATCGGAAGCATACCGACAGTCGTCGCATTTTCCAGGTGGGGAAAAGTTGCAGCTTCGACTACAGCAACTACTCTGGTCCTCAAATATGGGATCACAGAATTGTTATTTACCGGGGTAGCCGGTGGAATTAGTCCTGAATTAAAAATTGGCGATATTGTTATTGCGAAACGTTTGATTCAGCACGATATGGATGCCAGGCCATTGATGCAACAGTATGAAATCCCATTACTTGGAAAAACATTTATTGAATGCAACACAGATTTGGTAAAGATTGCAGAAAAATCGATTCTTCAACTTTTGGGAAATAAGTTGTTACAGAAAAATATCGGATCTGAAATCTTGAATTTATTCAATATCTCTGATCCACATTTTTTCAAAGGAGACATTGCAAGCGGCGACTGCTTTTTTTCAAACAATAACCAAAAGGAAAAACTTCGAGTGAATCTCCCTTCCGTTCTTAGTGTTGAAATGGAAGGTGCAGCCGTTGCTCAGGTATGCTTCGAGTATGAAATTCCTTTCCTGATCCTTCGAACCATATCCGACTCTGCAAATGAAAATTCATTGATCGATTTTCCTTTATTTATTAAAGATATAGCAAGCAAGTACTCAAAAGAAATTATAAAGGCTATTTACGCTAACATTAACATTACCTGATTTCTTTCGTCGAAAACAGAAGATCAATTCAACCAATCCCTGATCTCTTCAACCTTTAAAAATAATGTATTAAAAGGGAGTATCCTCAGGCATGTCATTCATCCTGGATCCGACAATAATTCTGTTGTTCGGATAATCCGTTACACTTCCACCCGGAGCTGAATCAAAATCATTTGATTCCAGATCGGTGAATTTCGCGAGGTGATTGATGAATTTCAGTTTCACTGTGTCCAGAGCTCCGTTACGGTGTTTCGCGATGATGATCTCAGCTGTTCCTTTGGTAGGATTGTTATCTTCATCGTATTCGATACCGTAATATTCCGGACGATAGATAAAAGTAACCATATCCGCATCCTGCTCAATCGCTCCGGATTCACGAAGATCGCTCAACTGAGGACGCTTGCTTCCTCCCCTGTTTTCCACCATACGACTCAACTGAGACAAGGCGATGATCGGTACATTCAATTCCTTTGCAATCGCTTTCAGAGACCGGGAGATCGTACTGATTTCCTGTTCACGGTTTCCGCTCTTGGTATCCACTTCAGCGCGCATCAATTGAAGGTAATCGACAATGATCAGATCAATATTGTGCATCGCTTTTAAACGACGGCATTTTGAACGAAGATCAAATACAGAAAGTGCCGGTGTATCATCAATGTAAATCGGAGATTCGGACAATTTACCCGTCATACTCACGAGCTTCTGCCATTCAGTATTGTCAAGTGATCCTTTTCGCAATTTGTCGGAAGCAATACCTGTTTCTGAAGAAATCATACGCTGTACCAATTGTACAGAGGACATTTCAAGGGAAAATACTGCTACAGGACGATTGAATGATATAGCCGCGTTTCTCGCCAGTGATAATACGAATGCGGTTTTACCCATACCCGGACGGGCAGCGACAATGATCAGGTCACTTCTTTGCCAGCCTGAAGTAATTCGATCCAGATCCGTAAACCCGGATTGCACACCGGTAACACCGGTACCATGCATCCGTGCAGCTTCTATCTGCTTGTAGGCTTCGCTGACCATCGTACTCATGTCCTGGAAATTCCTTCGGATATTTCCCTGAGCGATATCAAACAAGTTCTTTTCCGCACGATCCAATAATTGGAATACATCACTGGAATCTTCAAAAGCATCTTTGATCGTTTCCGAGGAAATACGAATCAATTCGCGTTGAATGTGTTTCTGAAGAATGATCCGTGAATGGAATTCAATATTCGCAGCGGAAGCAACACGATTGGTTAATTGAGTGATGTAAAAAGGTCCGCCTACCAGATCCAGTTCCCCGGTCTTTTTCAGGTCATTGGTTACGGTCAGAATATCAATCGGCTCCGAACGTTCAAACAAACGACGGATGGCCTGGAATATCAAACGATGGGCATCCTTGTAGAACGACTCCGGATTGAGAATATCAATCACAGATGTAAGAGCATCCTTTTCGAGCATGAGAGCCCCAAGAACAGCTTCTTCCAGATCCACCGCCTGCGGTGGCATCTTTCCAAAATGCTGTGCCTGGAATGTAGCGTAAGCCGATTTGTTCCCCTGCGCGGTTCGTTTCCGTGCCGTGGATTCACCGGTATTTACTGTTTCTCCAAATTCTGCCATGACTAATCAAATATACTGAATCGAATGCTCCCCTATTCTGAAGACTAAAAATTTTCCCAAAAGGGTTGCGAAGCTAATTAAAACGCAACCTTTGAAAAACATTGTTGATAACTAAATATCTTTGAAAATATTTTAACCGATGTTCGATTAACAATGTTTTGGTTTTCAAGCAAAAAAAATTTTTTTTCGAAATAATTTCAGCATCCTTATTTCTCCCTATATTCTTCGTCAAATAATCAATAGCCCTCAATTTTCATCCTAAAGAAACTCCTGAAAAAAATGCGAATTGGTACTGAACACTTTAGGAAAATGTCGCTGATTTGTCTGACTGTTCTGTTAGCCGGAGTTTTCATGTTCGGAATTTCTTGCAAAAAAGAGGATGAAGTCTACCCGGTTATTATTCTGGAAAATCCTGCTTCACAAATTACAATAGGTCCAACGGATACAGTGCTGGTTGAAGCCAGGATTACCGACAACAATACCGTTGAAAAAGTGACTGTCCAGTTACTCACTATCAATTTCGCACCGGTGAGCAGTGCTCTAATCCTTGAACCCAATTCATCCGAATACCACCTTTCAGTTAATTATATCCTTCAAAATCCACAACTCAGTTCCGGCACCTATCTCATTGCAGTAACTGCATCGGATGGAAAAAATACAGCTTATGCTTATAGGGAAGTATATGTTCTCGCTTTGCCACAATTGAGAAAAGCCGTGTTTGTACTCAGTAAGAACAATACAGGAATCGTGAACATCAGCCGGGCTGATACATTACATCAGTTGCAATCCTTCCTGAACCTGCCTTCCGATTATCTGGGAAGTAGTGTAGATTCAAAAAATCAGGTACTCTATGTGCTTGGACAAACTACCGGAGGACTAACTTTTATTGACGCGAATTCAGCGGCCCTGATTAATTCAATTCCTCCCAATACTCCTATGGGCCCGCCTACTTTTCAATTCCTGCATTTCAAAGACAACCTCAATTTTATTTCATTTTACGACGGAAATGTCCGCGCATATGATCAGAATGGAACACGGAATTTTGAAGCCATTCAGTCAGGATATGCAAGACCAAATGCGATACTTAAAACGGAAGACTATGTTTATGTTGAGAATTTTTACCTGAATGCTCAACAAAACAAACTGGAACAATATTTTTATCCAAGCGGAATATCGAACCAGATTATTTTCCTGGATATGGATATCGTCAGTTTGTATGAAAAATCATCCGATGAATTATTCCTTTTCGGAGATAAAAACGGGCAAGCGGTTCTTGAAAAATATGACCGCTTGAACAACAGCATTCAACTCATCAGAACATTTGGAAATTATACTATTCATGATGTTTTTCAATATAGAAACACTCAATACTACCTGGCAACATCCAACGGACTTTTTCGATACGATTATGACATGAATTCACTTTCTCCATTGACTTCCATTGCTTCCCAGGGAATCAAATACGATCCTCTGATGAATGAATTTTTCCTCAGTGAAAACTCCGTCGTCCATGTCATTGACGGTGCATCCTTTACAGAAAAGTACACCCTCAGCTGCCCCGATTCCGTCCTCAACGTATTGTTTCTTTACGATCGGTAAACTACGATTACATATTGATAATAAACTGTTTATGAATTTAAAGATAAACTGAATTTATTAGCCCTGAAATTTCAATACTCATCCAAGTGTTTTCATTGTCAACATCTTGTTTGTTCCCCTGATCCGAACCCGCTTGAATTTTGACCAGCTTTACTATCTTGCAGCCAATCCACAAAAAGAATCGAAATGAATTTTCTAGACTTTGAAAAACCGGTTGCCGATTTGATCGATCAGATCGAAAAACAAAAGCAGATCGGCGAAAAAAGCAAAGTTGATGTGAGTGTTGCCGTCCGCCAGTTGGAAATTAAGCTCGAGGAGACACGCAAAACGCTCTACTCGGATCTTACGCCATGGCAGAGAGTACAACTATCCAGACATCCCGACCGTCCATATACTCTGGCCTATATTGACGCTATCACTGATAAAAATTTCGTGGAACTCTTTGGCGACAGAACAGTCAAAGACGACAAAGCGATTATTGGTGGTTTTGGTTTTATTGATGATCAGTCGGTGATGATTATTGGTCAGCAAAAAGGATCAACCACCAAGCAACGACAGTACAGAAATTTTGGCATGGCTAATCCGGAAGGCTATAGAAAAGCCCTTCGTCTCATGAAACTTGCCGAAAAATTCAATAAACCGGTCGTTACACTTATCGATACTCCCGGAGCATATCCCGGACTGGAAGCTGAAGAACGCGGGCAAGGTGAAGCTATCGCCAGGAATTTATTTGAAATGTCAAAACTAAAAGTCCCTGTTATTTGCATCATCATCGGTGAAGGTGCATCGGGCGGAGCACTTGGAATTGGTATCGGTGACCGTGTGCTGATGCTGGAAAATACCTGGTACTCGGTCATTTCTCCTGAATCCTGCTCTTCCATTCTTTGGAGAAGCTGGGACTTCAAAGAAAAAGCCGCTGAGGTATTAAAACTAACTGCTGAAGATATGCTCAGTCAGAAATTAATTGATGGCATCATCCGTGAACCCATTGGAGCGGCACATACCCAACCCGAGAAAATGTTCGCGATTGTAAAATCTGAAATCAAAAAACACCTCGCGCAATTACTCAAAGAAGACAGAACAGAACTCGTAAAAAAACGTATTGAAAAATTCTGTTCCATGGGTGTTGTTGTGGAGAAATAAAAAATCTGTCCTGATCCAAATCAGCGGCAGAATACACTCGTACGAACTTCATATTCTTATGCCCTGGAAACAATACATTCAATACCATCTTAAATGGCAATCAGGTTTTTTTATCACCTGGCCTGTACTCATGATTTGTACAAATTACTTTCACCTTCCTTTGTGGACCAGTACTATTATATTCCAGTTTGTTGGAGCAATCGTATTCTGGTATGTCGACAAATGGATTTTCCGTCAGAAGAACAATAAAGCCAAAGCCGCCTGAGATAAATTCCGGGTCTAACCACTAGCCTAGCATCCTTTGCATGATCTCCTTTCCAAATTGCAAAATCAATGTAGGACTTCACATTGTAGGAAAGCGATCTGATGGTTTCCACGATATTGAAACCATTTTTTATCCCGTTCAATGGACCGATATCCTTGAAATTGTCAGGAACGAGGAAATTAACCCATCTGTAGAATTCAAATCAACAGGCATTCGTGTTTACGGTCCGCGTGAGAAAAATCTTTGTCTCAAAGCATACCAGCTTCTGGCCGAAAAATACAGCCTGCCACCTGTAAAAATGCATTTGCATAAAATCATTCCCATCGGAGCAGGATTGGGCGGAGGATCCTCTGACGCGGCCAATACACTGATATCTTTAAATAAATTATTTCGCCTGAATCTCAGCGATCAGGAACTGGAAAGCTTTGCCATTGAACTCGGAAGTGACTGTCCATTCTTTATTCGCAACAAAGCTATGTATGCGACTGAAAAAGGAAACATCATGGAGCCAATCAGTCTGAAATTAAAAAATTTTTACATAGTCATTGTAAAGCCGCGTGTACACGTCAGTACAGCGGAAGCGTATGCAGGAGTTAGTCCGCAAAAAAAATCAACCAGCCTCAAAGAACTTGTCCGGCTTCCGATAGAGAGTTGGAAAGATTGCATTGAAAATGATTTCGAAAAAAGTATTTTCGAAAATTACCAGGGAATACGAAATATCAAAAACAAACTCTACAAGTTTGGCGCTGTTTATGCATCCATGAGCGGCAGCGGGTCAGCTGTGTATGGACTTTTCAAAGAAGAAAAAAATCTCCGCGCCTATTTTCGCAGTTGTACAGTCTGGCAAGGCAAACTTTCTTAGTGGTTCGAGGTTCGAAGTTCAAGCTTCGAAGTTTGAAGTTCAACACTTAGTAATAGCAACCACCTACCAAGCACTAAGCACCACGCACTAAGCACTAAGCACCAACAACCAACAACCATCAACCATCAACCAAAGGTTACTCCTCCCCCTGCCTGAACACAGAACTGAAAAGATCCTTAAACTTAAGTCCCTTAGTGAGATTGTTTTTGCTCAGTAAAGAAAATTCAGCAAGACCATGTAGCAGGAATTCCATAAAAAGAAGTTTCTCTTCTCCTTTGATTTTCGGATGATACTTTTTTACCGTTTCATCCAGACCCGGGACAGAGAATAAAAGTTCCTTGTAATTCTTTTCGCTGAGATCATTCAGCAAATCTATTTCATTACCGGCAGCAAACCAGTCGATGATTTCCTGGTAAGGGTTGGCTTCCTTTTTCTTTTTTAATTTCTCGGGATTCGGAAAATAATGTGTGAATTGCGCGCGGACTGCTTTGCCAATGAGATTCTGAGCAACAATCATTGTTCCCTCCTGTTCTCCTTCGTATACCAACTCAATTTTACCTGTGATGGATGGAATGACACCCCAGAAATCCGATATCCTGATCCCGGCCTTTTCTTCTCCATTGATAAACATTCTGCGCTCCGCGGAACTAAACAGATTTTCATAACCCGAAATCGTCAGTCGCGCGGAAACACCACTTTTAGGATCCACAAATTCACTTTGTCTGGCTTCAAAAGCGATTTGTTCCAGCAGATTTTCCGCCAGTTCAGAAGAAGAAATATTTTGCTTCTGATTAGTTGTGATCGATGCCTCCTGCAGAGTGATCTGGCGGGATGTCTGAATATCTTTTGGATAATGTGTCAGGATCTGACTTTCAATTCTGTCCTTTAATGGTGTTACAATGGAACCACGGTTCGTGTAATCTTCCGGATTCGCTGTAAACACAAACTGAATATCCAATGGCAAACGCAATTTAAAACCACGGATCTGAATATCTCCTTCCTGGAGAATATTAAACAAAGCAACCTGGATTCTTGCCTGCAAATCCGGCAATTCATTAATCACAAAAATTCCACGATGTGATCGCGGAATCAAACCGAAATGAATGACACGTTCATCAGAATATGGTAACTTTAAATTAGCGGCTTTGATCGGATCAACATCACCTATCAAATCAGCAACAGATACATCCGGTGTCGCCAGTTTCTCTGTATAACGCTCATCGCGATGCAACCATCCGATCTCCAGATAATCGCCATGCACAGCGATCAGATCCTTTGAAACCCTGCTGATCGGATGAAAAGGATCATCATTAATCTCAGAGCCTTTGATGTATGGAATATACTCATCCATCAATCCTGTCATGAGTCGGGCGATTTTCGTTTTCGCCTGACCACGCAATCCCAGAAGCAATATATTATGACGGGAAAGAATCGCACGTTCTATATCGGGTATGACTGTTTCATCGTAAGATTGGATGCTATCAAAGATCTTCTCACGCTTCTTCAGCTTTAAAATCAGGTTATCCCTCAACTCTTCATGTATCGGCTTGCTTACATAACCCGAAGCCTTTAATTCACCCAATGTTTTAATTTTCAATAATGGATTTGTCATATGTCCTTTTATAAATAAATATTTTTAACAATCCTCTTTTCAGTGCAGTTTATTTTATCCCATCAAAATCAAAACAATCAATTTTCACCATCTCATTAATCATTTTAATCAGAGTCTCTTTTTCCTGTTCTTCTCAAAATCCTCAAGCACAAATTCACCAAGTCCTTTTAATGAAGTATAATACGCTTTCCCGCCATTGGCTTCTGAAAATTCATGGATGAAGGTCCGCAAGTAAGGATCCTCGGCCACCATGAAAGTGGTAATGGGAATTTTTAGCTTTCTGCAGGAACTGGCAAGATTCAGACAACGATTCACAATTCTGCGGTCCAAACCAAAACTGTTTTTATACAATTGTCCGCGTTCCAGCATGCAACTCGGTTTACCATCCGTAATCATAAAAATCTGTTTGTTCGGATTTTTACGACGACGGAGTAAATTCATCGCGAGTTCAATACCTGCAGGTGTATTGGTATGATAAGGTCCTACCTGTAAATACGGAAGGTCTTTCACTTCAATTTGCCAGGCATCATCACCAAATACCAAAACATCCAGTGTGTCTTTGGGGTAACGGGTTTTGATGAGTTCGGCCAATGCCATAGCCACTTTTTTAGCCGGTGTAATTCGGTCTTCACCGTACAAAATCATGGAATGCGAAATGTCAATCATCAAAACGGTGGAGGTTTGAGCTTTATGCTCTTTTTCCATCACTTCAAGATCATCTTCCCTCAGCGTAAATTCTGAGATACCATGATTGATCTGCGCATTACGAATGGAATCCGTCATGGAGATCTGGTCCGGAGAATCTCCGAAACGAAACTCCCGATGATCACTGGTGAGCTCATCGCCTACTCCGGTAAATCGTGTAGTATGATTTCCGGCCCGGGATTTCTTCATCTTCCCGAAAATCTCATCCAAAGCACTCTTTCGAATAGCCTGTTCGGTCTTTGGTGTAATGTGAAATTGTCCTGAGTTTTCATCCTCCCGGATAAATCCACGATCTTTCAGATCCTTGATGAAATCTGCCATCGTGTATTTGTCATTGGTTAGCTTGTACTCCCTGTCAAGTTCATTGAGCCAATTCAAAGCCTCAGGGACATCACCAGCAGTATAATTTAACAACTGCATGAAAATCTCGAACAAGCGCTCAAAAGGAGTCTTTTCTTCCCCGCTTTCAGTAAACTGTGTAAATCGATATCCTAACATGTTTCGCGCTTATTCAAAGATACAAAATATCATCCCCCATTCAGTAAAAATCAATTCTCTTCATCGAATGCTCAAGAATTAATTAGCGGGCAAATTCTCTGCGCTTTCATTCTTTGTATATTCGTACAAATTCTTGCTTTGATTACACAACAATTCTCCTACTCAAAAAGTTCCCCTTCCGACCTTGAATTCTTTAAAAATATATAAATCTTCAGCCGGCTCCGGGAAAACCTTCACACTCGTGAAAGAATACCTTCGTTTGGTACTGCAGAATCCTGATGAATTCAGGCATATTCTTGCTATTACCTTCACCAACAAGGCGGCAGGAGAAATGAAAGAAAGAATCATTTCGTCCCTTGTCGAATTAAGCCAGGGCAAAGGCGGTAACATGCGCGAACTCATGGAGGATGAATTGCCTGGCAGAAATCTTTCTGCACAGGCAGATAAGGCCCTGAAAAATATCCTCCACGATTACAGCTCATTTGCTGTCAGTACCATCGACAGCTTTTTCCAACGATTGCTTCGTTCACTTGCAAGAGAAATGCACCTGCCACTTCGGCTCGAAGTTGAAATCAACCTCGATGACGCGATCGCTGAAGTTACGGATCGGTTATTAAAAGATGTCGGTACCGACAAGGATCTTAAGGAATGGCTCAGCGATTTGCTGATTCAGAAAATGGATGAAGCGAAAGGCTGGAATATTGAAAACGATATCGCCCAGGTAGCAAAAGAACTTTTCAGAGATCGTCAGGAAGAATCAAAGGTCCTTACACGTGAAGAGATCAGGAAAATTTATAAAGAACTGGTGCTGATTCGAACATCCTTCGAATCGAAAATGAGTGCTCTGGGAACCCAGGCAGCACAGCACATCCGGAATGCGGGTCTGGAAATCGCCGATTTCGCTTATGGCAAAAGTGGCGTTATTTCCTATTTCGAAAAACTGAAAGCAAAAAACAGTCCGGATGACTATGTAATGAAACAACGTGCTCTGGACGCGTTGGAATCATCCGAGAAATGGGTAACGAAAAAATCAGCCCGACGGGATGAGGTTCTTTCTGTTGTTGAAAATCATCTGCTTTCCCTGCTCCATTCAGCTGCTTCTCTTGTTGAACAGGAATACAAAATATATCTGAGTGCATTTGAGGCTTTGCGAAGAATCTATGTGTTCGGAATCTACAACGATCTTTTGAAAAAATTCAGCGAATACAGGAATGAAAACAATGTAATTCTTCTCGCTGACACTACACGACTGCTTTCAGAGGTTATCACCGGACAGGATGCGCCATTCATCTATGAAAAAATTGGTAACCGTTACAAACATTTGCTGATCGATGAATTCCAGGATACATCTGTTCTGCAATGGAAAAACCTCCTGCCCTTGGTGATTAATTCACTGGGAAGCGGAAACATGGCTTTGGTTGTAGGCGATGCGAAACAATCCATTTATCGGTGGCGCGGTGGAAATATGCAATTGCTTGTAAAAAATATTTTCGAAGACCTCAAACAGTTCAAATCAATTTTTAAAGAGGAAGTACTTGCGACCAATTTCAGAAGTAAAAAAAATATAGTTGAGTTCAATAATAAGCTCTTTCTTTCAGCTCCCGACATTCTTGGGAAAAATCTGGGTATGGATTCCCATCCATTGCTCAAAATGGCCTATGCCGAAGATCTTGCACAGCATGTCGCGTATAAAAACAACTCGGGAGGTTACGTTAGTATCAAATTTATAGATAATGAGGAAGAAAGTTCCTTTTCAGAAGAAGTAAGTACACGTAAATGGAAAGAAATAGCCCGGGACCTAACTCGTGATAAAATCCGGGAACTCCTGGATTCAGGCTATCGATTCAGGGATATTGCTATTCTGGTACGTGGTAACCAGGACGGAAATGAAATGGCCAATTATCTTTTTGATAACGATATTAAAAATGTCATTTCCCCTGACTCTCTACTCATTCAGAAAGCTCCTCAAATCCGCTTTATCATCAGTATCTTCCGTTTCCTTGCCGATCCGACAGATGCAGTTTCGAGAAGCGAAATTCTGTTCTATTACCTCCAAAGACAAAAGGATAAATCAGGAATTCATCTGCACACAATTTTTGCCGATCATTTTAGTTCAGGGACAAAGAAGAAACAGAGCGCGACAGGTCTGTTTGACACACTCGCTTTTACCGATAACCTTTTCAATAAAACTCTTCCCGCGGATTTTATTGATCATGTACTTTTTCTCAGTAAACTTCCGGTTTATGAACTTTCCGAACAACTGATCCGGATTTTTGAATTGAATAAATCTCCGGACGCATACATCCAGCGTTTCCAGGATCTGATTCTTGAATACAATACGAAATTCATCACCAGTTTACACGGGTTCCTTGAGTGGTGGAATGAAAGTCCTTCCGTGAAAAATTGCTCCGTAATTATTCCTGAAAATGAAAATGCCATTCGCATCATGACCATTCATGGATCTAAAGGATTGCAATTCCCTGTAGTATTGATGCCTTTCTGTGAATGGAAATTGACTCCCAAAAGCAATGAACTCCTTTGGGCTGAATCGGATGTCCAACCTTACGCTGAAATGGGACACGTCGCTGTACTCACTTCCAATCGCTTGAAAGAAACTGTTTTCAAAGACTCTTACGAAGAGGAACTGAATCAAACCATTATCGATAATTTGAATCTTCTCTATGTCGCATTCACACGCGCTGAAGAACAATTGCTTGTTTATCTTCCGGAAACCGGCGAAGGAGAAATGAACAGCGTCTCACGTTTGATTAAACAACTCATCCCTGTTCTTGACCTTGAGCAGGGTGAAACAAACCATTACCAAACAAAAGATTCCCAAACTATTCTCAAGACTACCCGGAAAAAGGAATCCGAATCCGGTAAGGTAATTTCAGAAAAATTAAAACATTACCCATCCAACCGCTGGCAGGAAAAAATATCCGTTTCCTCCAAAGCTAAAAATCTCAGCGATATCACTGAAGACAAGCAATTAAAAAAGAAGAACTATGGTATTCTGGTACATGACATCCTGAGTAGAATTCGTAAACCAGAGGAAGTAGAGAAAGCTGTGCAAGCAGTAATCTACGAAGGCATCATTTCAGAAAAAGAAAAGGAAATCCTTGTAAAGCAAATTGAAGAATTACTGGAGATGAAAGAAATTGCGGGATTCTTTGACTCCTCATGGGAATTCATGAATGAACGGGAAATCATTCTCCCCGATGGTCGTTTGCTGCGACCTGACCGGGTAATCTATAACAAGACAGAAACGAAAATTATTGATTTCAAAACCGGTAAAAAACAAAAATCCCATGCGGATCAGGTAAACGAATACGGTAACACCTTGTCGCAAATGTCTTATCCCGGAATTCGTAAGTTCCTTGTATATATCGCCGAAAAAGAAGTAGTTGAAGTAACATAATCAGCCAGGTGATTCATTGAAGCATTTGCAGATTCCCGCCTAAACATGTAAGTTTGAATTCTCATCCTTCCGGAAATGCTTAATTCCAATAAACTGAAACTGACACTCGTCGACGACGACGCCCAAATGAGTGAAATGCTGAAAGATTTCTTTTCCGGCAGATTTCCTGCTTCTGTCATTTCAAGCTATCCTACCGGTGAACTGGCCTTACAAGGCATGTTCGAAGCACCGGACCTTATTGTACTCGATTATCATCTTGATTCAGCCGACCCTACTGCCATGAATGGCCTGCAGGTTTTGAAAAAAATAAAAGAACAGTTTCCGGATGTTCCCGTGATTTTTCTTTCGGGTCAGGAAAAAGCCGAGATCGCTGCGAATACCATGAAATATGGAGCCTATGACTATGTGGTGAAAAATGAAAGTGCTTTTCACCGACTTGAAATTCTGACCAATAACATTCTTGGACATGCGCACCTCAAAAAAAATCTGGGTGCACAAAAATTTTTCAATCGATTACTTGCTTTGTTAGTATTGGCCCTGATAGTCGGAATGATTGTCAATAAATTTTTGGGCTGATCCATATTCCCAAAATTTCACTTTAAACATTCTGCTGTTTCTAAGAGTTCGTATTCCACGAAAACTTAAAATTATAGCAATAAAAAAACCGGCAAGAATAATTCATCTTGCCGGTTAATTCCAATCTGTCTTCGGGCGATCGAGGTTACCCTTTTTCATTAAATTAACGCTGCGACCCGTTAATTTAACTATGACATTCCGTCCGTTGTGTTCACGAGAAAAGTTTTATATTGGATGACGATGATGATTGGTGAACCAAAGTAACATCGACTTTTCCCGCTTTAGTATATGAAATTTGCAACTGGCAGATTATATGGATAACTGGAAGGAATGGGTTTACAGGTGGCAGGATTTTCCTCAGGCTTTTGCCAGCTGCTCAAGGAAATCATCCTTTTTGCGACGGGAAACGTCTACTGTACTGCCGTCAATCATTACAACATAACCACCCTCACCTTTAACATATCTCACAATGTGATTTATATTAATCATGTGGCTGTGATGAATGCGAACAAATCCATAAGGACCGAGCAAGGATTCGTATTCTTTCAGTGATTTCGTGACCAGAATTTTACGTTTAGTGGTGAGATGGAAATCCGTGTAATTCCGGTCACTCTGAATCCGGATTATTTCTTCAATAGGTATAAAAGACAAACCATCAGAAGTTGGGACTGCAAGTTTATTGAGCAGTTTCGCTTCCCTCTTGTCTTCATTTTTATAACCCTTTCTCTCAAGACGTTTTTCAACTTTCTTAAGAGAAGATTTTAAATCAGAAAGGCGAATAGGTTTTACCAGGTAATCCAGTGCACTGTGACGGATTGCCTCTAAAGCATATTTGTCGTGGGATGTGATAAAAATAACTTCAAATTCTATTGTTCCAAGCTTCTTAAGCAAATCAAATCCACTGCCATCTGGCAATTCGACATCAAGGAAAACAAGATCGGGATCTAATTTGCTGATCTTTTTAAGCGCCTGCTTGACGGTTCCACAACTATCAGAGATCTTAACAGATGAATTACATTCCAGAACAAGATCTTTCAGAATTTCTTCGCTGATCGGGTCATCTTCAACAATCAGAGTTTTTATCATACCCTGCTAATATAAACTTTTTCTTATAATTCAATGTAATATTCCGATTTTCGAAATTGTCTATGACCAAGATCATTTAGTCAATTAATTCAATTTTATTTAGTTAACTATAGATCTATGAAGAAGAATATTCCTGTCTTCAGATACAGGAACCAGATTGCTTTTTCACTAATTTGATCCCGGATACTAATCCTATACAACTTTAAAAAAAATTGAATGAATCAGGATCGCCTCCATTTCCTTGATAGCTCGAGAGGACTAGCGGCTCTGGTAGTTTTTATTTCTCACTTCATCCTGTTTTTTTACCCCGGGTTAAATTCGACCTGGCTGGCATCTACCCCGTTTCATATTTTTTGGGATGGATCCACAGCGGTAATCTACTTCTTTATTCATAGTGGTTTCATACTCACTTATCGACTTCAACAACGCAATTTTAATCTCACATCAAGTTCCTATCTGGCATTTGTATGGAGAAGGATTTTCAGGATTTATCCGGTTTTCCTTTTCGTATTATCCGGCATGTTTCTGCTTTTAAAATCAGGCTATTTCTCATTCAATCCGGCTGGGTCAGCTTCTACCCCACTAAACCTTTATTGGAAATTCGAATCCGGAATTATGGATGTTCTGAAGCAGGCATTATTGGTTATTCGAATTCCAAATGATCCGGTTATGAGATTACTTCCTCAGGACTGGAGCTTATCAATAGAAATTGCAGTTTCGCTCCTGCTGCCTGCGCTTTTCGTGTTGCATTCAAAGCATTCTGCAATGCTATTGTGTTTGATCTACATTTCAGTTCAACTATTATCACTTGATCCATTTGTCTTTGACTTTGCACTCGGTATAAGTATCGTAAAATTCTATCCCTTCTTCCGTTCCTGGTGGCAAAATCAAAAAACAATTTTTACAAAATCATTGGTGCTCATTTCAGCCATATTACTTTGTACCTCATCGCATTTTCTGAATCCAACAATTTCCAATTTCCTTGATCTGATCCTGATTCATACAAATGCCTGGGGTTGCTCTTTCTTTCTTCTGATGTTGCTCTCATCCTCCCGAATTCAAAAGTTGCTCAATATCCGCTTACTTGTCCTGCAAGGGAAAAGCTCTTACAGTATTTACCTTGTCCACCTGACATTACTTTTTCTTTGTTACCCGATCTCCACAAGTAATTTTATGTCACTTCCTGTTTTAGGTGTTCTCATTTATTTCCTTGTATTAGCCATTTCCATTCTCCTTTATTTTGGAATTGAATTACCGGCCATACGCCTTGGCAGAAAATGGGAGCAAAAAATCTTTAAAAATTAATCAAAAAAGGCTATTTTTATTAGAAATGGAACATCCCTCACAGAAGATGAGGAAGGGAATTTTGTACCTTTGCTGCAAATCACAAAAGCTATGTCAAATTCAATATATAATGTTCCGGCTGCTGTAAATGAACCGGTTCTGAATTACGCTCCCGGAAGTCCCGAACGTGAAACCCTTAAAGCCGCAATCCTCAAAATGCGTAGTGAAGTACGTGATGTCCCGATGTACATCAACGGAAAAGAAGTGAGAAGCGAAAAGAAAGTTGCCATTACCCCTCCTCACGATAACAAGACTGTTGTTGCGCATTTTCATCAGGGTGATAAAACCCATATTAAACTTGCCATTGATGCAGCTTTACAGGCTCGTTCAGCTTGGGCGGCACTGGATTGGGAACAACGTGCCTCAATCTTTTTGAAAGCCGCCGATCTGCTTGCCGGTCCCTACCGGGCTATCATCAATGCTGCAACTATGATTGGGCAAAGCAAAAGCGTTTACCAGGCTGAAATTGATGCTGCATGCGAACTGATCGACTTCCTCCGTTTCAATGTTCAGTACATGCGGGAGATCTATACCCAGCAACCGATTTCATCAAAAGGTGTATACAACCGTGTGGAACAAAGACCACTCGAGGGTTTTGTCTTCGCATTGACTCCGTTCAACTTCACGGCAATCGCGGGAAATCTTCCTACATCAGCAGCTCTGATGGGAAATGTGGTTGTCTGGAAACCGGCAAACACCCAGATCTATTCCGCCAGTATCCTGATGAAAATTTTCCTCGAAGCCGGTGTTCCTCCGGGAGTTATTAACCTGGTCTATGTTTCAGGACCGGATGCAGGGGAAGTGATCTTTAATCATCCTGATTTCGCCGGCATTCATTTTACAGGTTCTACAGGTGTATTCCAGGATATCTGGAAAACAATCGGTAACAATATCCACAAGTATAAATCCTATCCACGGATTGTAGGTGAAACCGGTGGTAAAGATTTCATCATGGCTCATTCCTCTTCTGATCCTGTCGCATTATCGACAGCACTTTCAAGAGGAGCTTTTGAATATCAGGGACAAAAATGTTCTGCAGCTTCCAGAGCTTATATTCCCAAAAGTCTTTGGCCAAAAGTAAAAGAAGGTCTGATTGCCGATTTGAAATCATTTAAAATGGGTCCGACAGAAGATATGAGTAATTTCATCAATGCTGTTATTGATGAGAAGTCCTTTGATAAACTCGCCAAGTATATCGATGCAGCCAAAAATGATCCTTCTGTAGAAGTCATTGCCGGTGGTACCTATGATAAATCCAAAGGATATTTTATCGCGCCAACCGTCCTGCTTGCAAAAGATCCGAAATACACCACCATGTGCGAAGAGCTCTTCGGTCCGGTGCTCACAATTTATGTTTATGAAGATGAAAAATTCGAAGAAACACTTGACCTGGTAGATACAACCGGCGTCTATGCTTTAACAGGTTCCATCTTCGCTCAGGATCGTTATGCTGTCAACACAGCCACAAAAAAACTGGTGAACGCGGCCGGAAATTTTTACATCAATGATAAATGCACCGGCGCCGTCGTCGGACAACAACCTTTCGGTGGCGGACGGGCTTCAGGAACCAATGACAAAGCCGGATCCATGCTCAATCTCCTGCGCTGGGTTTCTCCGCGTACTATTAAAGAAACGTTTGTTCCCGCTACAGATTATCGCTATCCTTTCCTGAATGAAGAAAATCAAAACGGAACCTCTCAGAAGGAAAGTGTTAAAGGGAAAATGAACGTCAATTAATCTTCCCAAAAACATAAAAAGCCCCTCGAAAAGGGGCTTTTTTCTTTTATATCGATTCCATTTCGTATTAACATCGTTTTGTTATAATCTGACAACATTTCCGGGTGCTATTGCGTTAGAATACCTATACTTTTAGAACATGAAAAAGAAACAGAGCTGGTTCATGGAAGACCTTTTTCCATACCTCAGAAATAAATACACGCTTACATTTCTGGGCTTTTTGATCTGGCTTAGTTTTTTTGACCGGAATGATTTTATTACTACTTCTTCCTACCGACAAAAACTGAATGAGCTAAAAACTCAAAAGGAATACTTTGAAGAAGAAATTGAAAAAAACAAAGCCTATCTCCTCGATCTTCAAACCAATCGCGAAAATCTCGAAAAGTACGGTCGCGAAAAGTATTTCATGAAAAGAGATAACGAGGATGTTTTTGTGATCGTAGACAAACGAAAAAAGAAATGAACTTAGGTGTTAGATGTTAGGTGTTAGATGAAATCAACGGAATAAATCGTATTCAACATAAACCTAAAACTTTTTCCCAAAAACAACCCGGAACCCGAAACCCGGAACCCGGAACTCTGAACCCTACTCATAAACCCCAAACACCCTCCTCATCGCGTCCGAGATTTCTCCGAGGGTGGCCAGATTTTCAACAGCATCAATAATAACAGGCATCAGATTGGTTCCGTCTTTTGCGGCACTTTCAACAGCGGCAATACACTGATTTACTTTCAAGGAATCTCTTTCAGATTTTAATTGATTGATTTTCTTTATCTGAACTTCCCGGATTGAGTCATCAATTGAAAAGTGTTTATCAAATGGCGGTTCCTGCATTTCAAACTGATTCACTCCAACAATAATTCTCTCCTTACTTTCTATTGACTGTTGATATTCATAAGAAGCATTCGCGATTTCGTTTTGAATATATCCGGCTTCAATAGCGTTCACTGCCCCACCCATCGCGTCAATTTTACGGATATACTCCCAGGCAAGCCTCTCTACCTCATCAGTCATGGTTTCAACAAAATAAGATCCGGCCAATGGATCCACAGTTTCTGTGGAACCACTTTCGAAAGCTATAATTTGCTGTGTCCTTAACGCGATTCTGGCAGCTTCTTCAGTCGGAAGACTTAATGCCTCGTCATAACCATTGGTATGAAGAGATTGTGTTCCTCCAAGTACAGCAGACAAAGCCTGCAAGGTTACCCGGATAATATTGTTCATGGGTTGCTGCGCGGTAAGTGTGGAGCCACCGGTTTGCGTATGAAACCTCAGCATCATCGCACGCGGATCTTTCGCGCCCATTTCTTTCATGATACTAGCCCACATTCTTCTGGCAGCCCGAAACTTCGCGACTTCCTGGAAGACATTGTTATGAGCATTAAAAAAGAAAGACAAGCGCTTGCCGAAAACATCGATGTCCAGCCCTTTTTCAAGAGCTGCTTTCACATAGGCTTTACCATTTGATAAAGTAAAGGCCAATTCCTGAACAGCGGTAGATCCGGCTTCCCGAATATGATATCCTGATATCGAAATCGTATTCCACTTGGGAACCTCTTTACTGCAGTATTCAAAAATATCCGTGATGATCCGCATCGATGGCTTCGGAGGATAAATATAAGTTCCTCTGGCAGCATATTCTTTCAGCAAATCATTCTGAATCGTTCCGGATATTTTTTTCAAATCCGCACCTTGCTTTTTTGCCAACGCGATATAAAATGCAAGCAAAATGGAGGCAGTAGAATTAATTGTCATGGAAGTGGTAATACCTTCCAGACGAATTTTATCAAACAGTATTTCGAGATCACGAATTGAATCAATGGCAACACCGGCTTTACCAACTTCACCTTCCGACAAGGCATGATCTGAATCGTATCCGATTTGCGTTGGTAAGTCAAAGGCGACAGACAAACCTGTAGTCCCCTGCCCTAACAAATAATGATAGCGTTTATTACTTTCTTCAGCCGTAGAAAATCCGGCGTACTGACGCATGGTCCAAAGCTTACTGCGATACATGTCGGCCTGAACTCCGCGGGTAAAAGGAAACTCTCCGGGCTTTTCCGCCTTTGTATCATGATTGGAATAAACCTGTTTAATTTCTATTCCGCTTTCAGTAACAAATTTCTTTCCGGCAACTTCTTCAGTTTTCATGGTCTTCAAATTAATGCTCAATAAAATTCAGCGCAGCAATCTTAATTACCCAGCAATTTCCGGGCTTCCGACTTTAAGAAATCAATCGCCTTTTGTGTGGGAAGCATTTCGGTCTTTAAGACCTGCTCGAAAATCTGTGTACTCATTTGAATACCCGTACCATTCATCCCCACCTGGTTGAATGCATTATTGACAATACGAATCATGTCTTCTTTCGCGCTCTTCACTTCCTCCCAGCTTTGTTCTGAAACATAAATCTGTTGAGATAAATTATGTTCGAATTCCGCTCGTATCGTGGCTACCAGATCCGATTGCAATTGTCCTGCCGTCATGCCACCACGATGAACACGAACGAGAATGCTGTTCGGATTGATTCTTTCCAGAAAAAGCACAAGTCTTTCATAAGCCTGTAACTTCAGAGGAGTCCCGTCTTTCTGGCGAACAGCCTTTTCATCCATAGACCGGATTTGCATGTCCCTGTCAAGAAATTTTCTGACGGTCAGCAAATAAGTGTCAAGAGATCTTTTTACAACAAGAAACATGGCCATCAGTACCAGGAAAGCCGGTACAAAATACAGGAGAATGTCGGTGTAATCTTTGGTTTGATTCATGGATAGTTTATTTACCAGGCTCGGTATTTTGTTGTGAAATCAAATAAGTGTTTCAGTATTTTTTGTTCAGCAGCGTTGAATTCCATCTTTCTTCTTTCATACACTCGTTGCGCTACTTCTACGGCTTCTTCTATTCTGTAGGTTTTAAATCCTTCCGAACCGCCCCAGGAAAAGGAAGGTACAAATTTTGGCGGAAATCCATTGCCATAAATATTGGCACTTACTCCAACGACAGTTCCGGTATTGAACATGGTATTGATACTGCATTTCGAATGATCTCCCATGATCAGCCCACAGAACTGCAAACCGGTATTTATAAATTGCTCTTCTTTGTAACTCCAGACTTTTACTTTCGAATAATTATTTTTCAGATTTGAATTATTGCTATCAGCTCCAAGATTGCACCACTCACCCAATACTGAATTTCCAAGGAAGCCGTCATGTCCTTTGTTGGAATAACCAAGAATCACAGAATTACTAATTTCTCCACCAACTCTGCATTCAGGTCCGATGGTGGTGGCACCATAAATTTTAGCACCCATTTTCACCTGCGCGTGTTCTCCAAGGGAGAATGGCCCCCGAATCATGGCGCCTTCCATCACTTCAGAATCTTTTGCGAGATAGATCGGTCCTGTAGAGGCATTCAATATCGCGCATTCCACTTTAACGCCTTCTTCCAGGAAAATATTTTCCGGCTGAATGCACTTGTTCGAAACCGGAATAGGTTGTGATTTACGGCCGGCCGTAAGAAATGCGAAATCATCAGCAATAGCTTGCTCATTCCGTGCAAACAAATCCCAGCTGTATTCAATTTTATTGACCTTCTCAGGATAATTGATTGTCTCAGCTGCGGGAAGCTTAGCGCTCTTTTCAAATCCTTCCAATGCAGTTCCAGCAACCCTTTGTGCAAGGATAATTTCCCCCGACATGAGCCTGCTGCCTGTTTTCAGGTCGCGTATGCCGGCCACCAAATTTTTATCCGGTAGTATAGAGCCGTTGATAAAGAGATTATCCTCTCCAAGATTCATTGGAAACTTTTCACGGAGATAATCTTGGGTTACAAAAGAACCTTTCAGGTTCAATTGCTTTTCCCATTTATCCCGAATAGTCAGAATTCCAACACGCAGTTCGCAAACCGGTCTTGTATAGGTTAATGGTAATAAATTTTCTCTGGTCTGGTCGTCAAAAAAGATAAGGTTCATTCCGTCTGGCTTGATTGAGCGATCAAAATTAAAAATAAGCAGGGTATGAAAAAGAAAAAGTCCTCCGGGTTTTGGAGGACTTTTCAATCTTTATCAAGGTTCTTTATTTCGTTACTTCTTTCTTCTTAGCGTAACGTGTACGGAACTTATCTACACGACCGGCAGTATCCAGAAGTTTCATCTTGCCTGTATAGAAAGGATGAGACATATGGCTGATTTCGAGCTTCACAAGTGGATATTCTTTGCCATCGGTCCATTTTACTGTATCTTTCGTTTCGATGGTTGAACGGGTCATAAAGGAATAATCGCAGGAGATATCCTTAAATACGACCATTCTATAGTTCTGGGGATGAATGTCTTTCTTCATTATCTTCAAAATTGAGGCTGCAAATTTAAGCTTTTTCTATAAATAATCAAATCTTCTGTGAAAAAAATTGGAAAAACTTGTTAAAAAGAGAAAAATATGAGCTTTTTCTCTATTTCGATCAATCCATATGTGGATCCGATTCCAATGGGACTCCGGATTGCTCCCGCTACCATGTTTTTAGGCACAATCACCATTTAGAGTCAACTGCCTGCTTCCAGTGCTTGACAACCATCAAATATGGAACTATCTTGTCGGCTCATCAGAAACGTTATTAAGGGCTGCAAAGGTTCTCCCCCTGAAAAACATTTCTTAAATTTGGGATTCAAAGCGAATTCTATTTGGTACTTCTCCTAACCACATCGGTTTGGTTGTGCTGATGTATTTTGCCAGAACAGGCCTCACCTGAAGACCAACCTCTAATCTGAAAAAGAAGAAGTAAAAATTAGCTCAGACTATTACTGAATTGAAATCCTAAACTCTCACCTACCCTCCTGTTCACCGGAGGTGTTTATTATGCATCCTGTATCCATGAAGGAAGAATTGATTATCAAGCTGGAAGAACTCACCAAAGAAACAGTTTCGGAAGAAACTTTTTCAAAGGCAGAGGAAATTAAAAATGATTATTTGCGCGAATGCGATCGCTTACACCAGGAACTGCAACAGCAATTCATCGCGGATGGCGGACTGGCAGATGATTTCGAACCGCCAAAAGACCCACTTGATAATCGCTTCAGTGAGTTGATGCATATTTTGAGCGACCGCCAATCCAAATTCAGAAAAATGAAAGCGGATGAGGTGGATTCAAAATACAAAGAAAAAGAAGCTGTGATTGCCGAACTGGAAAAACTGATTTCCGAAGAAACCAATATCGGCAAAGCTTTCAATACATTCAAGGATCTGCAGAACCGCTGGAACGAAATTGGCAATGTCCCTACCCGGGATTACAAAAATCTGCAGAGCATTTATCATCGTCACGTGCACAACTTCTATTACAACATGAAGTTGAGCAAGGATCTGCGCGAACTTGATTTCAAAAGAAACTTCGAACACCGCACACAACTGCTATCAAAAATTGAGTCTCTCCTGCCGATGGATTCCATCAAAGGAATAGAACGAATGATTAACCTCTACCGGATGGAATGGTCAGAACTCGGGCCTACTTCTCCGGAAACAATTGAACCTCTCAGAAATAAATACCGTGAGCTCATTGGCCAGGTGTTTCAAAAAATCAGAGACTTCTACCAGGAACGCCAAAAAGAAGAACTCACCAATATTGAAGCGAAAAAAGCGCTGCTGATCAGAGCCCAGGGAATTGCCGAGGAGAATTTCGATACTCCAAAACAATGGCAAACCATGACCGATACCTTCAATGGTATTTTTGAAGAATGGAAAAAACTTGGTTATGGTCCAAAAAAAGAAAACGAACAGGTCTGGAACGAATTTCGCGCCGCTCTCAATAAGTTCTATGGAAAGAAACGTGAATTCTTTGGCGACCTGAAGAAAACTCACAAAACAAATAAAGACAAAAAAGTTGCTATCATCGAAAAAGCTGAAGCGATCGCGAATGGTACACATGAAAGCTGGGATGAAGTGACAAAACAAGTCCTGCAACTTCAAAAAGACTGGAAAGAAGCTGGTCATATCGAACAATGGGAAGAAAATAAACTCTGGAAAAAGTTCAGGGAAGCCTGCGATAAATTCTTCAATAATAAAAGAGAACATTTCAGTTCAAGGGATACTGAACAGGCAGAAAATCTTGCCAAAAAAGAGGATCTGATCAAACGTATCGAAGCCTTCACTCCATCCGGAAAAACAGATGAGGATCTTCGACAGTTGCGTGACTTCGCCGCTGAATTCAAAAGTATCGAACATGTTCCAATCCGTGATAAAAACCGGATCTGGGACCGTTATAAAAAAGCTCTGGATTCAAAATACGACGCGATGAAACTGGAATCCTCCAATTTGCATCTGGAAAAATTCAGAAGCAATGTGGAAATGCTTTCTCAGTCAGAAGAAGCCGGAAATCTCCTGCGCAAAGAAAAGAGTATGATCAAAGAAAAGATCAACAAACTCCAGGCAACCATCAGTCAATACGAAAACAATCTTGGCTTCTTCCGCAATTCGAAAAATATGGGTGGACTACTCCAGGAAGTAGAACAAAATCTGACCCGCGCGAAAGAAGAAATAGAAATGCTCAAGAAAAAATTAAAATTATTTTCAGACGCTAACCAGGGATAAACTTCCTTGTTTGCCGATGAATACTTACGGGTTGAATGAAAAAATACCCCGGGGAAATTTCCCGGGGTATTTTTTTTATTGGAAAACAAACACAACTATGGGAGGAAAAATATTTTCTGAGTTTTGACAAAACCATTTACGTCCAGACGAACAAAATAGATTCCGGGTGAAAGTGTTCTTGATCCTACTGTGTACGCATGATCACCGCTTTGCAAACTGCCCTTGTAAACTTTCTCAACAATATTTCCAAGAAGATCAACAACACTTAGATCCACTTCAGCCTGTTGAGAAATATCAAATTTAACCTGGGTATTTTCCTGGAACGGATTTGGAGAAGCTGTCATACTTCTGACTGGTGAATTGAGTTCTCCGATTCCATTGCTCAAACGATACGCATAAACCGGTTCGCAATTACAGAATGTATCGATGCCGATTACTATGCAGGCACATACATTGTATGTTCCTGTATCTGCATATTGATGGATCGGGTTTAACGCACCCGTTGAATCATACGTACCATCACCAAAATCCCAGAAGATCGCGGAAGGGTTGCCACAATTGGATTGCACCCAGAAATTCATATTCACACCAGTCTGATTCAACGAATCCGGATATGCACCGAATGAAGGGGCACATGGTGAAAGAGCAGTCACATTGTTGCAATAGGTACTGGTACATTGGTTAACAGAATCAACAATGGTCAGACATACACGGTAAGTTCCGGGAGCAGCATAAGTATAAACAGGATATTGAACATTAGAAGTACCGCCATCACCGAAATCCCAGAACCATGCGTTTACATTTCCCGGAGATTGATCAAAGAAGTATACGGTCTGGAAATTAATTGAATCAGTGATGCTGGTAAATTGTGCTGAACAACCCGCCTGAGTAACAACCACTGTATCACAAACTGAACTGGTACACATAGAATCTGTGATGGAAAGACATACTAAATACATACCTGGAACCGTATACTGATGCATAACTGACTGGCCAGGATAACTGGTTGTAGTATTTCCATCACCGAAATCCCATGATCCGATATGGTTATACGGAATACTGTTGTCCTGGAAGTAAACATCTGCTCCTACAATCTGAGCGGTAAAGGATGCCTGGCAACTGGTAGTATTACCAACATAAACAGAATCGCAATAAGTAGCATTACAACCGGAAGAAGTTGAAATAGTCAGACAAATTGCATACACACCCACATTCGCGTAGGTATGTGTCGGATTTTGAAGGTTGGATGTTCCTCCGTCTCCAAAATCCCATGCCCAGGCGGTAATGGTGTTTGAAGAAGATGAATTATCCACAAAAATCATCTGCAATGGATTTCCGGTACTTGCATAGAAATCTGCAGAACAGAAAGGACTGCGGATATCCACGCTGTAACAATATGTGTCAGTACATCCTGTTGAACTGGTAATGGTCAGACAAACCTGGTAAATTCCAACTCCCGGGAATGTATGATTCGGGTTCTGCAAAGTGGATGTTGTACTGTCTCCAAAATCCCAGAACCAGGAAGTGATGTTTCCGGAACTTGTATAAGAAGAATCAGAAAAAACTGCATTCAACTGCCCTGGTATGTTATTGAAACCAAATCCTGCAATACAGAACTGTCCGGTTTGTACCTGAACATAGGTACAAGTGGTATTAGAACACATTCCTCCGGTAGTAGTAATGTTCAGACACACGTAATAAGTGCCCGTATTTGAATAGGTATGTGAAGGGTTCTGTGAAGTTGAAGACCCACCATCACCAAAATCCCAGGCCCATGAAGCAATTGCTGCGCTCCCGCCATTACTCAGATCCGTGAAATTAACCGTTCCACCACTAACTGAATAAGTAAAATTGGCTGAACATGGAACAACCGGCGGTCCGGCATAAACAGAATCACAATATGTTGCCGTGCAAGCAGGATTAAATGTTACTGTAAGACAAACCAGATAGTAGCCTGTGGCAGTATAGGAATGCGATGGCGCTTGCAAATTCGAAGTTCCACCATCACCAAAATCCCAGGCCCAGCTCACCGCAGTTCCGCCGGAACTTGAATCAAAAAACTGAATAGAGTACCCGCTTGAATCAGGAAATCCAAAAAATGTTGTTCTGCATTGCGCATTAACCTTACTGAGATTACCAGCAAGAGTCAACAGCAGTAACAAAAGCCCAAAGTAAAGAACCCTTGGTCTGCTCGCTGTTGTGGGAGGTTGAATTGTTTTCATAGAAATTGGTTTTAATGATTATTTGATACCAAAAGTATGGTCAAGGTTAATTCTCTGAAACACCAAATACAGGATTTCTTACGTATATAAACGGTCATATAATTGTAATTTTGGTCATTTTTTAAGCAATTAATATGAATTTAGCATTACTTTTCTTACCTAAATTAATTGAATTCAAATAAGACTACAAATAGCTCGTTTCAAACGAAAATCTATCTTTGTGACCCTATGAAAATTATCCTGCGACAAGTCCTCCATTTTGCATTAATACCCATCGCTGTATTTTTTATCCTCACTATGGATTCTTGCAAAAAAGAAGAATTCAGCACTGACTCATCAGCCAAACTGGAATTTTCACAGGATACCGTAATCTTTGATACCGTATTCACACAGGTTGGCAGCGCAACTGAAGTCTTCACTGTCTACAATAGAAAAAATTCGCCGCTCAAAATCTCTTCCATCCGACTGGCGACCGGAATGAACTCTCCATACAGATTGAATGTGGATGGAGTTCCCGGCAAGTCATTTTCTGATGTTGAAATTGGCGCTGAAGACAGTCTGTTTATTTTTGTAGAAGTAACAATCGATCCAAATAATCAGAACACTCCACTGATTGTTACTGACTCAATCCTTTTTGAAACCAATGGGAATCTACAAGATATTGATCTTGTCGCATGGGGACAAGACGCCTACTTTCATCGCTCTCCCTCGAATAGTGGTTCATTATTTTTTCTTCCCTGCAATGATGTCTGGAATAACGACAAGCCTCATGTAATCTATGGATATGCCCTTGTTGATTCAGGCTGTGCGCTTACGATTAATGCCGGCACCAGAGTACACAGCCATCCCGGCTCAGGGATTATCGTGCTATCGGCAGGCACACTTAAGGTAAACGGTACACTCACTGATCCTGTTACTTTTCAGGGCGACAGGCTTGGTGAAGAATTCAAAGATGTCCCCGGACAATGGGACCGGATTTATTTATCCAACATCACACGTTCCAATCTTTTAAATGGCACTTCAGAAATTGGACCCGGAAGCAGAAATTCTGAGATCAAATACGCCATCATCAAGAATGGAAACATCGGTTTGCATGTTGATACTGTCTTCGCCTCAACAGGCGAAACGACCTTGCGTATAGAAAATACAATTGTGAAAAATATGGCCGGAAACGGTTTGTATTTCCGTGGCGCCGTGATCAAAGCATTCAATTGTGTGTTCGCGAACTGTGGTTATCAGACTGCGGCGATTTTGTATGGAGGAAATTATGATTTCTACCATTGCACATTCGCAAATTTCTGGACAGGCAGCAATCGTCAGGATCCGGCCGTTTTGCTCAACAATTATTTCGGAGTGAATGTGCGTCAACTGAATGCGACATTTTACAATTCGATTATCTATGGAAATCTCGACAATGAAATCGGGCTTGACTCCTTTCCGAACGCTGCTCCGGGCCGATTCAACTTTCGCTTTGATCATGTTATGTTGAAAGTTGAAAATAGTTTCCCGATCGGAAACCCCGCGAATTACAATGCAATCCTCGCAGGATCTTCAATAGATCCAAAATTCAAAGACATCGATAACAATATCTATGAAATCGATTCAACATCTGTCGCTGTTGACGCCGGTAATGCGGCTTTTGTGAATGCTGATCCGGTACTGAATTTTGATCTCAAAGGAAATCCAAGACCGGTAAGCATCATTCCTCCCCCACTTCCTGACCTGGGAGCATACGAGAGAAGATAAAATTTCATGTCCGCACGTTCTGTTTTTTCCACCGCCTACTTCCCTCCTGTTTCTTATGTATTGCAATGCATTTCTGCAGGAGAGATACGGATTGATCACAATGAACATTTCATAAAACAAACGTACAGGAACCGTTGTCATATTTACAATTCGAACGGATTGCTGCCCCTCATCATTCCTGTTGAACATGCCGATCTTCACAAGAAACCTATCCGGGATGTGAAAATTTCATTCGGGGCCGACTGGAAAAAAAATCATTGGAGAGCGATTTGCTCAGCATATCGAAATGCGCCATTTTTCGAATTCCTGGAAGATGAATTTTCAAATGCATTTCATGCCGAAAAAACTTTTCTTGTCGACTTTAATACACATCTGCTCGAAAAATTATTTTCTATTTCCAAATTGCAATTGAAAATTGAATTCAGTGATTTCTATGAGAAAAAAATAACTGACTGTCAGGATCTGAGAAACACTTTTCATCCTAAAAAACATAGTCAATTTTCAACACCCGTTTACCACCAGGTCTTTGCCGACAAACACGGCTTCCTTCCTGACCTTAGTTGCATTGACTTTCTTGCTAACGAAGGTTCATTCAGAATCTAGTACTTTTTTTGTTTTCATTCACAGCACCCGGCTCTGTCAATGTGTGAAGGAACAATCTTTTGACACAAAGGTTAAAAGATTGTTTATGCAAAATTCAGGAAAATTCTTTTTGAGCAATTTCTGCTACTCACAATGAAAGTATCTCAGCAATCCGCATCAGATCCATCGGGAATTCTTTTTTGGAATTGACAACCACCGGAAAAGGAGTATGTACCAACTGGTTGTTTACAATCCCAACCATTTCGTTACTTCTTCCTTCGATCAATGCTTCTACCGCCGCAACCCCAAGTCTGCTTGCCAATACTCTGTCGGCACAACTGGGACTACCACCTCTTTGCATATGACCGAGCACACTCACACGAGTATCAAAATGCTGGAACCGCAGCTTCACTTCCTGTGCGATTTTGTAGGCACCGCCTGCATCATCACCTTCCGCGACGATCACAATCATAGAAGTTTTTTTCCGGTTCCATCCGCGTTTTAAAATCTGAATGATTTGCTCCATTCGTGTTTTTGTCTCCGGAATTAAAATCGCTTCCGCTCCGGAACCTATACCTGAGAGCAATGCAATCATCCCTGCATCCCTGCCCATCACTTCCACGAAAAACAAACGATCATGCGAATCAGCAGTATCCCGGATTTTATCGATGGCCTGAACGACTGTGTTTAATGCAGTATCATAACCAATCGCAGTATCCGTTCCGAAAATATCGTTATCAATCGTTTTTGGAATACCGACGACAGGAATCGGATGCTCCCGTGTGAAAGTCTCAATACCTCTGAAGGAACCATCACCACCAATTACCACCAACGCATCCAAAGTATGTGCTTTCAAATTATCCGCGGCCATTTGACGGCCCTCAACAGTTTTAAAACGCTCGCTTCTGGCTGTTTTGAGAATCGTTCCACCCCGTTGCAGAATATTACTGACAGAATGTGAATTCATCAGTATGAACTGATTTTCAATTAGTCCTTCATAACCCCGTAAAAAACCAATGACTTCATGTCCATAATAAATGCTTGTGCGTGTTACAGCACGGATGGCTGCATTCAAACCCGGACAATCACCTCCGGTCGTAAGCAAACCAATTCGCAATTTCTTTTTTGGCTTTGTCATTGTGCTCAATTTTCTTTTGCCTGTTCAGTTTGAATTCCTGTTTTTTTACTTCCGGAATACATTACATATCTCAAAAAGCGACATTCTATCGCGCCATTGTACAAGGGAATCCTTCTTGTAGGATGCAAACCGATTTTATGAGATGCTTCCTTGTTGGCTGTTAAAACCCATGCAGTACATCCCGGATATTTTTTCTTAAAGGTATCGCCAAGATTTTTGTAGAGAAGAAATAAATCATCGTCCGTAATCCTGCCACCATATGGAGGATTAGTAACAATCATGGAAGGCACCACCTCCGGAGTATAATCTTCAAATGGAATTGCATATAAATCAATGTCCTTTTCCAAACCTGCAAACCGTATATTTTCTTTTGCAAACCCTACCACCTGAAAAGATTTTTCGACTCCGGAAATCCTGAAGTCAAGCGATGGCAATTGATTGCTTTTAGCATCGGCTACCAGACCATCCCAAAGATCCTGGTCAAAATCATTCCAGCGTTCGAATCCGAATTCTGTACGAAAAATTCCCGGTGCAATATTTCTCGCCATCAAGGCCGCTTCAATTGGAATCGTAGCGCTACCACACATCAGATCGAGAAATCCTGAACGTTTGTCCCATCCACTCAACAATATCATTCCTGCAGCAAGGGTTTCATTCAGCGGTGCATCGCCCTGCTGCTGTCGGTATCCTCGTTTGTGAAGAGATTCTCCAGAACTATCAAGTGAAACTGAAGCGACATCCTGGTTCAGATGAATGTGTATTCTGAGCTTGGGCCGTGACAATTCCACATTGGGTCTTTGTCCGGCGCGATTGCGGAACTGATCCACAATTCCATCCTTGGCTTTTTGAGAAACATACAGCGAGTGTGTCAACTTTGATTTTGTGACTACAGAATCAACAGCAAGCGTCTCGTCTGCTTCCAGATAATTGTTCCATTGTATTGTACGTATTCCGTCATACAATTCCTGTTCGCTTCCACAAGGAAATGAACCGATAGGCTTGAGAATTCTCAAAGCTGTGCGACACCATAAATTAGCTTTGTACATAATCTGCTGGTCCCCTTCAAACAAAACAGCACGAGTAGCTTTGCGAATGTTCCTTGCTCCCAACTGACTCAATTCCTCTGATAATATATCTTCGAATCCAAAAGAAGTCTTTGCAATTAATTCAAAGGAATCGGTATTTTTTTTTGACACGATATTCAGATTTACACTATTAAATATTCAATTAACCTTTGGTCAGCCAGCCCTTTTTGTAAAAGAAATAAATCTGGCCGATAACAATCACCACCATCAAGAGACATACTGTCAAATAGCCGTAAGGAGAATACAATTCAGGCATATTTAAAGGCATGGCTTCTCCTGTCTTTGGATTGGTATGGGCAAAATTCATCCCGTATAATCCTACAATAAATGTCAACGGAATGAAAATGGTGGATATGATGGTGAGCACTTTCATCACCTGGTTCAGCCGGTTGCTTACGGATGAATGATAAACATCCATCAGTGACGCGGTGACCTCCTTATAACTCTCTACCAGGTCCAGAATCTGGATGCAATGATCATAAGAATCACGGAAAAACACTTTCGTTGTATCTGTTACATTGGGAAATGTACTTCGCAATACATCATTGATTTTATCTCTTTCACTCCAGATGGAACGACGAAGCAAAATGAGTTCACGTTTGATCTGAAGTACTCTGTTCAGCAGATCTCTGGTTGGGTTAATAATGAGCTGATCCTGCAACTCATCCATTCTTTCGCCTATTTGTTCGAGAATTGGATAATAATTATCAAGAACAACATCCATCAATGCATAGCCGAGATAATCTGATCCGTACCTTCTGACGAATCCTTTTCCATGTCGAATACGGTCGCGGACAGGATCCAATTGATCCTCATATTTATCCTGGATGGTTATCACAAAATTCTTTCCCACAAAAAGGCTGAGCTGATCATTCAGTAACTGTCCTTCTTTCTCCCACATCACCCTGGAAATAAGAAACAAATGATCCTTATAATCCTCGACTTTAGGACGTTGATAAACATTCACAACATCCTCCATTTGAAGCCGGTGAATGTTAAAACAATCAGCCAGTTGTTCCAGAAAATGCCGGTCACCAATTCCTTTGATGTCTATCCAGTGGATTTTGTCCGGGAAAGAAGCCAACTGTCCCCTGATTTCAGATATAGAATGCAGGTCGGTTTCGGTAAAATCATCCAGATTGTAAATGAAGGACTTAATGGTTGGTTTCAAAGCATCTTCAGGCACGTTGATTGCCCCGGGAGCTGTCCCTGGAGGAGAATGCTTATACCTTCTTGCTTTTTGCGGATTCCTGGAAGTATTTTTACTCATGACTATGTTCAGGTAAATCAGCCTATCCAATTGACACCCTGATTTCGTGTTAAAAATAAAGACAATTCCCGGATTTTTAGTCAATCATTGAAATTGTTTGGCATTTGAAAAATATCACCAAATCACCTTACCCTCAGGAATAATATGAAAAAACAGAAAAGAACTTAACTTCGCAGAGATTATGGAGCAGAGACAGGAAAATTGTACACCCCTATCACAACAAGGGAAAGAATGGTTTGAGACCTGGTTTGATTCACCGTATTACCATATTCTGTATCAACACCGTGATGACAAGGAAGCGGAACATTTCCTGGACAGTCTGAATGAAAAGCTGGATATCCCGATCCATTCGAGGGTACTTGATGTAGCTTGTGGAAAGGGACGGCACAGTATTTACCTGAATAAAAAAGGACTGGATGTTACCGGCTTCGATTTATCAGCAGAGAGCATTGCGCACAACAAGCAATTTGAAAACGACAGTCTGGAGTTTTACCGGCATGACATGCGCCATGTTTTCAGAGTCAATTATTTCGATTATGTATTGAATCTCTTCAGCAGCTTTGGTTATTTTGATTCGGAACATGATAACCTGAGATGTATGCAGGCCAATGCTACTGCCTTGAAAAAGAATGGCATTTTCGTAATGGATTATTTCAATGCAGCAAAAATCAGATTAATCGGAAATCAACAACATCAGGTCCTTGTGAATGGAATCACATTCCTGATTACCAAAACAATTATTGGCTCACAGGTGATTAAAAAAATATCCTTTGAAGATAAAGGAAAAAAATTCCAATTCGAAGAACATGTCTGGCTGTTTAGCGCACAAACATTTCAGGAATATTTCAGAAAAGCCGGATTAAAAGTTAGAGGAATGTATGGAAACTATTCACTTGATCCCTATGATGAAAATACATCTGACCGACTGATACTTATTGGCACCAAACTATAAACAACTGAAAATTCTATTCAATATTGAACGAATCATTTAAGGTTTGAACTATTCGGACGTATGAAATGAGCAGTATGTTCTCTGTGAACGGACACCAATTTCAAAACAATAAATAATAACTCAGGAAAAGTACAGAAATTGTAATTTTATAAATACGAATCAGGAATGCCATTGCTCTATTACTTTCTTCTTTTCATTACCATCGTCCTGAGCGGGATATCAATTTTTGCATTCAAGAAAATTCAACCACGTGCCTTAAAACTGATGCTTTCATTCAGCGGAGCATACTTATTCGCTCTTACTGTATTGCATCTAATTCCCGAAGTTTACACAGCAGGAAAAGGTACTGCAGGTGCCTTTATACTTCTTGGTTTTTTTATTCAGATCCTTTTGGAAATATTTTCTGAAGGAATTGAACACGGACACATTCATATCCATAAAAAACAAAATGCGGCCTTTCCATATGGAATGATCATGGGTCTTTGTTTGCATAGCTTTCTGGAAGGAATGCCATTGGTACAACGTTTTGGAGAAAGTAGTACGCAAAATTCTTTGCTTACCGGAATAATCCTTCACCACATCCCTGTTGCGGTTGCTTTGATGAGCATGTTGCTCGATTCCGGAATTAAAAAATCTTCTGCGATCTTCTTCCTGGTGATGTTCGCCATCATGGCTCCTCTGGGAGCATTTACCAGCAGCATCTTTGGAGAATCGGGCAATGATCTTTCTGTTTACTTTAACGCGATGATGGCCATTGTGATTGGAATTTTCCTACACATATCAACCACCATTCTTTTTGAATCCTCCGAACATCATCGTTTCAATTACCTGAAGTTTTTTATCATCCTGCTTGGTGCAGGACTGGCAATGCTTTCATGATCCGGAGCATTTTGCAGAATTTACAGACTCGTAATTATTTATAAAATACGCTTTTAAAGTCTGATACCATTGCAGGATAAAACATGCAAGGATATAAGCATATGCTTGTTTTTCAATCTTTTACATACATCAAAAAAAGCAATATTTACATGATAAAGATCAAGTAGAATCAAATAAAATTTTCCCTTTTCAAGCGTTTCGATTTTGTATTTTTGCACCCGAATTAACATTGATAATTAACTAAAAAAACAAACAAAATGTCATTAGTAGGAAAGAAAGCCCCATTGTTCAAAGCAAAAGCAGTGGTCATGGGAGAACAAATTGTCGACGATTTTAGTCTGGAGCAATTTATCGGAAAAAAGGAAGTAGTTTTTTTCTTTTATCCAAAAGATTTCACATTCGTATGCCCTACGGAATTACACGCATTCCAGGACAAGCTGAATGAATTTGAAAAACGCAAAGTAGCCCTGATAGCCTGTTCAACCGATACTGAACAGTCACATTGGGGATGGTTACAAATGGAGAAAAAATTAGGAGGTATTAAAGGAATCACTTATCCGATCGTTGCCGATACGAGCAAAACAATCGCGATGAATTTTGGTGTTTTAGCCGGTGAATACGACACGAATGAAAACGGAGAAGTCTTCGCAACGGGTCAAATGGTTGCATACCGTGGGTTGTTCCTTATTGATAAAAAAGGAAATGTTCGCCACGAGCTCATTAACGATCTGCCATTGGGTAGAAATGTAGATGAAGCACTTCGTATGGTGGATGCTCTTCAATTCAATGAACAAAATGGAGAAGTTTGTCCTGCCAACTGGTCAAAAGGTAATGAAGGACTGAAAGCTACTCATGAAGGCGTGGCTACTTACCTCGCAAAAGCGTAATTTTTTATTAGTCAAGAGTGAATGGTGAAAAGATTAATATTTTTTTAAAAATTTATTTCACCATTCACTCTTTATTCTTCACTTTTTTTTGCCTGATTCCAATACACATCCATTTCTTCAAGAGTCATACTGGTCAGCTCTCTTCCGCTTTTCTTCGCTCCTTCTTCAATGAATTGAAAGCGCTTGAAGAATTTTTTATTGGTACGTTCAAGAGCTTCTTCCGGGTTTATATTTTTAAATCTGGCATAGTTAACAAGGGCAAATAAAAGATCCCCAAATTCCGCTTCCGCTTTTTTCATATTGCCGGCTTCCGCTTCGTGTAAAAATTCTTTCATCTCTTCTTCCACTTTCTCCCAGACCTGTTCCGGTTTGTCCCAGTCAAATCCAACTCCCCTAGCCTTCTCCTGCATGCGCATGGCCTTGATCATGGCAGGTAATCCTTTAGGTACGCCACTAAGAACAGAACTGTTTCCTTCTTTGAGCTTCAACATCTCCCAGTTCTGCTTGACCTCTTCTTCATTCTGAACTTTTACATCACCATATACATGCGGGTGCCGACTAATTAGTTTTTCGCATTGCGCGTGAATCACATCAGAAATATTAAATTGATTTTGTTCTTCCGCGATCTTCGCATAAAAGACAATATGAAGCATGATGTCCCCTAGTTCTTTCTTGATAGAATTCAGATCATTTTCGATGATGGAATCCGCAAGCTCATAGGTTTCTTCAATGGTGAGGTGACGAAGTGATTCCATAGTTTGCTTATTATCCCATGGACATTTCAGACGTAATTCATCCATAATTGTCGCCAATCGTTCAAATGCTTCAGCTCTTGGGGTCATAAAGTGGTTTTGTTTGTAAAAATACACATAATACCTCCTTAGACGGATTGAATCACACAGAGGTTTCAACATTCCAAATACCTTAAAAAACCTATCTGTTTATGGTTTTCCCGAAAATGAATAAAGTCGGCCTTTTTTCTATCCATTGAATCCATTTTCTCACCCATGATTTTCCTGCACTGGCCAAATCAATGCATACATTCGAATTAATCCGGATTTCTCTATAAAAATTATCGCTAGCTTTAAAGATCAATATTTTCTATACCCATAAAAATTATGCGGGTCCTTGCTTATTTCTTCTTTACATGGATTATTTCTATCACTCTCAATGTGTTCAATTGTGGTGGTCAGCCGACAACATTTATAAAATCCTTCAATACAGGAAACAGCGGCTATGCCGTTAGAGAAACAAGAAGCAGTAATTACATTGTAGCTGGTGGCACCGATTTCTATTACAATTTCCACTGGTTCACCATGTCTGGTATTCCTTCAACAAACATTCATTTACTAAAAACAAACCAGGATGGATCCTTGATTTGGGAAAAAGTTTTTGGAAAACCCGGAGCACGTACTATTGGGATGTGGATGGAAATTACAAATGATAGCGGTACGATCATCACAGGTCATATGAACAGGGATCTTGTTTGGCCACCAGATAGCAACGATATAGTATTGATGAAAACAGATGAAAACGGGAATCTGTCCTGGGCAAAACAATTTGATACAGGGAAGGATGAACTTGGTTTTTGTGTAAGGCAGACCTTTGACAGTGGATATATTCTAGCTGGATTCCATGACGACCTTCCCATGAGCCTTGTTGGAAATACATATGCGCTGCTGATTAAAACAGATGCCATCGGAAATATTCAATGGGAGAAAAAATACCAGCTTGCCGTGCGTGATCTGGATACTGGTGAAGGACTACCATGGTATGTGCGACAAACTTCCGACAGTGGTTATGTACTCGTTGGAACTACCGCTGATCTGCATGCCGCGGATGTGTATGTCATTCGAACGAATTCAAGTGGAGATGTGCTTTGGGCGAATTCTTATGATCATGACAATAGCGCTTTACGTTTTTCACTTGGCTTGGACATTATTGAAAGCTTATCAGGTGACTTGATCATTGCCGGATCTATGGATAAGGACCAGACACTAAATCAATACAACTACCCCTACATTCTCAAACTGAATTCTTCCGGTCAAATACTGGATTACAGATTCTATGATTCCGCTCCTGCACAAATGTTTCAGAGCGGATTTTCTTCTGTTGAACAAACTCCGGATGGTGGATTCTTTTTTACAGGAATGGGAGGCTATGGTGGATTCGGAATGCAGGCTCAGCTCTTAAAGACAGACCAGAATTTCAATATGCAGTGGTCAAGAGCATATACCAATGACATCAACGCGACGGTTGGTTCCAGAAGCGGAAGAATGACAAATGATGGCTGTTATATTTTTACAGGTAAAAAACTTAACCAGGGTACTATACTTTGGAAAGCGGACATGTTTGGTCTTGTTCCTTGCAAAAATCCTGGTATCCTGGTAGAAATGTCGCCCTCTGTCATTCGGCATAACCTGTCCCCGCTTGCTTTTACAGGAATCAACTCTTCCAATCTTGCTTTTTCAGTATTACCAACACTTTCTGATACTGAAACTGTATGCCCGGTTACAACAGCTGTGTTACCTGTTGAATTACTCTCATTTACTGCTGAATTAATACCAGAGAACAAAATCAGAATTGATTGGCAAACTGCGTCCGAAATAGATTGTGACTATTTTATTGTATATAGAAGTACGGATGGAATTGAATTTAGTGAACTCCAAAAAATACAAGGAGCAGGAAATTCAACTAAACTCTCCTCCTATTCCATTGTAGATGAAAACATATACAATTCCAAAATTATTTATTACCGCTTGGATCAGGTAGATTACAATGGTAATAATCATTCTTCCAAGGTAATCCCGGTTGCCCTAAAGCCTGAAGATCTATCCATTATTTCGGTCTATGCTGATTACAATTTGGATCAGATTAAAATATTACTCCAATCAAATTGCCGGAATATGTTGCATTTCACGATCACTGACGCGGTAGGGAAAGTGATCCTTCGGCAAAACAATCCTTCCGGAATTGGTTTTAATGCAACATGTCTTTCTTCTTACGGCTTGTCAAAAGGTATTTATTTTCTGGAGGTAAATGATGGAGAGAAATCTCAGATCAGAAAATTCATTTACTAAGGCCACAATTTCCCGTTTAAGCAGGTTTATAATCAATGTTAATTGATTTTAAACAATTTTTATTGTCAGCTGTTAAGACTTCAGAATAATCTGAAAAATGGGAATTCATCAACTGTACTTTTCCTGCAAACTACCCATTGATCAAAAAAGTGCCTGGAAATTCTTCTCTGATCCGAAAAATCTATCCAAAATTACTCCGCCGGGAATGAATTTCAGAATTCGTTCAAAGATTGAAAAGGAAGAAACTTACGAGGGCCAGATGATCGCCTATACAGTTTCGCCTGTTTTTGGAATTCCCATGACCTGGCTAACGGAAATAACCCATGTGAAGGCTCCTAATTATTTTGTAGATGAACAGCGAAAAGGTCCATACCGGATCTGGCATCATGAGCATGAATTCATTTCCATTCCCGGTGGAGTTGAAATGCACGACAGACTTACTTATGAGATACCCTTTGGTCCATTCGGAGAAATTCTCAATTCACTATTTATTGAAAATAAAATACAGGAAATTTTTACATATAGAAAAGTAGTATTAGAAAAGATGTTTGGCACATTTAAATAAATGACATTAAGATTTATCTTCTGATGATAAATTTCTCTTTACTCAAACGATCATTTTGCCGAATCATCAAATAGTAATTTCCCGCCGGGTAAGCGGAAATATCAATTTCATGAATTCCTTTCCCCGAAAATAATTTCTTTCCGCTTGAATCGAAGATTTCCATTTGCTGAATGGTATTCGATCCCGAATTCAATAAGGTAATGAAATCAGATGCAGGATTCGGATAAATTTTTATCTCAGAATTCTCATTCCTGTCATTTTTCACTATTGTAGGAAGTAAACTGGCAACTTTTATTCCATTTCCAAAACTAGTGACCCACATTTCATCCTGCTGATATGGATTGAAAATTACTTTCCATGGGAAATAAAAAGGATAATTCAGTACCGGTTGAAAGGTAGGCGTTGTAGCGTGTATATCTGTACTTGTCCACAATCCATCTCCTTCTGTACAAATAAAAACCTGATCCGGATTGTTTGGATTAAAAGTACATGAAGCGACACGATCAAGATTGGAGATCTTAGTCCAGGTATTCCCGCGATCGGTAGTTCTGTACAAACCACCCTTTCCATTAGGTGCGCCTCCCCAACCGCTGAAAACACTGACCAGCCAGGTATTTTGATTCGGGTCGGTCGGATCAATCGTTAAATCTCTTGTCCAGTAAAACATCCCAACATCAGATTTATCACTCCAGACCTGTAAACCCGGATTGTAAATGAAAACGCCGGAGCTTTGTGTGAAAGCCCCGGATGAATTTCTTCTACCGGTATAGGTACACACCAATGTTCCGTCATTCAGAATAAAAATACTATGCGGGTGTCCTTCAGTTCTACCCGGAGCTGATAGTTGAGTCCAGGTTGATCCTGCACCCAGATTTATATTCTGACTCACCCATATTCCTCCTGCATTCTGACTATGATTGACTACTGCAGCATACAAACGGTTTACATTGTTGGGATCTATTGTGACCGTAAATACCGGATGAGCAAAATCATGAAGGGTTTGCCAGGTGGCACCCTCATCATTAGAATAAATTACTTTTCCACCTGCATTGCTTGCATCCAATGTCGCATCTTGCAAATGAGTGCTTTGGTAAATATCATGTACTGTTGATGTCGCAGCATACAGGGTTGGCCCGGCGATGTTCTTCACGATTTTATACATCGAATTTTGAGAATGTCCGGTATAATTGAAGGACCATGAATTTCCCCCATCAACACTTTTGACACCACGAATATCCGAGTACCCGGCAAACAAATGATTCGCACTGGTCCATCGAATATCCCAACAGGAAGTATTTTCAATACCACAGCTGTGATAGGATTGGTTTGCAGGTGTATTTGCACCTGCAGCATGTTGATCAGCTGAAGAGACATAAGCTTGTATCCAATTGTTCCCCGCATCTGATGATTTGTGTACAAATCCGTAATCCGTCATCAGGATGCGCTTTGCATCATTGGGAGCAACGGTAAACCCGAATGGACATTCCGCGTAACCCCAGCCCCTGTCTCCACCCGATCCACACCATCCGGTGGCAATATTTTGATTGGAAGATGTGAGAAAAACATGTTGCCAGGTTTGGCCGCCATTCGTTGTGCGCATCACATTGGGTTCAGAAAGATATGTGCTTCCGGCAAGGTAGGCTGTATCAACGTTGTTGAGTGCAGTACCAACAAACATCAGCCAATCCTGTGAAGGAACAATACCTGACATGCTGCTGATCCATGAAGACCCACTGGCGGAATAATCCATCCTGTAAACACCACGAATAAAACTCCAGTAATCACTACCGGCAAGTCCTACATAGATATTGAGAGAGTCACCTGTAAGCGCGAAAAAACGAATCGTTGAACCACTCTTTGCTCCTCCGAAAGAATAAATCGATTGTCCTGCAGGTATACCGGGTGAAGAATCTCTGGTAAAACTTGAACCGGAATTGTGAGAAACAAGCAATCCTTCATTCGTCCCGATGAAAATATCTGACCCGTCAAAAAACACACCACCTACAAGCACGCCTGCCGACATGTTCAACGTGGAATAAACATTTGTAAATGAATTTCCACCATCCTGTGAATACCAGATTGAACCATAATAAGACAGCACAATTCTTCCTGTGCTTTGATGATCTGTCCATATCCCAAACGCTTCCTCCGATGGATCAGGATTTCCCGGAAGAATATTCCAGGTACTTCCTCCATCAGTAGTTTTCATGGGAACAACTGCATTGTTAGCATAGCTTATACAATAACGAATCTGAGGATTGGATGTAAATGCTACTTTGGAATTATGACCACCCTGCACTTGTCTGAAATCTGTCTCAGAATAATTCATACCGAAATCTGTTGAGTGAAAAAGTTCACCCATATCACAGGAGATATAACAGTTATCGGATTGATGCGGATCTATAGACGGCGAAAACAATGCACCACCACCTCCAGGTCCTCTGGACTGAAAAGATGCGGGCACTTGTGCATCCATCCATTTCATCATGAAAATGCAGACAAGAAACAGAAATGTACCTTTCATTTGCTTTCCAGATAAGCAATGAAATTACGATAAAAAACAAAGTGATGTGGTTAAATCAAAAGCAATCCTTACAGATCAGGATTACGTACGTATTATTCTTGTATAATTTACAATACAGAATACATTGATTAATGCCGCTACTGCGCTATTAACATATTTCGGACCTGTTGAACAGATCCGTTCTGCAGCCTTGCGTAATAAATTCCCGGAGCATAATTTTCATTCTCAAACCAGATTTTATATTCACCTGCCGCATATTCGCTATCCACCGGTGTATTAATCAGATGACCTTCACCGTCAAATATCTGAATGAGTGTATGTCCCCCTCCTGTTTTAAAGGAAATATAGGTACTGTCTGTAAATGGATTCGGATAGTTGGAAATTAAATTTTCACCTGCTGATTGGTTCAATTCATGCACTCCAATTCCTGAACAAGCTGATTGCTGAACAATTGGCAACACCTGGTAATTGTTAAGGAGTATTGAATTCAGATCAGCCGGAGGTACGCATAACCAGTCCTGCAAGAGAGACGCATAAACTGAACGATAATCGTACTGCATGGCTACATTATCATTCACACTGATGGAAGAAGGAATGACAGGATTCGATCCAATAATTCCACCCTGCGCTGCTTTTCCAAAAACAAACATCGGTGCAGCTGCTCCATGATCTGTTCCATCACTTGAATTGGATTTAATCCTTCTGCCGAATTCTGAGAATGTCATGCCCACTACCCTGTCTTCTACATTTAAAAATGACAAATCATCCATGAAGGCTGAAATCGCTGTCGACAATTTATCCAATAAATCAGCATGTGTACCTGTCAGCGGATTTCCTGAATCAACCTGTGAAGAATGCGTATCAAAGCCAAGCAGGTTCACCATGTAAATTTTTGTTTTCAATCCACCTGCAATGAGTCGGGCAACAATCTTCAGCTGATCGGCAAGGGAATTGGTGCCTGCAGTCGGATAGGAAGAGGATTGCTGGGTAATATTACCGGCAGCGGTCATTATCACGCTGGAATATTGTTGAGACAATTGGGCTACACTGCGAATGTAAGTCAGCTCATGACCAGCAGGTGTGTTGGGTGCCGGATCCTGAATGCCGGAAATCAAATTGTAAAATGATGTTGGATCAGATATAGCCATACCCAAACTGCCTCCGGGCCCCTGTAGCGCAAGAGAAACTGTAGAACCTACCTGAATGGCCAGCGGATCAGGCATAGTAGCATTCGGATATCCGACAGGAAAATTTGGATACTCATAATTCAAATACCTCCCTGCCCATCCTGAAGATAAAACCTGATTTGCATCGGAACCTGTTAACCAGATATCGGTTGCCCGGAAGTGAGAAAAATTAGGTGACGGATATCCTACCCCCTGAATGATCGATAGTTTTCCATTATCAAACAGGTTTCGCATTCCATTCATGGAAGGATGCAATCCGGTTCCGCTGTACCCACTCAAAGGCAGAACCTGAGTATCCGGAATAAGGATATTCGGTCTCGCATTTGACAAATTGGAATATTGATCCAGAGGAATTAAAGTATTTATTCCATCATTCCCTCCATTCAATTGAATCAGGACTAATACATGATCCGTCATGGTAGAAGCAGTCAATGCCTGCATCAAAGGCGAACCGGCATAGGCTTTGAAAGAAAACCCGTTCAACAATCCGGGAAGGAATGCAGCGGGAATTGCTCTTTGTATAAATTTTCTTCTTTTCATCACTGCCGGATTAGCTTAGTTGATATTCTGAAAGATCCATCAGATAGGTATAAAATTGTTGCAGTCTTGATTTAACAATATTGTAATAACCAGTATTTGTAGGATCACCAATATAATCATCCCAGGCATTCGTCCAATAAGCATTTGTGGCTTGTCCTGACAGCAGTATTGACAACAAGTAATTCCTGACATTCTGAGAAACATCTATGCAATAGTGCAATGCAAGAACTTCCTCAATGAGCGTCAGAGGATCCGAAGGATTTGTCAGAGTTTCTGTATAGCCCACAACATCCATTGATATACTGCCACCATAGCTTGTGTATCCATTGGATGCCATACGATCAGAAAATTGATTTCGTTTTGGAAGGCTGTCAGAATTTATCCACATCTCATGATAAGAGGGTTCCTGATAATAGGAAGCCCAACCTGCGACATTCGGAGGATCACCGAGATCCTGTTGCATCGCTGAACTTGAAGTTCTGACTTTATCCCAACAACCATATTGCCCGGAAAGATTGGAAGCATCCGGGAAAACTACTCCAAACTCCCTGCAAAATCCAACGGAAAAATCCAGTGGATTTTTTATGAGACAACCCTGATTCAATACATCAAAAAAATGTTCACTACTGAACAAAGCCTGCAGTACAGGAACAATTTCAAAGTTGTTCGACCGGAATATTGCTGCCAGTGGAACAATCACATTTTGTTCAGTACTTGCATCAATTTCATAATAGATAAAATATCGATAGAGTTTTCTGCAAATGAATAATGATAATTCATCTTTTGAGAAAATCATATCTAACAAGTCATCCAATTCAGATATCGCACCGGCACCGGATTGTCCGGTGATAACAGTATTATTATAAAAAGACGAGAATTGTTTGTCAATAATATCGTGGCGGCTGGGATCAAAATAGGAATTGAAACCATTTGCAGATGTTGTACCGCTAACCAAATCATTTCTCCATCCGGTCAGTACTCTGGCCGCGGCTTTGACATCATCCTCGGTGTAAAAAGGGTTTCCGTTGGCATCTTTACCAATGGTAAAAAGTTCCTGCAATTCTCTCCCATAATTTTCATTAGGAGCTGTCGCTGTATTTTTTTCACCATTCAGATATTTCAGCATCGCGCTGTTAATCGTAATCTGCTTTACAAATTCTTTGAAATTCCCCAAAGCGTATTCTCTGAGTAATTCATTGTATTTATAGACATAAGTGGATACAGTAACGGAATCGAATTCAATCACAAAATGATTACTCCAGAAAAGCACCATTTTCTCGCGGATACTTCTTGGTTGATTGAGCATTTGAGAAACCCACCAGGATTTCATACTCCTTTTTCTCGAGCTGTACGTATATACACTTGTATTGCTTGTGTCGGCTGTACCCGGCCAGGGCTGACCCGCGCTGCAATTCGGATCTGTGATGAGGTTGCTATAATTGTTTACAGGTGGTGCCGGAGCAGTGTATACAGGATGATTGATCAATTCAAGTAATTCCGAAACGGAATTTTGCATTCCCTGATTGAGAAAATAATTGACGTCCGCACGGGTTGCACCAAACATAGTTCTCTTTAACAAATGCCTTGTTTCTGCATTCGTCCAGGGTCCTGAATAGGGATTGAGTCCTGATTGGGTTCTTTCAACATGGCTGAAATCCTGCTTAAGTTTTGCAGGTGGCATTTCCAGGGATAAAAACTGGCGACGATCCATAGGAGGAATTTTGGAATAAAAACACTCTGACAAGGAATTCTACTCAGGGTTTAATCATGTGGATAAACCCCGCTTTATTAAATTTTTAAAGGATGAAAGTGCATAAAGAATACTGGAACATTCATGAAAATTGTAATTACTGTCAGAAATTTATAAACAATCATGTAATTCAGGCGCGTAGATCATTTTGAAAATATTCAAGATCATTCATTCCGATAAAGAAAAAAATCACAGACTTGCATTATATAAAAGAAAAAGCCCCTGTACTATGGCAGACAGGGGCTTTCATTTATGAATTGTTGAAGTTAGTTCAGTTTGTAGGGAACGATCAGTTGAAATTCAGGAATCCTAACATAGAATTGCTTTTTATCAATCAATCGTTCCATGAGGTAGGTACCATACATTTTACCTACTTCCGAATCCAGGTTACAGCCCGACACATACTGGTAGCTTTCCCCTGTTCCAATGATCGGAGATTCACCGATAACTCCTTCTCCTTCTACTTCACGATTGGTAGCGGATGAATCAATGATAAACCAATGTCGTCTTTTTAATTGTACCGAATAATCACTGTTGTTGGTAATGGTGATTCGATAAGCAAAAACATGTTGGCCCATCACAGGGTTGCTTTGATCGGGACGATAGAAGGTCTCTACGCTTACTTTGACTCCGGAGGTTACTTGTGTGATCATTGTTAAGTCTTTCTGCTTTTTATATACCAAATGTATTAAAGCAGTCAGTAAATCAAAAAATATTTTGACGAAACAAATCGATCAGAAGGCGAACGTATGGAATCAGGGGTTAAGTGGTGCTTAAGCCTTCAAAAAATTCAGAAAAACAGGTTTTTTAGTGCGAAATAAGCCTCTAAAATCGATTCCCAATCAAATAAAGCGGGTACAAACAAAAACCAGTACGATGAAAAAAATGAGAAGCTCCAAAAAGGCTGCCCATCGTGTGTTCCTCAAAACTCTCTTTTTATGAGAATTTTGAGCTATTAAGCTATCTGAAGGGCGACCGGTGAGCACCATGGACTGGCAAGGTAGAAATTATTCCATCGCAGACAATTCTTCGAAAGATTTCTCCCATTCTGAATTGACGAGCTTCATCTTCTCTTCCAATTCATTGAATTTTTGGAGATTCTCCTGGAATGTCTTTGGATCACCGTATACTTCCGGTTTTGATAAATGTTTCTCCAAAGCCTCTCTTTCCTTCTTCAATTTACTCAACTCATCTTCGAGTTGCTGAACCCTGTTGCTCAGTTTTTTCTTTTTCTTTTTTTCTTCTTCCGAAGGATCCTTTTGTTTTTGATCAACTGCTTCCGCCTTTTTCGCTTTTGCCTTTGCTACCGCGGCTTTCTGAACTGCCTGATCAGCCGCTTTCTGCTGACTTCTGGAATATTCATATTCTTCGTAGTCACCGGGATATTCCTTGACTTGCAGGTCCTCAATCCACCATATTTTATTCGCTACCTGGGAAAGAAAATAACGATCGTGAGAAACGATGATAAAACTTCCTTCATACTCCTGCAGCACATTGATCAGAATGGCGACAGATTGCATATCGAGGTGATTCGTAGGTTCGTCAAGAATCAGGAAATTCGCTTTGCTCAACATCGTTTTTGCTAAAGCAACCCTTGATTTTTCTCCTCCGGAAAGCACTTTAATTTTTTTGAATACATCATCTCCTGTAAAAAGAAATGCACCCAATACGGTTCGAAGTTCAACATCCTTTTTATCGGGAGCGAATTCCGCCAGTTCAGTAATGAGATCGTTGTTCAGATTCAATGCTTCCAGTTGGTGCTGGGCGTAAAAAGCAGTAACAACCTGATGAACATTTTCTGATTTTCCTTCATAGGGCTCACTCCCATTGATCATTCTCAGCAGGGTGGATTTACCCCGACCATTGGCGCCAATGAGCGCGATTTTATCTCCACGGTTGATTTTGATCTCTGTGTTTTCAAGAATCTTAAGGTCACCGTACGCTTTCTTTTTTATTTGCAAATGAGAAATGACCTTTCCCGGTTGCCGGTCGATTACAAAACGGATATTAATATCGGGAGTTCCGCTTTCTACATCTTCTATCTTATCCATCTTATCGAGCATTTTCATTCTCGATTGAGCCATTTTAGCTTTGGAAGCTTTAGCACGAAAACGGTCGATCAACTTTTCCTGCTCTTTTATATACTGTTGCTGGTTTTTGAATTGGGATCGCTGCAACTCTTCTCTGCCTTGTTTTTCTTCAAGATAAAAGGAATAATTTCCGTTGTACAAGGTGATTTTTTGATTCGCGATTTCAGCAGTTTTTGTAACCACCTTATCAAGAAAATATCTGTCGTGAGACACCACCACAACTGCTCCACGGTAATCCTGAAGATATTTTTCAACCCACTGAATGGAAGGCAAATCAAGGTGGTTGGTAGGTTCATCCAACAGAAGTAAATCAGGTTGTTGCAACATCATTTTAGCCAACATCACCCGCATACGCCAGCCACCGGAAAACTGATTTAGCGAACGATTGAGATCATCGGTAGAAAAACCCAGACCTTCCAGCAAGGCTTCCGCTTTGTGTTGAATATTATATCCGTCAGCCGCTTCGTAGGCAACCTGCTTGTCATGAAGTTCATGTAGAATAGCCTCGGAATGATCATGTTCCATTCTCTCAAGCAAAGCATGGATTTCCTTTTCAAGACGTAAAGGTTCTCCAAAAGCCTGCATAGCCACTTCCAGAATTGTATCACTACTGGAATAACTGAGCAAATCCTGGTTGAGGAAACCAAGAGTCATATTCCTCAATTTGGAAACTTCCCCTTTTTCAAGTTGATACTCACCGTTAATAATCCTCAGGAGGGTGGATTTACCGGTTCCATTGAGGCCAACCAGGCCTATTTTCTCACCCGGATTAATCTGCCAGGTAGCGTCGCGGTACAAATACCGGCCACCAAATTCGAAACTTATATTGTTTAATGATAACACGGCGCGAAAGTCGGAATTTTTTACCGCTTTGCCGCATTTTAACGCACACAAATGCGAATTCCTGATCTAATAGAATGAGAGGCTCAAAATAAAGTTCAGCTCATTTTTTACTATGAAAAGTTGAAACGGTATTCCACATAATTCACTGATTCTCTATGATCAGGAATTCAATATCTCCGGAATCCTGAAATAAAAAAAACAAAATTATACCCGCTTATCAGGATGTATTTATCTGAATTTATCACTAAAAATTAGCTATCTTTGTCAAAAATTAACAAAAATCATGGGACTCACTTCAGAATTTAAAGATTTCATCAACAAGGGAAATGTTGTTGACCTGGCAGTAGGTGTTGTAATTGGAGGGGCATTTGGAAAAATCGTAAACTCTGTTGTGAACGATATCATTATGCCACCGATTGGAATGCTCATCAGTGGTGTAAATTTCACGGATATTAAAATCAAAATAAAAGATGCTGCATTGGATGCCGCCGGAAAACAAATTCCCGCAGTAACATTAAACATCGGCAGCTTTCTTCAGATTTTATTAGAGTTCATGATTGTTGCATTTGCCATCTTCATGGTAGTCAAAGCAGTGAACAGGATGAGGGCCAAAGAGGAAGCAGCGCCTTCAGCACCACCGGCTCCGACTAAAGAAGAATTATTACTTAGAGAAATCAGGGATCTTCTCAAAAAATAAAATTCAAGACCTATATATTAATCAATTAATCCATTAACGACCAAAACCAGAAAAATGAAAAGAATTATTACTCTGCTTCTCCCCCTTTTTACTACGTTCTCCGCCTTTGCGCAACCTGCAAATGTCGATAAGATTGCCGGAATTTCCGGTGATACATTGACCGGTGCGAAAGCGGATACTTCCTGGAAGACCGGAGGCTTTTTGGGAATCAATTTTAGCCAGGTCAGTCTGAATAACTGGGCACAGGGAGGGGAAAATTCTATTGCAATTGGTGCTAACGCTACTGTGTTTGCCAATTATGCAAAAGGTAAAACCCAATGGGACAATAGCCTTACTCTTGCTTATGCCATGTTACAAACCGGAAGCGCTCCACTTAGAAAAAGTGATGACCAGATTGATCTTACTTCAAAATTTGGTTACCGGATTGGCGATAGCAAATGGTTTTACAGCGCACTGTTCAATTTCAAAAGTCAGTTTGCAGATGGATACAGCTATCCGAATGATTCTGTTGTTGTTTCTCACTTTATGGCACCTGGCTATCTGACAATTGCACTCGGTGTGAATTACAAACCTGTCGAATATTTTGAAATGTTCTTCTCTCCGGCAACTGGAAAAATCACTGTGGTGAATGATCAGGACCTTGCTGATCTTGGCGCTTATGGTGTTGACCCAGCCACCTTTGACGCGAATGGCACAGTGATAACATCCGGAAAAAAAACCAGAAATGAATTCGGGGCCTATATCAATTTCAAATTCAAAAAAGACATTTTCACCAATGTTACGCTCGCATCTAAACTTGAATTGTTCAACAATTACACCGACAAGGACAAAGACAATGCAAAAAATATTGATGTGAATTGGGAAACCGGTCTGTTAATGAAAGTCAACAAATTCATGACAGCATCTGTACTTACACAATTGATTTACGATGCAAATACTATTGCAAGAACTCAATTTAAAGAAGTAATCGGTGTTGGCGTAGGATTTAAGTTCTAACACTTTCATCATTGAATTTTTAAAAACCCGTGCGATGAGCTCGGGTTTTTCTATTTTTACAGCACTCTAACCCTATAAGCAATGCTCAATTATTTTGTATTGGCAACAGGTGGCGCTATTGGAACAATCCTCCGATATTACATAAGTACCACTTTGTATCAAAGCCTGAAAAATCCGGCATTTCCATGGGGAACTGTTGCAATAAATCTTGCTGGTTCTCTGATCATCGGATTGTTGGCAGGTTGGAATGATGCAACACCCTTTCAACCGAATCTGAGACTATTTTTGTTCGTAGGATTACTTGGCGGGTTCACCACTTTTTCCGCCTACTCACTTGAAACAATCAATTTGTTTCGAAATTCAATGCCGGTTTATGCTATGTTAAATATTCTTGTTAGTAATGTCGGCGGAATCATTTTCGCTTACTCAGGTTTTGCCCTGATGAAAACATTCCATTCCTTTGCTAATTGATTGAACTATTATTTTACAACAAATAACCTGATAAGGCAATACCTATGGAAAGAATACTAAAAATCGGTTCTTCGGAAGACATCCTCCCGCAATTCAGGAACTCACCTATCAGTTTGTTGCTTGAATACCACAACCTCGACAAACCTTATGACAATTACAGTTCAGCCCAGCTGCTGATAGGAATGTGTATGGATAATCGTAAACACCTGCACATCCCGGAAAACTTCGCTTACATTATCCGATCCGGAGGAGCAAATCTCCGCTATAGTGAGTTTCGGGTTTCTTATGCCATCGCTGTCGGTGGTGTAAAAGCTATTGCCCTGATTGGTCACAACAATTGCGGAATGGTAAACCTGATGGCGAGAAGAAAAATGTTTATTGACGGCCTTGTGGAAAATGCCGGGTGGCCAAAAGAAGAAGCAGAAGATCACTTCTATCATTTTGAACCCATGCATGAAATAGGGAATGAAGTTGATTTCGTTGCAAGCGAAGCCAAGCGCATGCGTCTTCGTTATCCAAAAATTCTGGTTGCGCCCATGATCTACAACGTGGATGACAACAAACTTTATCTTGTAAGGGAAGATTAGAATTATACTGCTATGAATGTTATTTAATGATTCAATGATTATCCCCATTTGGTGTAATTGATTTTATTGTATTAACAAAAGTTAAAATCAATTCTCTTCATCAAATCATCATTCATCTTTTCATCACATCAACCAAAGTAACATTGCAGTATTAATTCAATTTTAACCCCAAAAAAATAAACCATGAAAAAAGTAATTGTAGCTGCATTTGCAGTATGTTATTCTGTAGCGATGATCGCACAAACTCCGGCACCGGCAACTACTCCAAAAGCCGACATGAAAACTGAAGTTAAAAAAGACGCGAAAGCGGTGAAGTCAGACGCAAAAGAAATGAAGCATAATGTAAAAGCGAACGACAAAGCTGCAGTAAAAACCACCGCGAAAGAAACACACAAGGATGCAAAAGCAATGCATCACGATGCCAAAGCGGTAACTCAGGGTGACAAGAAATAATCAACCTTTGATCTTCAAAAAGGCCTTCCCTTCGGATGGCCTTTTTTTGTATTAACAGTGTCATTGAATAAAATTGATTTTCTCCCAATTTATACGCATGTCGAATACCTAAATTTACAGTGTACTTCGTCAGCGAATGAATCATCCAAGAACACTCCATTTCTTTATATTTACTCTGGTCATCATGCATGGCAGTTGCTCAAGCATTTTTGGCCAGCTGTTCAAACAGGTCAGCCGGCTCACGGATGCTGAAGCAGGTATTTGTAGTATGACAGTTGATGATGGTCGGACCCAACTCATTGCCGGTGACGTAAAAGGAAATCTTTACTTCCGTGCTCTCTCAACTGGATTACTTCTCAAAAAGATCAAAGCACACAATGCAGGCATAAATACCCTTGCTTTCAATTCAAACGGCAAACTACTTATCTCTTCCACCATCGATGGTGAAATAAAAATTTTTGATTTCGCAAAAGATCAAATCATACAAAGTATTTATTCACCGGATTACTCAGGAATGCGCTTTGTACTTTTTTCCATTGCTGATGGATTTATATATTTCAACGGCAATGGCAGGTTGTATAAAACCCGTTCCGACCTGACACAGAAAGTAGATAAAATTATGGAAGAAGCGGATACTATCTACGCTGCTGTGATTACCAAAGACAGAAGTTCATTGATTTACGCTACAGGAAATCTTCTGAAAGTAATGAATACACGGACTGATATGATTCGACAGGAATTTACTGCCGGTACTTCAGCCATCGACAGATTGTGTCTGCTGCGAGATTCTTTATTGGTGAGCTGGAGCAAAGACGGAACGATTTCATTCTGGACCTATAAATTCGGACAACTGCTAACCACTCCATCTTTTTGGTTTAAAGCAGGCTTCCCATCAGCCATGAATTTCACAGAAGAAGGTTCTTTCATGGTGAGTGGTAATATTGGAAATTGGGCAAGACTCTGGAAACCTTTTGATCGCAAAATTGAACAGGAATTATTCGGGCATCAGGGAGTTGTGACCTGCTCTGAATTTGGAAGCGATGAACATACCCTTTATACAGGTAGTATGGATGGTACTATCATTGTGTGGAAGAACAATGCTCCTGAGATTCTCAATGAAACTCCAAAACCGATCGTTAAAATTGAACCTTCACCGGTACCTCATGATTCAACACCTCCCCATCCACCAACTGTGCCGGTGCCAAATGTGGTCATGACAGAAACGAACATTCCGAAAATCATCAATGGCCGTAAAGTAATTCAGTCAGAAACAATCGAAGTGAACGATCCCGATTTAACAATTTATGTCTTCGACAATTCCAGCATTGATGGTGATACAATGTCGCTATTTTTCAATGGTGAATGGCTGTTGGATCATTACGGTGTCACGAAAGCAAAAAAAGCCATAAAGCTCAATTTCAAGCCAAATACAAATAATTTCCTTGTCCTTTTTGCAAATAACCTGGGCAAAAGTCCTCCAAACACTGCAGCAATATTATTTTCAAATGGCAAAACCAATCGTTTTGTCAAATTATCATCTGATCTCAAAACCTGCAGTGCATTGAATTTTGTCTATAAAAAATAGGTTTTGCACAGCTATATCGGAAGTTCAATTCACAATTAATTCCTATTTTCACCCCCAAAATCGCTCTAAGCCTATGAAAAAATTACAATTACTCATTCTTACCCTCCTTTTCGCCCTGACCAATTCAGGAATTGCTACCGCTCAATGGTCAGCACTTGGAAATGGATTAAATGGACAGGTGAATGCAATTCTTGAATTTCAAAATGAATTGTATGTCGGTGGAAAATTTACAGCTAATGGTACCGGAACTTCAGCCCTGAATCATATTGCCAAATGGAATGGTACTTCCTGGCAGGCAGTTGGAAGTGGCTTCGATGAAGAAGTAAAATCACTGGTTATTTTCAACAACGAACTTTATGCCGGAGGTGTTTTCACTCATTCCGGTGCAGTGAGCACAGACCACGTAGCTAAACTCTCCGGCGGAACCTGGGTTGAAGTTGGTGAAGGATTTAATGCCACTGTGAATTGTATGATTGTATTCCAGGATGTATTGTATGCCGGAGGTGCTTTCTCTGCTTCCGGGCCAAATTCAGTTACAAAAATAGCAAAGCTTGCTTCGAACACATGGGTGAATCCCAATAATACCATCATAACAGGCCCTGTATATGCTATGGCTGAGCACTTGGGTACATTGTACATCGGTGGTTATTTTAGTCCAATCAGTGTGATGAAACTGAATGGTTCAACATGGACAAGTATTGGTACTTTGAGTGGACCGGTTTATGCACTGGGTTCTTTCCAATATCAATCCAATACCACAAAGTATTTGTACATCGGTGGTGATTTTACAGTTGCCCCTTCTTTCGGACTGTGTGTTTATAATGGATCCAGCTATTCCACTCCATTCAATCAATACACACAACCATCAAAGGTTTACGCGATTCTTCCAACATATTCCAAATTATTTACCGGTGGTGAATTTACAGTGAGTGCTACCTGGGGAGCAGGACAAACACGCGTAGCCACAAACATTGCTCAAAAAGCTTATAACACACCATGGGATACTCTTTCAGCAACGTTTTCTGCAGCAGCAAAGGTATATGCATTAGGCACCTATACTAACCGTCTCGTTGCAGGTGGCACATTTACAAGTATCAACGGTGTAACTTGTACCAATATTGCAATTCGTTCTACAACTGTTGGAATAGATGAAGTATCCGAAAATGTTACAGACTTCACTTTCTTCCCAAGCCCAATGATGGAGAACGCAACACTGAGAATCATTACTAAAACACCATTACAGCATCCTACACTGGGAATTTATGATGCTCAATCACGTCTGATCAGAAATTATTCTTCAAATGGGATGTTATTAAACAACGAGACCGAATTCGAAATTAAACGTGACGGCCTTTCAAGTGGCATTTACTATTACCTTGTCACAGATGAAAATGGAAACGGAGTGCTGTCTAACAAATTCATTGTTCAATAATTTATTCAGCCATAATAAAAAAAGCGTAGCCTTTGGTTACGCTTTTTTTATGCTTTGTCTCAAGATCCAAGGAAAATTCTTTATCTATTTGTATCTTCGTATACATGAACACCGATAAAAATCTCTACGCAATTCTGGATGTGGAAACTACCGGTGGCAATGCTTTTCAGGATAAGATCACAGAAATAGCGATCTATCTTCATGATGGAGAGAAAGTCGTAGATGAATTTACTTCACTCATTAATCCGGAATGCTCCATTCCTCCTTTTATTTCAAGGCTGACCGGGATATATGATGAAATGGTCGAGAATGCTCCAAAATTTTATGAGGTTGCAAAAGACATCATACAATTCACCGAAGGAGCAACAATAGTTGCGCACAATGCTCAGTTCGACTACGGCTTCATAAGACAGGAATACAAAACTCTTGGTTATTCCTTTTCAAGAGATTATTTGTGTACAGTTAAACTAAGCAGAAAGCTTATCCCGGGATATCGCTCATATAGCTTAGGAAATTTGTGTGAACAATTGGGAATTGTACTCGAGAACAGACACCGTGCGCATGGAGATGCACAGGCAACAGTAAAATTATTCGAGCTTCTTCTTGAAAAGGATGCCGGACGAAATGTGATGGATAACCAGGTTAAAAATGATTACCTGAATCTACGTTTCCCTCCTGAATTTGACAGAACCATTCTTGATAAATTGCCGGAACACCCCGGAGTTTATTATCTCTACAATGTGGATGGAACCCTTATCTATATTGGAAAAAGCAATAATATTCGTAAACGAATTCTAAGCCACTTCAGTAACAAACAATCGCGTAAAGCTATTGAACTTCGCAATGCAATTCGCGATATTTCCTTTGAATCAACAGGAAGTGAACTTATAGCTTTGCTGCTTGAATCCGATGAAATAAAAAAGAAACAGCCCTTATTTAACCGGGCTCAAAGACATACTTTTTTCAATTTCGGAATCTTTTTAGAGACGGATGAAAATGGCTACATCACACTGAAGGCATCCAAAGTTAAAAATGGCGAACAACCCATATTCACTTTTCATTCGCATGAGGAGGCAAAGGAAATGCTGGAGAAATGGGTTCAGAAATATAAACTGTGTCAGAAACTTTGCGGATTGTATGATATCGCGCATGCCTGTTTTCATTATAGTATTCACCAATGTAATGGCGCATGCATTGGAAAAGAAAAGCCTGAAAAGTACAATCTGAGAGTTGAACAGGCATTAGAGAATCTTCAATTTACGAATTCCAATTTCATGATACTCGGCCCGGGTCGAAATACAGCTGAAAAATCAGTGGTGATGATTGAAAACGGTAAATACCAGGGCTATGGATATTTCGAACCCGAATTTATATCTACGGATCCGGATCAGATCAGGGATCTGATACAATTCAAGCAAGACAACAGGGATATTCACAGAATCCTGAAATCACACATTGACAGAATTCCAAAAAATCTAATTCTACCCTATTGATAAAACTCCTGCTTCGTCACGTGAATAGCAAATACATTTTTATTTCTCTGATCATTTTGATTTCCATCAGCGGAATTCAGAAAACATTTGCACAAGCAGTATTCAATACACAACTTGAAACGCTGGATGATAAGACCATTAAATTGTCGGATTGGAAAAACAATAAATTTACTGTTGTACTCATCTTACTTGCCGATTGTCCCGCATGCCAGAGTTACTCCTTAACGCTCAATAACCTTGCAAAGCAATTTTCCTCCTGTGGTGTGAAATTCTATGGAGTTTTTCCCGGCCATTATGGAACGACTCAGGAAGATCTGGAATTCAAAAAAACATATAAGATATCCTTCCCATTACTAAGAGATCCGGAAAAAAAATTAACTTCTCTGTTACATGCAAAGGTCGCCCCTGAAGCCTTTCTCATCGATAGCAATGGAAAAGTTCTGTATCGGGGAAGAATTGATGACTGGATGTATGCAGTCGGAAAAAAAAGGATTAAAATAAATTCGAATGATTTGAAAAACGCGATTTCAGAAAGCTGCGTCGGAAAATCTGTCAGCAAACCGGCCACACAAGCCATTGGTTGCATAATTGAATAAAGGATTTATCATTCATGATTTTTTCAAAATTGTTTTCATGGCAAAATCAACACAAAGCTGGTATCCGGTTTTACATGGTTTTGCTTTTATTTTGCTCCGGTGAGATCTTATCTTCCTGTAATTCTACTAATCAGAAATCAAATAACGCAGAACATCCCAATTTTTCAGAACACATCGCACCTTTGATGTTTAAAAACTGTAGTCCGTGCCATCGTCCGGGCTCTGCAGCACCATTTAACCTGCTTACCTATGAAGACGCGAAACGGCATGCACGTACAATCGCGCTTACAGTCAGTAATCAATCAATGCCACCCTGGCCGGCAGATCCGGAATATGTGCATTTTCGTGATGAAAAGGTTTTGAATAAAAATGAAATTGACTTGTTTAAAAAATGGGTTGAAGATGATTGTCCTGAGGGTGATCCTGATAAAAAACCTGAAACTCCTGTGTTTTCATCCGGAAGTCTTTTGGGTATACCCGATCTGGTTTTAAAGATCGACAAACCTTATTTTCTTCCGGGTGATAACAAGGATAAATTTATCATGATGAAGATCCCATATGATCTGGGAAAGGACACTTTTATCCGTGCCATCGAGATAATTCCGGGAAATAAAAAATTGGTTCATCATATAAATGCCCACCTTGTCCAATATGAAAAAGGAGCAAAAACAAATCTGAACAATGGAGAAACTTCCGTCAATACCGAATGGATGGACAAGAAAGAAGCCTTTAGCAAACTGGACTTACAAAATGACGACGGCACTTATCCAATGTTGACACCTTCGGTTACGAATTTTCTTCCGGGTGTTGAAACAGCTATGTATCCAAACGGAATTGGAGGATACAAAGTGAAAAAATCCGGGATCCTGCTTTTGGACAATATTCATTATGGGCCCAGTCCGGTTGACACATCCGACCAGACTACCTTCAATGTGTTTTTTAGCCCTTCCCCTCCGAAACGGCCACTTCGTGAATTCATTCTGGGTACTTCCGGAATTTCAAAAATCCAACCTCCGCTGGTGATTGCTCCTGGAACTATACAAACATTCACAACTTCTTACCTTGTACCGGAAGACATTTCTATCGTTACCGTTAATCCGCACATGCATTTACTTGGAAAGAGTTTTCTTGCCTATGCAGTTACCCCTTCCGGGGATACCATCAGGCTTATCAATATTCCAAGATGGGATTTTCGCTGGCAATATTTTTACACATACAAAAAAATACAGAAAATTCCGGCCGGGAGTACTATGGTTGCAGTAGGCACTTACGATAACACAGAAAACAATCCTTTAAATCCATTTCATCCACCGCAATTAGTTTCGGAAAGAGACGGAAGTATGCGCACTACTGATGAAATGTTTCAGTTGATCGTGACGTGGATGCCCTATCAGAATGGTGACGAATTAATTTCGCTTGAGAATAAAACTGAATGACATACGGCACTCTTAAACAGTTCTGATACTATTAATAATCTGGAGAATTCGGCAATAAGAATTAATCAAGTTCAAGAAAAATCTTAAACATGTCAGTCTACGTCATTATTGAACCCGAATCAACTGAAGATATGGCTGCATATTATCAGTTGCGCTATGAGGTCCTTCGCAAACCCTGGAACCAACCGGAATTCAGCACAAGGGATCAAACAGAAGATAAATCCATTCATGTAATGATGAAAGATGAAAATGGAAAAACTGTAGCGGCCGGTCGTTTGTTATTACTGAATTCTTCTGAAGGGCAATTAAGATCTATGGCTGTCCATGAAAATTACAGAGGCCAGGGACTTGGAAGTAAAATACTACGTTACATCGAAACAAAAGCAAAAGAAAATAATCTATCTTCAATTATTTTGGATGCGCGTGCCCCAGCGGTACATTTTTATGAAAAACACGGATATACTGTATATGCTGACTCCTATGTCCTTTTTGGAGTAATTCCTCATTTCAAAATGAAAAAAAATCTTTTCGGTGGGTCGATTTAAGTAGATTTCAGAAGTGTAAAAGTAAATGTCGTACCGATGCCATAAGTACTTCTGACCTTTATACTTTGTTTGTGTGCCTCCAGAATATGCTTAACAATAGACAATCCAAGTCCTGTGCCACCCTGATCTCTTGATCTGCTTTTATCAACTCTGTAAAAGCGTTCAAACAACCTGGGTAAATGAACAGCGTCTATCCCAATTCCATTGTCAGTCACTTCTACAAGAATGTGTTCATCCATATCGTAAAAACCTACAAGAGTACTCCCTCCTGTTTTCCCGTATTTGATGGAATTAACAACCAGATTTACCAACACCTGCCGGATCCTTTCTTTATCAGCGTATACAAAGAAAGACCGGTCACTTCCTTCTTTGAAACCCAATTTGATGTTCTTTTCCCTGGCTCGTAATTCCAGTGAATCTAATACATCATGGACCAAATCACGAACGTCAAAAGTTCTTTGATCCAATACCATCTCACCACTTTCCAGTTTGGAAATAGCTTCCAGGTCATCCACAATCAAACACAATCTTTCTACCGCAGCGGCAGCTCTCTGGAGGTAATTGACATTCACTTCCGGATCATCGATAGCTCCTTCCAATAATGTGTGCAAGTAACCCTGAATGCTAAAAATCGGAGTCTTCAATTCATGGGATACATTTCCCAGAAATTCTTTCCTGAAAACTTCCGTCTTTTTAAGCTCAGTGATTTCATCCGTTCTGTTTTTTTGCCATTCTTCAACTTCTTTCCCAACATTTCCAATGATATCCGCATTGAGATCAACTTTCTCCAGCGTTTTCTCCTTTGAATCCTTGTAAGTATTGATGGTCTTGTAAATGAGCTTTATTTTTCTGTAAATAAAATGCTCAAGAAGATAGTTGAAGATGAGAAATGTCGCGATGAAAGTGATGATAAAAACCGCTACATACGACAACCAGCCCTTTTGAAAGAATGTAGAAATACTTGTAACGTATTCAGCAAGGACAACGATTCCTGCAGCAATAATTGCCGCAAAGAGTGATAAAAGCCGGGGAGTCGGGTTTTTCAATGGATGATTTCTTCAGGAACTGCCACAAAGAAAAAAAAATCGCTGATATCCACCATTAAAAATCAAATTTATATCCAATTCCCTTTACTGTTTTAATGAGGTCCTCACCTAATTTCTCCCTGAGTTTACGAATATGTACATCGATGGTTCTGTCACCAACGATGACTTCATTTCCCCATACCCTTTCGAGAATTTCATCTCTGGTGAAGACCTTACCCGGTTTTGAAGCAAGCAACGCGAGAAGTTCAAATTCCTTTCTCGGGAGTTCAACTTTCTCCTCACCTTTCATCACGTGGTATTGTTCGCGATCTATCATCAAATCGCCTACACTCAATACATTTTTGTTCGCTTCGTGATTGGGATCTGAATTCCTATACCTGCGGAACAAAGCATTGATCCGGCTGATCAGAACCCTTGGTTTAATTGGCTTCGTAATGTAATCGTCAGCACCGACATCAAATCCTGCAACCTGGGAATAATCTTCATTCCTTGCAGTCAGAAATGCGATAAGAGTGTTCTTGAAATCCGGCATTTCACGGAGAGCTCTGCAGGTTTCAATCCCATCCATTTCGGGCATCATGATGTCCAGGATAATCAGATCCGGCTTTTCACGTTTTGCTACCTGCAATGCCTCTTTTCCGTTATTTGCAGTAAATACAGAATACTTCTCCTTTTTGAGGTTATATTCCATGAATTCCAGAATATCCGGCTCATCATCCACCAGTAATATTTTGTACGCTTTACTGCTCATTATAAAATTTTTGTGAAAGTAATCCTATTTCAACGCTCCAATGTTAAGTAAAAGTAAAGAAATGATTAGCTGGCCTTGAATTCCTGGTAATTTGTCAGAAACGTGAGAATAACCAAAACCTCGAAATTAATTTTTCTTCTTCTTAACCCCGTCATTCAGCTTATTTTTTAAAATCTTCGCTGTCTCATTTGCCGGATTGATGATTAGTAACCTGTCAAGTAGTTTCCCTGCTTCACCTTTCTTGCCAAGGAAATATTTTGTCCCGGCCATGTTCAACAATGCCTGTTCGTTATCCGGATCCAAAGCCAGTGCTTTTGCATACATTTCATCCGCTGATTTGACGTCATTTTTTGCTGTCAACAACAGGTAACCATAATTGATCCATGCGGACACAAACCTGGGGTTCTCCTTTAAAATGAATTGATAGGTTTGTATTGCATCATCTACTTTCCAGATTTCCTGTTGTACAGATCCAAGTTTATTTCTGAATTCAAGATTGTACGGTTCAAGTTCTACTGATAAAGCGAGGAATTTTTCAGCCTGATTTTTTTCATTGGTATAACTGTAAGATTCACCAATGCGATAAGCAGTCCATGCATCCTCATTCGCTATTGTTTTTCGGTGCAGAAAATTATAAGACTGATCAATTCTGGATACATAGTTTAGAACTTTTGTGTAATCACCTTTTAAGAAAGCCCAGCGAATAAGTTGATGAAAGTTGGTCTTAATAGAATCTGTTCCTGAATCATCGAGGTACTTTTTTGCTGAATCCAGAAATGCGGGGTTAGGTACAAATTTTTCAAAATAATTCAGATAAGCCTTTCCAAGAGTTCTTCTGTCAATAGCGGGATTATTAATACAGGCGAGTCTTACAAACTCCCGAATTTGGTTTAATTTTTTTTCAGATATTTTTCTACGGATATAGTGGTCTGTATTCGTGACATGCGGAATATCTGTTGTACCATTTTTGGGCATATGGCATGCAACACAGTTATCTGAATTAGACTTCTTCATCTCAGGACTGGCTGAGCATTCCTTTTCGTTTATTTTCGCGGAAACACTTCCAGAAGAAGATGATGTTGTATGACAATTTCTACAAACCTGATTAAAATGATCAGTTGAAGTTGACTTCACACTTACATGAGGGTTGTGACAGGTAACACAAGTGAGAGCGTTCTTATAAGGCCTGAGATTTCCGTTTGTCGTTTGATTTTTTTCCGCTATTTCCAAACTAACCTGAAAGCACTTACTCATTTTCAGACGTTCGGCATGAGAAGCCATGATGTGCGCATCATCATCCCCTTTGTAAACAGGCATAAAAACATTCATCACATCCGACAATTTCATTCCCGGCCGAAAATCATAAAAGGATTTGCTATCATTTAAAACTGCGTTTCCCTGTATATGACACCTCTGACAGACATCCAATTGCAATGCAATCGGGAGTTTCGCCGGATTCACGATACTATAGTCGATGTATTTGGAAGTATCGATAAGCTCACGTTGTTGCTTGAGGGCTACATGAATACTGCCTGGTCCATGGCACCTTTCACAATCAATACCTCCCGGGATGGCTTTATACTTATTTTCAGAGCCGGGAACAATTTCAGGATATGCATTGTGACAGGACATGCATTCCAGTTCAATTTTTCTGGAAAACCTGCTATTATGGCCTCCTTCAAAACCGGGAGGCAGATCCCAGGTTCCTTTTTGGGTAAAAAATGTTGCAGGGATCTGATATACATAACCGTTGACGCTCCACATATGGGAATTGGTGTGTTGACCGGATCCAACAATGTATTCTATCCTTTCGGTTCTCTTGTGAATGGTATCCCTTCCTTGCAATCTGAATTCATCAATCATCAGTGAATCACCTGACCAATAAGGATGATAAAAAAGATTTTTAAATGAATCCCTGATCACTGCATGTTTTGAAAAAACCGCGGATGATTTTGTATGTTTTGCCAGATCAAAAGACTGGCCCATCCCGGTTTGAATGTAAGAGTCATAAATGGTTGTATGACATTGGCGACAAGTGCTCATTCCAACATAGCGCGCGCTATCCCGGAGACCTGCATATTGAAGTGTATTTACAGAAGACTTATCCTGAAATAAATTGCATCCTGCTAAAAAAGAAAAGATCAAGCAGTACAGGATACTTTTAAATCCAGACAAACTCCGGAAGGGTAAAAAATAGAATTTGGTTCTGGAAAGCATTCCGGGGATCTTTACTTCCGGATCAATTGCATCGTGTATTCATCATAGTATCGACTATGATCATAAATCCAATCCTGTTTCAAACCGCTAACTTCAAATCCAAGTTTTTTGAAAAGGGCAACACTGCTTTCATTATCCACTCTTACATTTGAATAAATCTGATGCAGGTCGAGCATATCAAATCCATATTCGATAATCAATCGCAAAGCTTCCGTCGCGTAGCCCTTTCCCCTGTCATTGCGATCAGCGATGAGAATTCCGATTCCGGCGCGTTTGTTTTTGGGATCAAAATCAAATAAATCCACACAACCGATACAATTCGTTTCAAAAGCCGGTTCTCCATCCGCGTCTTCATAGCGAATGTCAATCATCAAACGAAGTTGTTTGTTTGTGTAAATATCCTGGTGTGCCTGAGTAACAAATTCTTCAAGAATAAAGCGTGAAAATGGAACCAGAGTACCACTGACACTCCATACTGTTGAATCGTTTTCCCAGCGATAAAGCAGGTTAAGATCAGTAGGTTCCAGAGCACGAAGATGAATTAATTGTCCAACAAGCTGCATATTCTTCCGGTTAAATTTGAATGCACTAATTTACGAATAGGAATTGGATTGGGCGGGTGGGACCACTGTGGAGATTATGAACAACAAAGGCCTGATAAATCTGAGCACTTAGATGTCCTGATTGCTTATAACTTCACTGTACCGGCAAATACAAATTGTGCAGGACCCTGGAGATACACCTGATTAAATCCCGTTTCTGTTGAGTTAAAATGGACCCGGAGCAAACCTCCCGGTGTTCTGACGTTACAACTTTCTGAGCCTGGTTTCAGTATCCCCTTCATCGCTGCGGCTAATGCGGATGCAGTCACTCCGGTTCCACAGGAAAGTGTCTCATCCTCTACTCCACGCTCATAGGTACGAACGAAAATTTCAGCTCCTTTATCTTCCAGAAAATTTACGTTGGTTCCCTTTTCACGGAAGCGATCATTGTTACGAACTTTCCTTCCTTCAGCAACCACATCCAACTTATCAATGTCTTGTAGGAATTTAACCACATGGGGTGACCCGGTGTCCAGAAAGTAGAAGTCGGGACTTTTTTCAATGAAGCTAACATCACTCATTTGCAACCGAACTTCCATTGGATCTGATGAAATGATTTCAGCCTCATGTGGACCGTCAGCTGCAAGGAATCGCATATTACTTTTTACAATTCCATTTTTAAAAGCGTAAGCGGCGATGCATCTTCCACCATTTCCACACATGGAACCGGGCAGACCATCGGAATTGTAATAAACCATTTCAAAATCGTAAGAATCATTGGTTCGTAACAAAAGCAAACCATCCGCTCCTATTCCAAATCGGCGGTGACAGAGAAATTCAATCTGCTCTCTTGAAAGTTGTAATTTATTCTCACGATCGTCCATAAGGATAAAATCGTTACCTGTACCATGATATTTTTCAAAAACCAGATTCATCATTGTTTGATCGTAAGTGGCAGATCCATGTCGCGAACTCTTTTATAAGCCATAAATTCAGTTCCGGGCCATAATCTATAGTAGTCATTTCCATATCGCATAAAAAGATCACCGTCGATTCTGAACAATTTGACTGCGTCAGGTTCTTCAATACCGAAAAGAATTAATTTGTTGTTGATCAGTTTGTAGCCACGGTAATTAATCGGTGAAATCCAGAATTCAACCTCATAATTGGCGGTCGGGATTTCCTTTTCAACTAACCCGGCAGCGGGATTTAATTTTTCAACTGCAGACTGACTAAGACTTGAACCTGATGCAGGATGCGTGTCAGATTTATCAGGGGTTCCCCCTTTTTCAATAGCTGCAATTTGATAACTGATTAAAAGCTGATCCTTTTTAATTACGAATTCAGATTGTTCCTTTGAAGCAAGACTCATTGAATCCGTATCCAGTTGAAGTGTCTGTTCTGTCGATTTTTCAGGGTTTACCAGGTCAGGTTGCGTGGTGATTTCTTCTTCTGAACTTGTCGCTTCCGGAAGCACTTGTTTTTCTTCTTTCTTCCTCGTTGACTGCTTATCCGATTTTATTTCTTCCGGAGCGCTTTCCTTTTTTTTAAAAAAAGAAAAAGAAAAATAACGCTTCGGGGAATGATTGGAATTAGTTCCTACATAATCCCACAATATGATACCAAGGAGTGTGACGAGTAAAAATGTCGCGATCAGTTTTAAACCAAAAGGGACTTTTGATTTTTTATAACCGGTGGCGGAAACAAGGGCTTGCTTGATACGATCATCATCAGCCTTCAGAATACCTTCCTGAAGCAGGTTTTGAAAACTCACCTTACGACGGAAATCATCATCCGCTTCAAGCCTGTCCATGAATTGTTGCAATTCCAATCCACTGAGCGAACCGTCAAGATAACGTTCAATTAATATTCTTTCCTCCTGATTTTCTTGCATGTTAGTTAGAGGAAATATTTAGACGGGCACGGGCGATTCCCTCCAGTTGGGTCATTGCCTTATTGACTTCAAACTGAGCAATAACAGGGTTGCTATATTCATAGCGCGCTGCTATTTGCTCATAACTGAGTTTTTCAGCGTATCGTGCAGCGAGAAGCCGACGACTATCCGGATCCATGATGCTGACGCAGTCGGAAACAATTTCTTTCTGGTTGTCAGTATACACTGGGTTGAGCAATAATTTATTTTCTTTCCTGAGAATTTTCTCTTCACGCAATTGCTCTTTCAATGCATTAAAAAGATACGGTTCAAAAGGCATATTTGCAGAAATCCTGCTTTGCTGGATTTCACGATAAACACGTACAAGAATAGCTGAGAATATTTCAGGTGTTTTTGAATCCTGAATGCCTTTTCGCCGCAACCAGCGACGGGCGGTTTCAAAGTATTTTCGGTTCAGGTAAAACAAAACGTCTTCCTGTCCGTTGATGATTGCAGAGATGATTTCCTCGTTAGAATACTTCGCCATTGCCTGAAATGATAGCAAAGGTAAGTTATTTTCATGGACGGGGAAGGCAGACTGCGTCAGGTTTTCAAGGCGAAATCAACAGTGACAAAGTGTAAGTATCACTGACAGGATTGATATCGGAAATGGAAAAATGGCAGTTTCCTTAACCCACGTTAATATTAGTTTAACGGTTCTTAACCCGGTCTTTCATTTCTGCTTCATAGAAAAGGTAAGAAATTTGATGGCATAAATTTTGTCAAAAACCGAAAAAAATCCGAAAGCATATGATTCGTCAATTCAAAAAAGCAATCAGTTTCCTGTTGATAGCAGGTTTGGGTGGAGCCGCAGGCGCATATATCTACTCCTCGTCCTCTTCCACCGGTTTTTCTATCTCTCAAAAGAACAATTCATCCAATGCCGGTGTCCAATATGTAAATATGCCGAATGCAGTGGATGCTGCCTTACCTGATTTTACAAAGGCAGCAGATATGACTGTACATGCAGTAGTGCACGTCAAAACTTTTTATGCAAATAAAAATATGGGTTTTAGCCCTTTTGGGTACAATCCTTTTGATTTCTGGGGAAGACCACAACAAGCACCACAACAAGAATCATCCGGTTCAGGCGTTATCATCACTGATGATGGATATATTGTCACCAATAACCATGTTGTTGAAAATGCTGAAAAGGTGGAAGTCACAATGAATGACAACCGCACTTTTAATGCTAAAGTTGTCGGAACAGATCCTTCAACTGACCTCGCTTTATTGAAAATTGATGAGAAAGGTCTACCCTATGTACCCTATGGAAATTCTGACATTCTGAAAGTTGGAGAATGGGTAATGGCTGTAGGCAATCCGTTCAATCTCACATCAACTGTTACTGCGGGTATTGTGAGTGCAAAAGCCAGAAATATCGGAATCCTTCCGGACCAATTTAAAATTGAATCATTCATTCAAACAGATGCCGCGGTAAATCCCGGAAACAGTGGTGGAGCCCTGGTTAACACACGAGGCGAATTAGTAGGCATTAACTCTGCGATTGCCTCCAATACCGGTTCCTATACGGGTTATTCGTTCGCAATCCCGGTAAACCTCGTTAAAAAAGTCATGGATGATTTGGTTGAATTCGGTAATGTACAAAGAGGTTTTATAGGTGTGAGCATTCGTGATGTGGACAGCAAACTCGCCGATGAAAAAGGGCTGAAAGAAACGCAGGGTATCTATGTCGCCGGATTAAGCGAAGGCGGTGCAGCTTCTGAAGCCGGACTCAAAGAAGGAGATATCATCACAAAGGTTGGAGAAGTGAGTGTAAACTCAACTCCTCAGCTTCAGGAACAAATAGGTCGTTTCCGTCCGGGTGACAAAGTGAATGTTACAGTCATCAGAGATGGATCAGAAAAAACTTTTGCTGTAGTCCTGAGAAACAAAGACGGCGACACAAAAGTCGTTAAAAACGACCAGGTCTTAAATTTACTTGGAGGGACATTCGAAAACATCAGCAAAGATGACCAGGCAAAACTGGGAATTCAGGGTGGGGTAAAAATATCCAAACTGATGCCAGGGAAGCTCAGAAGTGCAGGCATCCGTGAAGGCTTTATCATTACCTCCATTGATAAAAAGCCAGTGCGAACCATGGAAGATATTGACAATGCCTTAAAAACTAAACAAGGCGGTGTTTTGGTTGAAGGAATTTATCCAAACGGATTAAGAGCCTACTACGGGTTTGGAATTTGATTCAAATTGTTGATTGTTACCTTTAAAAGGAGGTCATTTCAGACCTCCTTTTTTATCAACAATTTAGCAGACTTATTAACCGGATGTTGACAAAAACTTGCTTCGCCTTTCTTAAAATGGTACATTTGCTTTTATAGAAAAAGTACTTTTTTCTTCATTATTTATTAATTTTTCAAGGAATTAACAGAGAAACCGAGCTATGCGTCAGCTAAAAATAACCAAATCCATCACCAACCGGGAAAGCCAATCTCTGGAAAAATATCTCCAGGAGATCGGTCGGGAAGAATTGATCACAGCGGAAGAAGAAGTTCGTCTTGCGCGTAAAATCAAGGAAGGTGACCAGAATGCACTTGATCGTCTTACCAAAGCCAACCTTCGTTTCGTTGTTTCGGTAGCGAAGCAATACCAGAATCAGGGTTTGAGTCTGCCGGATTTGATCAATGAAGGCAACCTTGGACTCATTAAAGCGGCTAAACGTTTTGATGAAACCCGTGGATTTAAATTTATCTCCTACGCTGTATGGTGGATTCGTCAGAGTATTCTCCAGGCATTGGCCGAACAAAGCCGTATTGTACGTTTACCATTGAACCAGGTTGGTTCATTGAATAAAATTTCAAAAGCATACTCCAAACTTGAACAGGAATTTGAGCGTGAGCCTTCTCCGGAAGAACTTGCCAAGATTCTGGACATCCCGACTGAAAAAATTGCGGACACGATGCGTGTGAGTGGTAAACACGTTTCGATGGATGCTCCTTTTGTTCAGGGAGAAGACAATAGTCTGATCGACGTATTAGAAAATCACGATTCTCCACGTGCTGATAATCTGTTGATGAATGAATCGCTTCAAAAAGAAATTGAGCGTTCACTCAGTACACTTACAGAGCGTGAAAGAGAAGTAATAAAATTATTTTTTGGAATCGGAATGCAACACGGATTAACACTGGAAGAAATCGGAGCGAAATTCGATCTTACCCGTGAACGTGTACGTCAAATTAAAGAAAAAGCAATACGTCGCCTGCGTCACAAATCCCGCAGCCGTCTATTGAAAGCTTATCTGGGATAATCTACACCTTCCCTATCCCGCCGGCTTGCCGGCAATTGCGATCAGCTTTCATCTTCGGTGAAAGCTGATCTTATTTAAAACCATTCCTCATTCATCAACATAAAACTTAGCAAACATGGCACTTGATAGTGTAAAAGATGATCCGAAAGTAAATCACAAAGACAAATACGAATCCGAATTAGCGGATTGGATTCAACTGGAAAAAGCGGCAATTGCCCTGATACATGTGGCAGGTGCTCTTTGGTTTGACAAATCAGTGGAACTTGTTCTTTTCCGAAATCAATTGGTTGATCGCAGTGCAAGTGAAATTCTGAATCTGCACCAGTATTCAAAAGAAGTTGTGAAAAAGCCAATCAATGTCCTGGAAACTTTGACTCTTGCCAAAGAAATGAACAAACTTGAACTGGCTCCATCCAGAATCGACATTGGCCGTCTCACTGCAGAGTGGCTTCAGGAGCGCAAGAATTACAAATCAGCAACTGAATTTATCGGAGATAAACTCAACACATTTATTGGAAAAGAGAAAAGAGTAATGATTCCAAGAGATGTTGTGCTCTACGGATTTGGTCGTATCGGCCGTTTGCTGATGCGTGAACTTATATCCCAGGCCGGAAAAGGAGAACAACTCCGTTTACGTGCAGTCGTTACCCGTAACAATAGTGATGAAGATATAACCAAGCGTGGGGATCTTCTCCGTAATGATTCGGTTCACGGATCTTTTCCCGGTACCGTGATTGAAGATTATGAAAACAAAGCGTTGATTGTGAATGGACATACCGTTCATATGATTGCCGCTAACGATCCTGCTACAATAGATTATACGAAATACGGAATCCACGATGCATTGATCATTGATAATACAGGTGTGGTCAGGGATCGTGAAGGCCTCAGTAAACATCTGAGCTCTAAGGGAGTCTCCAAAGTCCTTCTTACCGCTCCCGGAAAAGGTGACGTTCCGAATGTTGTGTATGGTGTGAATGAAGGGAATTTTGATCACCACAAAGAAACGGTGTTCTCCGCAGCTTCATGTACAACCAACGCTATTGTACCGGTGCTGGCGGTTATTGAAAAAACACTTGGAATTGAAAGAGGACATATTGAAACTATCCACTCTTATACCAACGACCAGAACCTTCTTGACAATTACCACGCGAAATACCGACGTGGCCGCTCAGCTGCTCTCAACATGGTGATTACTGAAACCGGAGCGGATAAAGCCGTAGCAAAAGTACTTCCTCCGCTTGCCGGCAAATTGACCGGTAACGCGGTGCGTGTACCAACCCCTGACGTCTCACTTGCCATTTTGAATCTCACTGTACGAAAAGAAACATCGAAAGATGGAGTGAATGAAATTCTGCGCGATGCCGCTTTGAGCGGTGAGCTGGTGGAACAAATTCAATACTCCGTTTCAAATGAATTGGTTTCTTCAGACCTTGTCGGAAACCCTTGCGCTTCAATTGTAGACAGTCCGGCGACTATTGTTTCGAAAGATAACAAGAGCATGGTTTTGTATGTATGGTACGATAACGAATACGGTTACAGCCGTCAGGTAATCCGTTATGCCAAATATCTTGCGGATGTTATACGCCTCCGCTATTATTAATTAAAAAACAGTCAAAAAAAAATCCGGCTTATAATAAGCCGGATTTTTTTTTGACTAAGTAATTTATCGTGGACCAAAATCACGAAGAGTCATTTTGTACTCAAGTCCTTTTACGACGATTCCATTTCTTTTTCCGAGATCATCACGTTCTTTGAATACCATACCTACACCGGTTGCATAAATTTCCTGTCCGTAAATCCTTTCAACAAAATTGTCTTCATCTCTCTGTAAAACGGAAAGTGTAGAATCAAAATCAAAACTACCGAAAGATCTCTCAATGTGAAAGTCTTCATATTCGTACATTTCCTCTTCATTCGTATTGGCATCATTGCCATCCCAGGTCGTAGAACCATTTATAGGAAATGCCAGCTTGTGATAAGGGATATTGTCTTCTGTTCTGTATGCGCTGGACAGCGATAAGTTTTGTGTCCAGACTGAAACAAGTACCCAGTCTTCGCCATCCGAATTTCTTTTGTAACGAAGAAGCACCTGGGTAGGTCTCCCCTGACCATCACTATAAGTTGTATCTAATTCTTCCCGTATCTGAAAATGATAGGCATAGACAGAATCGTCATTGTTGTTATCGTTCTCGGCATGGTAGATTGAATCTACATCGTACTCCACCCATTTCCCTTTTTCTGTTGGAAAATAATTGAAGGAAGGAGAAGGAGGTTTAATGGATTCCTTTTTACATGCCTGCATCATCCCCAGAGCAAACAGGAAAAAAAGTACTCTGAAAGAAATAAAATTAATTGAGTTCATGTGGAACCTGCTTCTCAATGAAGCCTCCTCCAATCACATCGTCTCCGTCGTAAAATACAGCGCTTTGACCCGGTGTTACCGCGGAAACCGGAGCGTGAAAAGTTACCTTCACCCGATCACCGTCTTGCACCAAAGTACTGTGCGCTCCTTTGTCCTTGTAACGAATCCTGGTAAGAGCTTCAGTAGGTTGGTCTAACGCAGGTAATTTTATAAAGTTCAGGCTTTTTACCCACATATCTTGCGTTTGAAGATCCTCAAAGGAACCCAGCACAACAGTGTTCGTATCAGGCTTAATATCAATTACATAAACAGGGTCACCTAAAGCGATCTCAAGACCTTTTCTTTGTCCGATTGTATAAAATGGATACCCTCTGTGATGACCAAGTTTTTCGCCTTTTGTATTCACAAATAAGCCATTAGCGAGCTTTTCTTCTATGCCTTCTACCCTTCTTTTCAAGAAAGCACGGTAATCATTATCGGGAATAAAACAGATTTCATAAGACTCGGGTTTTTGTGCAAGTTCATGGAATCCCATTTCTTCCGCCATTTTACGGATTTCCGGTTTGTGGAAATTTCCAACAGGAAATATAGTTCGGGAAAGGCACTCTTGAGAAACACCCCAGAGTACATAGCTTTGGTCTTTCCATTCATCCTTCCCCTTACTCACGACATATCTTCCATTCAATTCACGAACATTGGCATAATGGCCGGTAGCGATAAATTCGCAATCGAGCATGTCGGCTCTTTTCAGCAAAGCATCCCATTTGATGTGTGTATTGCATTTAACACAAGGATTGGGAGTTCGACCTGCCAGGTATTCATCAACAAAGTTATCGATTACATGATTTCCGAATTCTTCACGGATATCAATGATATAGTGTGGAAATCCCTTTTCTACAGCAATTGATCTGGCATCATTGATTGAGTCCAGTGAACAACAGCCTGTTTCTTTTTTCCCTCCACCGGATGAGTTATAATCCCAGGTTTTCATGGTCATTCCCACCACCTCATAACCCTGTTCATGCAAAAGCATTGCAGAAACAGAACTATCTATGCCTCCACTCATGGCCATTAAAACCCTGCCTTTTTTACTCATTTGGCGAATGCTGAATTGTTAAAATAAAATCGAGGAAAAGCCTGTTATTCAGGCCTTAAGTTTGGCAAAGATACGCTTTCAAAACGTAAAAAAAATTACTTTACCTCAGGAATGGGAACTTCCTTTTCTTCAGGAACAGGGTTAAGTAAAATACCGGCTTTGTATAGATCTTCCCTAATCTTCTCTCCATCTTCCTTATAGATCAACCAGGAACCTTCTCGAAGTCCATTTACATACTTGCCTTTTTGAGATATTTTCCCATTTTCGAAAAACATTGTCAGAGTCCCTTCAAATTCGCCTTTCTTCATCAATCCGTCTACCTTAATATTTCCACTTTCATAAAACTCTTTGTAAGGCCCATGCTTTACATCCGACTTATAGGTAGTTAAATGTGAAATTTTACCATTCGGAAAAAACACTTTCCATGCATTTTCTTTCTTCCCTTTTACATAAAATTCAGTCGCAGAAATACCTCCGCTTTCACCAAAATATGTCCAAAGACTGTCTTTGTTTTTATCAATGTATTTTCCTTTCGCCTTGAGCTTACCGGCATCACTATAAATTTCAGCAAGACATACATCTGACATTCCACGATAAATCATTTTTGCCTGAAGCACTCCATTCTTGTGATACGAATTGAAAGTTCCAATATGAATGTTGTTTTTGTATTTGCCTTCAGAAAATAACGTATCCGTCGGGTAATATTTCCTCCAGAGCCCCTGTTTCTGTCCTTTGTCATCAAGCCTGTTGATAGTATCTCCTTTAAAAACCTGGAAAGTTTGTCCTGACAAATTGAATGTCAACATCAACAGGTAAAATACAACAGCGTTAATACGGATGAATTTCATGAAGGCAAAGATATAGTTCTTAAGACAATAGAATGAACAATTCAAACGAAAAATCGGCCTTCCTATTGTCGTGTTCTTTGGTTTCCGGAACCTTTTGTCTTTGGAAAATTTAATTACATTGCGTCCTGCAAAATCCAATCTACTATGAATACAAACAGTTCCAATTCTGGTCATCCACGTGGGTTATACCTGTTGTTCTTTACAGAAATGTGGGAACGCTTCAGTTACTATGGGATGCGGGCGATTTTCATTCTGTTCATGACGAAGGCTTTGTTCATGGACAAAGCACTTGCCTCAAACATCTACGGCAGTTTTACCGGGCTTGTTTATTTGACACCACTTTTAGGTGGTTACATTTCCGATAAATTCTGGGGAAACCGCAGGAGTATTCTTGTAGGCGGACTTTTAATGGCTGCAGGACAGTTCCTGATGTACCTGAGTGGAAGTCTGGTGACGGATGGCGCGCAAAGTGTGAGCGCTGTTTCCTTTATGTGGATTGGTTTGACACTTCTGATTGTCGGAAACGGATTCTTCAAACCGAATATCTCGACAATGGTTGGACAATTGTATCCAAAGAATGATTCCCGGATTGACGGTGCTTTTACCATCTTCTACATGGGAATTAATATGGGGGCGTTCTTCTCCCCTTTGGTATGTGGTACGCTTGGAGATACGGGAAACATTGCTGATTTTAAATACGGTTTTCTTGCAGCTGCGATTGGAATGTTGGTCAGCACCTTGTCCTTTGAAGTTCTGAAAAACAAACACCTGAAAGATCCTGATGGAAATCCATTGGGTATGCCTAAGGCTAAAATGGATCTTAAAACTTACGCGGTAATCATCGGATCTATTGGTTTGATTTATTTCCTCCTGAATTTTCAGACAATCATGGCTGCCATCTTTGGTGCCGGTGCCGTTGCTGATCCAAATACGTTTGCTCACACCCTTGCGAACATGGACCTGGTGGCCTATCTGATCTACGCATCCATCATTCTTATGCCGATAATCATTCTTTCAGATAAGAGCCTTACAAAAGATGAACGCGAAAGGATTATAGTAGTTTTCATTCTTGCTTTCTTCGTGGTATTCTTCTGGGCTTGTTTCGAACAGGCAGGAGCTTCTCTCACTTTGTTCGCGGATCAACAGGTAGACCGGGCCGTAAGCATCAATATCAGCAAATTTGTAATTCTCGGTTTTACTGTACTTCTCTCCTACTATCTGGCCAAAGCATTTGGTTGGTTTTTTGAATGGAGTAAGAAAAATATCCTTCTGATCCAGGTTATCGCTGCAGGAATTCTTGTAGCGCTCACATTTACCGGTTACATCAACGATTTTCATCAGTCAGAATTCCCGGCATCATGGTTCCAGTCCATTAATCCATTAGCGATTATTGTTCTTGCGCCTGTGTTTACGATGCTTTGGGGTAAGCTGGCAAAAGTCAACATGGAGCCCTCCTCTCCTTTGAAAATGGCAATGGGTTTAGGACTTGTTGCCTTGGGTTATGTGATCATTGCTTATGCAGTACATGGTATTGATCCATCCACCAAGATCGCGATGTTCTGGCTCTTCGCATTGTATATTGTGCATACCATGGGTGAACTTTGTTTATCACCTATCGGATTGAGTATGGTGAGTAAACTTGCGCCATTAAGACTTTCATCACTTATGATGGGTACATGGTTTCTTGCGAATGCCGCTGCGAACAAGTTCGCAGGAACATTGAGCGCTCTGATTCCTCCAGGCGCAGGAGAAGCACCAGCTGAAGCAGCCAAGATCCCAAGTTTCCTTGGCATTGAAATTTCCAATTTGTTTATCTTCTTCTGCGTATTTATCGTCCTCAGTGGCACTGCTGCCTTAATCCTGCTCGGATTGTATAAGAAGCTGATTAAAATGATGCATGGAGTAAATTAATTTCAAATGCAGGAAAAAAATAATTTCAGTGCCGGAGACGAATTCGACTTCGGCACTGTTGTTTTTACAGAAGAAGATATCATTCGTTTTGCGACAGCATATGATCCACTTGATTTTCATCTGAGCAAAGAAGCAGCACGTCAACATTTTTTCAAGGATATCGTTGCGAGTGGACCACATCCATTTCATCATTTTTATAAAAATGTGTGGATACCCAGGTTTGGTAAATCAGTGCTTGCAGGACTTGCTGTGGATAACTGGAGATTTCTAAAACCTGTTTATGCGGGTGAGACTGTTCGTTGTAAAGTTGTGATAACAGAATACACACTTCATCCTGAACACAATTCTGCTTCAGTAAGATGGAACTTCAATTTTTTGAATAAAAAAGATGAATTATTTCAACATTTGGAAATGCTTGTTTTGCATCTTGTGAATACTTAAATTCGTGTAAATCAAAAGAATTTTAAATAAGTTTTCACGTTATCCATCAAAACCGGTACTATGTCTGTTATTCAAAAAATACTTCTGAGTCTTTTCGTTTCATGCTTTCTTATTTCTCCTGTTCATTCTCAGGAATCAGGGAAGAAAAAAGCAGGTATAGAATGGATGGATTTTAAATCTGCTTTGACCAAGTCTTCATCCCAACCCAAAAAAATATTTATTGACGTATATACCGGTTGGTGCGGATGGTGCAAGCGAATGGATGCAACAACTTTTGAAGATCCGGAAGTAGTAGCATATATGAACCAACATTATTACGCGGTAAAACTGGATGCTGAAACCAAAGACACCATTGTTTTCAAGGACAAGTCGTATGTATTCAAACCTGAATACAGGGCGAATGAAATTGCAGCAATCTTCCTGAATGGACAAATGAGTTATCCCACATCCGTCTATTTGGATGAAAAATCTGATCCAATTGGTCCTGTAGCAGGTTATATGACTGAAAAGCAACTTTTACCAGTTTTAAAATATTTCGCTGAAGACCTCTATAAGACAACAAAATGGGACGATTATGTGAGGGAGAATATTAAATAGCTCTTGATTAACTACGTATAATACTGGCATTCATATAATTATACATTTTCTCAAATTCGGATCCATAAGTAATCACATTATCCGTTTTTCAAAGTTGATGTAAACAAGGTTAAAAAACACCAAAAAAAAACGCTGATAGTTGACTATCAGCGTTTCGGGTGAAAGATGGGGCTCGAACCCACGACCTCTAGATCCACAATCTAGCGCTCTAACCAGCTGAGCTACAATCACCGTATTTGTCCGGTTATCCCGAACAGGGCTGCAAAAATATTCATTTATTCTTTTCACACAAGAAAGAAAGTGATTTCGATGTAATTCATGTTAAACAGAAAACATGGAGAAAAGGAAATCAAGGGAGAACAGTACCTTTGCAAAAGCTAATGGAGAAAGAAATTCAGTTGAATGTGGAGGGAATGGATTGCGCAAATTGTGCTCAAACCATCACCCGTACATTACAAAAACGTGGCTTCAAAGATGTACGTGTTGATTTTCTTGCCGGGGAAGTAAAATTTGAGGAAGTTGGCGGAGATCAGATTATGCAGGCTATTGCCGATATCAATGGACTTGGTTACAGGGTAACCGGCAGATCGGATGCAAGCACTGAAAACCACACGGAAGAAATTGATCAACATGATCACTCAAATATCAATTGGAAATTCTATGTCTCTCTGCTTTTTACCATCCCTCTGCTGCTGAACATGGTATTGCCCCATTCCATTCTTGGCAATGGAATGATCCAGTTATTTTTATGTCTGCCGGTGATAAGTATTGGCATCTGGCATTTCGGAGTCAGCGCCTGGAAATCTATCCGTGCGGGTGTTCCAAATATGGACGTTTTAATCGCGATCGGATCCACTTCAGCATTTGTATACAGCTGCGCGGGGATGTTCCTCTATTATGGAAAGCCGGAATTGCATAATTATTTATTCTTTGAAACATCCGCTACGATAATCACCCTTGTGTTTTTAGGTAATGTGATCGAACACAAATCCATCCAACGAACCACTTCCGCTCTGAGGGATTTGAACCAACTCCAGGTTTCTTCTGCAAAAAAAATTGTGATTGAAAACGGGCTTGAAACTCAAATTGACACTCCTATTCATTTGATCAAAAAAGGAGATTTATTACAAGTGAATAGTGGTGATAAAGTTCCTGTTGACGGTGAAATTACCTGGGGAAACGGACTCATCGATGAATCCATGATTACGGGCGAAAGTTTGCCTTTGAGCAGAGAAAAGGGTGAAAAAGTTACCGGGAGCACATTGGTAGAAAAGGGAAATTTCAGGATGATTGCCGAACATGTGGGAAGAGAAACCACACTTGCGCATATCATTGAAATGGTCAAAACCGCACAGCATAGCAAACCACCGATTCAAAAGTTAGGTGATCAGATCAGCGCGATCTTTGTTCCTGCTGTAGTTGGCATTAGTGTTCTGACATTTTTTATCAGTCACTTTATGTTTGACCTGATTATCCAAAATGCTTTGATGAACGCAATTGCAGTGCTGGTAATTTCATGTCCCTGCGCGATGGGATTAGCAACGCCAACGGCTGTGATGGTCGGCCTCGGACGTGCGGCGAAAAATGGCATTCTCATCAAAGGGGGACAAACGCTGGAATCATTTTCAAAAATTAAAACAATAGTTTTTGATAAAACCGGCACTCTGACTACAGGGAAATTTAAAATTTCAAAAATCAATGTACTACAGGGAAAAGAAGAAGATATCCGGGCGATCGCATACTCTCTTGAAAAACACTCCTCTCATCCTATTGCATTGTCACTGACAAAGGAATTGAAACCGACGGGAGACAATCAGGTTAAAATCGAATGGAAAGAAATTAAGGAGGACAAAGGGATTGGAATTAACGCGACAGATTTAAATGGCGATTTGTATAGCATTGGTTCCTACCAGATGGTGAGGCATTTTCACAATGATTTGACTCACAACATTTATATTTTGAAAAATAATGAGCTCATCGCGACGATTGATCTTGAAGATGAAATTAAAAAAGGCGCTGCAGAGACTATTGCAGCTCTAAAGTCAAAAGGTATTGAAGTTATTCTGGTAAGTGGAGATCGAAAATCCGCATGTGAAAATCTTGCGGCTCATCTGGGAATTGAACGGGTATACAGTGAGCAATTACCAAAGCAAAAGCTTGATCTGATTGAATCCTTCACAAAATCAGGACCTACAGCAATGGTCGGAGACGGAATCAACGATGCCCCTGCATTGACCAAAGCAACCATTGGAATTTCACTAAGCAACGCGACAGATGTGGCGATTCAATCAGCTCAGGTTATTTTGTTACATCAGGAAGATCTGCGTATTCTATTGCAAGCATTAAATATTGGAAAAGCGACTTATCAAACTATCCGGCAAAACTTATTCTGGGCTTTCTTTTACAATGTAGTCGCAATACCTTTTGCAGCTTTTGGTTACCTGAGTCCGATGATCGGAGCTTTGTCGATGGCTTTTTCAGATGTAGTCGTTATCGGAAACTCCGTCCGCCTGCGTGCAAAAAAAATCGATTCCTGAAGCTTGATTCATCCAAAATATTTTTCCTGAAAAATCATTCTATCTTTGGATCTTCAGCCGGACATGAATAGCGAAAAAAGAAAAACCGTTTTTCTGATTACCAAATGGTATCCTAACCGATACGATCCACAGCTGGGTGTTTTTATTCAAAAACAGGTTAAGGCAATTTCAGGGTTCGCAGATGTAGTTGTATTTTATGCTCAGTCATTTGAAAATGGCTCCGTCACAAAGACAGAAACGGTTGTGCAACGCGAGGAGGGTATTACCGAATATCTTGTATATTATCCAAAAAGTAAATCGCTGTTTTCACCGGTGGTGAATGCCATTCGTTATTATAAGGCATGGAAAAATACAATGCATTCCATCACAAAAGAAGGAATTCATCCTGACCTCATCCATGCCTATATCTTGTTACGTCCGGTTATTCTTGGCTGGTATCTCTCCAAAAAATTCAGGATTCCTTATATCGTGAGTGAGCAATGGTCGGGTTATGCAACCGGTCGATATCAGCATCAGTCATGGCTTAGAAAAACACTGAGTACTTTTTTCACTAACAGAGCTCAGGGCGGGACAGTTGTTTCAGAATTTTTAAAAAAGAAAATGAATGCTTCGGGATTCCGGAATCCATTTGTTGTTATTCCTAATATTATTGATACTGAAGCTGCGGCCTCTCCTGTAAAACGTATTTGGGAAGGAACAAAAACCAAAATACTGATCGTTGCGGATCTGGTTGATGAGATAAAAAATATCAGGGGAGTGTTGGAAGTTTTCAAGGATATTCAAAGCATTCATAAAAATGTTGAGTTGAAAATTGTTGGAGGCGGAAAAGATGAGGAGGACTTAATAAAATATTCGAAGCAACTAGGATTATTCGGGAACACAGTTTTTTTTGAGGGTCAAAAAAATAATTCAGAAGTATATGATTATCTCAAGCAATGTGATTTTCTTGTGGTGAATAGCCGGTATGAAACATTTTCATTGATTTGTGCTGAAGCAATGAGTTGTGGAAAGCCCGTTATCGCAACGCGGTGTGGAGGTCCTGAAGAATTTGTTACGGAACAAACCGGAATTTTAATTCCGGTTGATGATCCTGAAAAATTAAGGGAAGCAATTTTAAACTTACTTTCTGAACCCGGCAAATTTCAGCAGCAGTTAATTCGTAACTATGCTGAAGAGCATTTTAGTTCCAAAAACGCTGCTTCACTTTTCAAAAAAGTTTATACGAAAGCAATAGAATCATTTTCTTAAAAAACTCAGGATTTTAGAGGCTGAATGAAGGATTTTCTTTGGCTTTAGCCGGGAAAGTCTTAAAGTGACATTCCAATGACAGAAAGGCTTGATTATGACAGTAAAAACATGGTTTCTTTTGTTTGGAATAGCGAAACTTTCATCTAAATTTGTCGGAGAAAACAACAAACCAATTTATTGTCTAACTAAAACCAAGAATCAAATGAAAAAAGGTTTACTCGTCTGCTTATCCCTGGCCATCGGTCTCGGTGCTATGGCGCAGCAGCAAGTACAACGGCGCCTGCCCCAGGGTTTCCACACAGCACCGATGCCGGCTTCTGTGAAGAAACTTCATCATCCAATTGAGCACAAAAGTGTGTTGATGGATAATGGCGTTCCGGTGAACAACAACGCAAGTCGCCAACTTGTAACATCACGTCCTGCACATCGTCTTTCTACGACAAGTGTACAAGAGGAAGTGATTGGTTATACGTATTACGATTTGCAAACGAATGCATCTGCATCACGTCGTCTGAATTACAACGATGACGGATCGTTTTCAGCTGCATGGACATTTTCTCCAAATGCAAATGCCAATTTCCCTGATCGTGGAACCGGTTATAACTATTATGACCCGAATGCTTCTACAGTATCAAAATGGTATTTCACTCCGGATGGAGGAAATGGTGATTACCCTAATCTTCGTACAGAAGGCAGTTACCGTACCGGTTTCGTAAACATCGGTGTTACAGCCAGTGGTAAAGAAATGAGTGTTGGTCACTCTCCTGCTCCTCCCTCAGGTGTTGGACACATGTTATTGAACTGGCGCGCTACCAAAGGTACCGGAGCCTGGACTGCACAAACAACAGCTCTTGGAACAGGTACTAATGATGACACATGGTCTAAAATGGCTGTTTCCGGTGAAGATGTTCATCTCATCTGGCAAGGAACAGGTACTACAGGAAGTACTCTCTATGGTCAGGATGGCCCTATGCTTTATTCACATTCCACTGATGGTGGTCAAACTTGGCCTACTCTCCGTCAGCGTTTGCCGTTAATCGATTCAGCTTTTTATGCTGGATTTGGTGGTGATGATTATGCTATTGATGCAAGTGGAAACGTTGTTGCAATTGTATTCGGTGGTTCTTCTACTGACCTTGGAATTTTGAAATCTATTGATGGTGGACAGACCTGGACAAAGACAATCATCCTGAACTTCCCAATTCCATTCTTCAGCTTTGATTCCATGTTCACTTACCTTGATGGTGATGCAGTTGTGGATACAATGAATTCAACTCCTGGTGATGCTGCAGTAATTATTGACAGTCAGGGTATGGTTCACGTGGTATACAGCGAATTCCGCTGGTTCCGTGACTCTACAACTGCTGCCGGTTTCTATTCTCCACTTTGGGGAACTGATGGTTTGAGATACTGGAATGAAACAATGGGTGCCGGCAATCCTGGAATCCATTTCGCAGAAACTCAGGATCTGGATCACGATAACAACCTGGCTATTTCTGAAGATACAACATGTTCGCTTCCATGGGGTAACTACCGTGGTGGTGTAACAGCTATGCCTTCTCTTGGTATCACTTCTTCCGATGTAATTTTCTGTTCTTACCAGGCATTGGTTGAAGCACCTTTCGCTGATACAGCAGTTTGGAAACAAACCCATCACCACATGTTCATGACAGCAACTGCTGACATGGGTGGTTCATGGGCATTCCCAAATGATATTGTTCCTAACCAGGCATCTGGTGGTGATGGTGAATTTCAGGAAGGCGTTTTTGGAGCTATGGCACGTACTGTTGATGATTACGCTTACGTAGTTTATCAGCGTGACAACGCTCCGGGACATTCTCTTGCAACTGCAGGAACTTGTGACCAGGTGAATAATAACCTCTCTTCAAGCGATATCGTTTTTGCAAAAGTTGACGCTCTTGCATTGGTGGGTATGTCAAAAGTTAATTCAACAGAAATTTTTGTTGGACAAAACTATCCTAACCCATCCAACGGTACTACTTCATTCACTGTAACATTGAAGAAAGCGGCTCCAATTAGTGTTGAAGTGACTGATGTTGTTGGTAAGACTATTCACACCGAAGAAATCTCTTCTGCTGTAAGTGGCACACAAACTGTTACCTTAAACACAAGCAACTGGCAGTCTGGTGTATACTTCTACACTATAACTTCCGGTGCTCAGAAAGTAACAAAACAATTGATCGTGAATTAATTCTTTCTGATCAAAAAAAAACCTCCCGGAATCCGGGAGGTTTTTTTTTGCTTATATTTTTCTTCAGGAATCAGAGCAGGTCACTAAGAGTTGATACACCTAAGATTCTTTCAACGGTAAAACCCTCAGCGTAAGTTACTCCGATTTGTCGTCCAAATTCCCTGGCTCTGGATCCTAGAAATTCCAGAAATTCTTTTGTCGAAATAGCAGTTTCCGGTTCTTTGGAATCGGGATTGTAAAACTGTGATCGAAAAGCCTTGACGCTATCCATTTTTTTCTCCCAAACCCTGGTAACATCCACTACAAAATCGGGTTTGATGTATCGATCCTGAATATAATGGTATAAAACGCGTGTTTTCCAGGGTGCCTGGGGTTTCCCATCAAAAGATGTTTCAACCTTTGCCAAACCGGCTAAAAACATGCTTGTGGACACCATAGAAGCCGCCCGTCCATGATCAGGATGACGGTCTGAAACAGCGTTACAAAGAATGATATCGGGCTGGTATCTTCGAATAGCAGAAACAATGGATAATTGGTGTTCTTTATCATTGGAAAAAAAACCATCTGCAAAATCCAGGTTTATTCTTTCGGAAATTCCCAGAACATTTGCTGAGTCCATAGCTTCCTGAGCACGAATTTCAGGTGTTCCACGAGTTCCTAATTCCCCCTTTGTAAGGTCAACTATGCCAATCCGTTTGCCCTCCTCTCTGAGAAGCAAAAGAGTCCCTGAGCAGGATAACTCAATATCATCAGGATGGGCCCCAAAGGCAAGGACATCTAATTTCATTACAGGATAAGACATAAACAGGCTTTGAATTGGTCAATTTTGTAAAATTATAAAATCAGGTAATATAGAGCACTGTTGGGCATCTTTTTCTAATTTCGAAGAATTAATAAACTCCTTCCGATATGAAAATTTCTTTTCATGGAGCTGCCCGGACCGTAACCGGGAGCAAACACCTGATAACATTGGATAATGGCCGAAACTTGCTTTTGGATTGTGGTTTTTTTCAAGGTCATGGCGCGGATACGGATCCCATGAACCGGCACTTTGGATTTGATCCGGCATCAATTGATTACCTCATATTATCACATGCACACATTGATCATTCCGGAAACATCCCAAATCTTGTCAAGCAAGGGTTTAACGGAAAGATTTATTGCACTGCCGCCACACGGGATATTGCAGCCATCATGCTTGTGGACACTGCTCATATTCAGGAAAACGATATTAAGTACATTAATAAAAAGAGAGGAAAGAAAAATCTGGCTCCACTCTCACCCATTTATTCAATTGAAGATGTTCAAAATGCATTGGAGAATTTTTTCACAATTCCTTATCGCAAGAAATTTACACTTGAAGACGGAATTGAATTGATGTTTACTGATTCCGGACACATTCTTGGAGCAGCTGCCATCAATTTGAATATCCGGGAAAATGGAATAACACACAGAATTTGTTTTACGGGCGACATCGGTAGAGCATCCGATAAAATATTGAAATCACCGGAGCCTTTTCCTCAGTGCGATTATCTCATTTGTGAATCCACGTATGGAAACAGGTTACACGAAACTGCTGAAAAAACGGAAAGCAGATTGCTTGAAATCGTACAGGAAACCTGCATCGAAAAGAAATCAAAACTGATTATTCCGGCATTCAGTCTGGGCCGAACGCAGGAAGTTGTTTATGCATTGAATAATCTGAGAAATTCAAAGAGCCTGCCTTCGATTCCTGTATATGTTGACAGTCCTTTGTCTACCAATGCTACAGCGATCATGCGCGCGCATCCTGAATGTTTCAATGGGGATATGTTGAAAGCGCTGCAAAATGATCCGGACCCATTCGGTTTTGACAATCTGCATTATATTCAACGCGCGGAAGATTCGATAAAACTCAATGATGACAAACGACCAATGATTATCATCAGCGCATCCGGTATGGCTGAAGCCGGACGGATCAAACATCACATCAAAAATAATATCCAAAATCCTGATGCTACAATTCTTCTTGTGGGTTATTGCACACCGGAAAGCCTTGGCGGCAGGCTGGGAAATGGAAACAGTGAAGTATTCATCTTTGGCAAGGAATACAAAGTAAATGCAAGAGTTGAATTAATGAATTCTTACAGTGCTCATGCGGATTACAATGAAATGCAGGAGTATTTATCCTGTATTACTCCCGCAGAAGTAAAAAAGACATTCCTCGTTCATGGAGATTATGATGTCCAGGTCGATTGGAGGGAGAATTTAATTTCCAAAGGTTTCCAGAATATCGAAATACCGGAAAAAGGAAGTTCATGGGAATTGAAATAACTCATCATTTGAATTCTTTCAGGTAATTTCACGAAACAAAACCTTCATAAAAGATTGCTATAAAAAATGAAAAAGGAATTTAGTTGATATGATTAATCAGGTTAAATTTTTGATCCTAAAAGAAATCCGGCTTGAATGGAAGCAAAAATATGCTTTCCAGGGATTGTTACTTTATGTAGTATCAACTGTATTTGTTTGTTACTTGTCATTTCGTCAGATTATTGATCTGCCAACATGGAACGCGTTGTTCTGGATCATCCAGGTTTTTGCAGCTGTCAATGCTGTTGCCAAAAGCTTTATGCAGGAAAGCAGGGGCCGGATGTTGTATTATTATACTCTGGCCAATTCCCGATCGCTCATTTTGGCAAAGACAATTTATAGTTTGCTCCTGATGCTGGTACTTTCAGCCTGCAATTTGTTTTTCTATTCATTATTCATCGGAAATCCTGTCCAGGATTTTCCCATGTTTATTCTGGCAGTGATTCTCGGAAGCTCGGGTTTCGCATCAGTCCTGTCGATGGTAAGTGCAATTGCATCAAAAGCAGGGAACAATGCTACGCTAATGTCAATATTAAGCTTTCCAATCCTGATTCCATTGCTGATGACCACGATACGATTTTCGAAAAATGCAATGGATGGCCTCGCATGGTCTGTCAGCTGGCAATACATCATTATCCTTTGCGCTTTAAATGCACTTGTTTTTGCATTGTCTTACCTCCTATTTCCTTATCTTTGGAGAGACTAAATAGAACATTAGTTCACACCTGAAAATCGGGAACAGATTTTATTTCAAGAGAATGAAATTTTAAAACTGAATTATTCCAATGAGCTCAAAAATTGAATTTGCAGGAATTACATGGTGGAAATGGGTATGTATTTTGTTGCTATTTTATTCACTGATTCAGGGCTTACTGATTCCCGTTCCTCGTCTTCCTATTCTTCACGAAACAATCCGGAATTTATTTTTCCATGTCACCATGTGGTTCGCGATGATCATCATGATGCTGGCTTCTCTCGTTTATGCAATTCGTTTTTTAGGCAGTAATGATCTGGACCTTGATATAAAATCCGAGCAGTGTGCATACACCGGAATTTTCCTGGGAATCCTGGGCCTGGTGACAGGCAGTATCTGGGCAAAAAATACATGGGGAGCATGGTGGGTGAATGATGCGAAGCTCAATGGCGCTGCCGCAACCATGCTGGTTTATCTTGCCTATCTTATCTTGCGTGGATCACTTGATGACGAACACAAACGCGCAAGACTTTCCGCGGTGTATAGCATATTCGCTTTTACATTAATGCTGGTATTTATCATGATCCTTCCGCGTCTGACCGATTCACTTCATCCCGGCAACGGTGGTAATCCCGGTTTCAGTTCTTACGATCTTGACAACAGAATGCGTACAGTTTTTTATCCTTCCGTGATTGCCTGGTCTTTACTTGCCGCCTGGGTCACAGAAATCCGCGTGAGAATGAAAAGGCTGAAACTGAAAAATGAAAATTGATGCGCTTTTTTCTTTGCACTTTACTCACATCATTATTTTTCCCATTTGGAAATGCGAATTGTCAGCAACAATTTCAGGTTACTTATGGAAATACTTCTGAAACAAATTGTGTTGCGATTGATTACTCCCTCAATGGGGGTTATGTGGTGTTGAATGGTTCAGGCACAAGCGGAAATTCATCCGTACATATTCACAAATTAACCGGTTCATTTCAAACAGACTGGTCCATCGCAATTTCAACAGCAGATTCCATTCTCGTACCTGTAATGAGTTCTGAAACTGATGATGGTTCAATCATTATTGCATCAAACGCAGGCAGTCAGAATCAAAATTCCATTCTATTGGTAAAAATTGACAGCTCCGGTTCACTTCTATGGAACCATAAGGTTGACCGAACCCAATATGAAGAGCCCAAAAAATTATTGCCACTTCCCGATGGTTCCTTTTACGTTTGTGGAGTTTCCAATTACAACTCCGGCAGTACACAGAAAGATATTTTATTATCCAAATTTTCAGATTCAGGTCAGCCATTGTGGACGCAGATAATTGGTGGAACGAGAGAAGAAGATCCAACTGCGATCATTCGCACTACTGATGACCAGCTTGCTGTCGCAGGGACAAGCAATAGTTTCAGTAATGGAACAAATTTTTTCCTTTCAAAACTCGACACTGCCGGAAATTATTATTGGTTCAATACCTACCCGCTTGGATTGAACGATACATGCCGGTCTCTTCTTCAAACAAATGATGGAGGATATTTACTTGTAGGTACAGGCGGTAATTCAGGACAAGATATTCTGATTATGAAAACGGATGCAAATGGCTATCTTCAATTTGCACGCACCTTTGATCTTGGTTTTTCTTCAAATTCATTACTTGATGACGGATTTAAAATATTAAGTACTTCCGACGGAGGAATAGCAATTGCAGGAACAACCTGTCTGAGTACAAATCAGTCCAGATTTTTATTCCTCATCAAAATGAGTCAGAACCTGGTGACTGAATGGTTTACAAGTTTTGGATTTCAGTATTCAAATAAATTTTCCGGCATCCTTCAGACACCTGATAATGGCTATTTGATTTCAGGGAGCAGGAAAAATAACTTGACCAACAAAATGGAAGGATTGCTGATCAAAACAGATTCATTGGGAGTGAGCAGATGTTTTGAAACTTCATTGAATAAAACGGACATGGTTGTAAACCCGCTTCAATTTTCAGTAGCACCATCCAGTGTTCCGGTAAGTCTTGCTCTTCACACCGATTCGGTCTATCTCAGCGTTTCTACTCTTGATGTTGATACATCCTGTTATTTAGTAACCGCTACCATGGAAGAAATATCCTCAAGAGTTCCGGAAATTGAAGTCTATCCAAATCCTGTCTTATCATCAACACAATTGTTCATCTCCCCTTCACCTGAGATTCACGGAATTTGTCGCTGGGAAATGACTGATTTTTCCGGCAGCATAATAGCAAGCGGTTTGTGGAACTCATCCGAAGCAGGTCAAAATTTAACAATTGAGACCATCGGGATGAAACCCGGAATTTATTGTATTTCCTTAACTTGCGCTGAGAACGAAGTTCTCGTGCGGAAAAAAGTACTTGTTCTTAAATAAAACACGATATGTTAAAAACAGCCTGGTTCCCAAAGACAATTTTTCTGCTTTTCCTTCTTGTGATATCACTATCTTCCTCAGCACAGACTTCCGATGTTGATATGGCAGATCTGATGAGGGAAAATGGTAAAATTTACGTGGTCATCACAGTTCTGTCTGTAATTCTTGCCGGATTTATCATCAATTTGATCCTAGTAGACCGTCGCTTAAGAAAGCTTGAAAAGCAATCCGGCAAGTAAGGAGAAAGCTTTTTTATTTCAAGTCAGAGGTACGGAATTACTCCAGTTTTTAATGCTAAATTTGCATTCGAAACCGGAAAACCAGATGAAAAAATCACACATCATTGCCATAGTAATCATCGCATTAGCCGTTGCGGCAATCCTGAGTACCGTGGCTGATTCAAGTACTTATGCTTCCTTTAGGGTTGCTGCAGAACATCCATCCAAAACTTATCATGTTGTAGGAAAACTGAACAAAGAAAAGCCGCAGGACTATAACCCGCATGCCGACGCAAATCTCTTCTCTTTCTACCTTGTAGATAACGAAGGCGCTGAAAAAAAAGTGGTACTTCAAAAAGCGAAACCACAGGATTTTGATAAATCAGAACAGATTGTAGTCGTGGGAAAAGTTCAGGATGATTCCTTTGTCGCTTCCGATGTTTTGATGAAATGTCCTTCCAAGTATAACAATCCAAAGGAAGACATGAAAGCAACCACTTCTTTGCGTTAAGCTTTGTCTTTCTAAAACAATCTTATGGACATAAACTATTTGGGAGAACAGTTGATCTGGGGAAAAGCAGGTCATCTGTTGATTGTGCTTTCTTTTACGGCTTCATTATTATCTTCTATCAGTTATTTCTTTGCACTGCGTACAGGAGAAGATTCATGGAAAAATATTGCCCGTAAATCGTTTGCTTTACATTCCTTTTCTATCGTAGGAATTTTTGCTCTCCTCTTTTACCTCATCTTCAATCATCGGTTTGAATATTATTATGTCTGGGAACATAGCAATACTGCCATGCCTTTGCGTTACATTCTTTCCTGCTTTTGGGAAGGACAGGAAGGCAGTTTTCTCTTGTGGATGTTCTGGCATGTTGTATTATCATGGATAGTTATTTATACAGCCAAAGAATGGGAAAATGGTGTGATGTTAATCATTACCATGGTTCAGGTATTTCTCGCTTCAATGGTCCTTGGTATCGTTGTGCTTGGTTATAAAATCGGAACAAACCCATTCGTATTGCTCCGTGAACATCCGGATTTTGCGAATCTTCCATTCATTAAGATGCCCGATTATCTTTCCAAGATAAAAGATGGAAGAGGTTTGAATCCGTTGCTTCAGAATTACTGGATGACCATTCATCCTCCAACTTTATTTCTGGGATTTGCTTCAACTGTTGTTCCATTTGCATTCGCGATGGCAGGTCTGATGAGAAAAAAATTCAAAGAGTGGATCATCCCTGCTCTGCCATGGACCTTTTTCGGGATCATGATACTTGGTACCGGTATTCTTATGGGAGCAGCATGGGCATATGAAGCATTGAGTTTTGGTGGCTTCTGGGCATGGGATCCTGTTGAAAACGCGTCTCTTGTTCCCTGGATGACCCTGGTTGGTCTGGGACATGTGATGTTGATTTATAAACACCGGAATCGCTCCTTACTCTCCTCCTTTATACTCGCGGTCATTACTTTTTTCTTTGTCCTCTACTCAACCTTTCTTACCCGCAGTGGAATTCTCGGAGATTCATCGGTACATGCCTTTACCGATCTGGGAATGTCAGGACATCTGGTTCTGTACATGTTGTTCTTTCTTGTTTTAGCTGCTATTTTAATTATCCGGAACTGGAAATCCATTGTAGAAAAAGAAACTGAAGAACATATTTCATCAAGGGAATTCTGGATGTTTATCGGAATGCTGGTATTGGTCATTGGTGCAATTCAGATCACCTTCACTACCTCTACTCCGGTTATTAATAAAATTTTCGGCAGCAAAATAGCTCCGCCTGCTGATCCTCTGGACCATTACAACCGCTGGCAGATTCCTGTTGCTATTCTGATTTGTTTGCTGATCGGTATTGCTCAGTTTTTAAAATATAAAAAATCGGATTCGAAAGATCTCTTCAAAAAAATCACCGTAAGTATTGTAGTTTCTATCCTGATTACAGGAGTGTGCGCCCTTTTCCTGGGAACTTCGTACCGGATTCATTACTACGGCTTGTTGTTGGCTTCCATTTTTGCAGTGGTTGCCAATGCTGATTATTTGTTCCGCGTAATCAAAGGGAAATGGAGCCATGCAGGAGCTTCAGTCGCTCACATCGGTATCGGATTGATCCTATGTGGGGCTCTCATCTCCAATACTAAAAAGGAGATCATTTCACAGAATGTAAAAAATATTGATCTGGGCAAAGAAATGCCGAATAAGGAAAATATCATGATTGAACAAAAATCTGATACACTTCCTATGGGTAATTACTATGTCACTTATCAGAAATCCGAAAAGGAAGGCGTTCATGTGTATTACACTATTGAATATTTCCAGGTCAATTCTCAAACAGGAAAAAAAGAAAAAGCCTTTGAGCTTCGTCCATTTATTCAATTGAATGAACGTATGGGAAATGTCGCCGAACCCGCGACCAAACATTTTCTCACGAAAGATATTTACACACACATCACTTACGCGGAGCTTGAGAATACCAAGAAACCTGACGGAGAGAGCGATTATCAGGCACCAAAGGAACAGCAATTAGCGATTGGCGATACGTTTGTAACCAGCAACAGCTTTGTAATCCTGGAAGGATTGAACAAGGATCTGGACAAGGAAAAATATCATTTAGAGGCTAATGACCTTGCAGTAGCCGCTCAACTGCGCATTGAAGATGTAAACCGAAAAATTTATCGCAGCGAACCGGTTTTCCTCATCAGAGACATGGCGATTTATACTCAGGATGCTTTTCTGGATGAAATGGGATTGAAATTTACATTCGATAAAATCGATCCTAATACAGGGAAGATCACTTTAAGTGTGAGCGAAAAGAAAGCCAACAAGAAAGATTTTGTCATCATGAAAGCCATTATTTTCCCGGGCATAAACATTCTTTGGCTGGGATGCTTCCTGATGATTATCGGTTCACTCATGGCTTTAAGAAAAAGAATCCGGAAAAATAAAACAGAGCAACCTGTGAAAATCTGATTCCATGAAAGTCGTTTTGATTGGCTCCGGCAATGTCGCTACTCACCTGGGAACTGCATTATACAAGTCCGGTCACACCATTCTCCAGGTGTACAGCCCCACTACTCTGCATGCAAAAAGGCTTGCAAAATCACTGAAAGCGGAATTCACAACAGAACCATCCGGACTACATCCGAAAGCGGATTTGTATTTGATTGCCCTGAGGGATGAAGCCATTGGAGAAATTCTACCTTTTATCCCCGATAAAACCGCCCTGATTGCGCATACCTCCGGCAGTGTCCCGCTGTCAATTTTTCCGAAATCGTTTACCAATTGCGGTGTGATTTATCCTCTACAAACATTCTCACGCGATCGTAAAATCAATATCCGCAGTGTTCCGTTTTGCCTCGAGAGCAGGAACTCTTCAGTCAACAACAGGTTAGCGAAATTCGTAAGTACATTGAGTGACAACATCCATTGGATCAATTCAACGGAGCGCCGTTCCTTGCATCTTGCAGCCGTATTTGCAAATAATTTCAGTAATCATATGTTTGTAATTGCAGAAGAAATCCTTCGCAAGAGTAAACTGGACTTTGATTTATTAAGGCCGCTGATTGCAGAAACTGCAAAAAAAGTTCAGAAACATTCTCCCGGAGAAATGCAAACTGGACCAGCGCGGAGAGGTGACAGTGAGACAATTGAAAAACACCTGAAAGAGCTGACCAATCATCCGGAATACGCAAAAATTTACAAATTGATCAGTCAAAGTATTGAGGACCATAACGGCCCTCTTCTTTAATAAAGGGCACCTCTAAAAACCTCTTTCGGGTGCTGTTAATATAATCCACTGTTTCAATCAAGAAATTTCAATGCTTGATCTTTTTTTGCAATACTTCGTTGTTCGTCAGTCTGATACTTGGTTTCAGTATCATCCTTCCTCACGCCTCATATTGCAAAAAAATCTCAGCGCACATCACCCAAAATAGGTTTTTAGAGGTGCCCTAAATTTAGTATACTTGTTGGCATGAATACAAATTTCAAACAAAGACTAGCCAAAGTAAAATGCTTCATTTTTGATGTGGACGGTGTACTCACCAACGGCTCCTTATTTGTGATGCCTGCGGAATTAATCCGTGTCATGAATATCCGCGATGGTTATGCTTTGCATGAAGCAGTGAAAGCAAGATATAAAGTTTGTATCATTTCCGGAGGTAAATCAGAATCCGTCAGAAGTCGTCTGAACAATCTCGGGGTCACCGATATTTACCTTGGAGTAGATAACAAAAAAGAGAAGCTCGATGAAATCCTCGATGCTTATGATTTACAATTGGACGAAATTCTTTACATGGGCGATGATCTTCCGGATTATCAGGTGATGCAATTGATTGGTGTTCCTACTTGTCCTCAGGATGCTGCGCCGGAGATCCGGGAACTGAGTGTTTATATTTCTCCATATAAAGGTGGTGACGGGTGCGTACGGGATGTGGTTGAGCAAGTTATGCGCTTGCATGGTAACTGGCCATTTCAAAACATTCCTGACAACAATTCTTCCGCTGGATAAAAGAAATTGTCTGTACTATTCGTTCCGATACAAAGCATCCATCCCTTTATTCCGGTATTCAATTTAGTGAACACATAATGTATCTATTCAGATTAGTTCGTTTCCCGAATCTTTTAATGATTGCACTGACTCAATTCCTGGTGAGGTACTGCATCATTATTCCGGCTTTTCAAACTGAATTTAATATCACCGATGAATTCCCTCAGCATTTGTCGAAGTTAGATTTTTCCCTGCTTGTCATTTCAACTTTACTTATTGCAGCTGCCGGCAATATCATCAATGATGTATTTGATATCACAGCTGATGAGGTCAACAAGCCCGGAAAAATTATCGTTGGAAAAAAAATCAGTGCCCAAAGCGCCCAATTACTTTACTTTATACTAAGCGGTTTTGGAATCGTCATTGGTGCTTATCTCGCATGCAAAATTGATCATCCGATGATGGCATTGGTACAGGTCTTTGCTGCAGCTTCACTGTGGATGTATTCTGCCTATTACAAACGCAGAATTCTATCAGGGAACCTGCTGATCTCCTTTTTAAGTGCACTTTCCTTATTGATAGTAGGTTTATATGAACCTGAATTTTACAGGAACTTCGTCTACCTTTTGTTCTATTCTGGTTTCGCATTCACAGTCTCTTTGACGCGTGAATTAATTAAAGACATGGAGGATGTGGATGGTGATGAAATTGCACAGTATAAAACACTTCCGGTTCGATTCGGTGTAAAAAAGACGAAAGGGGTAATTTATTTGAGCATCCTTTTCAATGCCGCAATAATCTATCTCGTATTCAGTACATTTTTTAGGAATAATAATGTCATCAATTTCTGGTGGCTGTTAACGATGTTCCTCGTCCCATTTCTTGCCTTATCCTATCTGATTTATTCTGCGGAAGAAAAAAAGGATTTTTACTATGCCAGCTTGTTTACCAAATTTATTATGCTTGCCGGTATCCTTACAATGATTCCATTTTACGTATACTTTTTGGCCTGAAAAATTGTACACAATACCTCTTTGGTAAAGAATTTGGTTCGGTTGAAAAATTCAGAATTTCTTTCCGTTCTTTAAGCATGATTTAATTCGGACCTGCTGTGGTCTATAAACAAACAACACCTTCAAGCTTAATATGCATTTAATTTTAGGCTCCGGATCGCCCAGACGAAAACAACTGTTGGAAGGCATGGGATTCTCACCTGAGATTAGGGTGAAAGACATCGCGGAAGATTTTCCTGCAGGACTCACCAAAGAGAATATCGCTATCTACCTTTCAAAACATAAAGCCACTGCTTATGTAAATGAATTGAAAGATCAGGATGTATTGCTTACAGCGGATACTATTGTCTGGTGTGAAAATGAATTATTGGGTAAACCGGTGAACAGAACAGATGCTATTCGCATGCTGAGTAAACTGCAGGGACGTGACCACCAGGTGTATACTGGTGTGAGTATTCTCTCAAAGAACTCCTCTGTTGATTTCTTTGATGAAACTACTGTATGGTTCAAATCCCTTTCAGAATCCGAAATCTCCTCTTATGTGGATCATTACCAGCCCTTTGATAAGGCAGGAGCATATGGTGCACAGGATTGTTTGCCACACGGAATGAACCCTTGTTCGGAAGAAGAATTAAAATTTTTAGAACAGATTGGACAAGCTGATTTATTTGAACGTTCTCTTGCAATAGACCCTTCAAAATCGATTGCCATCATAGATCGGATTTCAGGCAGTTATTTCAATGTGATGGGTTTGCCAATAGTTAAGGTATGGAAAGAATTACAAAAATTCATTCCAAAATCTTAGACACATTTGGTGATTAATAAAGATCTTCAAACGAAGAAAAAAGATGATGAATCCCAAAGCCCAGATGCGAACAGCATATTTAAAAATGCATGCAGCGATTTTCCTTTGGGGATTCACCGGGCTTCTTGGTAAACTGATTAACCTGAACGAAGGACTTCTGGTCTGGTACAGGATGCTGATCAGCAGTATTGCGATAGCGCTATTGATGTTGTACAGGAGAAATTTTCCCTCATTAAAAAGAAAAGAACTCATTCGTATTGGAAGCATCGGATTTTTAGTAATGCTTCATTGGGTTGCATTTTACGGATCGATAAAACTTTCGAGTATCAGTGTCGCGATGGTCTGTCTGTCATCGATTGCGCTTTTTGCTTCCATCATTGAACCGCTGGTAAACAAAACAAGATTTGATTATGTAGATATCATTTTTAGTCTTTTCGCCCTGGTTGGAATCGCTACCATCTACAATTCGGACCTGAGTGCTTCGGCAGGAATTATTGTCGGTATCATCAGTGCATTGCTTAGTGCGACATTTTCCACCCTGAATAAACGTATTGCCGGACATTACGAGGCATTAACCATTAGTCTGATCGAATTAACAAGCGGGTTTCTGCTACTTACTCTACTGCTTCCCCTCTACCTTGCTATTCAACCGACAACACATTATCTCCCCGATTTTTCAGATTCTATTTATCTGCTGATACTTTCTCTTTTCTGTACCGTTCTCACCTGGATATTATCATTGGATGCGCTCAGAAAAGTTTCTGCATTCACCATGGGATTGGCCTTGAACCTTGAACCGGTGTATGGGATTATACTCGCTGTTTTGTTTGCCGGTGAAGGAAAAATTCTCAACAGTGGCTTTTACCTTGGTGCGGTTATTATCATGATCACAGTGATTCTGCATACGATTTACAAATTCAGAAAAGCGTCAAAAATAAAAATTGAAGACTCCAATCCCCTCTTACCATGAAAGAGTATAAAAAATCACTTGACCTTCGTTGGTCGGATCTTGACCCCAATTATCATTTGAGACATTCTGTTTACTATGATTTAGCAGCCCAGATCCGAACTTCATTTTTAGAAGAACATGGATTGACAATTCGTCAACTGCAGGAATTGTATCTCGGGCCGGTACTGTTCAGGGAAGAAGGTGTCTTTCGCAGGGAAATTCGTTTCGGAGAAAAAACAAGTATCAATCTTCAATTGCTAAAACTCAACAAAGATTACTCACGGTTTTCATTCCGACATGAAATCGTAAAAGAAGACGGCACTCATTGTGCTTTCATCACAGTGGATGGTGCATGGATAAATACCAAAACCAGAAAACTCACTGCACCACCTGATCTTGGAAAGGATATGATTAATGATGTTCCGAAAGCGGAGGGGTTTGAGTGGATTGACTAGCGGTTTTTAGTGGTTAGTGCTGAGTGCTTAGTGCTTAGTGGTTGGTGGTTGGTGCCTGTTGGAATTTTTCGTCCCTCGTCCCTTTCGTCCCTCGTCCCTATAAATAAAAGAGGCTGCCCTTTTATAAGGACAGCCTCTTTTATTTTAATTCGGTGATTGATTAGAATTTCACCAGTTTATTTACGGCTTTGATACCATTAGATTCAACATGAATCAGGTAAGTACCAGCACTCAGTTTTTGAGCATTCACCATTTCGTGGTTAACGCCTTTGCTTACATAAGTTGTATTGGAATAAACCTGGCGTCCCATCATGTCAATGATTTGGATTGAAGTTTTTCCATAAACTGCTGCATTGATCTGGATGTCGATCGTAGATGCATCTTTTTGGTAGCTGTAAACCGCCAATTGAGAAGCATTGATTTCTGCGATACCTACACCGGTACAGTTTGGATCTGATGGATCCAATACGTTAACAGCAACTGAAGTTCCGCTGTAAGTACAGTTAGGATCAAGATTCAAATCCTGAAGGAATGTCGGAGGATTAGTGTTTGCAACCGCATTACCGAACACAACAGGAGTCCAGTAGTATACTCCGTATGGAATCAGGGAACCAATGAACTGACCATCGTTGATGATAGAACGTGTAGAAGTTCCGTTGGAATAATTGAACACATAAGAAGTAACGATACTTGGATCATTGAGAGGATCAGTTGATCCGGAGATATCAGCAGTAGTAATTACCCAGCTTTCACCGGCATAATCACCTTCTGTAGGAGCAACCATACCTGTAGCTGTGAAAATAGCTGTATCGCCATCACAAATAGCTGTGTCGCTTACTGAAGTAGCTCCAGGAGTGATTGAAGGATCACTGCAAGTTACATTGAGACCGGTACAAGTCGGAGACAGTGGATCATAAACATGCAAAGGAACTGAAGTTCCAACATAAGTACAGTTTGGATCAAGTGTAAGGTCACCCAGGAATACAGGAGTACCTGCACTCGCCTGAACTGCGTTACCGAATACTACAGGAGTCCAGTAGTACAAACCGTAAGGAACCTGGCCGCCAATGAGTGCAGCATCGTTAGTGAAAGTACGAGTTGCAGTTGCCGGTGCAGGGAAAGTAAAGCGGTAAGAAGCGATCAATGAAGGATCATTGAGAGGATCAGTTGTACCGGAAATGTCAGCAGAAGAAATTACCCAGCTCACACCGGAGAAGTCACCTGTAGTAGGAGCAACAACACCTGTAGCGGTGAATGTAGCTGTCTCATTATCACAAACTGAAGTATCAGAACCTACTACAGTTACACCCGGAGAAATGGAAGGATCGCTGCAGGCAATTGTTGGGATGTTTACCCATTTGTAAATACCATCCGTTACAGGATCAGCAGTAAAACCACCTGTCCACATGTGGATAGAATCTGAAATACCAAGAGCAGTACGCTGATCAGCAACTTCAATATCAGTCCAGGTTAAACCACCATCAGCACTGTAAGAAGAACCGATGAAGCCGGTAGCAGCACCTGTAGAAACCAAAGTTGATTGAGTTCCAGGAACCCATTTAACATCAGATCCAAAGAAATTTCCTACAGGAGTAGCTGCAGTCCATGTTGAACCACCATCGTGAGTAACTTTCATGGTGTTAACACCGGTTGTGCTGTTGTACAAACGTGCAATACCATCAAGATTTGTATAGAAGCAAAGGTCAATCGCGCTGCTTGCAGGAACAGTAATTCCTGTAGAAGCTACAGTCCAGTTCTGACCTCTGTCTACTGAACGGAAAACACGACCTTGGTTTGTGTCAAACCAGATGGTATCGCCCATTACAACATAATGTCCAACGATAGCATATTCACCGTTCTGTGCAGGAGCAATATTCGCTCCCGGTACAGGAATCCAGGTCGCACCACCATCAGAGGTTGTGTAAATTTCAAAATCAGAAGGATTAGGGTCTCCTATTGCAAAACCATTGTCTGCATCGTAGAAGTGAACGATGTCAGGGAAAGAGTTCGCATCGAAAATAGCGCCACCACCTTGTTGAGTCCAGTTAGCACCACCATCAGTAGTTTTCCAGATACCACCACCTGCACCGGCAGTTGCATCATAGAACATTGCCCAGGCTGTATCTGCATTGAGACCGAAAATCATGGACCAATCATAATCCGTTGAAAGTGGAACGTTTCCAGCTGTCCATGTACTTCCATCAGTAGTTCTGGAAAAATCAGTGCGGTTCGCGCCACCACCTGAACCATCGTAAGTGGAAATCCAGGCGATGTTTGAATCCACTACGCTGATGTAACGCACTCCGGATGAAACCGGAATCAAGCCAGTAGATTGGCTAAGCCAAGTGTACTGGGCAGAAGCACCGAGGCTTACCAAAAATAAGGCAGCAATCAGTAATTGTCTTTTCATGCTAATTTTAGTTTAAATGAGTTGAGAATTTGGTGCAAAATTAAGAGATTTTCTGGTATTTGGAAGGCGAAATACTTTAATTACAGAATGCTGACAATGAAATTTTCAGATGAATTTTTATCAGTTCATAAAAAGTTAAATGGCCTGATTTTATGAGAAAAACACAAGATTTTTTAAAGAAGAATTCAAATTGATAAAAAAAATCAAAATTGACCAGATAAAGTCCTTCCATCGGGACTCAAATTCAATCCGGCAAACCCAGAATTTAGACAAGTTTGTAATGCACTCTGCTATGTTGCAATACAATCCAATCAGCTATGTTCCAATAGCGGATATAAAATTCCCGGAAAAGCAACATTACTCTTAATCCTTTCTAAATCAATTTAGAAATTGAAAAGAATTTTTGAAAACAGAGATGACATAATTGGTTTTGTTGAATGATATTCATCACATTCAGAAAATACTTTCATGTCTAAATTTACAGGAATAAATATTCTATAGTCCTCCTATGAAATCCAAATCTGATCTAACAAAAGAACTCAACAGAAATTATAACCTTAAGGAAAAAATCCTTCTTGAAATCGGCAGCCATTATTATAATCACATGGCTATAAAGGATGGCTCATCTCTTAATTTTGCCAATGAGAAATCTGAATTACTGAAAAAACTGAATGAGAAGATTTCAGAACTGGAGAAGGATTTCATCAACGCGAGTCATTGAATCCTGTCATCCATAACGATTAGTGGTTCTTATCGATGCGGAAAACTATACTTCCCGCCATTTCCTTTTAAATTGCTTTTAATTGCTGTTTACTCAACGTTGATTCCGGAATGGATTTCTTTACAATCACTCGGTAATCAAACTTGATTTCTATTTCAGGTTTTTCTGTTTCTTGCCCAGTCTCTTCTTTCTGCCAAAACATGCATAAGATTTGATCGATTTCTTAAATTTTCTTAAGGAAATCGGATCAAATGTTATTTACCCTAATTTCCCCCGATAAACAAAAACCTATGAGCAAAACAAAATTCCCGCTGATGCTGCTTGGATGGCTGTTGGTTTCAAATTTTACCAAAGCACAAAGCGAAAAATTACCATCAAATTTTTTCATGTCAAAATTAGACAATGGACTAGAAATGCTGGTGATTGAAGACCGGACTGTACCTCTCGCGACAATTGAGATTTGTACGCGAAACGGTAGTTACACAGAACCACCTGAATACAATGGCCTGTCACATCTTTACGAGCACATGTTCTTTAAAGCAAACAAAGATTATCCTTCCCAGGAAAAATTCCTTGAGCGAATTAAAGAACTTGGAATTGTATTTAACGGGACAACTTCCAACGAACGTGTAAATTACTTTATCACTCTTGGAAATTACAACCTGAAACCCGGACTTGAATTCATCAACTCCGCGATTCGTTACCCTCTGTTTGATCAGGAGGAAATGAAAAAAGAAAATGTTGTAGTAGACGGAGAATTTCAACGCAATGAATCCAACCCGGTTTTCTTCCTGGTGGATGAACTAAATTATAAAATGTGGGGAGACCACTACTGCAGGAAGAACCCGATTGGAGACCATGCGATCATCCGTTCAGCAACTCCGGAGAAAATGAAAGTGATCCAGAACAAATTTTATCATCCTAATAATTCCATTCTGTGTGTTGCAGGAGATGTGGATCACGTAGAAGTTTTTAACCAGATAAAAGAAATATTCGGCAGCTGGCCTGCATCCGCTGTTGATCCGTTCAAAAGATGGCCTATTCCTGAATTCTATCCAATGGTTGATCAAAACAACTTTGTTGTGATCAATGAAAATGCAAAGTCACCATTCATCATCGGAGGTTACCAGGGACCTGATACTCGTAACGACGTAGCCGCTACCTATGCAGCTGATGTATTCTCCACAATATTAAATCTCAAAACATCCGCATTACAAAAAGCCCTTGTCGAAAGCGGACTTGCATTTAATGTTAGTCTGAATTATCAGACGTGCAAATTCACAGGACCTATCCAGATTTTCATGGTTCCAAATCCGGCACGTATTAAAGAAGCTGTAAAAGTATTGCAGGATGAAATAAAAAAATGGGATACTGACGCATATTTTACCGATGAACAGCTGAACACCGCGAAATCGCAATTGGAAATTTCTGACGCATTCGGCAAAGAAAAGACTTCCGATTTTGTTCACACTGTTACCTATTGGTGGGCCTCCGCCAGCATTGGTTATTATACCAATTACAATGAAAATGTCAGGAAAGTCACCCGGGAAGATATCAAATCCTATGTGCGTAAGTACATTCAGAAACAACCATCAGCCTGGGGCGTTTTAGTTGACCCGAAAACAAAATCGGCTATGAACATTGATGAAACCATTTTTGAACAAAAATGATCTAAAACAAAAACAGAAAATGAAAAAACTACAGATAACCTCGCTCCTGCTTTTATTTTCCTGTTGGTTCGCGTTTACAGCAAGTGCTCAACAACAGGAAATTAAAAAGCGCACACTTAAAAAGCAAGACTTCGGTGTGAAAGAATACATGGTAGATGGTATAAAAGTGATTAGCAAACCTTCTACAAAGGACATCATCAGTGTGGCTCTCTATGTTCGTGGCGGCACAGCCAATTATTCCAAAGAACAGGAAGGCATTGAACAATTGACCATGAATGTTCTTGCAGAATCCGGAACCGCGAAATATCCAAAGGATAAATTCAATTCATTACTCGATTCCTATGGAAGTTCCATCACGACAGGAAGCAATGAGGATGAAAGCTCCGTTGCTCTCAATTGCCTTAAAAGTCATTGGAACGAAAGTTGGGACATTTTTTCCGACATGCTCCTCCACCCTGCATTTGACGAAACCACTTTCAACAACAAAAAGGAAGAAGCACTGAGCAATATCAAACAAATAGAAAGTGATCCGGATGGATACTTAAACCTGCTCGTTTATCGTGAAGTGTTCAAATCAACACGTTACAACACGATGGTACAAGGCAGCGAAGCTTCCATTAAAAAGATGACACTTGATGGCATCAAGAAATATTATGCGAGCCTTGTTGAAAAGAACAAGCTTTATATCGTTGTGGTCGGGAATGTAACAGAGGAAGACCTCCGGACAAAAATCGGACAACTGAAAGGGATCCAGTCAGGGCCGGCTCCTGTCGCGAAAACAGAAAGTAAACCCGACTTCAGTAAATCCACATTATACAAGGAGGATAGAAAACTTGCGACAAACTACATCCAGGGAATTCTCAATGCACCGGATCCGGGCTCACCGGATTGGACAGCCATGAAAATCGCGACTCGTATTCTGAGTGATCGACTGTTTGTAGAAATCAGAACAAAGAGAAATTTATCCTATGCTCCCTATGCATTCCTTGCAGCGAATAAAAACGCGTACACAGGCATTTATGTTTCCACCACTGATCCGGTGACAGCTGTGCAAGTGATGACAGATGAGTTGAAAAAAATCCGGAAAGAAGGTTTTACTGAATCTGAACTGAAGAACAAAAAAGAAGGATATCTCACAGGTTTCTACATGAATCTCGAAACGAATAGCGCTTTAACGGGTATGCTTGGAAACAATGAAAACCTCAGCAGCTGGAAAGAAGCCATGAGTGTTCTGGATAAAGTTAACAATCTGACATTAGATGATATCAACTCTGCATTCAGAAAATACTCAACAAGCATCCAGTGGATTTATCTTGGAGATACATCTCTTGCCGATGAAAAATTATTTTTAGCACCATTGAATTAAATAAAGTCATTAAATGACAAAAAAAACGGCACCTGAAGAGGTGCCGTTTTTTTTTGAAATATTTGTAAAAATTAAACCAATCCCTGAGCAATCATTGCGTCAGCAACTTTTACAAATCCGCCGATATTTGCTCCTTTTACGTAATTGATATGACCACCTTTTTCTACACCATATTTGGCGCAGGTTTCATGGATGGTTTTCATAATTCCATGCAAACGCAGATCCACTTCTTCGCGTGTCCAGGAAAGTCGGAGTGAGTTCTGACTCATCTCCAATCCTGATACTGCTACTCCACCCGCATTGGATGCTTTTCCCGGAGCGAACATGATGCCTTTTTTCTGCATCACTTCAACAGCTTCAGGTGTGGAAGGCATATTGGCTCCTTCCGCAACTGCCATGCATCCGTTTGCAGCGAGCATTTTAGCATCTTCTCCACCCAGTTCATTTTGTGTGGCGCAAGGAAGAGCGATATCGCACTTTACACCCCAAGGAGTTTTTCCGCTCACATAGGATCCGCTTTTGAATTTCTTCGTATAATCTTTGATACGTCCGCGCTTCACGTTTTTCAGATCCATGATCCATTCGAGTTTTTTCAAATCGATGCCATCTTTGTCAAAGATGTATCCATCAGAATCGCTCATTGTAAGCACTTTCCCGCCGAGTTGAATCACTTTCTCAGCCGCATATTGAGCTACGTTTCCTGAGCCACTGATTACAACTTTCTTTCCTTTCAAACTGCTTTTCTTGGTGGATAGCATTTCCTGTACAAAATAAACACAACCGTATCCGGTTGCTTCAGGGCGGATCAAACTACCTCCGAATTGAATGCCTTTACCCGTGAGGACACCGGTAAACTGTGAACTCAATCGTTTGTATTGTCCGAAAAGGAAACCAACTTCTCTTCCACCTACTCCGATATCACCTGCGGGTACATCCACATCCGCACCGATGTGACGATAAAGTTCAGTCATGAAGCTTTGACAAAAACTCATCACTTCATTATCTGATTTTCCTTTCGGATCAAAGTCACTGCCACCCTTACCTCCACCCATTGGCAGAGATGTAAGTGAATTTTTAAATACCTGCTCGAACGCAAGAAATTTCAGGATTCCTAAATACACAGATGGGTGAAATCTCAAACCACCTTTGTATGGACCAATTGCACTGTTCATCTGAATCCGGAAACCACGGTTTATCTGGAATTCTCCTTTATCATCGACCCAGGGAACACGGAACATCACCACACGTTCAGGCTCAGCAATACGTTCGAGTATTTTTGCTGATTTGTATTGGGGATGATCTTCAATAAATGGAATAACTGATTCTGCTACTTCGTGAACTGCCTGATGAAATTCAGTTTCACCCGGATTCTTTGTTTTCACCTTCTGCATGAAGGCATCAATTTCTTTTTGAAACTTGCTCATAGTTTTAGATTATAATTTAAAAGAGGGTGAAAAATAGAAAAAAATACATCGTATGTATATGACCAAAGCCCTGCACTTATGAGGCTTTCCGCTTACTATTGACTATCAGCAGATTAAAGCTCAAAAAAAATGAATGAACTTCATTTGAAAAGCCGTGTATAAGCCTGAATTACTAATCTTTATTCTTGAGAAAACGACACATGATAAGGCAAAAAAAAGCGGAGAACAATTACTTGTTCTCCGCTCACATACATCAGAAGAAAATTACTTCTTGTCTTCTTTTACTTCTTCAAAATCCACATCGGTTACTTCCCCATCGCCTTTAGCCTGGGCATTTCCATCCTGGTTTGTGCCAGATTGTTCAGCGGCACCGCCGGCATTCTGAGTGGCTTTATACATTTCTTCAGAAGCAGCCTGCCATGCGGCATTCAGTGAAGCCAGCGCTGTATCTACTTTCAGAAGATCCTTTTCTTTGTGCGCGTCTTTAAGCTCGCTCAAAGCTTTCTGGATGGTTTCCTTTTTATCAGCGGAAAGTTTATCGCCATAATCCTTCAATTGTTTTTCCGTTTGGAAAATCAATGTATCGGCCTGGTTGAGTTTTTCAACTTCCTCTTTTGCTTTTCTGTCGGTCTCAGCATTCGCTTCCGCTTCCGCTTTCATTTTCTTGATTTCTTCATCACTCAAACCGGAAGAAGCTTCAATACGAATGTTCTGAGATTTACCTGTTGCCTTGTCTTTTGCAGTTACATGAAGGATACCATTGGCATCGATATCAAAGATGACTTCGATTTGCGGAATACCGCGAGGTGCCGGTGGAATTCCATCGAGGTGAAAACGGCCGATGGTACGATTGTCTTTCGCCATTGGGCGCTCGCCTTGAAGGACGTGTATTTCAACGGACGGCTGGTTATCAGACGCTGTTGAGAATACTTCGCTCTTCTTTGTTGGAATGGTTGTATTGGATTCGATCAGGCGTGTCATTACTCCACCCATGGTTTCGATACCAAGAGAAAGAGGAGTTACGTCCAACAGCAATACATCTTTCACTTCACCGGTAAGTACCGCGCCCTGAATCGCCGCACCGATAGCAACCACTTCATCCGGATTCACTCCTTTGTGAGGAGCTTTCCCAAAGAATTTCTCTACCAATTGTTGAATTGCAGGGATACGTGTAGAACCACCGACAAGAATCACTTCGTCAATTTCTGAAGGGTTCATTCCGGCATCTTTCAGCGCTTTCTTACATGGCTCAAGGGTACGTTGAATCAGGTCATCACACAGTTGTTCAAATTTTGAACGCGAAAGTGATTTAACAAGGTGTTTTGGAATTCCATCAACCGGCATGATGTACGGAAGATTGATTTCTGTCTGAGTCGAACTTGACAATTCGATTTTTGCTTTCTCAGCAGCTTCTTTCAAACGTTGCAATGCCATTGGATCGCGACGCAGATCGATTCCTTCATCTTTCTTGAATTCATCAGCAAGCCAATCGATAATTTTCTGATCGAAATCATCACCACCAAGGTGGGTGTCACCATTTGTGGATTTCACCTCGAATACTCCGTCACCCAATTCGAGTACTGAGATATCAAATGTTCCTCCACCCAAATCGAACACAGCGATTTTTTCGTCCTTATTCTTTTTATCGAGACCATAAGCCAATGAAGCAGCTGTTGGTTCATTGATGATTCGCAGCACTTTTAAGCCTGCTACTTCACCTGCTTCTTTTGTTGCCTGACGCTGGCTGTCATTGAAATAAGCAGGAACTGTGATAACAGCTTCCGATACTTCATAACCCAGATAGTCTTCAGCAGTCTTCTTCATTTTCTGAAGAATGATGGCTGATATTTCCTGTGGTGTGTATAAACGATCTGTAATTTTTACACGGGGAGTATTGTTGTCGCCTTTTACGACTTCATAAGGAACTCTGTCTTTTTCCTTCTGCGTACGGTCAAAAGTTTCTCCCATAAAGCGCTTGATGGAAAAAACAGTATTCCTCGGATTTGTGATGGCCTGACGTTTTGCAGGATCACCCACTTTTCTTTCACCGTTATCCAGGAAAGCCACGATGGACGGAGTAGTTCTTCTTCCTTCACTGTTTGGAATTACAACCGGTTCGTTACCTTCCATCACTGCTACGCAGGAGTTTGTAGTTCCCAGGTCAATGCCTATTACTTTTCTCATTTTATTATTGTTTTTGTTGATTTTGCGTTTGGTTAACCGCGGTGGTCAATCATTATGCCACTGACAATAATGAAGTAAAAATGTCAGGTCTGGAGAAAAGGCCTAATTTATGCAAAAAACCAATGACAAAGAGGCATTTCCAGTCTACTGAAAATTCAGATCCCGGGTGAATTCGCTCGTGTCTAAAGCGCTAATTGTGTTCACTGAAAGGTTCCTGAATTCAGAGTGTATCAGGCGGCTGGTGAAAAGTCCAACCCCATTTTCAACGGTCGTAAATAAAGGCCTGTCCTGAACGACGCCGCTTCCCGGGTTCGTCAATTGTTCATAGGTGTAAAGATCCTCAGAGCCTACAATAAAACGGAATTCGATAGGTAAATAGCCTGGAGGCAAATTATCTATTCTTCTCACAACACCAGGAGTATGAGGAATCTTATTTCCGAGAAGCTCAAAAAAGTCGGGACGGAAGTATTTGAATTCTACCTCTGTAGCTGCGGCATTGGAATAGGATTGCTCAGGGAAATTCCAATCCACAAAATGTTGACTCGTATTACCAAGAGTATCCGTTTCTGTGTAATGGAAACGAATGACCATATCAGAAACCTTTGAATTATCTCCGGGTGTGAATCGGACAGTGATGTAAAAACGGGTGGAGAAGTCCACATTGGTTGCAATGGGAGAATCCTGAAATACGTCACCGACTATACGGGTTAATGAAGTGGCTGTATTGCCTGTATTGTTGTTTTTAACGATCAACCGATATTGACTGCCATCATCGGCTATCGGATGATTTGTCCGGTAATATACCTGATATGGAGCCGCGAAAATGCCATCATCCTTGGGAATTGTATCTGTACGATTCAAGGGAAAAGTCTCCAACAAAACTCCGTCTAATATTCTTTCCATTTTCACATCCAGAATATCGGCATAATTGATTGAATCAGGTTCTTGAGCCATGATCAATGCATTTCCTTCTCCAAGATAGGCTTTGCTGATACGGATGTATTGCGCTGTATCCAGGGTGTTCAATAATCCATAAATAACCATAGTCTCCTTATAAGGAGCATTGATTTCGAAATCTGTTGAACAGGAAGTGAATATCCCACTGAGGGTGAGAATGAAAATTATCAGTTTTTTCATGCGCCACAAAGCTAATTTTTTTTCCCTCAACTTTACAGGAATTTGTAGCTTTGATGCTTCTGAATAAGTATCATTTGACAAAAAAATGACCCGGACCTATCTCTCTTCATTCCTCCTTGGACTATTGCTCTTTGTGCATCCGGTCAGGGCACAATTTGTTAAGGAAACCTATAATGAGGCAGTCTATTCTGATAATTTTTCTTCAGATGCCGGGAATTGGAAAATACAATCCAATGCCGACAACCTTTTCCTGATACAGGATGGAGAATATCTTCTCAAAAGAAAGAATATAGAATCCGCATATTCTGTTTTTAGTAATTATAAAATCACCATCCCTTCCTTTGAAATCGCCGTGAGGATGACACTCGAAAAATCCGATCTGAAAGAATCCGCAGCAGGTGTAATTTTTATGGCTCAGGAAGACGGAACGGGTGCTTTTGTTTTTGAATTCAACAGTCAGCAACAATACCGCTTAAAACAACTGGTCGGAGTGAATTACAGATTGCTCACAGGGGATAACAAAAACAGTGGCTGGGTAAGTTCGACTTCTATTTCTCCAAAAAACGAATCGAACCTGATTCAAATCAGATGCTCCAACCGGAATTATGATATTTACATCAATCAACACTACCTGTTTTCATTTACTGAACTGGCTTACAAATCCGGAAAAGTCGGAATCAATGTCGGACCAGCTTCAAATATCCGGGTTACAAATTTTACAGTGTTTGGGCCGGGAAACTCAGTGGATAAGATCCCGAATGAGAATTCCTCCTGCGAAGAAGTGAAAAGCCGTCTCAGAGAAGAACTAAGTACTGTACGTTCCGAAAATCAAATGCTAAAAGACTCTCTGACTCAGATCAAAAAAGAAATGAAAATACTGAAGGAGAAAAACGCGACAAAATCCAAACATCTCGAATAAACTTTTTCGAAGATCCTATATTATTTCATTCACCTCTTAAAAAGCAAATCATATGTCAACTGCCAAAGGAGAAGATCGTAAAGTAACGACGCATACGCTTCAGGAAATGAAGAAAAGAGGTGAGAAAATCAGCATGCTCACAGCATATGATTATTCCCTTGCCAGAATTCTTGATGATGCCGGGATTGACGTTTTGCTGGTTGGTGATTCTGCATCCAATGTGATGGCCGGTCACGAAACCACGCTTCCGATTACACTCGATCAAATGATTTATCATGCTTCTTCCGTAGTGAGAGCCGTAAAACGGGCACTTGTTGTTGTGGATTTGCCCTTTGGAAGTTATCAGGGAAACTCAAAAGAAGCTTTGAATTCATCGATTCGTATCATGAAAGAATCCGGAGCACATGCCGTGAAACTTGAAGGCGGACGTGAAGTAAAGGATTCCATTGAAAGGATTTTATCCGCCGGAGTACCTGTGATGGGACATCTAGGTCTTACGCCACAATCAATTTATAAATTCGGCACTTACGTAGTTCGCGCTAAAGAAGAAGCTGAGGCGCAACGTTTGATGGAAGACGCGCACCTGCTTGCAGAATCAGGATGTTTCGCGATTGTACTTGAAAAAATTCCCGCGCAGCTGGCCACCAAAGTCGCACAGGAAGTAAAAATCCCTATCATTGGAATAGGCGCCGGAGGAGGTGTTGACGGACAAGTACTCGTGCTTCATGATATGTTGGGTATCAATCATGAATTTCACCCGAGATTTCTCAGAAGATATGCCAGTTTGTATGAAGAAATAAAAGCGGCGACTCAAAATTACATCGCCGATGTGAAGAGCAGGGATTTCCCAAATGAAAAGGAACAATACTAATTAATGCAAAAACTCGAAGTCTTATTTGAAGACAATCATCTTATTGTTGTCAATAAATTACCGGGCCAATTGGTTCAGGGTGATAAAACCGGAGACGCCCCTTTGGGGGATCTGGTGAAAGAATACATCAAAGTCAAGTATGAAAAACCCGGAGAAGTTTTCCTGGGAGTAGTGCATCGTATCGACAGACCTGTAAGTGGAATTGTGATCTTTGCCCGTACGAGTAAGGCGCTTGCACGAATGAATGAACTTTTCAGGGAAAAGAAAATTCAAAAAACCTATTGGGCAGTTGTCAAGAACAAACCACCCTCAGATCAGGGCAGTTTGATTCATTACCTGATAAAAGACGAAGCCCGAAACAAAAGCAAGGCCTACGATAAAGAAATAAAAAATTCCCAACGCTCCTGGCTGGATTATAAAGTCCTTGGCAAATCTGATAATTATTTTTTGCTTGAAATCAATCCGCATACAGGGCGGCATCACCAGATCAGGGTTCAGTTATCCACGATGGGCTGTCCTATTAAAAGGTGATATCAAATACGGTTTTGACAGAACGAATGAGGATGGCAGCATTCATTTGCATGCACGGTCCATACAGTTTATTCATCCTGTCAAAGGAGAAGAAATCCGTTTAACAGCGTCTGTTCCGGATGAAGTGATCTGGAATTTTTTCGAAAAATCTATCGGGCCTGAAAGTGCAAAATAATCCGTCTCCCCTCCTTCTTCCCGGATTATTTACTGAGATACTTTGATTTTACCAGATCATAAGTTGGGAAATCATTGTAGTGCCACATGGCTTCCACCTTACCATTTTTCAGTAGCATGATTCCGGGATTTGAACGAATCATTGTTTTAAGAGTAGTCGCGTCCGTGAAATAATATTCGAACATGGAATTATGTTCGTGACGGAAAGCATCCACTTCTTTTGGTGCAGAAGCGGTAAGTCCGATAAATTCAACACCGTCTTTCTGACAGAGTGCCACAAAATCATTCACTTTACCCTGGACGGATTTATCCGTGTGATTGATTTCATAGGCAACAAGCAAAAACACTTGTTTCATCTGCAAAACATCCGCAGTGACATCAGTACCATCGGTGGATGTAATAGTAAAATCATGGATCGGAGGTTTATCTCCTTCACGAATGACTTTATCTTTTCTGTCGATAAATTTATAAGTGCTGTCAATTTCTTTCAATTGATCCATGGAAAGTTCCATTTGTTTACCGTCTTTTTCATAAACGAACAACATGACAACACTGTCTGTTTTCGCATTCGGCGGAAGTTTCATTCCGTCAGGAATACTTTTTCCAACAGCGTAAGGTCTGAAATCAATAATCGGTAAATGCCAGTAGCAATACATCGAAAAAGAGAAGGACGCGATAAATCCAAAATATGCGAGGTAAGTAGAACTCTTATCACCGAAGAGTGGTTTGATTTCTTTTCGTTTAAGAAAAATAAACATAATCAGGATGAACAAGATGATATCCTTCATGAAAGATTGGAAAGGTGTGAGGTGCAAAGCGTCACCAAAACAACCGCAATCTTTTACCACATCAAAGTACCAGGAATAAAAGGTGAGGAATGTGAAAAAGATGATCATGAGCAGCATGGACCATGCTGTAAGAATCATTCGTGCACCAAGTAATAATGCAATTCCCAATCCAATTTCAAATGCGCAAATGCCGATTGCAAGCCACAAAGAAATGGTGGACAACCATGGCATATGAAAGACTTCAAAATATTCATTCAGCTTGTAGGAGAATCCAAGCGGATCGTTGGCTTTAATAAACCCCGAAATAATGAACAGGATACCTACAAAAATACGGGAAATCTGAGCGATGATTTTCATATCTGATTCAATGAATAAGTATTAAACAATCTTGATCGGTTACAGTCGGCTTATAGATGAATGATGCAAAAAAAATCAATTCATATGATGGTTTTGTGAAAGAAGTCTTTTCCGGAAATTAATTACGCTTCGCCCAGTTTAATAAGAGCAAAGACTGCATAATTAATAATGTCATAATAATTAGCCCCTACCCCTTCACTGATCAGTGTTTCCCCCTGATTATCTTCAATCTGTTTAATTCGCAATAATTTCATGAGGATCAGATCGGTCATGGAGCTGGTACGCATTCCCCTCCAGGCTTCACCATAATCGTGATTTTTGTCCTCCATCAGTCGCTTGGATTCAAGGACGTGTTTTTCAAAATGGCTGACAACTTCGGATTCAGGCATCTCGAGATTGCTTTCACTCCCCATCTCTATCTGGATCAGGGCGATTACACAATAATTAATGATTCCCACAAACTCGGAGTCGACACCTTCATCAACTTTTTGTGTACCTTTCTCTTCAATACTCCTGATGCGCTGGGCCTTAATAAATATTTGGTCAGTAATGGAACTAACCCGGAGAATACGCCAGGCTGTACCGTAATCTTTCATTTTTTTAAGAAAGATATCTTTACAGCGGTTTATGACTGAATCGTATTGTGATGAAGTATGCGAAGCCATAGGAATTTCCGGAAATGATGTCTGGTTTTCAAAAGACATGTAAGAATGATTATCTGTATACAAATTCTCTTCCGAGCCTTTGTATCAATGAATTAAATGAATGGAAATACAAAATAAATTCGCTGGCGAAGATACACACTTTCAGGTTCACAACAGTTTGAACTGCTCTGGAAGCCTCTTCGATTTATCAACACCAAAGATCATGGGGATCCTCAATGTCACCCCTGATTCTTTTCATGATGGAGGGCGCTATCTTACTGAAAAAGAATCGATCACAAGGGCCTCAGAAATGCTCAAAGAAGGTGCTGACATCCTTGATATTGGCGGACAATCAACCCGTCCAGGGGCTGCAAGAATCAGCTCAGCCGATGAATGGGGACGTGTTGGCAATGCTGTAAAAGCGATTGTAAAAGAATTTCCCTCCGCTATCCTTTCAATTGATACTTTCTATGCTGATGTTGCTGACAAAGCGCTCTCTGAAGGCGTTTCCATTGTCAATGATATTTCAGCCGGATCTTTTGACGAAAAAATAATGGGAGTTGCGGCACGCCACAATGCTCCTTATATCCTGATGCACATGCAGGGCAATCCGGCAACAATGCAATTGGAACCGGCTTATACCAATGTAGTGAATGAAGTAATGGATTTTTTTGTAACAAAAATTGCTCAGCTGAAATCAGCCGGTGTTCGTGACATTGTTTTGGATCCGGGTTTTGGATTTGGGAAAACAACAGAGCACAATTATTCTCTCCTGTCGAATCTTTCCCTTTTTCGTATGACAGGCTATCCTGTCATGGCCGGACTATCCAGGAAATCAATGATCACGAAGGTTCTTAAAGTTCCTAATGAGGCCGCGCTGAACGGGACTACTGTACTCAATACAATTGCATTGTTACAGGGCGCATCCATCCTGCGGGTTCATGATATAAAAGAAGCTGCTGAAACAAGAGCATTAATTACTGAATACAAGCGTGTGCAAAAGTCCTGAGAAGGGCTTATCAATTTTAATATTTTTTGGCGAACTTCGTAGTTCTTCATTACACAACACTAATGGATTTATTTCACATAGGATTTTTGTCTGTCAGATTAATCGATCTGATTGATATCGCTATTGTGACTTTTTTGTTGTACAAACTTTACAACCTCCTTCGGGGTGGTGTGGCAATAAATATTTTTATCGGTTTACTGACTGTGTATGCTCTGTATTGGATCTGTGTGAAAATCCTTAATATGGATTTATTGGGTACTATTCTGGGTCAGTTTATCAGTCTTGGATTCATTGCCCTGATCATTGTGTTTCAGCAGGAAGTCAGACGATTTTTAATTGTTTTGGGAACCAATAATATTTTATCCAAAAACACCTTTACACGGCAAATTCTTCCCTGGAACTGGCAGATGACCAAGAATCCTCCGCTGGATATCTCCGCTATTCTGAAGGCATGCAGACAAATGTCGAAGGACAAAACAGGTGCTATTATTGTACTTGCAAAGTCATCAGAGTTGAAATATTACTCCAACACAGGGGACATCATGGATGCTGAAATATCCCAGCGGCTGATAGAAAGTATTTTTTTTAAAAATTCGCCGATGCACGATGGTGCAATTATTATTGTAAATAATAAAATCAAAGCTGCCCGCTGTGTTTTACCTGTCACTGAAAACGTAGAATTACCTGCACATCTGGGAATGCGCCACAGAGCAGCTGTTGGAATTACAGAACAAAGTGACGCGATCGCTATTACAGTCTCTGAGGAGACCGGAGAAATTTCTATCGCTAAAGAAGGACAGATCCAGGTGAATATTTCTCTTGATGAGCTTGAAAAATCGCTTCGAGAAGATTTCGGAGATTAAAAAGAAACCGATTTCAGGAATCACATCCCTTTGTTTGCACTATCCTGTTTTTGCTCAAACATTTTAATGAGTTGTTCATCCGACATACCCGAATTGATCTGATCAAATGAAGCTTTTGCAGAACTTACGAGGGGATGCTCAGGATAGGATCTAATAAACTCTTCGTATTTTGCTTTTGCTTTTTCTTTTTCATCTAACACTGTTTCATACAGGAATGCCTGCATAAAAACTGCAGCTGCTACTTTCGGGTTCTTAGGATATTTGCTGATAAATTCACCGTACAATTCAATTGCTTTTTGTGGTTGTTGCAATCCATTACTCAGATCAGCCGCTTTAAAAAGCAGTTCAGGAGCGATGGTATCGTCCGGAAACTTTTTTGTAAAATCAAGATAATTTGTCAGGACAGTTCTTGCTACTGAATCATTCAACTGTAAAGTGGAATCAGAAAATAGTTTCTCTTCGCCTGATTTGATTTTATCAACCAGGTCCTGCTTTCCTGATTTGCAGGAATCGAAAAATATCATTGTACAGCATGCTGCTATAATGATACAAATGAATTTGTATTTCATACTTATCCTCTTTAAGCCCCCCCCCCGATGGTTACTGAGAACAAGTCATTTCTGACTGGCATGAATATAAGAAAATTGTTTTATTCCATAAAAATTATTTTTCTGTCTTTTATTTTCTCAGGGGAAATTTCATTTTGTAATCTACTTCGACATCTCCCCTTGTGATGTCATTTAGTTTATTTTTCAGCAGTCTCCTTCTAAGAGGTGAGATTCTGTCGGTGAACAATACTCCTTCCAAATGGTCGTATTCATGTTGAATAATCCTTGCTGAAAGGCCTGAAAAAGTTGTTTTTTTCAATTTCCAGTCGGCATTATAGTATTCAATGTGCACTATCGGTTTGCGCTGGACATCTTCCCTGATGTGCGGAATGCTCAAACAGCCTTCGTTAAATTTCCATAAATGACCTTCTTCCTCGTGTATGACAGGATTTATAAAAACTTCTTTAAAATCCTCTACTTCTTCCTCTTCAAAGGGAGCTCCGTCGGTTATAAAGAGCCGGATGGAAAGCCCGATTTGCGGAGCGGCGAGCCCTACTCCCCGACTGTCATACATCGTTTCATACATGTTTGCGATCAATTCTTTGAGGCCGGGATAATCTTTGGTGATTTCCTTGGCTCTGGTTTTCAGAATCGGGTCGCCATATGCAATAATTGGGAAAATCATATTCCTGAATATACGTTTTAATTTAGTGGTTTCTTGATTCCATGTAGGATTGGAGGATAATAACCGCGCTGGTGCGATCCACCAAACCTTTATCCTGTCGGTCTTTTTTCTTCAAACCGCTCATAAGAAGCGCCTGACTGGCCATTTTGGATGTGAATCTTTCATCCATACGATACACAGGAATATCAGGAAATTCTTTTTTCAACATACGGATAAACTGTTCGACCTGAGGAGTAATTTCAGATGCTGAATTGTTCATTTGCCGCGGTTCTCCAACAACAAAACTTTCCACCTGTTCCCGGGAAAGATAAGCTTTCAAATAGGTGATTATGTCTTTAGAATGTACAGTATCCAGAGCAGTCGCTATGATCTGACCGGGATCTGTAACCGCCAGTCCAACTCTTTTAGTACCATAATCAATCGCTAAAATCCTTGCCATCCTTTGCAAATATAATTGAAGTTTGAAGTTGGTAGTTTGAGCCGGGTAGTTTTTCTTTGTCCTGTAATTCATTCACTATGCGAGAAATCATTGAAAATGCCTGGCAAAACAGGGAACTCCTTAAGGATCAGAGTACCCAACAAGCTATTCGGGATGTTATTGAGCAGCTTGACAAGGGTACAATTCGGGTTGCTCAGAAAGAAGGTGAATCCTGGAAAGTGAATGATTGGGTAAAAAAGGCAGTAATCCTCTATTTCCCGATTCAGGGTATGGAAACTCTTCATGCCGGGCCGATGGAGTTTCACGATAAAATGAAGCTTAAATCAGGTTATTCCCAGCTTGGAGTGCGTGTTGTTCCTCATGGTATTGCCCGTTATGGCTCCTTTTTGGCCAAAGGAGTAATTCTTATGCCTTCCTATGTGAATATTGGGGCTTATGTGGATGAAAATACAATGGTAGACACCTGGGCAACAGTAGGTTCTTGTGCCCAGATAGGAAAACATGTTCATTTATCCGGAGGTGTTGGTATTGGAGGTGTTCTGGAACCGGTTCAGGCAGCTCCTGTCATTATTGAAGACAACTGTTTCATCGGGTCAAGATGTATTGTGGTTGAAGGCGTCAGGGTTGAAAAGGAAGCTGTACTTGGTGCTAATGTGGTGCTTACCATGTCCACTAAAATTATTGATGTCAGCGGTGCATCTCCCATAGAACATAAGGGATTTGTTCCCTCCAGATCGGTAGTTATTCCCGGTTCTTATACCAAAAAATTTCCTGCGGGAGAATTTCAGGTTCCCTGTGCTTTAATCATCGGGAAAAGAAAAGAAAGTACCGATACCAAAACCTCATTGAATGATGCATTGAGAGAATACAATGTAGCCGTTTAATTCTGCCAATGCGAAAATTTTTGGTCATACAAACCGCTTTTACCGGTGATGTTATTTTAGCGACAGCACTGGTCGAAAAAATTCATTCGATTTTTCCTGAATCTGAAATTGATGTATTGGTAAGAAAGGGAAATGAATCCCTGCTAAACAACAATAATTGTATCAATAAAATTCTTGTTTGGAACAAGAAGGAAAATAAGTTCAGGAATCTGATCGGGATGATGAGATTGATTCGAAAAGAAAAATATTCCGATGTTATCAATCTGCAACGCTTCGCCAGTTCCGGTTTGCTCACTATAGGCAGCGGAGCAGCAATTACCAGTGGTTTCGACAAAAATCCCTTATCGTTTTTCTTCACTCACAAGGCTCCGCATAAAATCGGAAACGGAAAACATGAAATTGAAAGGAATCAGGAACTGATCCGGTATTTCAACTCTACAGCAGCCGTTAAACCAAAGTTATATCCTTCTCCTGAAGATTACGGAAGCGTAAAAAAATATCAGGGAACAGATTACATCTGTATTGCTCCCGGCTCGGTTTGGTTTACAAAAACATTTCCAAAGTCAAAATGGATAGAATTTATTCAATCCTTCCATTCAAAATTTCCTGATAAAAATATCTTCCTGCTGGGATCTCCTGCCGAAGTTGAATTGTGCAACGAAATTATTGCCGGTTCCGGGATACAAGGCATCAATAATCTCGCGGGTCAATTGAGCTTTCTTCAATCCGCTGCATTGATCCGGGGAGCAAGCATGAACTATGTGAATGACTCTGCCCCGCTGCATATGGCCAGCGCGATGAATGCTCCTGTTACAGCAATTTACTGTTCTACCATTCCTGCATTTGGCTTTGGTCCTTTATCGGATAATTCAACAGTAGTCGAAACTAGAGTTAATTTATCGTGCAGACCCTGTGGATTGCATGGTTTTAAAAAATGTCCGCAAGGCCATTTTCAATGCGCCACAACCATCGAAATTGAACAACTGAGATAAACCATGTCTGATATACACACAGAGGTTAAAAACGCTTTGGCCATTCTGAAACAAGGAGGCATTATACTTTATCCAACAGATACCATCTGGGGAATCGGGTGTGATGCCACCAATGCTGAAGCGGTTGAAAAAATTTACAAATTGAAAAAACGTTCCGAATCCAAATCCATGATTCTATTGGTTGACAACGAAAATCGACTTGACAGGTACATTGAAAGGGTTCCGGAGCAAGCCTGGTCTCTCATAGAATATGCGGAGAATCCCCTGACAATCGTTTATGAAAAGGCAAAAAACCTTCCGGACAACCTGATTGCAGAGGATGGAAGCATTGCGTTTCGGGTAACACGGGATGAATTCTGTAAAATGCTCACTGAGCGCCTCAGAAAGCCGATCGTTTCAACTTCGGCTAATTTCAGCGGGGAAGCATACCCGACAACATTTGACGAAATCAACGAAAGTATTCTCAACGGTGTTGACTATGTAGTTGACTGGAAAAGACAGGAAAAGAACCGGAACAAACCATCTTCCATCATTCGTCTGAGAAATAACGGGCAATTCGAATTCCTCAGGAAGTAAGCTTCCCTCCTGCCTTACAGCAGAAAATCCCTTTCGCGTGTGCTTTCAAAGAGCTATTTTTGCAGCCTTTAATTTTGCTCCCTGACAGGCTTCAAGGAATAAATCCTCACCTGCCTTCGGTCGCATTCAGCATGAAAAAACACCTCCAACACCCCATTTTTTCCATCCTTGCGGAAGAAGCATCTCAACTTGGAGTTGAGGCTTTTGTTGTTGGCGGCTATGTAAGAGATATTTTTTTAAAAAGAGAATCCAAGGATATTGATATTGTCGTTTTAGGCAGCGGTATTGATCTTGCCAAGTCAGTGGCAAAGAGACTCGGCGATCATGTTCATGTAAATTATTTCAAAAACTTTGGTACAGCCATGATTCGTTTCGAAGATCTGGAACTGGAGTTTGTCGGTGCCCGAAAAGAATCTTACAGGCTCGATTCACGCAAGCCGATTGTTGAAACCGGATCGCTCGAAGATGATCAGAAGCGACGTGATTTCACGATCAATGCAATGGCTATTCACCTGACGGAATCTAATTTTGGTGAATTGGTGGATCCATTTAATGGTGTACAGGATTTACATGATCATATCATCCGTACACCACTTGATCCTGACCTTACATTTTCGGATGATCCCCTGCGCATGATGCGCGCGATTCGTTTTGCCAGTCAGCTCAACTTCACCATTAATCCACGCGAACTGAGGGCGATCAAACGGAATCAGGAACGTATTAAAATCGTTTCTTCAGAGAGAATCACAGAGGAATTGAATAAAATTATTCTATCCGCCAAACCGTCCAAAGGATTTGATCTTCTCTTCAAGACAGGTCTCCTGGAAATCATCTTCCCGCAATTTTGTCTCCTTCATGGCGTTGAATACGTGAATGGGAAAGGTCACAAGGATAATTTTTACCACACATTAGAAGTACTCGATAATGTAGCAAAGGTTTCCGATGATCTTTGGCTTCGTTGGGCAGCTATATTACATGACATTGCTAAACCGGCAACCAAACGTTTTGAGCCGGAACACGGATGGACTTTCCATGGTCATGAAGACAAAGGCGCCAGAATGGTTAAACATATCTTTCGTCAATTCAAATTGCCGCTGAATGAAAAAATGAAATTTGTTGAGAAGATGGTACAATTACATCTTCGTCCTATCGTTCTTGCTCAGGAACACGTTACCGACTCAGCCATCCGTCGTTTGCTTTTCGACGCCGGTGACGACATTGATTCCCTGATGCAATTGTGTAAAGCTGATGTTACTACCAAGAACGAATACAAAATCAGAAAATACAAAGACAACTTTCAGGTGGTTCAGGATAAGTTGAAGGAGGTGGAAGAAAAGGACAGGATCAGGAACTGGCAACCGCCGGTGATGGGAGAACACATCATGGAAACATTTAATCTGAAGCCGGGAAAAGAAGTTGGGATAATAAAAAACGCCATTCGTGAAGCCATTCTGGAAGGAGAAATCAGGAATGATTACGAAGAAGCATATACATTCATGCTTAAAAAAGGCCAGGAACTGGGCCTGAAATGCATAAACAATTTACTAATTTCTTCAAATAATAAAAAGTAATATAATTTGGCCGGAGCTGGCTTATGAATTATTTTTCTTTCTATTTTTGAATTCGGAATCATTATCCATCATGGCACTCTATCGCTTTCGCGTTACATTCGAAGATCACGACGATGTCTCCAGAGACATTGAAATTCGTCCTACGCAGACATTTGCTGACTTTCATCATGCAATTCATCAATCCATTGGATTTGATGCTTCAAAACCGGCATCCTTCTATATGAGTGATGACAACTGGAAAAAAGGCAAAGAAATCACTTCCAGAGAACTCAGCGAAGAAGAAACACCTGTTCCTTTGATGAACAGTTCACGTTTGTGTGATTTCATTGCGGATCCTCACCAAAAGATTTATTATGTTTTTGATCTGCTGGGAAACTGGACTTTTCACATTGAATTGATTAAGATCGTACCTCAGGCGGATCCGCTGGTTTCATATCCTGCCTGCGTACGCACCCATGGTGAAGCTCCGAAACAATATGGTGGCACCGGAATAGGAGTGCTTCCTGTGCCTGAAGATTTTGATCCTGAATCCGACATCCTTGATCTGGATGATGAAGAAGTTGATGACGATCGCGAAGAAGAAGTTCTTGGTACAGATGAAGCTGATTTACCGGAAGGTGAAGAAAACACCAATACATTCACCGCTTCCGCGGATGTAGATGTGGAAGGAGATGAATTTGAAACAGCTGATGAAGACCTGATTGACGATGAAGGCTCCACTGAGAATGACGATTTCTAATTCAAAAAATATATGAAAGTCAAACCCTCCTCATCCGGAGGGTTTCTTATTTTTATCCGGTTTATGAAAACACTCATTGTCATACTCGGTCCTACAGCTTCCGGAAAAACAGCGCTTTCAATAAAAATAGCCAGGTTCCTCGGGACAGAAATAGTCAATGCTGATTCAAGACAGTTCTACAAAACAATGGATATCGGTACGGCTAAACCCGGTCCTTATGAACTGAATGCAGTGAAACACCATTTTATCAATACACTTTCACCGGAAGATGATTATACCGTTGGTAAATTTGAAAATGAAGCTCTGATCACACTTGAGTCGATTTTTCAAAAACATGATCAGGCTCTGCTTGTAGGTGGAAGTGGATTGTATATCCGTGCTGTATGCGAAGGTTTGGATGAATTACCGGAAAGCGATCCTGAAATCCGTTCGCGCCTGAATCAAAAATTCCAGGAACAAGGAATTGCTGCATTGCAAAAAGAACTGCAGGCACTTGATCCTGAATATTACATGGAAGTTGATCGCATGAACCCGCACAGACTGATCCGGGCTATCGAAGTATGTTTACTTAGCGGCGAAAAATATTCTGTACTGAGAAAATCAGCTCCTAAAAACAGATCCTTTCAACTACTTAAAATTGGTTTGCTTCCTGAGAGAGAGGTTATGTATGAGCGAATCAATTTGCGCGTTGAACAAATGATCAATGATGGACTTGTTGAAGAAGTGAGAAAATTGCAGGCTTATAAGAACTGCAACGCATTGCATACAGTCGGTTATCAGGAATTATTCCCCTATCTGGAAAATCAAACTACACTGGAACAGGCAGTTGATGAGATAAAAAAGAACTCCCGGCGTTATGCCAAACGACAGGTCACCTGGTTCAAAAAAGATACATCCATTCACTGGTTCCAGCCGGAAATGGAAGATGAGATTTTTGAATTGATAAAACCATTTCAACAAAAAAGTTAAATTTCAACCGAAATAAAAAAAGGGTCCTTTACAAAAATGCAAAGGACCCATTCCTTGTTTCTGTTTTGATTACTTTTCAGGATTCAATATAAACTTTGCATAATTTGTTGTCTGCAGGTATTTATTCGCGAATGTTTTCAGATCAGCACCTGTCAGCTTGTTCACCCAATCGGTGTAACCATTGATCTCCGTCAGATCCTCATTGTTCTGATAGTTAGAAGAAATTGTATTCAGCCAGAATTGATTTTCCTTCAATCCGGTTTCGCGCTCCCGAAGAGCTGTTTCCTTGATCTTGACGAGATTCTTTTCATCACAATCTTTGCTTTTGACTTCAGCAAGAACATCCTCCGCGGCTTTAATCAGCATGTCCACATTTCCCGGGGCACAACCAAAGCTAATTGTTACTTCCAGACCTGCTACCGGGTAATGTTTCGGAGAAGCATTGCAGCTTACACCATACACCCCACTCTTATCTTCTCGGAGGACTTCACGCAGACGTATGTTGACCAGTTTCATCAGTGCATTTACTTCACTGCGATGCTGGCGTGTGTATTCAAATGGCATTGCAAAGCGCAGGCTGACAGATGATTTTGGTTCTACACCTTTCTTTACTGTTTTTTCAAACTGTCCTTTCGGAGAACGAATTCCCAGATCCTTCCATGTTTCAGATTTGTTTGAAGAAGGAAGACTGCCAAGGTATTTTTCACATAAGGTCTTCATTTCATCTACCTTAAAATTACCCACAAATACAAAAGTAAATCCTGATGCGTCCTTAAATCGCTCTTTGTAAATTTCCATTGCACGTGGCAATGAAATCTCCTTGAGAGTCTCTACCGTCATTGGTTTGTATCTGAAATTGTACCCTGACATAACGTAAGAAACAGTATCTCTGAAAATCGATTGAGGGTCAGAATTTTTATTTTGTAAATATCCCTTGCGGGTTTCAATATAGGACTGGAATGCGTCTTTATCTTCACGAGGATCCGTAAAGTATTTATATATCAATTGCATTAAAGTTTCCAGATCTTTTGGAGCACAACTACCGTTCATTCCTTGTTGCAATTCCGAAACGTAAGGTGATCCACCTACAATTTTCCCGCTGAGTAATTTTTCAAGGGCTGTCATATCGAATTCCCCAATTCCACTCTGATCGATAATTTCATCGCAGGTAACGGCGGAATGAAAATCAGCTTCGGGATAGAGAGACCAACCACCCCATGAGTAAGAAGTAAACAGGATTTCATCATTTTTAAAATCTGTAGGTTTAAGTGCAACCCGTATTCCATTTGAGAGCTTGAATTCGGTAATTCCAAATGGATCAATTGTCTTTATTGATTCAGTCTTCGCTCCAGGGAGGTTTCCTTCCACCAATGGCTTATTCACTATCTTGTCTTCGTATGGTTTCAAATCCAATTGTCTCATACCTTTCATGACCGATCGTATCTTTTCATCATCGGGCATTTTTGTTGTTTCTTTTTCAGGCGCGGTGATTAATACCACACAATTTTCTCCGTCCGTGATCCACTTTTCAGCAAAGGCGTTTACTTCCGCAAGGGTTATTCCTTCGAGATACGTTTTGTAAATGTTGTATTCAAATTCGATTCCGGGCATAGGTTCCTGGGTAAGAAAATTGCTTACATATTCACGTGCAAAATTTCTTGATTCAGTTTTATCACGTTCATTGTAGGACTCTGTCATGCCACTCATCATTTCAGCTTTCTGACGTTGCAATTCCGTTTCGGTGAACCCAAATCTTCTGACTCTTTCATTTTCTGTTACCAGTGTCTGAAGTGCTCTGAGAATGCCGTCTTCTTTACAACCTGCCGCGGAAGTATAAGCAAATTTATTTCTTACCAGGTCGCCATAACCGCTGTAGGAAAACATGAATGGCGGATCCGCCTGTCTTTGCAATTCAGACATCCTTGCATTCAGCATTCCGGAAAATAAACTTTGTGCAATCGTTCTGCGGTAATCCTCAACCGTTCTTGTGATTTGAGGAGGTTGTTTGTAAAACAAATCTACCATACTGAACCGGGCTTCTTTATCCGTAGCAATTGCAATTTGAATTTCCTTATTGTCAGGAACAGTATATGCTTTTACAGCTCTGGGATTAGCTTTGGAAGGTACATCATTGAATTGTTTTTTGATTTTATTTTCCATTTCATTCAAATCAAAATCACCTACAGCGATAACAGCCATGATATCCGGACGGTACCAGTCTGCATAAAAACTTCTCAAAGTCGCCTGAGGACATTTTTCTATGATTTCCTTTTTCCCGATCGGCAGACGTTCTGCATAACGTGAATCTTTGAAGAGAATCGGCCAGTATTTTCTACGCATACGTTCATCAGCTCCCTGTCCTAAACGCCATTCTTCGACAACCACTCCCCGTTCCTTCTCTACTTCGGCTGAATCAAACAACAAACTATGAGACCATTCTTCGAGGATTTGTAATCCTTTATTTACGATTGATTCACTATCAGTAGGGAGCTGAATCATGTAAACAGTTTCATCGAAACTGGTATATGCATTCAGGTGGGCGCCAAATTTGGTTCCTACACTTTCCAGATAATCGACCAGTTCGTTTTTCTTAAAATTCTTTGTGCCGTTAAATGCCATGTGTTCAACAAGGTGAGCAAGCCCCTGCTGGTCGTCATTTTCAGAAGTTGAACCGGCATTCACTGCCAGGCGAAACTCCGCCCGTTTTTCCGGCTTGGAATTCTGACGGATGTAATATTTCATACCATTGTTAAGCGTACCCATACGCACCTTTGGATCCAATGGCAGGGCACTTTTCAATTCAGGTTGAGCCTGCGCAATTTGCAGAAGCAGCAGAAATGCACAGTAAGAGAGCAACTTTTTCATAAACAAATTTTAAGATTTGAGGATACAAGGTATAAAATCATAAAAAAACAGCCAGAAAAAGATGTTAACAAAACCTAACCATTAGATAAGAGAAGTTTTAATATGTTTGAAACATGAAATACAAATCAAAATGCCTCTTCCTGATCGTCTTTTTAAACCTGATTTCTACAGGGGCTTTTTGTGATGAGCCTGTTTCGGTTGATTCCCTTTATACAATAAACCCTTCCTATGAGGAAATAATTGCAGGTTACCGCCACCTCGATTCACTTTATAGTAAGGCCCGATTAATTCCATATGGGAAGACTGATATTGGTCTTCCACTACATCTCTTTATCATTGATAAAAAAGGTGTTTTTGAGCCACATCGTTTGCATGAACTTGGCAATATTATTCTATTCATCAACAACGGCATTCACCCTGGAGAACCCGATGGAATTAACGCAAGTCTGATCTGGGCCACTGAATTGTTGAAAAACATGGATATGAATCCCATGATGGACAATGTAACCATTTGTATGATTCCTGTCTTCAATATTGACGGAGCATTGAATCGGAGTTGTTGCAGCCGGGCAAATCAGGACGGACCTCCGGAATATGGCTTTCGTGGAAATGCACAAAATCTTGATCTGAACAGAGACTTCATCAAATGCGACAGCAGAAATGTTCAGTCACTTATTGCCATATTAAGACAATGGGATCCCGATGTATTTCTTGATACGCATGTAAGTGATGGGGCCGACTACCAATATACGATGACACTGATCAGCAGTCAGACTGATAAATTGTATCCAATACTAGGCAAGACAATGAAAGAAACACTGACTCCATTTCTTTTCAAAAAAATGAAACAGAAAGGGGAAGAAATGACTCCTTATGTGGATACAAAGGATTATGACGATATTCCGGAGAGTGGGATCAGATCATTTCTGGAGCTGCCCAGATTTGCTTCCGGTTATTGTAGTTTGTTCAATACTTTCCCTTTTATAGCAGAAACGCACATGCTAAAACCTTTTTCGGAAAGGGTGATCTCCACAGTAAAACTGATGGAGTCTATCCTGGAAATGAGTAGTTCTGAATCTGAAAAAATTTATGAAGCAAGAAAACTTGCGAAGCAGGAAGACATCTCTAGAAAATTATTTCCTACCAATTGGGAATTGGATACTAATTATTCTGAACTGATCAATTTTAAAGGATATGAAGCGGAGACAAAAATCAGTACGGTAACCGGGCTACCTCAGACATACTATAATCATAACAAACCTTTTGATAAGAAAATAAAATTTCAACCAAAGTACATTGCCGCAGATACGATTTCAGCTCCGATGTATTATTTGATACCTCAAGCCTGGTATAAAGTAGCCAACAACCTTGAGCAAAGTAAAATCCGACTGATCACTGTTAAGGCAGATTCTACAACGATGGCTGAAGTTATCTATATCGAATCCTACGAAACAACAGATAGTCCTTATGAAGGACATTACCTTCACCACAACACCAAAGTGTCAAAGAAGCTTGAGAAAGTGCAGGTTATGAAAGGCGATTATCTTGTTCCTATGTTCCAGGAAAACAGTCGTTTTTTGGTGGAGACTCTTGAGCCTGTGGCTGCCGACAGCTATTTTAACTGGGGATTTTTTGATGCTGTACTTCAACAAAAAGAATGGTTCTCAGGTTATGTATTCGAACCGGTAGCTGAAAAATTACTTCAGGAAAATCCGGGGTTGAAAAAAGAATTTGAAGACAAGAAACTGAAGGAACCTGAATTCGCGAAAGACTCATTTTCCCAACTTTATTTTATTTACCGGCATTCCCCCTATTTTGAAAAGAGTTTCCAGAGATATCCGGTGATTCGCATTGGTACTCGGTGATTTGCTCTGTATTTATCCGAAAAATCAGAATTAATTTAAACGAAGATTTGATCAAAAAAAAAGAAACGCGGTGATTTCTCACCGCGCTCTTTTTTTACACTTCATGTATGGGTTATTTTATTCAGGATCGAATCCGCTGACTCGATATAAATGTTCCATTTGCTGTGACAATTCACGAATCAACTGAAGATCATTTTCAGAAAGATTGCTATAATCATGTTCAACGGCATTTTTCTTTTGCGAATGTACTACCAACGGAACCTGTACAGGTTCAGAGAGCATATAAGAAAGCAATCCATTGTAATATTTTTGTCTTTCCGAAGGTACCAGTTTCTGTATCAGAGACTGAATACTTTTTACGTGACGGTCGATTTCAAATTCTATCTGCGCACGGTTATTTTGAAGACTAACCACCTTCATTTCAGGTGATCCTTTTACCTCTTGGGATGTTTTGATTTTTTGCATGTTCCTTTCTGGATTATCTTCATGCAATTTAACTTCATCCCGTGCGAAGTGTTTTTGAATTCACATGCATTCCTTACACCATGATTGTAGCGGCAATAAGTACGGAATCCTTCTGTTTTTTAACGCGAGGCCACATGAACTTGAAATCAGAACCTGAACCCGGTGACGATTCTACCCAAATCTTACCACCCTGGTCTTCGATAATTTTTTTAACTATCGCTAATCCGACACCGGTACTCTCTACATCGTCACGTCGGTTGAGGGTTTGGAAGATGATAAATATCTTTTCGTGGTATTGAGCTTCAATTCCGGGCCCATTATCCTTTACAGAAAAGACCCAACCTTCCGGTTGCTCATGTACTGATATATTAATATGGATTTGTTCTTTATCGTTATACCTGATTGCATTTCCGATGAGGTTAGAGAAAACCTGGCTTAAACGGGTTTTGTCAGTAACCATTTCGGGCATTCCGGGACCAATATCAATTCTCACGTTCTCCGGTTTCCCAATAAAATCTACTGTCTCGTCAATCAGATCCTTGCTATTTACTTTCACATCATCACCCGTGCGACGGTCAGCCTTAGAATAATCGAGAATAGCATTGATAAGGTCTTCCATTCTTTTCACACGTTGTTTGATCATATCAAAATTGGTGCGCACTTCAGGAATAAGGGTATCACCGGCATCTTCTTCGATCCAGCCTGTGAGGTTTCCAATTGCACGTAATGGTGCTTTGAGATCATGTGATACGATGGATGCGAATTTGTCCAATTCCCTGTTTGTACGTTCCAGGTGGGTAGTATATTCCTGAAGTTTCTGGTTACTGATTTCCAATTGATTCTTTTGATCTGTAATCCGTTCAATGATTACGTTTTTACCACTGTGGAGGTAATTACTCTGTGCCGCAACCAAAAACAAGGCGAGAATAAATGTTGTTAAAGCATCCTGGTGTATGAGATGAATGTCGTTCTTGAACAAATCATAAGTTGTCCAGGCAGTATATTCCGAAGCGTAAAACAAAAAGATCACGCTGCTGATTCCGAGAGCTGTAAACCACTTCCCTCCTTTTGTACCCAACAACATGAAAGCGGTCATGATGATCGCACAGATGTACATGGTACCGGTATTCAACAATCCACCGGCATTGTAAGCCTGAATGTGTACAACAGAGAAACCTGTTATCAGTGATACAATATAAGCCGTTGTCAATTTTTCATGGCTTCGGACCGCGAAGAAGGTTCCGAGAATTACCGCTGCAAGACCCAACAGGATAAAACTAAGGATATTCGTTTCCTCGAAGGCAGTCAGAATCTGGATCGCTGTAGAAACGCTGGCAATAAAAGCAGTGTAGGTGTAGATTCGAAATAATGTAAAACGCTGACGTGACATCAGGTCATCGTACGGGATACTTTCGTACAAATCTTTTCTGAACAATACCCTTAGCAAATTTTTCATCACTTTATTTGTAGTTTGATATCATTAATACCGCTAAAATACTTCAATGGATACCGAACTGTAAGAAATTGTAAGAAATTTTGAACAGTTTTGAAACGATTATCCTTAAACAGAACGCCAAAAAATGCTGAATTGCTTGTTCGTAACAACCATGTTTAACTGCATTTCAGTGTTTTATAGTGAATTCAGTTAAAATTTCGGGTATTTCAATAATTTATGTACTTTGGACCTCAGCATTCCAGAATAGATGCAACCCGATAATTTGGGGTCTCGTATTAATATTAACAAGTAATGGAAAAAATCGTGAACATACTGCTGGTTGACGACGATGAAGTGGATTGTATGAATGTCCAGAGGGCGTTCAAAAAAAGTAACATTTCTAATCCACTGTTTATTGCGCATAATGGTGTTGAGGCATTGGATCGCCTTCGTGGAACGAATGGAGTGGAAAAAATTCTGCCCGTTCCCAGGATTATCCTGCTGGACATAAATATGCCAAAAATGAATGGTCTTGAATTCCTAAAGGAACTCAGGGCTGACAAAGACCTCCATAACATTAGTGTTTTTGTAATGACCACTTCAAACGATGACAAAGACCGTTTTGAAGCTTACAACTATAATGTTGCTGGTTATATCATCAAGCCTATCTCCTTTGAAAACTTCGTTGCTGCCGTTTCCATTCTGAATAATTTCTGGCAGCTCTGTGAACAGCCTTAAATGATTCAGCATATAGATATAAAAAAAAAGGTCCGGAATCCCGGACCTTTTTTTTATGAATAGCTCATCTTAAGCAACGAGTTTGAAGTGCTTATAAATTTCAGACATACTCGATTTTGAATCCTCAAGTGCCTGAGGCAATTGTTTAGCGATTTCATTCAGGATATTGTCAATATCCTCGTAAGTATGCAAGCGATTCATTGGGATGCGTAAACCTGTATTATTATAGGATACACTTGGAAAAACGCTCAGATTAAAATAATAACCCTGGTTCATCATGCGTTTCACCATATTGTAACCTACATCTGGCTTCCCTACTCCAATGAACCCGATTGGCGAATTGGTCTCATTAATCAAAGGCAATCCTAGTTTTTTTGCGGTACTATTGAAATACTCCATTTTCAATCGAAGCTCATCCTGGAAAGTGTAAATCTCATCGCTCAGGTGAATTTTAGCAGATTCAACTGTCGCACCCAAAACCATTGGAGGCATCTGAATTGAAAAGATAAATGCCTTGCTTGTATTTTTAATCAGATTAAAACTTGCTTCCTCAGGATAAATCAGGAGCCCGCCGGAAGTACCAAATGCTTTGGTGAGTCCTGTTGTGAGATACAGACGCGGATGGTAATCCCCCTGACTGAGAACATAACCTGTTCCATTCGGACCTGCCCAGCTCATGCCATGGATATCGTCCAGATACAAATTGAGTTGTTCGTATTGATCAGCCAGTTTGTACAGATCTTTAACCGGAGCATAATCGCCCTGCATAGAATATACACCATCGGCCATGTACCAGATTTTGCGATAATCATCTTTCAAAGCCTTGATCCGGCTTTCCAGCATGTCGACTCTGTTGTGGCGAATTAATTCAATATGTATATCCCTGTTTCTTAATAATTGAACCGCTGTTTGAACACTGTCATGAACCTGCGAATCCATGATAACCGCATCATCATTGCCTACCAGAATCGGGATGTTCGACATGTGTCCGACTGTAAGTGATTGCAACAACAAAAGTGGTTTTCCAAAAAACATTTTTTTCAACAATTCTTCTGATTGCTGATAATAACTCGAAGAAACATATGCACGTGAAGATGAAAATTGAGTTCCGTATTTATTGACTGCTTCAATTGCTCCCGCTTTTATTCTTGGATCATGTTCCAGACCAAGATATCCGCAAGAACCAAAATAGAGCATTTTCTTTCCACGAATAGTAATATGACGACCATCTAAAATTTCATCATCAGTACTGTTATGGACAATACCCAATTTAGCGGCAATTGAGGCAACCTGGTTGACAATCTCAATTACCATGTCGTGCTTACTCTTAAGATCTGACATAACTAAGGTTTTGGATCCGGCTAAATCGCAGTTCAACCCAGATCAACGTTGGGGTGATCAAAACGCGTATACAAATCTAAAGAAAGTATAAAATGATCATATTTCCAAAAAAATCTATTTATAAGCAATGTTTTCAACAGTAATAAAAAAGCCCGGTTGAAAGAACCGGGCTTAAAATTGTGAATAAATGCTATCTATCGGACAACGCTTACATGGCCTATGAGCACATCCCGCTTGTTGTTCACATCAACCGTAGAAACACGGTATACGTAGGTGTCTGACTGAACCGGATTACCATCCACTTTTCCATCCCATCCTCCGCTAACATTATCCCACTCGTAGATTTTTAAGCCCCAACGGTCATAAATGGCAGCTTTCATCTCTACAATATTATAAGAATAAACATGGAAAACATCGTTTTTGGTGTCATTATTTGGTGTAAAGGCAGTCGGAATGTAAATCGTAGAACTAGGTCTGATTTCAAGTCTGCTCACAGTAGTATCCACACAACCATTATAATCAACGGTAACCAGTTGAATATCGTACACTCCGATGTCAGGATATTGGTGGGCAGGAGAATATTCAGTTGATGTTTCACCATCTCCGAAACTCCAGTAATAGAAGCCCGGACTGGTTGTTTCATTTACAAAATTAACAAGCGGATAAATATCGCTTGCATGTGATGCATCTGAAATGAAAGTAGAAACAGGACCCTGATAAATATTCACCGCATTCGGGCGAACAAGGGTGGTGCTGCAACCGCTATCAGTAGTAGCCGTCAGGGATACCTGATACCATCCCGGGGCTCCATACAGATGCTCAGGGTTTTGATCTGTTGTTGCCTGACCATCACCAAATGCCCATTGATACTGTGTAATATTACCGGTTATTGGGAAGGATAAATCAGTCATTTGTGTTGTAACGCCAAAGCATACATTCAAGGTCTGGAAATCTACAACCGGTTTAGGAATTACCCTTATCACGCCATCAGTACTATCCTGGCAACCATGATTAGAAGTGATCAACATGTGAATCGGATAAACTCCGGCATCAACATAAGTGTGATTGGGAGAGGGATCAGCGCCGGTATTACCGTCACCAAAGGTCCAATACCATGAACTGATGTTTCCATCCGGAATACTGCTTCCGTCAGTGAAATTCGCCGCATTGTCTTCACATACAGCAGATGTACTGAATGCCGCATCTGGAAGAGCAAAAACATTTACCGTTCTGCTCAGGGAATCAACACAGCCATGCACAGAGGTGACAAGTAAACTTGCCTGGTAGCTGCCATAGGATGAATATTGATGTGTAGGAGTTGCATTTGATGAAAGGGTATTGTCTCCAAGATTCCAGCTGTATGCCAGTGGAGTCGCATCACTGATTGAAGAAGCATTTGTAAAAGAAATCGGGTTTCCGAAGCAAACATCCGTTTGTGAATAGGATGCAACCGGTTTAGCCCAAATGTTGAGCGGTTGTGTAACAGTATCTTTACATCCTGCTGCAGAAGTAACAATCATACTCACGGTATAATTGCCCGGGGTATTGTATGGAACAACAGGATTTTGAGCTGAGGAACTTACATTGTTACCAAAATCCCAAGCCCAGGAAGTGACTGTACCTGTGCCGGCGGTAGAATGATCAGTGAATGTTACATTGTTGAATTGGCAAACAGCTCCAGTACTGGTGAACGAAGCTACAGGCAATGGATTTACATTTACTATAACCTGGTCGTTATCCTGACATCCGAAAGAATTCGTCACCAAAACATTATAGGTGACGGCGGCATTCGGATTCACATTCATACTGGATGAATTTACATTACCGGGCGTCCACAAATATGAAGAGCCTCCGGATGCAAACAAGGTTGTTGATTCACCGATACAAATGTCCTGATCTGTACCTGCGTAGGCAACCGGAACAGGATTAACCACCACATCTACCACATCCGTACTACGGCAACCATTTGCATCAGTCACTTCTAGAGTATAGGTCGTTGTTGCAGCAGGTGAAACAGTGATGTTCTGTGAAAGCAAATTACCGGGGTTCCACACATATTGTGACCCACCGGCTCCGGAAAGTGTGGTGTTGAATCCGGGACAAATGCTCGCATTGTTACCTGCATTAGCCACTGGTAATGGATTCACACGTACGACATTTAAGGTAGTATCCTTGCAACCGGCATCAGAAGCAACAATCAATTGAACACTGAAATTGCCTGAACCGGCATAAGTCACGGAAGGATTCTGTTGAGCAGAGTTCTGTCCATTATCAAACGACCAGTTCCAGGAAGAAATAGCTCCTGTTGTAACAGCTGAACCATCTGTAAAATTGATCACGTTACCCAAACAAACAGGACCTGAATTAATGAAGGAAGCAACAGGGATCGGATTCACAACCACTGTAACAGTATCATTGCCGGAACATCCGATAGCATCACTCACAGTGACAGTATAGGTAGTGGTTAGGGATGGAGTTACAGAGATGGAAGACGTATTAAAGTTGCCGGGAACCCAAAGGTAATTTCCTGCACCTGTGCTGGCAGCAAGAGTTACTGATCCGCCTTTACATACACTCAAACCATTGCCGGCATCAACAGTAGGCATTGGATTTACAGTAATGACAACCTGATCAGCATCGGTACATCCACCGGCACTGGTAACGGTAAGCGTATAGGTGGTAGTAGACGCCGGAGTTACATTGGCATTTTGTGTACTAATATTGCCTGGATTCCAGACATAAGAAGCACCTCCTGAACCAGTGAGTGTAACAGCAGTACCCTGACAAACAGTTTGCGCGGCACCGGCGTTTGCAACCGGAAGCGGATCTACAATCACCTGTACAGTATTACTACCCTGACAACTATGGTTATCGGTAACTGTAATTGTATAAGTTGTTGTTGTCGCCGGACTCACATTTATTGATTGAGATGCTCCACCCGGTGTCCAGTTGTATGAACTGAAACCATTCGGAGCTGTCAGTGTTGCCTGTGCTCCAACACAAATTTGTTGATTGGCAACAGAAACAGTTGGATTTGCATAGACTGTTACATCGTGCTGAATCTGATTTTGACAACCTGCTGAATTTGTTACATCAAGAGTAACAGTGAATGTACCCGGTGCGGAAAAAGAGTGGGATGGGTTTTGAGTTGCAGCAGTGTTACTGCCACTGGCAGGATCACCGAAGTTCCATGACCATGCTGAGAATGGACCACCGGAAGAAGCATCCGTAAAACTCATAGCAGTGCCCTGACACACATTCACTGAGTTGAATGCAGCGGATGGAATGTTTGTATTGACTGTAAGTTGCTGAGTGATTGTATCGCTGCAACCTGTAGCAGTATTCACAATCAAGGTCACAGTGTAAGTACCATTCGCTGCATATTGATGCGTAGGGTTCTGAGTATTGGCAGTTGCATTGTCGCCAAAATTCCAGTTCCACTGGGAAATGACTGCTCCCCCACCCACTGCCGATTGATCTGTAAATTGTATAGGTGTTCCACTGCAATTATTGGAGAAAGTGAAGGCAGCCGCAGGAACTCCTGCACCCGGAAGAACTCTTACTGTATCAGTATTTTCACAGTTGTTTACATTGTCTTTAACATGCAGATAATAGGTACCAACACCGACATTTGTGAGTTGCTGGCCAACAGTATTACTCGGCAACCATGTATAGGTGTAATTTCCACTTCCACCTGTTGCTGTTCCGTTCAAAGTCGTTGTTGTATTACAGGATATGGTTTGATCGACTCCCGCATCCGGTGCCACACCAATTACTGTGAAACAATACGAGAAAATCTGAATGCCCTGGTACGGGCATCTGTCATCACTTACAGTAGCTGTAAAGCAATGCGCAGATGGACTAATATCCGACGAAGCAGGAGTCCATGAAAAGAATGCTGAGTCTCTCTTTGAACCTGTTACGGTAAATGTTGCTCCTGCTATAGATTGATCCCAGGTGATGGATGTTGTATCTGCACGATTAGTATCAATTGAAGCAACGTAAAATGAAAATGGTTGTCCGGCACAAATGGTTCTTGAGAAGGAAGGTGCTCCATTAATACCGGTAAGGAATGGTAGATAATTGTTACAGTTATTCACCGTCAATTGAATGTCACGTTCTACCTGTCCGATCAAAACACCATTTCTGTATTCATTCACGAGCACCGCGAAAACTGTTACATCAGTTTGTGTTGGTGTCATACAAATATCACCGGTAGAGGTATTGAATTGAACAGCAGGACTTGAAAGAATCGGTTGTGTATTTGAATATCCCGGCAAATATGTTACAGTTGTATTCTGAGCTGTAAGCGGAGTGATCAATTGATATGCGATAGAATCTCCATCCAGGTCAAAGGCACCATGATTAAAACAAAAACGTTGACCTACACAAGCGAATGGAACAGGGCGGTTACTAAAGATCGGTGAGTTGTTTGTAAGTCCGTTTGTGTTGTTGAGCTGAGTATAAACATAGAGAATATCACTTCCTGCTCCGGTTATCGTGGTAATTGCGGCATTACGTGCACTTTCGCCATGACTGAATGACCAGTCGGCACATGGCCCGGGCAAAGTAACCAGACCCTGGTAAATCCATTCCTCAATCCCGGTATACGATCCACCATTGCAAGTCGACAATTCAGTCGGACATACAGGTGAAATTTGTGTAGGACTAGATGGAAGCGGATTCAAATTGATTGTTTGAGCAGGGTATGCACAGGAGCTGTTTATTCCAAGATCGATAAATGTGGGAGCAGGAATACCACTACAATCCCGGTAAAAAGAAAAAGTCACCAGGTATTGATTCGGACCAACATATTCGTAAGTGATGTCCGCACCCATAGCGTGACTTGCTTTTGCTTCCGGACTGCAAAAAAGCATACACATCATGAACGAAAAAATGACGGCTAAGCTGTGAAGTTGTGTTCTGTTCATAGAGCTTAAATTAAATAAGGATTGATTGATAATAATGACAATTAATCCGGGTACCCCCCTTTATCCGGTACTGGGGTAAAAATAACGAAAAAAGCTTCTAATTACCAATGTTTTAACACTCCGGCGAAGCCATAGTTTTCAACAATTTCAAATAATTGGACGAACACCACTATTTGATGGGTGAATGAAGTTTGTCAACTGGTATAAATACCAGGAAATACAGAATAATCAGGACCGTTCCAACCGCTGAATAAAGAATTGAAAATGAAGGAGAAATATACATCCAGAGAAACCCGGTCAGGAGACTTGATCCCAGGGAAATAATACTGGATAAACTTTTATAAAATCCTAGTGCTGTACCCCTGTCGGCCTTGAGACATTCACGCGATAGCCATGCTTTCGTAACCCCATCGGTCAAGGCTCCAAACAAACCATAAATTGCGAACATCACATACAACATCCAGGATTCAGTCATCTGACTAAAGCCAAAATATGCGATTGAAAAGAAGGCCAAACCAAGAACTACAGTATTACGCATTCCAAACTTATCAGCAAAAAGTCCAGCGGGATAAGCAAGCAAAGCAAATACAAGATTGTACAAAACATATGCGAGAATCAAATCCTCATCACCAATTCCTTTGAGATGTGATATGAGAAAAAGAAAAGAATCAGAACTGTTCAACACTGCGAAAGCGAGTAATCCCAAAACAATTTTTCGATATCCGGAAGATGAAATTTTCCAATACTTGAAATATGAAAAAAATCCGGGACGTGGACTATCAGAAATTTTCTGTTTCTTTTTTTCATGAATAAAAAGAGTTGCCCCTGCTCCAATTATTCCCGGAATGAAAGCAAGCCAGAAAAGAAATCTGTAATCACCAGGATGTACAGCCAGGTAAGCGATCGCGATCAAAGGACCAATAGCAGCCCCAAGGGTATCCATGGCCCTGTGGAAACCAAATATTTTTCCTCTGTCCTTTTCTTCCGATTCATCTGCCAGTAATGCATCCCGTGCACTTGTCCTGATACCCTTTCCCAATCGCTCTGAGACTCTGGAAAAGAAAATCCATCCAATTGAATTCCATAAGATCATCATCGGTTTTGCAAAGGCACTGAGAAAATATCCTATTCTCACAAAAGGCATCCGGGCTCCTGTTCTGTCTGATAATTTCCCGAAATAACCAGTCGACAATCCAATCATCAGTTGCGCGAAGCCTTCCAGAAAACCAATCCACACTGCAGAAAAACCAACCGATTGCAAATACAATGGCATTACCGGGTACAACATTTCACTGGAGATGTCAGTGAATAAACTGACAAATGAAAGCAACAAAACAACCCGTGAAAATGCGCGTAGTTTCATAATCAGGAATTGTTATTTCAACACTTCCAGAATAGGATGACCGGTGCAACCACTCGGAGATTCAATATTCAGCATCGTGCAAATTGTAGGCGCGATGTCAACAATATTCACTTCACGTGCTGTGGATCCGGCAGTAATTCCCGTGCCATAAAATATCACCGGTACATGAGTATCGTAGTGATAAAATGAACCATGTGAAGTTCCTGTTTTGGTGTACCAATCCAACCAGCCCGGTTTCAATTGTATACTCACATCGGAAGAACGCTGTTGATTGAATCCATTTTGAACCAGCATTTTTAAGCCTTCTCGACAAAGTCCTTTTGACAGTTCACTTGCAGTTAAACTCTCAGAAACACCATCAAAATGCAACACAAAATCCGCGCACTTTTGTTGAATTTCTTCAAGGTTGAATTTTCTTTTTTCAATTTGTTCTCTGTTCAAATAAATATTGTGAGATGAAGCTGAAAGTACAAGATTAGTATCCTTGTAAAGCGTATTCAGATACAGTTTGAGTGAATCGGAAATACTGTTATCCTGAATATTACCTGCAGGAATTCTGGAGTCCTGGTTAAATTCAGGATTGTTCACGGCTCCATGATCCGCAGTGAGAAACAAAATGTAGTTGCCATTTCCAATCCTTGTATCCAAAGTTTTCAGGAATGCTGCAATTTCCAGATCAAGACGCAAATAAGTGTCTTCCATTTCAATCGCGTTAATTCCATACATGTGTCCGATATAATCCGTAGAAGAAAAGCTTACGGCAAGAAAATCTGTAGTACCGTTTTTTCCCAACTGCTCCCCTTCCAAAGCTGCTTCAGCGAACAATCGTGTATACGTATTTCCGGAAGGAACCTTGCGGATCAATTCAGATTCTGCAGCTTTTAATGCAGGAAGATTATGAGGGAAAACAGGTTTTGTTTCCCCTTTGTACAATCCTTCGTATTCATTATCATCAGCCGAACTTTCAGTGTATTCAGTAATTGGCAAGAGTGTTGTCCATGGATTTGTGAGAAGAGAGTCCACCACTTTTCGATTGTTGAAGCGAACTGCCCATTCAGGAAGTTCCTTCATGTAATACGTGCTGCTCACCCAATTATTTGAATACGGATCATGCCAGTACGCAGCATTGGCAGTATGGCCTGCAGGTAAAATCGCGCCTCTGTCCTTTAGCGAAATCCCAATCACTTTTGATTTGAAATTGGTGGCCAGACGGAGTTCGTCAGTCATTGTTGTACTCAATAATTGTTTTGGTGACATTTTTCCGGAAATAGATGTTGTTCCAACCGGCTTCATAGTCGTATCACTTACGCAATAAACACTACTCTGTGCAGAACGATCATACCATTCATTGGAAATAATTCCGTTTACAGATGGCGTTGCTCCTGTATAAATGCATGCATGTCCTGGTGCCGTGTAGGTTGGTACATAATTGAAATTGGCATTCTTGCAGAGAAAACCATCGTTGAGCAAACGTTTGAATCCATTATCGTCATAATGCTTCCAATAACGAAACAAATAATCATAACGCATCTGATCTACGACAATTCCGACAACCAGTGCAGGCCGCTGTGCAAAAACTTTATAGGTATTTTCAGTCGTCTTGTTTCTTTGTGCTATGGTAATTAATGTGAAACACATCAAAACCATTGTTAATTTTAGCTTTAACTTCATATGATCAATTCAATTAAGGACGATGACGATGATTGGTTGAGTGCTTTTTGGAAGGAAGGTAATTTAAATCAATATACCTGTACGTTTTTGCTGTCGCAACTCCAAGGATGACTCCCAGCAAAGCACCGCAAATGATATCACCCGGATAATGGACACCCAGATAAATTCGGCTGAAAGATACTACGGAAGCCCAGATAATCATCACTCTCTGTAAGCGCTGATGTCTTCCCCGGAAGAAATAGATCAGAAAGGCTGTTAAGCCAAATACATTCGCGGCATGAGAGGAAACGAAACCATACATCCCACCGCAGTATCCATTTACAAGGTGAACTTCACTCCCGATCATCGGATCATGACAAGGCCTGAGGCGCATGACGGTATTTTTTATTAGAGAAGAAGAAATCTGATCGCTCAGCACGATCAGGACGCCAATAGCAATCAAGACAGAAAAAAAACGGTGAGGATACCTTTTATAAATAAACCAGGCCAGGAAAACATAGAATGGTACCCAAAGCCACTTGTAACTGATCCAGAAAAAAATGAAATCCAGCACCGGATTGTTCAGGTGATTGAAGAAAAGCAACAATGCCGCATCAATGCTTTGCAGTTTTTCAAACATGTCAGGATCATTTATTCAGTTCAGCCCACAACATATCTTTCAATTCCTCTATTCCCATTTGCGCGACTGATGAAATGAACACAGTTTTGATATCCTTCGGAAGATCCTTTTGCATTTCTTTGATCAGTTCAGCATCGAGCATATCACATTTTGTGATTGCAAGGACTCTGGATTTATCAAGCAATTCCGGATTGTATTGCTTCAATTCATTCAGCAAAATTGCATAATCTGCTTTGATGTCTTTGCTATCACAGGGGATCATGAAAAGCAGAATACTGTTCCTCTCGATGTGTCTGAGAAACCTTAAACCGATTCCTTTTCCCAAATGTGCGCCTTCAATAATTCCGGGAATGTCAGCCATCACAAAAGACTTTCCATTCCGATAAGAAACAATACCAAGATTGGGAACAAGAGTAGTAAAAGGATAATCCGCTATTTCAGGTTTAGCCGCGCTCACGACTGATAACAAAGTGGACTTACCAGCATTTGGAAACCCGACCAGACCAACATCCGCAAGAATTTTTAATTCAAGAACTTTCCATTCTTCGAGTCCGGATTCTCCGGGCTGAGCAAAACGTGGTGCTTGTAAAGTAGCAGATTTAAAATGATTATTTCCCTTTCCTCCTCTTCCACCCGGAACGATGATCTTTTCTTCACCGTCTTCCGTAATTTCAAATATCACCTCCCCGCTTTCCGCGTCGCGGGCAACAGTACCGACAGGAACTTCCAGTATTTCATCTTTGCCATCTTTGCCTGTACGCAAAGCACCTTCTCCATTTCCACCCGGTTCCGCGATCACATGTTTGCGGTATTTCAGGTGAAGCAATGTCCACAGTTGCTTGTTACCTTTCAGAATAATATGACCGCCTCTTCCACCATCTCCTCCATCCGGTCCGCCTTTGGCGGTATAGCGGTCACGGTGAAAATGCGCTGAACCCGCACCACCTGCGCCACTGCGACAACAAATTTTTACATAATCGACAAAATTGGACGAGGCCATTTTTCTTCTTCCTTCAATTTTACTAATGATAAAAGAGTTCCACTTTAATCAAAGTGGATCGTACTAATTAAGTATTCAATAAAAACCGAAGCCGGAAAATTATTTATCGATTTCAGAACACAATTTTGAAAAAATCTCATCGATACTTCCCACTCCGGGAATGCCTCGGTATTTATTCTGATTGGTATAATAGTCTTTCAGAGGAGCAGTTTTAGAATTGTATTCATTAATCCGTTTACGAATGACTTCTTCATTCTGATCATCCGGCCGGCCTGAATCTTTCCCTCTGTTCAATAATCGTTTGATCAATTCTTCATCTTCCACTTCCAGCGACAACATCATGTTGATGGATGTATTTTTTGAAGCAAGCATTTTATCGAGCGCTTGAGCTTGCGCAGTAGTTCTTGGAAAACCGTCAAAGATGAAGCCTTTCGCCGAAGCATTGGAATCAATCTTTCCTTCAATCATTCCGATGACCACAGCATCCGGAACAAGTAAACCCTGATCCATCAATTTTTTCGCTTCCAGTCCAAGCGTGGTTTGACCCGCTACTTCGCTTCGAAGGATATCACCTGTTGAAAGGTGAACAAGACTATAACGGGAAATCAGTTTTTCACTCTGTGTACCTTTTCCGGCGCCGGGAGGGCCGAAGAGAACGATATTCAGCATTTCAGGTCAGGATTATATTTCATTTTATACCGCTCATACATCAATTTTCGAAATTGGTTAAGCGGCATAACCAATTCTAATGCAGGTTATTCGTCTATATTATCGGAAACCTGCATAAGATTTGGTATACCTGCTTGTAAACTTCTGCAAACGGATGCAGCCGCAACTTGCTATTCAGATAACTTATAAATATCTACATAATTTCTTCCCAATCCATCGTAATCCAATCCATACCCTACAAGGAAATCATTCGGAACTTCAAAACCACAATAATCCACCTTAACATCGTGTTTCAATGCTTTGGGCTTTAATAACAAACTCGCGAAGCGCACATCTGCAGGAGCGTGTTTTCTTAATTCTTCGTATAAATATACTGCAGTATCTCCGGTATCTACGATATCTTCAAGCACCACAACATGACGATTTTTTAAATCTGTTGAAATGCCGACAACACTCTTTACTGTTCCTGTAGATTGTGTTCCTGAATAAGATGAAACGCGAATAAAACTGACTTCACAATCAATTGTGAGTCGTTTGAATAAATCCGCTGCAAAGAGAAATGCACCACTTAAAACGCAAACAAACACCGGGACTTTGTCCTTGTAATCAGAATTCATTTGGTTGGCCAACTCTTCAATTCTCTTCTGGATCTTCTCTGAAGGAATGTTAACCGTGAAATTCTTGTCTTTTATGGTGATTTTTTGCATAAATTGAGGAACCAGCCGCAAAAGTAAGATTAATATGGGAGGAGTCAATTGAAATTCATGGATTTTTAAGGTTTTAGCAGGTGGCGGGGAATGAGTAATTTGCACCGAAATTATGAGTAAAGCATTCTACGATACATTGCGTTTTGGCATACTTGGAGGCGGACAACTGGGTCGTATGCTCATCCAGAAAGCGACAGATTTCAATGTCACTAATGTGGTATTGGACCCTGATCCTGAGGCTCCTTGCCGCTATCTGGCTGATGAATTTGTTTGCGGTTCTTTCCAGGATTATGAAACCGTTCTTGCTTTCGGCCGAACAGTTGACCTGCTAACCATCGAAATCGAACATGTGAATGTGGAAGCCCTGGAGCAACTCGAAAAAGAAGGAATTGTAGTTTATCCACAATCCAGAGTAATCCGGTTGGTACAGGACAAAGGACTTCAGAAGATATTTTACCGGACTCATGGAATCCCGACAGCTGAATTTCATCTCCTCGATTCAATTGAGCACATCGCGAAATATGCATCGCAATTCCCCTTTATTCAGAAATTGAGAAAGGGAGGATATGATGGAAAGGGTGTCGTGAAACTCGAGAATAGCGGAGAAATTATAAAAGGTTTTGACGCACCGAGTATTCTCGAAAAATTAATCGATTTCGAAAAAGAAATTTCTGTGCTTGTCGCCAGGAATGCGCAAGGTGAATGCAAAGCTTTTCCGGTTGTAGAAATGGAATTTAACCCGGAAGCAAATCTCGTTGAATATCTTTTTTCTCCTGCTTCTATTTCTCCTCAACACGAACAAAAAGCGGAGGCAATCGCTCTGGAAGTTGCGCGATCCATACAACTTGTAGGATTGCTGGCCGTAGAAATGTTCCTGACCAAAAGCGGAGAAATTCTTGTCAACGAAATCGCTCCACGTCCACACAACAGTGGCCATCAAACCATAGAAGGCAATACTACCTCTCAATACGAACAACATTTGCGGGCTATCCTCGGTTTACCTCTTGGTTCCACCAACATCACCAAACCAAGTGTAATGGTCAACCTGCTCGGAGAAAAAGGATTCAACGGACATGCAGTGTATGAAGGCTTAAAGGAAGCTCTCTCGATTGAAGGCGTGCATCTTCATTTGTATGGAAAAAAGATTACAAAACCATTTCGCAAAATGGGACATGTAACTGTTACCGCGGATACACTGGAAGAAGCAAAATCAAAAGCGAAAAAAGTCAAAGACCTGATTCGCGTTATTGCCTGATGAATTCAATCAACATTTAATACAACCATTGACAAACAACCTCAACGCCATGCCAAAATCTATTCTTGTCGGAATTATCATGGGCAGTCAGTCTGATCTGCAAATCATGAATGAAGCAGCTCAGATTTTATCCAAATTAAACATAGGTTATGAAATATCCATCGTTTCCGCTCACCGTACACCGGAGAGAATGTTTGATTACGCGAAAGAAGCGGCTGGCAGAGGTCTGAAAGTTATCATCGCCGGAGCCGGTGGCGCCGCGCATTTACCGGGAATGGTAGCATCGCTTACTCCCCTTCCCGTCATTGGTGTTCCTATTCGTTCCAGCAATTCTATTGATGGTTGGGATTCTGTTCTTTCCATTCTCCAAATGCCCAATGGTGTTCCCGTCGCGACTGTCGCTCTCAACGCAGCACAAAATGCAGGAATTCTCGCCGCACAAATTATCGGATCTTCAAATGCCGAAGTACTCGAGAGAGTTTCAAAATTCAAAGAAGAATTGAAAGAAAAAGTCATCAAAAGCAACAACGAAATTTCTCCTTCCTGATCAATAGTTTTTTTTTCATCACATATTATCCATCCTGAAAGTTCCACCTCTTGAGGGGTTATTCCTGAATCAAATGCATTTTATTTTCGTCGGCACAATCAGTCGACACAATGCATTTGAAATATATTTGCGGATTTATTCTCTACTACAGCCTTGCATCAGGCTCCTCCTCCGTTCCGATGAATGCTCACCAGGCGGGACTGGCAGGGCTCGGCACAACAGTGAAGAATTCGTTTTCAGCTTTTCAAAACCCTTCGCTCTCTGCACTATCAGAGCATCCCTCTTTTTGTCTTGGCGCGGAAAATAAATATTTCATTTCTGAACTTCAGTCTTACCTGTTCCAGGGAACTATTCCAATAAAATCAGGGTCAGCTATTGGTGTATCCGGATACAGAACCGGGACAAAGGATTTTTTTGAAAGAAGACTTGGAGTTCATTATGCAAGAAAGCTTTCTGGAAAATTATACGGAGGAATAGAAATTTTCCATCAGCTATACAAAGTGAACGAAGGGAATTACTCGCCATTAGGAAACTGGTCGGGCATCATCGGAGTGTATTCCAAACCGCTTCCTTTTCTTGAAGTGGGTGCAACACTTCACAATCCCGCAAATTTTCACAGAAAGAAAAATCAAACTGAATTGCTTTCTCCGGCATTAAACTTAGGTGTATCCTGGATGCTGTCGTCTAAATTATTCATGAGAATGGAGCTTTCTCAAAATGCCGGTAACGGGACAATTTTGATGAATGCACTGGAATACAAACCCGGCGAACGTCTCATTGTTCGCGCCGGGTACAAAACAAATCCATCGCAACCGGCATTTGGATTTGGCTTACTCGTGAACAAAATGAAACTGGATGCTGCTTGCATGTATCATCCTGTTCTTGGTTTTTATCCTTCGGTTTCAATTAGCCAGGAACTATGAAGTATTTACTTGCTTTCCTGCTCAGTTTTTTCTGGTTTCAAAATTTCTGTTTTTCTCAAAACAAACAAACAGAAGAATTGCCTTTATCCATTCGTAACGATTTTGAAACGATGGCAGCGAATGGAAGCAATCCTGAAAATATTCAGGAATATCAAGAGCAGATAGCGGAATACAGAAAACATCCATTGCAGCTAAACAAAAGTTCATTGGAAGAACTGGAACAATTTCCATTCTTTACAAATCAACAAGCAAAAGCGATTATTGAACATCGGGAAAAATTCGGACCGATCAGAGCAATAGAGGAATTGCAGGTGATCTCAGAATTTTCTTTAGACGAAATCCGCAGACTGTCAGGAACCGTGAGTTTGGGAAATATAAACGAGGGAATGAAAGCCAATGCGAAAAACTTATTGCTGAAAGCGGATCAGTCGCTGACATTAAGGTTTCAGCAAAGTTTATCAGGCAATGCATCTTCCGAAGAATATTCCGGTCCTCCCTATAAGTTGTATGCTCGCTATAAATACCGCTTTGAAAACAGATTTCGTTTTAGCATCACAGGAGAAAAAGATCCGGGAGAAAGTTTTTTCAATGCGAATCAGAAAAAAGGATTTGACTTTACAAGCGCTTATTTTGAATACCAGTCAAAAGGAATGATAAAAAAAATCATTGTTGGTGATTACGCTGTTCAATTTGGACAAGGGTTGGTGATGTGGTCGGGTTTTGGTTTTGGAAAAAGCTCTGAAACGGTTTTGATCAAGAAAAATGCGAGAGGCATTATCCCCTATTCTTCCACTGATGAAAACAGTTATTTCCGGGGAATTGCAGCCCGGGTCGCGATCAGGAAATTTTACTCTGAACTATTTTATTCGAAACACAATTTAGATGGAAATCTTCAACAAAGCGTTTCGGGAAACTATATCACTTCCTTGCAAACCACGGGTTATCATCGAACATCGGGAGAACTGGCAGACAAACATTCTCAAACAGAAGAAATTTACGGAACTAGTTTGACTTATTCCTCCAGGCGCTTCAACACAGGAATAATTGGATATTTTACCCGTTTTGAACTTCCTTTTACAAAAAACACAACCACTTACAGTCGTTTCGATTTTAATGAAAAGGAAAATCTGAATGCAGGATTCCATTACAATTATCTTTACCGGAATATCAACTTATTCGGCGAAGCTGGTATGAGCAAATCCGGAGGAATGGCACTGCTCCAGGGAGTGATCACACAACTCAGTCAAAACCTTGGTGCATCATTGATGGTACGTCATTACGAAAGAAATTACCAGGCATTGAAGGCGCATGGTTTCAGTGAAAACTCTTATACAGGAAATGAATCCGGTTGGTATATGGGACTGAACTGGAAAATCAATCGAATGATTGCTTTGTCGGGATATGCGGATATTTTTCAATTTCCATGGTTAAAATATCAGGTTGATCTTCCATCACAAGGTTCTGAAAACCTGGTGCAGGTTTCCTGGATTCCCAGGAAAACAATAGAGATGTACGGACGATACCGGATTCAACAAAAAGAAGAAAACGAAATTGCTCCGGATGGAAAATTGCATTCTCTGACAAACAGTGTTCAACAAAACATCCGATGGAATCTGCGGATGGATCTGGATGAAACCTGGGAATGGAGCAGCCGCTTTGAATATATCCAGACAAGAAAAGGAGTTTCAAAACCCATGAAAGGCTTTGCACTTTATCAGGAAATCTTTTACCATCCTTTGAAAAGTAAAATTTCAGGATCAGTACGTTATGCTTTGTTCAATTGTCCGGATTATGATGCCAGAATATACTCTTATGAAAATGATGTTTTATACTCCTACTCTATCCCGGCTTCCTATGGAACCGGAAACAGGTTTTATATAAACCTCAGGTATCGTGTATTTCGAGGAATGAATCTCTGGTTCAAGTATGCATCAACAAGTTTTTCAAAACTACCGGCAACAGCAGATCCGGACGAATCAAACAATCTGAAATCAGAATATAAAATGCAGATGATTTTTCAGTTTTAGCTGATCTTTTGTACACTAAAACCGGAAGAACTCAGTTGGTTCCAAAACTCAGGATATGATTTTTGCACGACCGAGATATCGTCCAATTTCACTGTACCGAAAATTTGCGATAGTGGTGCCAATGCCATGGCAATGCGATGATCCTGGTGTGTGTGAAAAGTTCTGTCAGGCGGACTCAGTTTCTGATTGGGAAGCAACAATTCATCCTGAGCATCATTGAGCTGATATTTCAATCCGCATTTCCCGAGTTCTCCAAGTAAAACCGACAAGCGATCAGACTCTTTATGCTTCAGATTTGACAAAGAAGAAAATCTTGCTTCAGCACTAAGAGCGGCACAAGCTACAAGCATCGGAGGGAACAAATCCGGACAATTTTTAAAATCAAAATGAAAAGGAGCGGTCTGCGACCAGGAAGAAAAACCCTGAGAAACAATTTTGGCTCCATCTTTTTCAAAAACAGTCTCAACTCCGAGTGATTTCATCCAATCTGCAACCTGTGAATCTCCCTGCAACGTATCAGCCTGCAATCCTTCAAGAAAAAAAACTCTGCCCGGTGAGAGCGCGGAAATCAGATACCAAAATGAAGCGGAACTCCAATCTGTTTCCACGATCATTTCCTTTCCCTGATACGATTGATGAGGAACATGAATCTCATTTCCTTTTCGTTGTGCCTGTACTCCAAAGCGGGACATGAGATCCAAAGTCATTTGAATATAAGGCCTGGAAACAATTTCACCTTCCAAACGAATCTGCAATCCTTCCTCAAGCAAGGGAGCAATCATCAAGAGAGCGGAAATAAATTGGGAACTGATTCCCGCATCGATACTGACGATGCCTCCTGCAATATCTTTTCCTTCGATTTGAAGCGGAGGAAATCCGGGAACTCCCAGATAAGTGATATTCGCTCCCAGCTGATTCAAGGCATTTACAAGCGGACCGACCGGGCGTTCATTCATTCTTTTGCTTCCTTTCAACACATGAATTCCTGGTTGAATGGCGAGGTAGGCAACAAGAAACCGAAAAACAGTTCCCGCATCGCGGGCATCCAGTTCTTTATGATCTCCTTTTAATAGTGAATTGAGCAGTACTGTATCTTCCGCTGTGGCAAGATTATGAAGTGTAATAGGCTCTTTGCTTAAAGCCTGTATCATCATCAAGCGATTGGAAATACTTTTTGAGCTTGTCAGTTTTATATGGCAAGTCTCCTGGATTTGTGATCCGGAAATTAAAAATGGCATTCAGGAAGAATAAGTAGTTTGGTGAAAACGATCCAGCATAAATTTCAGTGCCTCGAGGATGTCCTTTTCTTCCGGTTGCTGATGGATCACTGGTGATCCGATATCTTTTAAGAGTACAAAATGAGTATCCTTTCCGACACTTTTTTTATCATGAGAAATAAGGGAAAGAATCTGGTTCATTTCCGCTTGAATCCTTGATAATTTAAAATGGGAAATAATAAAATCAACGATTTCATCCAGCTTCTGCTGAGGGAAACCCATGATTTTGTGTGAAAGGTAAAGTTCGCCGACCATACCTGCCGCCACTGCTTCACCGTGTTTTAATGGATCAGCATAATGGCGCATGGAATAACTTTCCAAAGCATGACCAATGGTATGACCGAAATTCAACGTCTTGCGCAGATTTTTTTCTTTGAAATCAGCAGCGACAATTTGCCTTTTGATCTGAACAGAAGTCGCGATCAAAGGATTCCAGTCGACATTGTCGAGTGAAGCGATTTTCTTTATTTCATTCCAGTGACGCGGATCAGCGATCAGAGAATGTTTGATCAGTTCCGCAAAACCCGCGCAAATGTCACGGTGTGGAAGTGTTTTGAGAAACAAAGGCGAGATGCAAACAGCCAGTGGTTGTGTAAATGTGCCGACCTGGTTTTTCAAGCCGGACAAATTGATTCCGTTCTTCCCTCCTGCCGATGCATCGACCATGGCAAGCAAAGTCGTTGGGATATTGACAAAGGAAATTCCACGCATATACGTAGCCGCGACAAACCCGCCAAGATCGCCGATCATTCCACCACCCAGGTTAATCAGGAGTGAATGTCTGTCAGCATTGCATTGAGTGAGTTGGTTCCATAGATTTTCGCAACTGGCTAGATTCTTATTATGTTCACCTGAATGCACTCTCAGGATGTGAGAGGATTGAAGCGAAGGAGTATTCTCAAGAAATGTTGGCAGACACAATCTCTCTGTGATCTCATCTACCAGAATAAAAGTACTGTAGGTACGATGTTGTCTTTTTAAAAACTGATCCAATGCCGAAAAAACATCATTGCCAAGAATGATTTCAGATGTTGTGGATGAATGAATGACTTGCATACAATGTTAATGTTTCGAATCGCCGGATTCAATTTTATTCATCACTTCAGTCTGATGTTGTATGGATTCCTGGTGAATCAATTCGTAAAACTTGAAAATAAAATCCTTGCTCAGATCTTTCGTGAGTCCGGATTGCTGACGTGTTCTCAGAATTTCACTCCAACGCTCAACCTGAAGGATCGTCATGTTGTTTTCTTTCTTGTATTGCCCGATCTCACGTGCTACACGCATGCGTTCCGCCATCAGCACAAGAATCTCTTCGTCAATTTTATCGATGCGGTTGCGCAATTCCTCGAGCAGACTCAGGAAAATAACATCCTGAACAACAGGTTGACGCACCACCAATGAATCGAGCAATTCAAAAAACAATGCAGGAGTCAGTTGTTGTTCTTTATCACTCAACGCTTTTTCGGGATCAGGATGTACTTCAATCATGAGTCCGTCGAAATTCAAATCCAGAGCGATCTGCGCGACAGACTGGATGAGATCACGATTGCCCGAAATGTGGCTGGGATCATTGATCAACGGTAATTCCGGAAATCTTCTTTTTAATTCGATAGGTATCTGCCAGCTTGGTACATTTCTGTAACGTGATTTATCGAAGGATGAAAAGCCACGGTGAATAGCAGCTAGTTTTTGTATTCCAGCTCTTGACAACCGTTCCAATGCACCGATCCACAGTTCCAGATCAGGGTTGATTGGATTTTTTACCATCACAGGAACTTTTGCTCCTTTCAATGCATCGGCGATTTCCTGCACGAGGAAAGGATTAACAGTTGTTCTGGCACCAATCCACAATACATCTATGCCAACCGTTAGTGCATCTTCAACATGACGGGGATGCGCAACTTCAACAGTAACCGGAATTCCATTTGCCTTACCTGCTTCTTTCAACCAGCTAAGTCCATCCTTACCAATTCCCTGAAAAGAATCCGGACGTGTTCTCGGTTTCCAGATTCCACCACGTAATAAATGAACTCTGCCTCCTTTTAATGCACCGGCTACCTGATGAATCTGTTCCTCTGATTCAACTCCACAAGGACCCGCGATAATCAGGGGATGCGAAAAGTTAAGATTCCAGTCTGCCAAAGGCAAAGTCTGAATTTGTGCTTTTTTCATATTTTGACAAAGATAAGATTCTGTGGGAGTACTGCAGATGACATTTGCAATAATTTGATTATCCGCAGCTTAGACGCCATTTTTCACGCATTAGCCCTACATGATTTTTGACCTTTGCCATTCCGGCGGAATCATTTAGGTTTGTCTCCCAGAAATTATGAAGAATCAACATATCTCCTTCGATGATACAGAAACCGCATTCATTTCCAAATCGAATGCTGATCTAAACCGGGCAGTAGTCCTTTTTAAAATGATCAGTTACAACTGGCTGGTCAGGATGAGTCCGCCATTTGTAAACTTCGCGATCTGGGCGCATCTCCCCATCAAAGGCCTGATCAAGGCTACGATTTTCCGGCATTTCTGTGGTGGAGAATCGATTGATGATTGTCAGCGCACCATCGAAAATCTTTCAAAATACCACATCGGTACCATTCTCGATTATTCCGTTGAAGGAAAAGAATCTGAAGCCGATTTTGATTTGGGTCTGAAACAAACTCTTGCAACAGTACAGCGAGCAAAAGGTGATTCAGGCATTCCTTTCTCTGTTTTCAAACCATCCGGATTTGTGCGTTTTGCTTTGCTTGAAAAGAAAAATGCCGGAAAAGAATTGACCAAAGACGAGCAGGAAGAATTTGAACGTTTCAAAAATCGTGTCAACACCATTTGTAAAACCGGTTTTGAAAACAATGTGCCGATTTATGTTGATGCAGAGGAAACCTGGATTCAGGATGCGGTGGATGATGTGGTTCGGGAAATGATGATGAAGTACAACAAAGAAAAGGTGATGGTTTACAACACCATTCAGATGTACCGTACCGATCGTCTTGATTTCCTGAAAGCGGAATACCAGCATGCTGTCGCGAATAATTATCATACCGGTTTCAAAATTGTTCGCGGTGCTTACATGGAAAAAGAACGTGAACGCGCGAAAAAAATGGGCTACCCTTCCCCTATCCAACCGGATAAAGTGGCGTCCGACAGAGATTATGATGCGGCGGTAAAATTCTGCGTGGATCACATTGATCGCATGGCCGTGTGCGCGGGAACACACAACGAACAAAGCTGTTTGAATCTCGTCGCTTTGATGGAAGAAAAAAAATTACCACACAATCATCCGAATATCTGGTTCTCTCAATTGTATGGCATGAGTGATCACATTTCATACAATCTTTCCAAGAAAGGATACAATGTGAGCAAATACGTTCCCTATGGTCCTGTAACTTCTGTTCTTCCTTATCTCATTCGCAGAGCCCAGGAAAATACTTCCGCTGCCGGACAAATGGGACGCGAGCTTTCTTTGTTGATGATGGAGAAGAAAAGGAGAAGTGGGAAGTGAGAAGAATCAATTCAAAAGGCAAAATTGAGTGAATAAGTAGGACGGTGCTTTTCTTTGCATCGAAGTGAATCAATATTTTAAATTTAACTAACTCTAGTTTAAAGTCGAGACTAAAATTCTCTTTCAATTACGTGAAAGAAATTTTCGGAGGAAATGGGATTTTTCAAGCGTTTAGTTTTGTGGTTGCATCGAAATCAATAAATATGTATTTATTTTCGCTATTCATCCAACGAGAATTGTAAATTCACAATTATCCTACATTGTATTCACAATACATATATTAATACTTCACTATTTTCTGAACTCTTCCATCCGTTGTTTTCAAAATGTAAACACCTGTCGAAAGGTCCGAAATATTTAATCTATCATTATTAGCTTTCACAGAAAAATCCTTGAGTTTTTTACCAGAAATAGAAAATATACTTACTCTTTGAGGCAAGATTAAATTTTCAAATGAAATATATTCATGAGCAGGGATAGGAAATAATCTTATATTATTTTTATCCGACTCTTTGATTGAGGTAATTATCGGTCCAAGTTTTAAAACCCAAAAATCTGTATGCCCACCATGAAAACTTGAGACATCAAATCCAGGTCCATATGTATTACAACTCAATGCAAACCCATTATCAAAAGTTTGAATAATTTTTTGAGATTCATCACTGTATGGTCCACCAAAACATTTTTGTGACTCGATTATACCCTGCTCAGAAAACTGGACCAACCAAACATCCTCACGTGTACTGTGATTTCCACTTACATCATCATCATTAGATATTGTAAATCCCGATGTAACGTAAGAACTATCCTCCTTACGAATAATGGAATAAAATTCATCCTGAAGTGTACCACCCATCGCATGTTGCCATACAATATTCCCCACGTTATCTGTTTTAACTACCCATCCATCATCCATTAACACATCGTGTCTGTTTGTAACGTCGTAATTTGTTGATAGTGCCAAACCCGTTAGCATAAATCCACCATCGTTGGTTTCAACAACATCTGTGCACCAATCATCCAGACTTCCACCGTAATTATTATTCCAAAGCATACTTCCCATGCTATCTGTTTTTAAGAGCCAGTACTGTCTGTCTCTCCCAAATGGAATGCTTGGTTGACCATCTGTACTATTGGTAAAACCACATAAAATAAATCCTTGATCTGATGTTTGCTTCATTGAAAAAGAAAGTTCCTCGCCACCCCCACCATAGCAACTTTGCCAAATAATATTTGCAGCAGAATCCATTTTCACTAACCAAAAATCCTGACCCCCATGATTTCCCTGTACCCAGCTATCATTTGAAAACGTTGAACCAAAGGCAATGATTGAATGGTCAGGTAATCCTATTATTGATTGAAACAAATCATTGTCAATGCCGCCAATACACTTCTGCCAAAGAATTCCACCGGAACTATCTAATTTTACAATCCAAGCATCACTACCTCCATGATTACCTGAAACATCACCATCATTCGAAGAACTACTTCCTGCAATTAAATATCCTGATCCAGATAGTGCAGCACACCGACCAATGTCAATCATGGATCCTCCTAAAGATTTCGACCATTCAATAATACCAAACTTATTTAATTTAACTACCCACATGTCATAACAATTAGTAGATGTACAATTCCCAGGATGAAATCCCACAACATCACCATCATTTGAAGAAGTGTATCCAACAACTAAAAATCCAGAATCGAGGGTTTGACAAGTGAAATTATTAAGATCATCTCCACTTCCTCCCAAACTTACTTCCCATTCTATATTCTGTGCACAAGCTTCTGAATAAAACAACAATATGAATAATAATCTCACAATATTTCTATTATGCATTTTTCGAGCTATTTTGAATATTTTCATTAGGAGAAATTAGTAATGAAAATGAAAATAACTGGCGTAAAAAATGAAATAGTGAGGTAGGAGTTATTTTTCATGGTAATTAATTTTTTAGAAAATTTAAATTGAAAAAATAAACTACTATCAAATGTATACAAAATAATTCCGGAATTCACAACTGAAAATCGGACATTGACCAAAAAAATCTACATTCAAAAAAACAAATTCATGTGAAATTAACCATTTCCACCAATGTGATGGTTTTTCCTGGCAATTTCAAAAAAAATAATTAGAATATAATTTATAAAATCACGAAATCCTCGCAGCTGTCAGCAAATCCAGATCCTTATATGGCAATTTGCATGCTTCGGCGACAAAGCGATTTGTAATTGCTCCGCGATACATGTAGACGCCTTTGCGGACAGCTTTATTTTTCCAAAGCATTTCATCAATTCCTCCCTGGTTGCCTGCATCGAGAAGTATCGGTGTGAAAATATTGCTGAGTGCTGTTGATGCTGTACGACTGACACGTGAAGCGATGTTTGGAACACAATAGTGTACCACACCGTATTTCCGGAATACCGGCTGAGAATGATTGGTAACTTCTGATGTTTCGAAACATCCGCCCTGGTCGATACTCACGTCTACTATCACAGAACCAACGCGCATTTCACTGACCATTTCTTCTGTAACCACAACCGGTGTGCGTCCTTCATTGCTGCGGAGAGCGCCAATGGCTACGTCAGCATTTTTCAATTCCTTCAATAAAATATTCGGAACAAGTGTAGAAGTAAAAATCCTTCTACCCAGTCTGTTTTGCAAACGACGTAAACGGTGAACAGAATTATCAAACACTTTAATATTTGCTCCTAATCCCATCGCTGTTCTTGCCGCATACTCTCCTACTGAACCCGCGCCGATGATGACCACTTCTGTTGGCGGAATTCCGGCAACTCCTCCGAGGAGTTCGCCTTTTCCATTAAATGCATTGCTGAGATATTCCGCAGCGATGAGGATGCAGGTACTGCCAACAATTTCACTCATGGCCTGAATGATGGGATACACTCCAGATTCATCGTGAATGAATTCATAACCGATGGCACTCACTTTTTTCGCGGAAAGCTGACGAATAAAATCATTCGACTGCATACTCATTTGCAAAATAGAAATGAGGTATTGCTTCTGCTGGATCATGTCGAGCTCAGCCTGTGAAGGAGGAGCGACTTTTAAAATGATATCCGCTTTATAAACTTCTTCGGCAGTGTACACGATACGCGCTCCCGCTTCACTGAAATCAGAATCCTGAATATTCGAAGCGGCTCCCGCTCCCGCTTCGATAATGATTTCATGTCCGTTATTAACGAGCAAAGAAATGGACTCCGGAATCAAGGGAATTCTGTTTTCCTGAAAAGAGGTCTCTTTGGGAATGCCGATGAATAACTGCTTCTCCTGTTTTTTTATCTCCAGCATGGCCTCCTGAGTCTGCATGGCAGCGGAAGCGGCGAGCGAAGAAATGCCTGAAGGTAATTTCTCAATCATGTGAAAAAGTAATGATCCTGGTCTCAGACTGAGGTATAATCCTGACCAAAGTGTGTGGTTGCGGCAATAAATTTAGAATTTTTTCCGGCCATTCCACTAAACAATAGGCTCCACTGTTAAAATAATCATGAACACCTATTTCAATGGCTTCATTCTCGGAATTAATCCTGTAAAAATCGAAATGATAGATGACTCCTGCTTTTTCCGACCAGTATTCGTTAACAATGGAAAAGGTCGGACTGCTGACATTTTCTTCAACCCCCAGAGCTTTACACAAATACCTGATAAAAGTCGTCTTTCCGGCACCCATTTCCCCGTAAAAACAGATGATTCTTTCCTTTCCATTAAATTTCAACAGTTCCAAAGCGGCGTTCTCCAGATCGGATTCCCGGCTGACAATCAACTCCATGCTGCTTTGCAATTTCATTTTATAATTAAATACAGGGTTTGAGATGCATCAGTTCAGTCCGTTCACCACAGGCTTCCAATCCATCACATTCAACTCACGTTTACAAAAACTGTATTCTTCAGTTTGGCTGTTGGAACACACAATTATGGTTTTCTCTCCGGCATATTTGCTGACCAGATCCTGGTACCATTGTATTGATTTTTTATCGAGGTTTGAACAGGGTTCATCCAACAGCACCATATCTACATCACTCAATATCGCCAGGATCAATTTCACTCTTTGTTTCATCCCTGAAGAATAATATTTCATCATCTTCTTCCTGGAAGAAGCTAATCCAGAAAGCTCAATCATCGTTTCCGCGTTCATCCCGTTGACCGGCTTCTTGAATTGGAAATGGAATTCGATCAGTTCTTCCAGATTGTATTCTTCGATTAGCTCCAGATATGGAGCAGAAATGGATACTCTTTCAAAAACAAGTTCGGGATCGAGCAGCTTATCGCCACTGCTATAGGAAATTTTCCCTTCTGTCGGAATGGATGCTCCGGCAAGCAATTGTAACAAAGTAGATTTACCCGAACCGTTTGGTCCGAGGATCGCAATTTTCTCTGCAGGCTGAACAACAAGATCGAGTTCACGAAAGATCCATTCACGAAAGAACTTCTTGCCTGCCTTTTCTAATACGATCTTCACGGATAAAATTATTGGATGAAAAAAATCAATCCTCGTCTTTGGAATAACCTTTCATGATTCCGCGTGTAGATTGGCGGATGAAAGCAAGGATCTGATCGCGTTCAGGCGTTGCTGCCATTTCATTTTGCACAACATCGAGCGCATGTGAATTGCTGAATCCTTTTACAAAAATCGTCCTGTAAATCTGCTGGATTTCCGCGATCTTTTCATTGCTGAATCCACGGCGACGAAGTCCGACGGAATTTATTCCGACATAAGACAAAGGCTCATGCGCGGCTTTAACGAATGGAGGAACATCTTTTCGTACGAGTGAACCACCGGAAATCATCACATGCGCGCCAATCTGAACAAACTGATGAATCGCTGACAGACCGCCGATGATGGCGAAATCGTCGATAGTGATGTGTCCTGCAAGTGTAGCACCGTTGGCAAGGATACAATGATTCCCCACGACACAATCGTGAGCTACGTGTACATAAGCCATCAGCAAATTGTGACTTCCCACTTCCGTTTTTCCGAGTGCCTGTGTACCGCGGTTGATGGTTACATATTCCCGGATCGTTGTATGATCACCGATAACGGCAGTAGTTTCTTCTCCATGAAATTTCAGATCCTGTGGAACAGCGGAGATCACTGCTCCCGGGAAAATATTGCAATTCTTACCAATCCTTGCGCCCGGAAAAATGGTGACATTGCTTCCGATCCAGGTGTCGTCACCAATCTCCACATTATCATGGATCATGGTGAAGGGATCTATCTTCACATTCTTACCAATGCGGGCGTTCGGATGTATAACGACGAGGTTGTTGTTCATGGATGGAATTTCTGATTCGGATTCAGCCTTGAATCAGCTGGCTTCATTACTTTTCTTCTTGTCGCGTCGCACGATTTGCGCCATCATTTCTGACTCCATGACAATTTTATCTCCTACATAAGCTTTGCCTCTCATGTGACAAATACCTCTGCGAATAGGAGTAATCAATTCAAGATGGAAAACAATGGTATCACCGGGAACAACCATATCACGGAAGCGTGTGTTGTCAACTTTCATGAAATAGGTCAGGTAATTTTCCGGATCAGGTACGGTATTCAGAACAAGGATCCCTCCTACCTGTGCCATGGCTTCGATCTGGATCACACCTGGAAATACAGGTGCTCCGGGGAAGTGTCCGGGGAAGAACCATTCGTTCATGGTTACATTCTTCACACCTACTACATGGCGATCAGAGAGTTCAAGAATTTTATCTACAAATAAGAACGGAGCACGGTGTGGAAGGAATTTCATGATTCCGTTCACATCAAACAATGGCTTCGCGTTCAGATCAACACGAGGAGATTTTTCACGGAAACGATCACGTTTCATCAGCTCCTTAATCTTTCTCGCAAATTCCACATTCGCTACGTGACCCGGACGAGCTGCAAGGATATGCCCTTTCAAAGGAGCCCCAACGAGTGCAAGATCTCCGACGATGTCAAGTAGTTTGTGACGTGCAGGTTCATTCTGAAAATGCAATTTCACATTGTTCAGAAATCCTCTTTCCGCAGTAACTCTTTCTTTATTGAAAACTTTCGCGAGGTGATCGAGTCTTTCCTGTGAAACAGGTTTATCGACAACAACAATCGCGTTATTGATATCACCACCTTTGATCAGGTTATTATCGAGTAACATTTCAAGTTCATGAAGGAAACAAAAGGTCCTACAATCACTGATTTCGTTTTTAAACTCCCCGATATTATAAAGTGTCGCGTGTTGTGTACCCAGTAAATCACTGTTGTAATCAACCATTACAGTGATCCGGAAATCTTCGCTCGGCACAGCCAGCATCTCCGTCTTTCTCTTAGGATCTTCGTAAGTGATATTTTCACTCAACATATAATAGCGACGCTCTTCCTTTTGTTCCTGGATGCCTGCCTTTTCAAGGATGTCGATGAAAGGCTTTGAACTGCCATCCATAATCGGAACTTCCGGGCCGTCAATTTCCATCAGCACATTGTCGATCTCCATCCCGGCCAAAGCGGCCAGAACGTGTTCTATGGTACTGATACGGGCTCCATTCTTACTGATCGTGGTTCCACGGTCGGTGTCGGTTACATTGTCCACATCGGCTTCCACAATCGGCTGACCGGGAAGGTCAATACGCTGGAATTTATAACCGTGATTTTCAGGAGCCGGTTTGAAAGTAAGGTTCACACTCGCGCCGGTGTGCAATCCAACTCCCGATGCGGTGACCGGGTGCAGAATTGTCGTCTGACGAATGATTTCTGGGGTAGTAGATGGTGCCGGACTTCCTTTCTGAACTACGGAAGCCTCTACAACTGTCTGATTTTCAGCCATTTTATAAAATTTCAGAAAACAAGACCGGAACGAAATGCCGGGGTTTTGGCCAAAAATAAAAATAAATATTAAATATCCCCTAAGAAGCTGAACAGATCGCTAACAATACATGCAATAATCATCTTCAGACTTCTAAATTGGAGCCTGTTAGTTTAACAGTCCGGAACACATTCTGTGAGAAATATTCTCCTGAAAAAATGAGAATCCCACTATTCAATCTAATTCCAACTTCATGAGGTAGATTATCTTCAAGCTTTCAATTTAAGAAAGCGCTACTTTCTTTTGACTTAAGATAATAATTAATAATATTGCCTAAAATGAAAGATTCCCATGAAATTTAAGACAGTCGCACCACTCACCTTTTTCTCAGCTCTGTTTCTTTTACTGTTTTTTGGTCAATTTGCTCAGGCTCAGGAAGCGCCAACATGTTCAACGGAAGAAATGGATGATTTCATCAACCAGGATCCGAATGATGACTACTATTTCTGTTTGAGAAGGGTTTGCAACGATCTAAAGAACCAGGAATACGATTCTGTTCGCTATTACCTTGAAAGAGCAATGTTTGGCAACGAGAATAAATTCACCATGTCGTTTCCCAATAAAAAGCTCAGGGATTTAAAGACCTTTTTAGGAAATGATGTTTTCTCAGTTAAACCGCGATATGATATATCCGTGGATTATACAGTTGCCTCTGAACCTGCGGCAAATAGTTCGGCCGGGACTGATAATTCTTCCACTTCATCAAACACTGCTCCTCCTGTTGAGAATACTACTGTCAATACTGAAACTCCGGCTGCAAGTTCAGGTGCTGGAGAAGTAAAAGAAGACTTAATGAGCAAGCCTGCTGATAACTCAGCCTTTGAATTGGACGAAACTACAAAAGCGGAACTCAAAGATAAAGCGCTCTCCAAATCAAAATCATTCGGTCAGCTCATTGGTATCATTGCGGACAAGACAACTCTTGAAGACATCGCACAAACAAGCATCCTGAATGCACTTGATTTATTTCTGAATGAAAATTCAACGGTAGGTGTTACATCTGTTCGTCAGCCCGAAGCACAAAAACCTTTGAAAGTTCGTAAATACCTGAATCGTCTGCGCATGCTACAGTATGAAAAAGTTGAGATCCAAACTTCGGATTATTATATGGTGAAAGACCTCAAAAAAGGACCTGATGGAAATTATTACGGTTGGGTATCATTTAAACAGAGATTCAAAGGTTACGTGAAAGATCTTCCGGCTTACGAAGACCTCACTACGAAAAGCATCAAGGTTATTGTTCGTAAAATGCAAAAATTTGAGAATGGAATTCCTCAGGACTATTGGGATGTGTTCCTGGTAGATGTTCTTGTACAGGAAACTAGCGCTAATTAGTGAATGATTAAAATTAAATTACTTCTTCTTTACTCTTTTCTCTTACTTCCTTTCTCGATTCGGTCTCAAGGTCTTTACGAAGATACACGCTGGAAAGAAAACCATGCACTGGAAGTTAAAGTGCTCGATGAGTTTATTGACAGGTTCAATAAAGATACGAGCTCTGAATTCTTGTCGAATCTCAGAAATATTTATCGTGGCAAACTCCCACCCCGCTCCACGATGGTAAAATCCCTTTTTGATCGCAATCAGAAATGGGATACAAGCCTTGTAAAAAATTTCGCCTTAACAGTCACAAAAAAGGGTGCTCCAAGATTTATTCATTTCAATGACAATGACTGGTATGCTCATGTTCGATGCAAAGTCACTTATCAGGGAAAATCAAAACAGCTTGACCTGATATTAAAAGTTGAAGAAGGGATCAACCATTCTGAAAAATGGGTCATCGTAAGTGCAATGGCGGATTTTCTGAAATTCAAATATCCAAAATCAGGGTCAAATGTACCGGTACCGCGACTTTGCGGATCGGACCTGAGAGATCCGAATAACCAAACCACTGTTTTCCTGGATCCGATGAGTCATGGTACAAATTTCATAAACCTTTACCAGGCTTTTGAAGATCCACCTAAGTTTAAAGACTATCTTTATGAAGGACCGCTGACCGAACAAATTCAATTGTTGATGAAGTTGGTCAATGAAAAATCAATTCGTTTTGATTATGTCCAGCATATCTCCTACCACTTCCTTCAATTACCGGGCTATATTATGGTTGTTGAATATTTCAACCGTAATTCCAAAAATTCAGGCTGGCTGATCAGCAATTTGTTAAAAGTCAATTACCGTTCTAAACCTGTTTACAAAAATCAATTTCTAAATGTTCTGCAAGATGAATAAGACTACCTACTTTCTAATCATCTTATTTTTTAGCGCAGTCAGTACTTTTGGCCAGGGAGTTTTGATTACCTGTGAAGACACGGTCACCATTCGTTATCGTGCTGAAAACAGAATTCAGGATTTACAAAGACGAATGAATTTTATCACCGATGCGAGTACATCCAAACTGGATTTTGATGAATCCTATGCAACAGCTGTCAAAGGACAATCGAGATTATTTTACAATGACTCCGTTATCATTTCGAATGACCTCGACCCTCAATTGATCACCGGTGGTAAATGGAATGATAATTTATATGTAAAAAACTATCTGAATCAACTCTACTCAACTTACATCAGAAATGAAGAGGGAGACAACACGATTTTCTTTTCCAACATTCGAACAACACATCTCAAACAAACGAGTTATTATTACGTAAATGTATATTTTGATTGCGAATACAAGAGCAAATACAAACCAACCGGACAAAGCTATCCTAAATTTTCCCGGGTCGCGGAATTAAAAGTTGAACCGACCGGAAAAACGGGGAATGGAAAAAATGAATGGACTGTCACCATTAACTCAATCAGCTTTGCTAAACCTGGAGCTTTTGAAAGTGATTTACAAAATGAGGTCACAGATATTACCGGGGCCATGGATTGTGACTCAAAACAGGTACTCGGTGAATTTATCAAAAGTGATCTTGAATTGAGAAAAAGCAAAGCTTCCGATCTTGCAATCAAAGCGGATCTGGCTGCAAGTCGGGGCTACTTTGAAGACGCGAAAATTAATATCAGCAGAGCGATCAGTCTGGACACCTCCAACATTGCTTACAAACTCAAACTAAAAGATTTTCAGAAGGAAATTGACCGTCGTGAAGGTGACGCGAAGAAATCAAATCTCTGGGCACAACAAGCTGATTACGCTTTCAAATTTAGAAGATATCATGTCGCTGACAGTTTGTATTCCCAACTATCTCTACTGGAAGCTAAATACAGAGCACCGGAAGGTGAGGCAAGAAAAAAACAAATCAGTCCCGTCATTGCTAAAACAGATGGCCTGCAGGGATTGTACAGCAGGAATCAAATGGAGCAGGTCATCAATCAATGTACGATGTATCTGCAGTCTGACAACAACTCCACTCCCGAATATTTTTACTGGAGAGCAAAAGCCTATGCCGCTTCGAACAATTACAAAAGAGCGATTGCAGATCTCAACCAGGCAATTCAGTTAGATGAAAATTATCTGGATGCATACGAACTCAGGGCTAATATTAAATTGCAGAATGAAGACCGTTCCGGAGCCTTGAGTGATTTTTCAATCCTCAAATCCAAAGACCCCAAAAACGATTTCTATTTTATCTTAAGTGCAAGAGCACAAAAAGAAGTCAAAGATTATGATAAGGCGGTTCGGGATTATGAATCAGCTCTTCAGATTAATCCTGAAAATGCCACTACCTATTTCGAATTGGGTGAAGTGGAATACCTGGTAAATGAATACGATATCGCTCAAAAGAATCTGGGTCGCGCTATTGAGAAAAGAAAAAACTATCCGGAAGCCAACTACTACCTTGGTCAGATTGCCATGAAGGATAGCAAATCAGACAGGTATCTCAGGGCTGGCAATTATTTTAAATTGGCAATCACGCAAGGTCTTAGTCCTGAACTGAAAAATGTGATCATCCAAAAAGCGGATGAATTTTACATTGGAGCAAAAGAAAACACGAACCCACAGAATTCATTAGCCCCTTTAAATTGCGCCATTCAGATTTACGATAACAAACCCGACTACTTTATCGCCAGAGGGAATGCATATTTAAAATTGGGCGATTTGAGAAAAGCAATTGCCGATTATCGTGCCTCTACCATTCTCGAAAATACAGATTATAAAAACTTCTATCTGCTGGGAATTGCGTATTACGAAAATGAACAACTGGATAGCGCGAAAATTGCATTCTTTAAATCATTGGATATAAAAGACAATTATTATCCCGCTAAAATTTATCTGGGTCACACTTATTACAAAGAAAAAGAATATGCAAAATCGATCAGTTATTTTTCGGAAGCTCTGACTTTCAAAAAGGACTCAGCCAGAATTTACTTTTATATAGGCAATGCTTACTCCCAACTGCATCAACCGCAACAGGCATTGGATTATTATGCAAAAGCAATTGATCGCGATGAAGAAGATCCTGATTTTAATGTCGGCAGAGGGAATGTTTATTTTGACCTCAACGAATACAAGCAGGCCATCAAAGATTACAATCACGCTCTTGGCCACAATCCGGAGCTGGCTGAAGCATTGTTTCACCGTGCTCAATGCCTTGTAAGGATGGAAGATTACGACCCTGCCCTCACAGATCTGAATAAATATCTTCAAAAGAACAGCATGGATGCTGAAGCTCTTCGCTTAAGAGGAATGTGTCTGGTACACAAGGAAAATTACCCGATGGCAATTGAAGATTTTAAAAGCGCTAAAAAAATTGACAAAGCATATGTATCAGAACCTTTGTTGAATAAAAATCTTGCCTATTCTTATTTGAAATTGAATGACCCTGTCCATGCTCTGGACTGCTCCAATCAAATTCTTCAGATGGATCAGAAAAATCCGGATGCATTGTTGTATAAAGGGATCGCATTATACCAGCAGAACAAAATGAGCGACGCGATGGACGCTTTCAAAGAAGCTTTTCTGACAGGATCATTTTCAAAAAAAGCAATTAAAAACAATACTCTGCTTGGTTCATTGCTAAAGAACAATGAATTCAATACAATCTGCAACCAATACCTGCACTGAGTTACGGATGTTTCATCGATTGTAAATCAGATCACCCGGGGATTTCATCAGAATTTTTCTGGCTACCAATCCTGTTACCAGCATGGACACAAGGAAAATAACAAGGATCACAACCAGGATTAACCCATCTGTGATCTGAAAATAATTGTAATTTTTATCCATGCCCAGATACACTCCGATAAAGCTGTCAATTATCTTACCTGCCAGGAATGCAATTATGAAACCCGGGACCATTACAAGTGTGACAAACAGCATCATGATGCTGGAGTACAAACGATTTGTTTCATAATTATTTAAACCGAACGCCTTCAATGTCCCAAGATTCATTTTGACTTTCAATAAATGCAGCCTTAAAACATTCATTATAAAAAGGGCAATACAGAACACCGCGAAAAAAAGTAATCCAACGCTAATGATCATGGTTACTTTACTCATGAAATTAAAATTCTCCTTTTCCCGAATCGCGGAATCATCCAGTTCAATTACTTCCTTTTCTCCTTCCTTCTTAAGTTCTGCCAAAAACTGTTTAAAGGAACGGATGCTGTCAAGACTTCCATTAAAATTAATGCATAAAATATCGTCAGATAAAATTTGAAAATTTTCATTGAATTGTGCCAAATCATAAAAAGGCACAACTTTGTCAGACCACTTCTTTAAAACCGGAGTATTCATAAGCTTACCGGTAAATTGCGCGACAAGTACTTCATTATCCGGCTCAGGCGAAAAACGGATTTCAGCAACTTTGCTCTGACCCGTATCGACCAGATGGTCCGAAACAATATCCATTTCGGGACTCCAGTCTGAAAAGTCGGTCAGTCCGGCAATCGCCGCTTTTGCATCTTTCGTAAATTCCGGAATACTATTTTCAGGAATAGATAAATAGAGACAGACTTTATTCTTATGGACAAAAGGATCAAAAGTGTTTTCTTCCGCCTGATCCATTGCCTGTTTGAAATAATTAGTAGTCAAGAAAAGATTCTTCCCCGGAATTGAACGGACAACTGCACGGATTGGAACAGGAACCCTTTCGAAAATATCTTGCTCTCCATTGTATTTTTTAAATCCAATATAAATAAATCTGTCATTTATGGAATAGTGATAGGCAGAAAGAAACTGACTTGTCACAATAATCCCAAAATCAGCAACGCCGGTAAAATTATTCCCGGTTACCAAATTATCATTGGACAGTATGTCCTTCAACATTGGATCAGGAGGAATATCGTTTTCGATGGTTCTCCCCTTCTCTGAAAATACTCTTACTTTATCAAATGAATTTTTATCAAATACAGGTAGAAAATATTCCGGATAGCTAGTCGCGGACGCATATTGAAATCTTTTTTTATTGGCCGGCTCATTCAGTATATCCTTTATTTCCAGGAATCGTTCCCCGGATTGAGCATATGGAATTTTCAGTGTGACCCAATTCACAAAGGCATCCTTCAACTTGATGTCAATATAGTTTAAGGTCCCGTTGGCAAACCCCAAAACAAGCAAAGAAAAAATTGTTAAGAATAAAAGAATAAAATAATTTATATAATTTTTCCCGTACAGACTTTTTAATTCATTCCGGATAAATAATCTTGAAAATCCTCTATCAGACAACTTGGTTTTCGCCGGTGAAATTTCTGATTCAGATTCCTTCCGTTCTATGGAGTACAAATTCCTTATCTTTTCCCGGAAAGCACTTCTTTCCGATTCAGAATGTTTCTCCCATTGCCCGCGTTGAAATACATTTTCAGGATGAATTACCCCGTAGTTTTCACCCGGATCTTTTGTTATCACCGCGATCTGATCAGCGTATTTCAATGCAAGATTGATGTCATGTGATACGACAATAGCTGACTTGTCATTCGCGCAAGCTCCCTTTACAATTTCCATCAGCTCATGCGCATTCACTTCATCCAGATTTCCGGTCGGCTCGTCACAGAACAAAACACTGGAATTCACATTGAGTGCTCTCACAAAAGACAAACGTTGACGCTGACCTCCAGACAAATTTGTAGCCAGAGTAAACTGATTGACCTGTTTTGAACTTAACCCGACGCGGTTCAGGATCAGTTCAGCCGGCTTCACAACTTCCGAAAAACTTCTTTCCGCTTTTACCATTTGAGATAAACAGATATTCTCAAAAGCGGTAAAATTTTCCATCAGGTTATTTTCCTGGAAAATAAAGCTGTAATGATTTTTGCGAATGTTGTTCAGCAATGCGGAATTTTCCGGCTTCCAAACTGATTCCAGTGCATTGGGCTCATGACCGATTCGCGGATTAAATACCACTTTGCCGCCTGCAAAAGTGTTATTCATCAGACCAAGCGTTTCCAGCAGCGTACTCTTCCCTGAACCGGAAGGCCCTAATAAAAAAGTAAGCTTCCCTCTTGGTATACCAAACTCACGAATATACAATACACGATTCAGGGTAGTCCTGTCGTAGGAACAGGAAAGATCCGTGATATAAAAAACAAAATCCTCCATGACAAAATCCGGATCAATAAATCAGCTGTTCAATGCAAAGCTTCAGCAGGAATCCAATAATAGGTCTGATCATAACTGGTGAAAGAATAAGAATGACGGGATCGTATTCTCTCCAAATCAGTTTTAATATCATTGATTTCTCCTGCAATATCCTTAAGAATCTGAACAGTTACAGTTCTGGAACTCTCAAGATCAGAAATTGTATACTTCGTAAACAATTCACTCCGCGAAGGCAAGCCGGTAATCAATCCCATGATTTCAGCCAGGGATTTTTTGTTGATGGCTGACTTTGACTCTCTGGAACCGTAGTAAGAAATCGCCAATTGTTTATATGAATCTACCAGATTCTTTCTCAGCTCCTGTTCAGTTGTAGCATTTCCGAGTTTCCGAAACTGGATGATCAGGTCATACAAATCATCATCATCCATAAACAGAACAAAATTAAACAGTTGTTTCTTTAGTTTGTTCTGCTTTACGGAAGCATACGCTTCAACAAAAATCTGGAAATTGGTATTCACATCCAGCTTTTGAAATGCAGAAGGATCAATTTTGGAGTTCTTGAGCAAGAGGTACAATTCTTCATCCATCTTGATGGCGGTCGCCCCTATTCCCTTCACTTTGGCGTCCCATTTACTCAGGATCATTTCATTGTCCTGATTTCGATTTGTGATAATATCTTCAATCTGTTCCTGAATATAGGACGGAGAATTTGGTCGGTTTGGGGAAGCTGCTGTCAGTTTGCCCGGTACAGGACTATCTCCTCCGGGGAATACCAGAGAAAACTCATTTTGTAAGCGCTTGTCAGTGCTCTCAAATTTGATTCCGGTAACTTTAGAAACTTTTGTAAGCTTCACATCGTCCAGACGATCACGAATTTTCTTAGCGGATTGTTTAATCAGTTCTTTTGACTGACTAACGAAGCGTTGCTCATCTTCACCATTATACTGTACCTGGAACGACACCAGGCTGCATTGCATGTCTGCAAGTGCCGTACTCACATTTGTTTCATCAAAATTGTATTTATCAACCAGGTAATTTCCACCTGAACCAATCACCATCACAATATTATTTTGTTCTTTTTTGCGGAACAGTTTTACAGCTTTTGAAATACCATAATACATGGCAGTACCATCCGATTTCACTTTGGAACAAGGAAGAGCTGTAGAAGTTTGTTTTTGAAGAAAGTTCGTTACAGTGCTGATGTTGGAAGAAAGATCCTGAAGCGAAACGATCTGCTCATTTTCACAAGAGTAATTTCGATAAACAACAGCTCCATAATTAAATTTATTTCTTGAATCGGATTTCAATAAACTCATGCTGTTTTGGATCGAACTGATCACACTCTGCATGTAAGGCTGAACTTTTTCAGATCCATCAATCACAAACACTACATTGATAACCCGGTAATCATCACGAGCCTGGTTGTACTTCTTTTCTATGTCTGCCTGTTGATCCGTTGTGATAATAGCTTTTCCATTCTTATCCAATACGTCGGTAATGAACCCTGTTTTGAGAATTCCATTCTTCTGATCAGCAATTACCGGGAATCTTTTTTCAGACAGCTGCATCCCTTTTTCATATGGATCCTGGTATTTTAAAGGATTTACTTTTTCTCCGTTTTGATATTTACGAGCCTTTTCTTCCGACTCGAACAAACCTGCCTGAACTCCTGCGGCTTTCCGTTCAGTAACAGCCTCGGTTTTTGAATTTGGCTCCAGACATAACCGTTGTCCCCAGGGTCTCAGATTTACTTCGGGCACCCATCCCAAGACATCTGTCTTTGCACTGATCACAGAAATATCTTCACGTTTGCCAATGAGATAGGCTCCGTTTTCGTATTTGTAAATAAACAGGAAATCAAAAAGATTGATATCGTTTTGTGTTCTTGTCTTCAAAGCCGGTGAAGCATACAGAGGAAATTTTTCCTGAGAAATTCTTTTGAGCTCTTCCAGATTTTCAAAAACTTTATAATTCCGGATAACAAGTCCTTTAAGATTAAAATTTGTTTTCACAGTATCAATCAGGCATTTTTTCCAAAGCAGCAATCGACTTTTTTCAATCCAACCATAATCCAGGGAATCATGCTGAATGGTATACTTGTCTCCTAAAGTACCATCGTATCGAGCAATACGTACAGCATTCCAGCGTTCCTGGATGACAAAAAAAGCATCCATAAACTGCAATGTCTTAAAAGGTGTTTTCAGATATGGATCTTTATAGGTCTGGTTATTATCTCGGTCAGAATAAACACGCCAGTAACTATACTCACCCTCTGCAGTTTTTGCATTTTCCGGCACTAATTTCCCGGTTGGCTCAAGATAATCTTTAGGCATGCGCTTCACTTTCATTCCCTTTACATGGTCCTGAGCCAGCGCAAAAAATGGAATTCCAAGCAAAAGAATGAGGAAGGCACTTATAACTTTCCGGTTTTGCAAACCAGACATCCTGTATATTGAATTATTCTGATTCAAGTGTTTAACTTTTAACAATTGTAAAATTGATTCTCCGTTCTGCATAGGTCGATCCATTGAAGAAATTTAAATACTGAGACAGCAAGGCTTCATTCAGGGAGGTAATTTCTTTATTGTAATATAAGTAAACATTAATTTCCGCATTCTTCTGTGCAAAAAGCGCGGAAAATTCGCGCGCAAAATTTGTGAGAATAGAATTGGGATCGGTTTGCAAACTTCTGAGTGCATTTTCAGAAAGTAAAAAGTGGAAATTCACTTTATCCTGAATTACACCAACAGAATCATACAGTACCTCACGAATTCGTTTTTTATCCTCCAGAAAGTTGGGGATAGCTGTATTTTGTTCAAAGATTCCATCACGAAATTCAAAAGTGAATACATCCTCTTTTCGGAAAGTTACCTGCGGCCGATCACCATTGCTGCGAAACAATATAAATCCGCGATCAGATTGCTTCAGTAACTTCCGTATATCCATTGCCATCCTTTCAATCAAAGAATCGTTAAGACCAATGGCATCCGGTCCATGGTTATTATCCATGTAATAGAAATCAAAAGAATTGTAGGTTCTCTTACCGGCAGTATTCACTTGTGCAAATGAATTCACCGACAACACCAAAAACAATATTCCGAAAATTCTTAAAAATTTTTTCATGGTTATTTTCTTGAACTGATCATAAAATAAATATCATCCATACATCGATCGCCAGACTCTATTTTCCATTTAATAAATACACTGTCTACAACCCAGTTGCTCTGCTCATCATTGATTAACTTTGTTTTAAAGTCATAAAATGAATAAGACTGCGGATCAAGAACAGCAACATTCAATTTAACATGGGTAGTAAGATTATTACAAAACAATTTAACTAGCGGTCGGAAAGCGTTTTCGCGATTATTACTATTTGCAGCATCTTTAAGTTTTTGGGACCAAATCGGGTCGTATTTATAACTCACAGATGGTCTGACCGGAGCCGGTGGTGGTGCCGGTAATCCAGGTTTAGGGCGCACCGTAATTACTGAACTTCCTGATCCAAAGATTCCATCACCTTTCACTGTAAGCGAAATCTCTTTTTTGCCTGGAGTTGCATATGCAATAGAAACCCTTTGACTAACAGATTCCTGGTCATTCTCGCCAAGGTTCCAATTCCAGGAATTCGAACCCGGAGTTTGGTCTTCGATTAAAACACGATCACCAACATAAACTGTAGAAGAAGAAATTTTAATCACAGGAAATACGGATCTTGCTTCCGGTTCTTTTGGAGGAATAGTAACCACCTTTGCAGCCATACATCCCTGAGCTGTCTTTGCCATCACCGTATATTTTCCCGGTTTGTCATAACTGTGAGAAGATATAATTCCATCCTTCCCCTCTGTTCCATCTCCGAAGTCCCAATGAACTCCACTGCTGTCAGTGCCTGTTGATTTGAAAACAACCGCATCACCCAGCTTCGGAAATTCCGGGCTGTAAACTATTCCTGGCTCGACACATGGTTTTGGCGCATTCATCTTCATACCCAACAATACCAGGGCCAAAAGACAAGTAATCGCGAAAGTAAAATGTACACTTCTATCCACAGCTATCAGTATTTACTATTAATTATTTCCCAAAACCATATTTAAGTCCCAACATGGCGCCAAAATTCTGCCCGTCATATTTACTAATACCATTCAATACAGATTGATAATCGTTGTCTTTCCCTACAGGTGAATAATTTGCCTCCTGTTTCTTGGAAGAGAAATGTATCGAATACACAGCTCCTGCAAAAACGCTGAACGACTGATCAATCATGTAAAAAGCACCAACTCTGGCAATACCGCTAAACCCAATTCTTGAAACCTTTTCTGAAGTCCCGGACAGTGCTTTATCCAATGCAACATCATAACCACTTCGTTGTAACATGTCGAAATAAGTTGCCGCACCCGAATTACTATACGAATTCACAACATCACGGGTAATGATCCAATCCGATTGGGAATACTGATAATTTTTCGAATAAGTCCAGGGTTCATTCGCGATCGTCCCTGCGACATAAATTGCTTCTTTATCAGCAATTGAACTGGAGGTGGTTGAAATACTGATCAGATCAAATGCAGGACCGAGCTCATAATAAATTCCGATCTTTTCCTGTAATCGTTTTCTGAATTTCAGCATCACGGGAATGGAAAGATATGTTGATTCCCAATGTTCTTTTGTGTCCTTTAGAGAAAGGAGTCTTCTGAAAGGATAATGAACCGGGTTACGATCCACTTCTTTATATTCAGCATGAAATCCGTCCCAGGCTACATCCATTGTAAATTTGTTGTAGTTAATTCCAAGCCCTATTGCCGCGGTATTGTTCTTATTCAGACTTAGCGATACTTCCAAGCCATTAATCAGGGATGTGGCGGATTTCGAAACATAAGCAAGGGTTCCTGTTTTGGTATTTTCCAAATCCACTTCATCATAAGCAAGAGTAGATTTTTCAAAAACAGGATTCTTTGGTGTGTTCACAACAAATCCGAGAAACAGATCTATTCCGTATTTGTTGGTAAATACTTCCTTTGGACATCCTTTGTTGAAAGAACTGCCATATTCTTCAGGACATGGATCTTCATTGTCAGGAATTCCATCTCTGTCACGATCAAGACAACCTTTAAACCGGATCTCCCCCTTTACACCGGGACAGGCATCCTGCTCGTCGATCACTCCATCGTTGTCCTTATCATTTGCACAACTGAATGAAGAACCAATCATGGATATTTTCTTAATCAAAAAAGAATTTCCATTGACTACGGCAAGTTCAAGCAAGAGTGTATCATTATTTTCAAAACGACTTAATGTGGAAGATTTGCCACTAACTTTCTTTTGAATAACAACATTAACAAGGTTACTGTCAAGACGATCAAAATTAATTGTCGAATTCAGAATTTCAACCCGAATACCGGCAGGAAAACCTTTTCGTACATCAGCGATGTATTCATCGAGCGGTTTATTCTTTAACTGGTAAGGACTTCCCCCTAAATTATCTTCAACGACTGAAGCATCAATATCATCAAATACGATTGCATTTTCAGCAAACATCTCTTTGAATTTTTTAGCCTGAGTTTCGGAAAATTCAGTTCCTCCTATTTCCCGAAATGAGGAAGTACTAGAGAAATCGTTCAGGAAATCATCCAGTCGATTCATCAGTTCTTTTTTAGAATTCTGAGCATTGCTCATCAATGACAAACACAACAAACCCAAAAAAGATATATAGAAATGTTTTTTCATGATCATTTATTATTGAATGACAAATGAAATTAAAGCCGTTTCTCCCTGTGTGGAGACTACGCGCAACCAATAAATTCCCTTATCCAGATTAAAATTGGATTCAAACCTGACCTCCGGGTCAGACCCTAATTCAACCTCTTTATTTCCTACCTGCTTACCCAATGCATCATATATTTCCATTGTCGCTTTAGTACCCAAAAAATTTTGCAAAGAAATTACAAAATTTCCCTGACTAGGGTTTGGAAAAACAAGAAGGGATGGTGAACCATCTGTTGTCTCTTGCGGCAAGCCGCCTCTTACATAATCCGGAAAATCATTTCCGTTAACTCCACCGAAATAATACTTGCTCTTGCAATTTCCCTGGTAAAGAATGACCCAGTAATAAAAGTTTGTGACATCAAAACTATTACCAAAAGAACACGATTGGAAAATTTGATCGGGTATTATAGAATCCTTCAAATCCGATTTCCTGTCACAACCCCATTGAAACCCATCTACATCATTGCGTAAACAAACAAGCGTATTATCCAACTCAAGGTATTTCACAATATTTCCTGAAGTATTGGGCGCAATATCAGGAGTGATTGTAAACTGAACAAAAGCAGAAGCTCCTCTGCAGACCGGGTCATTGGTGTATACACCATATACACTTACAGAATCCGTTTGAACAGAGGTTACCGCATTCACACTAAAGCCGCCAACAGTACTTGTATCCGGATTATTCATGTTCAACAAAGTTGAGCCCAGTGTAGTCCAGATATATTGCATACCTGCTTGTGCAGCAATAGGAAAAATAAGATTCTGGGCAAAGCTGCAAACAGTCGTATCGCTATGAGGAATTAAAGGTGAAGCAGGAACCCTGTGTATGACCAATGGAATAGTGTCTTGAATTCCATTACAAGAATTAGGATCTGACGTTATTGGCTGAACAAGTAAATTCGCAAAACCGGTATTGATCAGGGACTGATTTAAAATTGTAAAATTGAAATTATTAATAGTGATGGTGTCCTCCTGTGGACCGACAATCAGGCTGTCAGAAAGAGTAACAATATTCCAATGATGACTGTAACCGGCAATATCCACCAGGCTCGCGGTAATATTATCTCCGGAACATACTGAGCTTTGATTCACCGTAACAATCTCCTGTGGAGCGATTCGAATTCGAAGGTTCGTAGAATCAAATCCGGAAATACAACCCCAGTTATCGATGCTGTCGCGGTATTGAGCTCTGATAATTACCGTTGTATCACCGGGAATAGTTCCGATGTTCAGATTTCTTTGAAAATTGGAAATGGTATCACCAATTGGGTTCCACGATGAATTTTGATTTAACCTCCATTCCCAATGGAAATGTCCCGTTCCGGCATTATTTCCCTGTGTTACAGAAGTCATAAATCTAAGTGTATCTCCATTACACATACTTACTTTTGAAGTTGAAACAATCCCAAGTATAGGTTGATTGAAAAGGCCCGCGGTTTTATTTACTGTCGGGGTATCGCAACCCAAACCTTCTGTATGATACACACAGGTAAGTATAGTAGATGTGTTTTGTGCATTATCGACCCGGAGTGTTTCAAGTGTGCTTGAGCCATTGATTGTTCCTGAATTTGTATTCCATTGATAATGCCATGGACCTACTCCGCCACTTGTATCTACAAACGCCGTAAGATTGGCACCAACACAATTAAATCCGTCATCAACGATGTGAATGTTGGCCACAGGTTGGGCTTTGATCTGATAAGTTACAGTATCATAAGCAAGGGCACAACCATAAGAACCCGGGTTACCCGGATTGTAGGTGCATACATAGGAAACACTATGTCCCGCCTGCTGACTGAGATCCTGATTATAATTTAATAAAGTGTCGTTATCATTAATTGCCTGCGCAGAAGTTTGATCAATCAAATAAGACCAGCTATAAGTTCCGAAAATCGAACTCGTGTTGTGTGCAGTAATATTTGTATTAAAGGAATTCGTTGCACAAATTTCCGCAACATTTGTATCCGCAGTAATACTGATGGAAGGAGTAGCATTCAACGTCACTAAAATTGAATCCTGAATGAAACACTCCATTCCATTCGCAGTAGTGTGAGTCAGTAACACAACTCTGTTTGTGTCCGGAAGAGATGCAGACGTAGAAGAAAATTGAGCGGAAGTTCCTGCTCCATTGTTCCAGCTATAGCTGTCAAAATAACCATCCTGCGCATTCAACTGAAAACTGGATGCACCTGAACAGGATACTACAGAACCGGTTAATGAATTCCCGAGCGAATCCCGGAAATTGATCCCATTAGCGGTGATATAAATCAAATCTGTCCAGGTGACTGTATCTGAAACACCAAAACTATTCTCAACCACCAGTCTTACAGAATGAGCGCCTGCGTTTGAATAAAAAATACGTGGGTTAGGAACTGTATCTTCTGTGGGTTGACCTCCGGGAAAATACCAATGCCATTTTGAAGGGTGGTGATAACTTGCATCAAAAAACTGTACATAACCCGGACAAAAATTATGAACGCCTTGCGTTCCGCTTCCCAAACCAGGACTTGGGATCACATAAGGAATTGGAGCCAGGCTATCATCATTGGCAATGATCAATTTATAATCTTCGATTTCGCCACTGTGAACTGAATCAGGATTCGGACACTGGAAGTTAAATTTCGCTGAATCAGAGACCACAACCCTCAGGTGAATAGGACCTGCAGAGAGATTGGTCGGAGTCCTGAATTTGAAGGGACGACTTTGTTGAGCACCTGCACCATTGTCTGTGTAATATAGAATCCTGTCGCTACTACCCAAAAGTAAATTTTCGTTCGCATTGCTGATATTGAATTCCCCATCATTATTCCAGTCTGCAAAAATACCAACATACGCTGTTGTTCCTATTGGTTTCACCCATTGTACAAGGATGTTATGGGTTGTATCAGCAGTAAGTGGAATAGCCGCACTGACTGAATCGTAATAATTTTTATACACAACTGTCCCCCCCGCACTTAAAGGAGTGGAAAAACCATCTACATTCAAATCATTAACAAAAGTTCCATTAACAGAAGATCCGCTGTTGGAAGGATAACACAAAGTATCGGAAAGATAGATCAGGTAATCTTCGTACTCGCCCCTTGCGAAGGAAACACAAGCTTCATCTTCATAGGTAGTTGTGACCTGTGCATTGGATAATTGAACACGAAATCGTTTGAAGCCTGTTGCATTCGGCAAAGTAATTGTTGTAGTGGTGTCCTTATCAACAGGCGGACCGGCAGGCACAGGAATAACAATGGTATTAAACCGCTCATAATGTTCATTCTCTCCATCATCATCAAAATCTATCCATGTGTTCAGGTATGCGAAATTCGACAATAGGTTTTTCAGATGAAATGTAATTGGCAGATTGAATCCACTTGAAAACTGGCCAAGGAATACCGGATTATTTGTATAATCAGAATGACAATCAGTGCCTTTTCCGGTATTAAGATTAACAATATTTCCAAATTCAATACCGTCAATCATAAATGTTGTATCACATTGTGACAAAATCGGAAAACAATAATTGGAATCTATTTCAACTGTGTAATCCAAAGTTTGTCCAATCAATGGATCAATCGGTTCGCACGCTAAAAAATCCGAACGCAAACCCAGTCCGCTTGTCGTATCCGTTACCATCACCCGTAAGCGCTTATCACCCGGATTCACCCATGATGGAATATGAAACTGAATTGTACCCGATGCTCCGGGTCCATAAATAACTCCTATCTTTTCATCCTGCCCGTCAAATGAAAAATCTTCATTGTAATCAATCCAGGCTGTAAATGCACATCCGGGTTTATTTGCAACAATTCTTAAGGACTGATTTTTTCCCCGTATCAATTCAGTAGTATATAAGTAAAATGAATCTGTAGTTGTTGTACTTGAATAATCAATATACTGAGCAGCCTGGTGCGCAATAGAATGATTATCACGTAAATCGCCAAGGACAACTTGCTGAATATAAGTTGCATTAGGAAGTGTTCCGGTGTACTGTGGAAGGCAGTAATTTTGACTATTTCCCTGTTCAATAAAAACACTAAAAAGACACAACAGAATGAACAATAATTTTTTCATCAGGATAAGAGTTTGAACGGAGGTAAATATAGAATTTGCTCTGAGAATTAACAAAAAATGTTTTAAAGGAATAGCATGTTTACCAATCTATTCACTGAACAGGATTCCAGGCTTCTTAGCGGTGAAATAACAACATTCGGAAGTGAATTTGTCTATTTTTTGAATTGCCGGATGTATATTCTATATTTGTTTCTTCCCGATTGAAATCACTTAGAATACTTTATCCTAAACAATTAATTAAGATGATTAAAACGAAACTTTTTATTCGTTGCCTTTTTATTTGTCTCATTATAGGTGTCGCTGCAGACATTCTGACCAATAAAGCAAAGTCATATTCCGATTACACAACCGCTTTTACCCCCTTCTATAATTATACAGGTTCTCCTCATGATGTTCAGAATTGCACTTCATGTCACACCGGAGTCGCTCCTCAGAATAATCCCGTTGTCGCAAGCATCTTCTCAAATATTCCTGCTTCAGGTTATAATCCATTGTCTGTATACACGGTTACTGTCCGTGTAGCAAGCATAGGATACACCTCCTTTGGATTCTCACTTTGCTCTCTGGATTCCATCGACCAGTTCAAGGGTACATTGACATCAACTTCTTCGAGGACATTTGCTTCATACGGAGGTGTTGCTGGAAAATACATTACACAAACACTCACAGGACTGGTGAATACCGACTCAGCTAACTGGAGCTTTAACTGGACAGCCCCACCTGCCGGATCAGGTAGAATCACATTTTATGCAGCCATTGTTATTGGAGACGGAAATGGAAGTTCCATTCCATATTCCTCCACTTCTGACCTGACTTATCTCGCCAATTTACAAATACAGGAAAGAAGTTGCGCTCCTATTCAACCGGATCCTGTTGTTGGCCCTGTTACCGTGTGCAGTAATTCTACCGTGACCTATTCTGTACCGGCTGTTTCAGGAGCGACAAGTTATACATGGGATCTTCCCACGGGATGGACAGGTACATCTAGCACTAATTCAATTACTGCAACGGCGAGTGGTATCGGTGGTAATGTTTCAGTATTTGCCTCAAATGCATGCGGGAATGGGGATCCCATCAGTCAGTCCATAACCGTTGTTCCGGCAGTAACGACTAGCATTTCCGCCACGGATGCAACATGTTTCGATGCCAACAATGCGTCTGTTTCCGTAAGCCCCCTGAGTGGTACAGCTCCATTTACATACAGCTGGCAACCTGCATCCGGCTTTGGTTCGTCTGCAAATTCACTTTCACCGGGAACCTATACGGCTACAATTACTGATTTTTACGGATGCACTGTCACCGCTTCTGCAAGCGTGACAGAACCTTCACAAATTGTAGTGACTACCTCTTCAACTCCTGCCACATGTGGAATTGCAAATGGAACAGCTACTGCAAATTCTCAGGGTGGTACCGGGAATTATACTTATCTCTGGTCCCATGCCGGAGAAACCGATTCTACAATTTCACAATTATCGAGTGGAACTTATACCGTGCTGGTGACAGATGATCATGGTTGCACTCAGACTGGAGCCGTCACCATCATTGCTCCAAACGCCCCTGTCATCAGCCTTGAAGCACAAAGCAATGTCACCTGTCATGGAAGTGCAAATGGTAGCACATCAGTCACGGTTACAGATGGAACTTTGCCTTATTCTTATAGCTGGACTCCAAATGTGAGTAACACAGATTCCGCGTACAATCTTGCCCCCGCAAATTACACCATTATTGTCACTGACGATCTGGGCTGTTCAACCTCCTATTCCACACTTATAACCGAACCCGATCTTCTCGGTTCAGCAATCACATCTTCTCCAATACACTGCAATGGAGATGCAGACGGAGCTCTGGATGTTAGCATAACCGGCGGTATATCACCTTACACATTTTCATGGAACACAAATCCGGTCCAAAACACTTCAACGGCCACCGGTCTCGCAGCAGGAACATACACTGTGACATTCACAGATAACAACGGTTGCTCAGGCACGAATTCAGGAACTGTTAACGAACCTGCCCCTTTGACCACAATGGTCACCCAACATTTTGTTTATTGTTATAATGGAACCATTGGTTCCCTTGCAAAAGTATGGGTTTCGGGTGGTACTGGTAATTACTCCTATCTCTGGAATACAGGTCAAACAACTGATTCAATTGCAAACATTCCTGCAGGGAATTATTCTGTGACTATCACGGATCAAAATGGATGCACTATGGTGCAGCCATTTACGATCCTACAACCTGATTCGATTCATGCTAGTGACATTTCTACAGATCTTCATTGCTACAACGATCACAGCGGTATCGCTTCTGTTACAGTAACCGGAGGCAGTGCTCCGTATACATATTACTGGCCCAATGATACTTCCAATCATTCTGCCTCATTCACCGGACTGGCGGCAGGAAATTATCAGGTTTATATCAGCGATTTTTACGGTTGTTACAAAATCAAAACACTGGTTGTCCATCAACCCGCACAACTAGTCAGTCAGGCTTTTACAGATAGTTCAGTTTGCAGACCAGATACAATCCATCTTGGAGGGATTCCGACTGCCACCGGTGGTACTTCTCCTTATTCGTACCTATGGTCTCCTTCAAGATATCTTGACAACCCTGCATCGCCAAACCCATTTTGTATCCCTGACAGTTCCACAACTTATACACTTTCCATCACCGATGCTAACAATTGTACTTCTTCTTCTACAGTAGATATTACGGTATTTCAACACGACCCATTATATATAACCGAAGGAAATGACACCATGCTCTGGACCCTTGGGGGATTCGATAGTTATCAATGGTATCTGGATGGTTCAGTACTTCAAAATGCAACTCATTCTTATCTTGCAACACACGCGAATGGAAACTACACCATTGAAGTTGTAGATACCAACGGATGCCGATTCATGTCGGAAATTTATTCTTTTGAAGTATCCATGCAGGATATTCTCAACAGACTCGATCTGATGATTTATCCTAATCCAGTAAGTACTTCTCTGAATCTGAAATTGCCCTTAGAAATGATGCAAGGAAATTATATGATTATGGATGGCACAGGGCGCCTGGTCTTAAAAGGACTTATAAATGATCTGATTTCAAAAATTGATATATCGCAACTTGGTTCAGGTATGTATACATTGATCATAGAGAAAAACGATTTCTTGAAAAAGTTACAATTCACGAAAGAGTAGCACAAAAAAAAACGGATCACAAAATGTGATCCGTTTTTTTTGAATAACTAATGATGATTTTTTTTAGAGATTAAGAAGGAATTTGTTTTAAATCAGTAATCATTTGCTCGAGTTCCTTAATCTTTTTTTCCAACTGCGGTAATTTTCTGAAAACAACATAGGTTCGTTTGTAATCGCCAATGTTAAAGGCAGGTGATCCCTGTACAATTTCTCCTTCAGTTGTTATACTTGAACCTATACCGGATTGAGCAGCAATTTTAACTTTATCAGCAATGGTGATATGGCCTACAATTCCTACCTGTCCGCCAATCATACAATCCTTCCCGATTTTTGTTGAACCAGCTACGCCTGTCTGCGCAGCGATCACTGTGTTTTCTCCTATTTCAACATTGTGGGCAATCTGAATGAGATTATCCAGTTTTACTCCTTTTCGGATAATCGTGGAACCCAATGTTGCACGATCGATTGCTGTATTGGCACCGATTTCAACATAATCTTCAATGATTACATTACCGATCTGAGCGACTTTGTTGTATTGATTTTCACTGTTCGGAGTAAATCCAAATCCATCCGCACCGATCACGGTACCCGTATGGAGCGTACAGTCTTTTCCGATAACACAATCCGAGTACACCTTGGCACCGGCAAATAATGTAGTGTTATCTCCGATACTCACATTGTCCCCGACAAAAGCCTGTGGGTAAATCTTAACGTTATTTCCAATCTTAGCATTTTGCCCGATGTATGCAAATGCCCCAACATAACAATTCTCCCCCATTTGTGCATTCGTGGCAATATAGCTTGGTTGCTCTATACCCTTCTTATCCCGCTGAATCTGATTATATATTTCCAAAAGCTTGACAAAACTCTGGTAAGCATTCTCAACCCTGATCAATGTAGCTTTTACCGGATGCTCAGGAACAAAATCAGCATTAACAATAACCGCAGAAGCGTTCGTTGAATAGATGAATTGAGCATATTTTGGATTCGCCAGAAAGCTTAATGATCCCGGGGTTCCTTCTTCAATTTTACTTAAACGGTCGACCTTTACTCCCGCGTCTCCTTCGACAACTCCTTGAAGGAGATCACTGACTTGTCTGGCTGTAAATTCCATCGATTTTAAATGAGGCTCTAAGGTAAGATTTTTTATATATAGCAGTCAACTGAAAGCTGCTATTCCTTTGAAATAACGCAATTTAGGCCCATTTATTTTAAGACTTGCTTAATTACGGGAAGATTACAAATCCATGATTTTACAGAATGAAGCCGAGCCAATAAATTTCAGTATAACCTCCCTTTTTTTGTGAAAAGCTCAGGACATTTCCCGATTGGAATTTACAAATCCGGATAAAACAGAAGCTAATAGAGAGACCGAAACCTGTTCAATTGGATGAGGTGTATCCGGAAGTAATCTGAAAGTAGCGTCAGGGAAGATTTTCATAAAAGCCAATGTTTCATCCATATTGACCATATTGTCCTTTTCACCCAGACAACAAAGTACCGGCAAGTCTGAAGAGGAAATATCCCCTATTCGTAACGCTGGATTATCACCCAGCGAAAGCATCAGGTCGGCAGTTTTTTTCAAGACCATTTTCCAATTTGAAGAACCGTGTCTTTTCATCAGATCCGCTGCAAAAACCGGAACCTTTTCCAGAATCTTCTCTGCATTCATCCTGGAACTTTCCTTTCTGGCAGATTCAGGAGTCCAGTCAAATTTTGTTCCCAGGGTAATGATGCCTCTAAATAAATCCGGTCTTTTCATTGACAAGGACAATGCAACATATCCACCCATACTGTAACCAAACACATAAACAGGCGAATCGAACCTTGAACACAAACGCTCAAGGTGATCCGCAAAATAGTCAATGCTCCATGAAATTCCCTGATCAGGTGTTTTTCCATGACCGGTAAATTCCACAATCATAGGGTGAAGATCTTTCAAAGCCACTGAAAGGTCTTTCAATTGCTCAGCACTTCCGAGCGCACCATGAAGAAGCAAAATCCCGGGTTGATTAGTCATGAAAAAAAACAAATTATTTCGGAAAAGAAATATAATACTTTTCAATCGGACCGCTGATTGATTTTATATTCAAAGTATCCGCCGCATCTGCAATATCCAAAACATCTCCGTTCTTCAGGAGAATATTGATTTTGTCACTTCGGGTATCATATGCATTGTTCACAAGAGCACCATGTACAACAAAATAACTCACTTCATCGGGATTCAGGCGATACATATCTGCAACCTGTGCTTTTTTATCAATGATAAATGAATCTGAGAATTTTTCCTTCTGCAGGACTATTTTAAAAAGCTGCCTGTTCATCATTCTCCTGCACAACTCTGAGAGAATCGGGTCAGAATGTTTACTCCATTGTTTCACGGCTGTAGTGATATCACTGTCGTCCAGCTCTGAAAATGTACCCAGCAGCGACGGATCATTCAGAAAATCTTCGCGTGTATAAACTCTCTCCAGAAAACATGCCAACGCAGGTGTAGCGAATAAATCTATCCCGTCCCGTCTAAGATCCTTGGCCCGGCGCAGGATATTGATGAGCAATTGCTCGGCGCAAACAACAGTTTTGTGGAGGTACACCTGCCAGTACATCAATCGCCTTGCGACTATAAATTTCTCTATTGAATAGATTCCTTTTTCTTCAATGGCAAGCTGATCATTACATACTTCAAGCATTTTAATAATGCGATCGTGACTAATCACTCCTTCTGAAACTCCGGTAAAAAAACTATCCCTAGTCAGATAGTCAAGTCGGTCAACATCCAACTGACTGCTCACCAATTGATGTAAAAAACGTTTGGGATATCGGTCTCTGAAAATCTCAATGGCAAGGGAGAGCTCCCCATTGAAATCTTTGTTTAAAGCATCCATGAAGAGCGCTGAAATTTCTTCATGCTTAATGCCCGGAACAATGCTGTCTTCCAGAGCATGTGAAAAAGGTCCGTGACCAATATCGTGTAACAGAATGGCAATGGTGACTGCCTCCGCTTCCGCCGGAGTAATTTCATGCCCTTTGGAACGAAGAATTTCGATAGCTTCTCCCATCAGGTACATGGCACCCAGAGCATGATGAAAACGGGTATGATGCGCACCGGGATAGACCAGATGTGTCATTCCGAGCTGGCGTATCCTTCTCAACCGCTGAAATGAAGGATGCTCAATGAGACGAAAAACACTCTCAAAGGGTATTTGAATAAACCCGTAAATAGGGTCATTCACAATCTTTAAGTGGGCTGATTTCACAAGTGTATTGTTTCTGAACTTTTGCAAATATCCGTATTCAATTTGATTTTACACCATGAATGTGAACCTATTCCGCATTTCTCTCAATAAAAAAGCCGCCTGGACGTTACAAAGAGGAATGCAGGATGGATTGCTTACAATCATCGTTAAAAACATTTAAACACAACTCATGAATCGACACAACTTTGCTACCTTTGAAGGCCGCAACACGGCAATTATTTCCACCGAAATTATGGACACAATTAAAATACTTTGGGCCGACGACGAAATAGATTTATTGAAACCCCACCTGCTTTTCTTACAGGAAAAAGGATACGATGTTACTACATCAACCAATGGAGGTGATGCATTTGAACAATTCAAGAAACAGAATTTCGATATCATTTTCCTGGATGAAAATATGCCTGGATTATCCGGTCTCGAAACACTTACCCGCATGAAAAATCTGAAGCCGGAAATTCCGGTGATCATGATTACAAAAAGCGAAGAAGAAAGTATCATGGAAGAGGCAATCGGAAGTAAGATTGCAGACTTCCTGATCAAACCGGTAAATCCTAATCAGATTCTCCTGTCACTAAAAAAGAACCTTGAGAACAAGCGACTGATCAGTGAAAAAACAGCCTCCGCTTATCAACAGGAGTTCCGCAACATTGGAATGACACTCAGTGATAAGCTGACCTGGAAAGAATGGGTAGATGTTTATCGTCGACTTGTTTATTGGGAACTGGAATTACAGAAATCGGCTGATGACAGCATGTATGAGATTCTGACAACTCAAAAAAGCGAAGCCAACAAACTCTTCTCAAAATTTATTGAAAATAATTATTTGTCATGGTTGAAAAATCAGGATAAAGACATTCCGGTTCTTTCAAACCAGCTGATGAAAAAGAAAATTCTTCCGGCTGTGGATGAAAGTCCGGATCCGGTATTCATGATTCTGATTGATAACCTGCGATACGATCAATGGAAGATCCTACAACCTCTCTTGTCGGAATACTTCAGAATCCAGGAAGATGATCTCTACTTCAGTATTCTGCCTACAGCGACTCAATATGCACGGAATGCAATATTCGCAGGGCTCATGCCTTCGGAGATCGAAGCACGTTTCCCGAATCTCTGGTTGAATGATGAAGATGAGGGTGGAAAAAACAAACACGAACAGGATTTCCTTGCCGATACCATCAAGCGTTTTCGCAAGGAGTACAAATTCTCCTATACGAAAGTCACCAACCACCAGGAAGGAAAAGATCTTATTGAGAACGTTCCGAATCTTCTGCAAAACAAATTCAATGTGATCGTCTATAATTTCGTGGACATGCTTTCACACGCACGTACAGAAATGGAGATGATCCGTGAGTTGGCCGAAGACGAAGCAGCTTACCGCTCCATTACACTTTCCTGGTTTGAACACTCCCCGCTTTTTGAAGCTATCAAAAGAATGGCCGAGAAAAAAATTCGTTTGATCATCACAACGGATCACGGTACCATCCGTGTAAAAGAACCAACAAAAATTGTCGGAGACAAAACAGTGAACACAAATCTGCGCTACAAGCAGGGAAGAAATCTCAACTACGACAAACGTGAGGTGTTCGAAGTGAAAAACCCTGCAGATGCCATGCTTCCCCGCCAGCATCTGTCCCAGGCATTTGTGTTTGCAAAACAGGATAACTTCTTCGCATACCCGAATAATTACAATTATTACGTCACCTATTATAAGAACACCCTGCAACATGGTGGAATCTCATTGGAAGAAATGATTATTCCATATGCAGTTCTGACAACAAAATAATTGATGAACGCAAGGTGAAGAAATATAATCGTGGATGGATTTTTCCCCGGTTATGAAGACATCAATGAAAAGACCCCGAAATTTAGATTTCGGGGTCTTTGTTTTCAGTACTTTAGCCCTAATTTGAGCGGCAAACGGGAATCGAACCCGCGACCTTCAGTTTGGGAAACTGATGCTCTACCAACTGAGCTATTGCCGCTTTTCACTCAATTTCACCTTAAAATTACATATTCCAATTTCATTCTGCCTTCATAGCATCCTGCTAATTTTGGCAAAAATCTTGTTAGAGAAGGTGTCAAATAGAAGCTTATTCAAATGAATGGCTATTTTTGTAATCTTAAATAAAAACACTCTCAAAATTATGAAAACAGTAAAATACCTCGCTATCTCATGTGCTTTAATTCTTGGAGCTGCAAACCACAGTTTTGCCCAGGAGACAGCTCCGGCAGCTACCACTACTGAAGTAAAGGCGGATAACCCAAATGCCGCTGAAATAACCTTTGAAAATGAAACGCACGACTATGGTACTATTAAACAAGGTGCTGATGGCTCATGTGAATTCAAATTTAAAAACACCGGTAAAGAACCATTAATCATTTCAAATGCAAAGGGCAGTTGTGGATGCACCGTACCTACATGGCCTAAAGAACCAATTATGAAAGGTCAAACCGGTGTGATTAAAGTTCATTATGATACAAAAAGAGTTGGTGCATTTACAAAAACTGTTACCCTGAATTCCAACGCCAAAACTGATCCGAAAATATTAACTATTAAAGGTGTCGTTGAAGCATCTGAAGACAATTCAGATCAAACTATGCCTGTCAAGAAAACATCCGGCTTACCACTGGAAAATTCAAAATAATAATTTTACTGAATTCTCATCTTCTAAATTCATCTTATGAAACTCCGTTCAACTCTGTTTATCCTACTCCTGCTCTCATCCTTTGGCGGTTTTGCCCAGGAGGAGAAAAAAGTTCTCAGTAATATTGGCAATGTCGATGTCAACCAGGCTTCCTTCAAATTTGAAACGGAAGAACATAATTTTGGCACCATTACTCAGGGAGAATCCACTACTTATGAATTTAAGTTTTCAAATACCGGAAATGAACCAATCATCATTACAAAAGCTGAAGGATCTTGTGGATGTACAGTACCTGTTTATCCCAAAGAACCAATTATGAAAGGCCAGACTTCCGTGATTAAAGTAACTTTTAACTCTGCCGGTAAAATGGGGGTTCAGGATAAAACTGTCACTTTAACCTCCAATGCGAAACAAAACCCGATGATTATCCATATGAAGGGGACTGTTGAAAAACCAATTGAACAACCTGCCGTAGACTCAAAAAAATAAGTGGCACGAATTTAGATTACACTAACACTACATAACAAACAATCCAAAACAAATCACAAGAATGAAAAAAGCAATCTTAGCAGTATCGATGTTCCTTTTTGTTGTCGCTGCAAATGCACAGCAAGATGCTAAAACAGCTCCTGCTGCTACTCCGGCAGTTCAGGACAACAAAAATGCTCCTGATTTTAAATTTGATGTTGAAGAATTCAATTTCGGCACAATAAAACAAGGTGAAAAAGTTTCCTACGATTTTAATTTTGCTAACGCAGGTAAGGAACCTCTCATCATCACTGAAGCTCATGGTTCTTGTGGTTGCACTGTTCCTCAATGGCCAAAAGAGCCGGTGGCTAAAGGTGCGAAAGGCGTGATTCACGTTGAATTCAATTCTACCGGTAAAATGGGAATGCAGGATAAAACCGTTACAATCACTTCTAATGCTAAAGGCGGAAACAAAGTCCTCCATCTGAAAGGCAATGTTGAAGCTCCTGCGCCGGTGAAAACTGACGCTCCTGCCGGAACAGATGCTAAGTAATCCGAAACTAAAATAATTGTATTTTTAAGCCCTCCATTCGGGGGGCTTATTTTTTGCCCATAAATGGATAGTAAATACTTATGCTATGCCAAAAACATCAATAAAAGGCCGTGAAATGCCGCCTTCTCCTATTCGCAAACTGGTCCCTTTTGCCGAAAAAGCTAAAAAAGAAGGTAAAAAGATCTATCACCTGAACATTGGTCAGCCCGATATTGAAACGCCAGAAACGCTGCTCAACGCGATCCATACATTCGCGCCGAAAGTCGTTGAATACAGTCACTCTGCAGGAATTGAGTCCTATCGCCGGAAACTGACCACTTATTACAAACGATTTAATATTGAACTCGATTACCAGGACATCATCATCACTACAGGTGGTTCTGAAGCCATTGAAATAGCGATGATGAGCTGTATGGATCCCGGTGATGAAATCATCATTCCGGAGCCTTTCTATGCCAATTACAATGGTTTTTCCACCCAGGCGAATGTGAAAGTTGTTCCTATACGCTCCACGATAGAATCCGGATTTGCTTTACCCCCTATCGCGGAATTTGAAAAACTAATTACCTCCAAAACGAAGGCGATCCTCATTTGCAATCCAAGCAACCCAACCGGCTATTTATACAGCAAAGAGGAACTTGAATCCCTGAGAGATCTTGTGAAAAAATATGACCTCTGGCTTTTTTCTGATGAAGTTTACAGGGAATTCTGTTATGATGGAAAACCCTATACTTCGGTGATGCATCTCAGCGGTATCGAAAGCAATGTGGTGCTGCTGGATTCAATTTCTAAACGTTACAGCGCTTGCGGCGCCAGAATCGGTGCACTCATCTCCAGAAATAAAGAGCTGATGGCTACAGCGTTGAAATTTGCTCAGGCTCGTCTCAGTCCTCCAACCTTTGGACAAGTTGCCGCTGAAGCAGCAATCGATACTCCGGACAGCTATTTCGAAAAAGTCAAAGCTGAATACATTGAAAGAAGAAATCTTGTAGTTAGCAGTCTGAATAAAATGGAAGGTGTCTTTTGCCCGAAACCAAGTGGCGCGTTTTATTGCATCGCTCAATTGCCCATCGACAATTCTGATACATTCTGCCAATGGCTATTGGAAACCTTTAGCTATGAAAATGAAACAGTGATGCTTGCTCCAGCAACAGGATTCTATTCAAAGCCTGAATCAGGCAAACATGAAGTTCGTATCGCTTACGTCCTGAACCAGGAGTCCTTAAAAAAAGCGATGAAATGTCTGGACGAAGCACTCAAAGTCTATCCCGGAAGAACCTTACAACACATTGAAATGAAAGCTGTCAACTAAGACTCTGATATTTATGAAAAACAAAAGCCGGATTCAATAGGATCCGGCTTTTGTTTTATCTTAAAATATGGGTGTCTCTCACCCATACGATTATTGCTTTACAATTTTCTTTGTAGCACTATATCCCGAAGCAGTAGAAAATCTCACAGTATAAATTCCGGGACTAACGGAACTCAGATCAATTACATCATTATTTCCGGTGAAATTCTTATTGACAGAAATGATCTGTCCCATCACATTCACCACAGTAATTTCCACTTTTTCACCAGACGGAATTGAACCGGAAATGTGAAATAATCCTTCTCCCGGATTGGGATAAATGCTCAATCCGGAAAGCCAGGCAATTTCTTCTATTCCAACTACGCGACATCCCGTTGATGTTCTCAGACTGTTTCGCGCACCGCTCATTGTTGCATCAACCCTGGACTTTTGTCCATTGGTGAACATAGCCATGCAATTATCATTCACATAATCCATATAATTCATGAACATGTCTCCGTTAGGCCCATTGCTGCAAGTGATATGTGGAAAATTCGGGCACTGATAATTATGATCCTGCTGTGTAGGTGTATCGTTTACAAAATCATCTCCACAATTAGCATCTCCCCAGATGTGACGTAGATTCAACCAATGTCCGATTTCATGAGTAGCTGTTCTGCCGAGATCATATGGACTTGTTACGGCTCCATTTGTTCCAAAATATTTGTAACCGATCACAACTCCATCAGTGAGTGGACTTGTTGCCAAATCCGCAGGGAATTGAGCATAACCCAACAATCCTCCTCCAAGATTACATACCCACAAATTCAAATACTTATGCGGATCCCAGGAGTTTACGCCTCCTGTAGAATTCGACTTCACACCGTTATCACCAAAAAATTCCAATGTATCTGTCTGAGTTCTTGTGATTCCATTTGTTGGTTGTCCGGACGGCGTTCTTGATGCCATGCAAAATTCAATCTTGGTATCCGCCGCAACACCTGAAAATGCTCCCGGAACAATTCCAAAATCAGAATTGCGTTTCCTGAAATCCGCGTTCAGAACTTCAATTTGGGAGAGAATTTGAGAATCAGAAATATTTTCTGTTTGGTTGTTATAAACGACATGTACAACCACAGGAATTGTTACATCCGGGGGATCCTGGACCACTACAGTATTTATTAGAGTGACACGCATAGTCATGTCCACCTGGTTGCTGGAACACGGGTTATTATCGTCCAGGTAAAAATCAAGAAGCAAATCATAGTCCCCGGTAACAGACGGAGTAAAATCGATGGATGAAGGTCCGCCAGCAGTTCCACAGCCATCGTCATCACTTGCAATCAGGTTTCCACCACCTGCCGGATAAATTGATATCTGGCTGTCAAAAGTTGGTGTCCCGCATGTTGAAATACGATAAGTGTTCCCTGCAACCATTCCGGTTACACGGTTAAATTCACCCGCCCAGGTTTGTGGTGCTTCCACAAAATCATTCACAACAGTTGGCGCTGATCCGGTTAAATATATCGTGTTGTCATACGGACATTGTGCTCCGGCTTCAGTTGCAATGAAATAAACTACACAAGAAACAATTAGGGTTCTGAAAATAGTTTTCATTTTGAGCCTCCTTCTGTTCCATGAACAAAACCAGTGATAGTTTTTTTCTTTTTTACTGGTTCCTTTTGGACTTCAGCTCCGGAAGCAGGAGAAGTGACTGCTTCTTGTTTATTTTGATTTCTGCTTCTGATCAAGGCAGCTTTTGCTGCAGCGTATCGTTGCTGATCAACTTCCCTGTTTCCTGTTGGAATATAACCGGGAATTGAGGGAATCAAAGAGGTGGCCTGAGGAACTGTATTCGCTTTTATCCACTCCTGTGTAGCTCGCTCATGATCCTCGTGCACTTTACGCAAAGAAGGATCTTTTTTCATGCGTTCCTCGAGCGAAGTCATTGTTGCACAGGTTCTGTCCTGTGCAAAACCGGCAAACGAAGGAACGACCAATAAAATAAGTAAGTACAATTTTTTCATAGGCTCATATATTTCTAATGATTCAAGAGATTCTCAAAAATAAAAAAATCAACGATACTCACAATGTTGATTTAGTGCTAATCTTCAACAATTCAATTGTAAATTTAGGGATCGAAATTTATTCAAAATCAGGGTACAACAGATACTTTTTCCTTACCGCCTTAAATTGAATCAGTTTTTGAATCCATGACTTTCGAATTACATCCTCATTTTTTCCTGATTCGATTTGCTTTCTTAATAAAGCTGTTCCTGCAAGTTTCTCAAAAAAGGGAATAAAAAATGCTTCCTTCTCTGAATAAGAAGCATAAAACTGAATCAACCATTGAAGATTCAAACGAGTAAATACACTATCTCTTGTTGCACTTCTTAAGTCCAGACCCTGGCAAAGGCTGTCTTTATAAGGAGGGTTCAAAGCAATACCCGGCAAATCCTTTGGTGTAAATTCAAAATTGCCTCCTTTAAAACCGGGGTAACCGATGCATTGAAATGGTAATTCAGTCCCTCTTCCAAGACTCACTCTTGTGCCTTCAAAAAAACAAAGCGAAGGATACAAATACACTGCAGTCATATTTGGCAAATTTGGAGATGGCCTGACAGGTAATTGATACAAATCCTTATGTGTATAACCTTGTACCTTAATGACCTTCAGACTGCACATTTTTTTTCGCTTGAGCCATTTTTCTCCGTTCAGCATTTTCGCATATTCTCCAATTGTCATTCCATGTACAACAGGAATGGAATTCATGCCAACAAAGGAGCGATAGGCTGTATCAAGAACCGGCCCGTCCACATAAAAACCATTTGGATTGGGCCGGTCCAGAATGATCAGCAGTTTATTTTGCTCCGCGCATGCTTCCATCACATATTGCAATGTGGAGATATAGGTATAAAACCTTGCCCCTACATCTTGTATATCAAAGAGAATTACATCCGTTCCTTCAATATCCGCCTTGGTAGGTTTAAGGTGTTTTCCATACAAAGAAATGATGCGAATACCGGTTTTTGCATCCACACCATTGCTGATTTTTTCTCCTGCACCCTGCTCTCCCCTGAAACCGTGTTCCGGCGCGAAAACGCTTTTAATTTTAATACCGAGTTTGTGCAAACTATCGACCAAATGGGTTGTTCCGATTCTGGAGGTTTGATTGGCAACAATGGCGATTCTTTTCCCCTTAATCAAAGGCAGATAGGCTTCCATTCGCTCAGCGCCAACCTTTAAATCCTTACCGGTTTTAATTCGTGCAGCATAATCAGTCAATTGTGCGTTCACCGGTGCAATCACGGTAAATAACAAGATAAGAATATTGAAAAAGATTTTTCCCTGACTATTCATGTGCATGCCTGAATCAAATATCTTTAGACGCTAATCTTTGCAAACTTACGGTTCTGTTTTGAACTACGAATTATTCATCGCAAGAAGAATTGCCTTTTCCAGGGAGGGTAAATCATCAGTATCACGACCGATACTCAGGATTGCCATGGCCGGTGTCGCGCTGGGCTTTGCCGTGATGGTAATTGCCCTGGCTATCGTTACCGGATTCAAACAGCAAATCAGGGATAAGGTTATTGGTTTTGGATCACATATCCAGGTGAGCAATTTTGATGAGAATAATTCTTTTGAAACCAAACCCATCTTCAAAACACAGGATTTTTTAAAGGAACTAAAAAATGATCCTGAAATTGAACATGTCCAGACATTTGCGACCAAAGCGGGAATAATTAAGACAAAAGAAGAAATAGAAGGTGTTGTCGCGAAAGGAATTGGACCTGATTTCAACTGGGACTTTTTTAACTCACGTCTTGTGGAAGGTAGCATCATTCAATTTAAGGATACGCAACGAAGCAATGATGTATTGATTTCAAAATTGCTCAGCCAAAAACTCAATCTGCATACAGGTGATAACCTTGTCATGTATTTTATTCAACAACCGCCAAGGGCAAGAAAATTTACCATAACCGGAATCTACGAAACCGGACTGGAAGAATTTGATAACCTCTATCTCTTTTGTGACATTGCACAAATTCAAAAACTGAATGACTGGACCACGGATCAGGTGGGAGGTTTTGAAATCAAAATCCGTGATTTTAATAAGCTGGAGGAAGAAGGGAAAAAAGTTTATAACATCACAGGATCCGATCTCAATGCAAAAACAATAAAGGAAATCTATCCTCAGATTTTCGACTGGCTCGATTTGCAAAATATCAATGCGATCATCATCATCACCCTGATGATAATCGTTGCAGGAATCAATATGATTTCAGCACTACTCATCATCATTCTAGAACGGGTGAATATGATTGGAACTTTGAAAGCGATTGGAGCTGGAAGCATTAGTATCCGTAAAATATTTCTTTATGTTTCAGGGTTCCTGCTTTTCCGTGGCCTCCTTATGGGTAACCTCATCGGTATTGGCTTGTGTTATCTTCAAAAGACCTTCCACTGGATTCACCTTGATCAGCAGTCCTATTATATCAGCGTAGTTCCTATCAGTATAAGCCCGGTTCATATTCTTTTACTTAATATCGGAACCCTTTTGATTTGTATTGCCATGCTGGTCATCCCTTCCATGATTGTCACCAGGATCAGTCCTATTCAGGCGTTAAGATACTCATAGTCAATATTATATATTATAAAAAAAGTTCCTGAGAAGTATTAACTTCGCAGGCCGGAAAGAAATTCCGGATCAATCAGATTTTAGCCAAAATTCAAATAAAAAATCCATCCATTATACGCTCAGATTATGACTAAGAGTTCTTCAAAAAAAGTTTGTGATACAGTTCTCGATGCCATCGGAAACACACCGATGATTCGTTTGAATCATGTTGTAGCCGGTGTGAAAGCTACTGTGTATGCAAAAGTTGAAACCTTCAATCCTGGAAATTCTATCAAAGACAGAATGGCCTTAAAAATGATTGAGGATGCTGAAAAATCAGGACAACTTAAACCCGGCGGTACCATTATCGAAGGAACTTCCGGCAATACAGGGATGGGGCTTGCCATTGCAGCAATTGTAAAAGGTTATAAATGCATCTTCACAACCACCGATAAGCAATCCAAAGAAAAAGTTGACGCATTGAGAGCATTTGGCGCTGAGGTTATTGTTTGTCCTACGAATGTTGAACCTGAAGATCCCCGCTCCTATTATTCTGTTGCAGCGCGTCTGAATAAAGAAATCGCTAATTCTTTTTATCCTAACCAATACGATAACCTCAGTAACCGTCAGGCACATTACGAACAAACCGGTCCTGAAATCTGGGATCAGACAGATGGCAAAATTACACATCTTGTCGTTGGCGCTGGTACCGGTGGAACTATCTGTGGTACCGGAAAATTTTTAAAGGAAAAAAATCCGAATGTGAAAATCTGGGGTATTGATACTTACGGATCAGTATTGAAAGTTTTCCGTGATACTGGAAAGATGGATAAAAATGAAATATATCCATACGTCACAGAAGGAATTGGTGAAGATTTTATCCCAAAGAATTACGATTTCGGAATCATAGATCATTTTGAAAAAGTAACTGATAAAGATGCCGCCCTGATGACCAGGGAAATTGTTCAGAAGGAAGGGATTTGGGTAGGAAATTCTGCCGGCTCAGCTGTAGCCGGATTGCTTCAGTTAAAAGATCAGCTCACTGAAAAGGATGTAGTCGTGATCATTTTTCATGATCATGGTACTCGTTACATCGCCAAGATTTTCAACGACGAATGGATGCGTAAAATGGGTTATCTTGATAAAAAAGGTATGACCGCTCAGGATCTGGTCAGTTCTCGCAAGAATGCAGATCTGATGACTATTGAAAAATCGGATACCATTGGCAACGCACTAAAGTTGATCACCGATTATAATTTTTCGCAAATTCCTGTTACATCCGGAGATCGGATTATTGGTTCCATTTATGAAAATCTGGTCTTCAACCGCATCATGGAAAATCCCAATGCTAAAAATGATCCGGTCGAATCAATCATGCAGGAAGCGCTTCCCTTTGTCGACATCACAACTCCATTGGATACATTATCGAAAATGATTTCAATGGATCGCAGTGCTGTTTTGGTAAAAGATTTCAAAGCTAACAGGAGCTATATTATTACACGCAGCGATATCGCTGAGGCCCTTGCTCGCTAATTCGTTTCAGGTTTACTTATCGTATCCTTAACTGGTATGTAAATGACAGCATAGGATGTTTACAACATCGGATCAACTTGGGAGAACATTAAAATTTCAATCTTCTCCTTCAAGAATCGTATCACTGGTTCCCTCTCAAACAGAACTCTTGTACGACCTGGGACTGGAATTTGAAGTCGTCGGTATCACTAAATTCTGTATTCATCCTCAACAGTGGCATCATTCAAAAACCAGGGTCGGTGGAACGAAGCAACTGGATCTGGATAAAATAAGATCCCTTCAACCGGATTTGATAATCGGTAACAAGGAAGAAAACGATCAGGAGCAAGTGCAGCAATTGATGCAGGAGTTTCCGGTCTGGATGAGTGATATATACAATCTGAACGATGCCTGTCAGATGATTGGTACACTTGGTCAGCTACTTGGAAAAAAAAGTTCATCGGAAAGCATGATTCGAGGAATCGTCGATTCATTTAAGGAGCTTGAAAACTCCCGACCAAAAACTCTGGCAAAAACGGCCTATCTGATCTGGAAAGAACCCTGGATGGTTGCAGGACAGAACACATTCATCAACGATATGCTTGAAAGATGTGGATTTGAAAATGCATTTTCAGGACAACTACGCTATCCCGAAACCAATCCTGAGGAATTACTTCAATTGAAACCGGACTTAATTTTGTTGTCATCTGAACCCTATCCATTTAAAGAAAAGGAGCTACAGCTCATGAAAGAACTGATACCGGAGGCAGAAGTCCTTCTGGTAGACGGGGAGGCATTTTCATGGTATGGATCACGTTTACTGAAAGCTCCTGAATATTTCAAAACACTTTTCTTACAAATCAATTCTGCTTCGTAACTTTGAAACTCAACCCCATTCCTAAAAACCATCCTGTGCATACCGCATTCCTGAGAATCTTTATGTTCTCCGTGCTTTTGTACAGCTCAGCAACAGTACACGCCCAGAAAGTCGGTCTTGTACTTAGCGGAGGTGGTGCACGTGGATTGGCCCATATCGGAGTAATGAAAGCACTGGAGGAATATGGGATTCCAATTGATTATGTCGCCGGAACATCCGCCGGTTCCATAGTAGGTTGTATGTATGCAATGGGGCTCTCTCCTACTCAGATGGATTCTCTTGTACACACAGAAGAGTTTTACAATTGGGCAACCGGAACAATTGATGAAAATTACACCTATTATTTCCGGAAACGGGAGGAAAATGCGTCCTGGATTAACCTGAAATTTTCTCTTGACTCTATTATCCAAACGACCCTGCCAACAAGTCTGGTGAGCTCTGTTCCGATTGACTATGCGCTGATGCAATATACAGCTCCGGTGATCGCGGCTGCGGATTATAATTTCGATTCTCTGTTTGTTCCGTTTCGCTGTGTGGCTGCGGATATAGAAAACAAGCAAACGGTGATCTTTAAGGATGGAGACCTGGGAATGGCTGTACGGGCATCTTCAGCCTATCCCTTTTATTTCAGACCCGTTGTGTTTGATGGTAAAATATTATACGATGGAGGAATGTACAATAACTTTCCTGCGGATGTGATGCTTAAGGATTTTCAACCCGATATCATCATTGGAATTAATTCAGGAGGTAGTACGATGGCCACTTCTGAAACAAATATCATTTCACAGATTCGTGCGATGATGACTACGCCAACAAACTTTTCAGTGATTTGTGAAAATGGAATTTTGATCGAACCCAACACGGATAAATTCGGCTTGTTCGATTTTGACAATATTGATGGTTTGATAGATGAAGGATACAAAGCTGCCATCGCTCAAATGGAGCGCATTCAGTTCAATATTCAACGTAGAATTGACAAGGATTCTTTGGAAAGACGGAGAGAAATTTTTCGCGGCAATCTAAAAAGCGTATTAATCGACAATGTGGTGATTGAAGGTATTAACAGTAAACAATCTGAATATGTACGCCAGGTATTAAAGCCCTCCTATTCTCCTATTCCTCTCTCCAGACTGAAAGCTGCCTACTTCCAGCTTGTAGCTGATCAGAATATCAAGACAATCTTTCCTACTTTGAAATACAACAAGGTGACCGGATTTTACGACATGAAAGTGCGAATCCAAAGGGAAAAAGATCTGATCACCCAATTCGGAGGAAGTGTTTCTTCCCGCCCAATCAGTGAAGCTTTCATCGGACTTCAATACAATTTGTGGCACAAGAAAGCATACTCCTTCAGTGGGAATTTTTATTTCGGGAAATTATATACCTCCGGACAGGTCAAAGTCAGGATGGATTCACCGGCCAGAATCCCTTACTTTCTGGAAGCGGCAGCGACCATCAATCAATATGATTTTTTCCGAAGTAGCAATGATTTCTTCACAGACCAGAAACCCGCTTATATCGTAAAATCAGATCAGGATTATGGATTAAGTCTGGGTTTACCCGCGCGCAATAAAGGAAAGATTATTGCCTCTTCGTCCTATTTCAGGATCGCGGATAATTATTATCAAACATCAAATTTCCTGCAGAACGATACCGCTGACAAATCTATTTTGAAGGGTCTGACAGGTTCACTGGAATTTGAAAGAAACACGCTCAACAGAAAACAATATGCGAATCAGGGGACTTTTCTGAATGTCAGCCTTCGTTATGTGAACGCAAACGAATACACTATTCCCGGTTCTACTTCGGTCGACAGAAGTTTGCGTGAAGACAATCACCAATGGTTTCAATTGAAAATTGTTTATGAGAATTATTACAAAAGAAGAGGGCGAATCAAGCTGGGATTTTACATGGAAGCAGCCGCTTCCGATATTCCATTCCTTGCAAATTACACTTCCACAATCCTAAACTCTCCTTCTTTCAATCCTGTTCAGGAAACGAAAACACTTTTTCTCCCAAATTTCCATGCACATAATTTCGCGGGAGCCGGATTAAGAAATGTTATCATGATTAAAAACAATCTGGATATGCGACTGGAAGCATACATTTTCCAACCTTACGAGGAATTGGTGCGCACTCCGGATTTAAAGACACAATATGGCGAACCGCTTTCCAGAAGATATTATATAGGCTCCCTTGGGGCTGTTTTCCATAGCCCATTAGGGCCGGTTGGTGCCTTCCTGAATTATTATGACGATCGTAAAAATCCTTTTTCTTTCCTCTTCCAACTCGGGTTCCTGATTTATAACAGAAGTGCACTGGATTGACCGGGAAATGATTAAACTTTCCGCAAATTCATTTGTTATCTAATAAAACAAAAAATTATGTTCATGTTAATCACACTGCTATCCCTTCTCAGCGATGCATCTCAAAATGTTTATTCATTTAAGGTGAAAGATATAAGCGGTAAGGAAATCAGCCTGGATCAATATCAGGGAAAAAAAATACTGATCGTAAATACTGCATCTTCTTGTGGATATACTCCGCAATACGAAGGTTTAGAAAAACTTTATGAAGAACAAAAAGACAAATTGGTGATCATTGCTTTTCCTGCCAATAATTTCGGTGGACAGGAACCGGGAACCAATGAAGAGATTTCTGCTTTTTGCAAAAAGAATTATGGAGTTTCATTTCCGGTCATGTCAAAAATTTCAGTAAAAGGAGAAAATATGGATCCGCTTTTCAAATGGCTGACTTCTCAGACAAACCCTGATTTTACAGGTGATATCAACTGGAACTTCGAGAAATTCCTTATTGATGAACATGGAAATCTTGTGCATCGTTTTCGTTCTAAAGTTACCCCTGATAATCCATCCTTACTCGAGGCAATTCTGAAAAAATAAGATCAGGAATTTTTCTGTTTCACCGGAAATCTTCAATCATTCTACTTCACCTTTTATTAATCGAACTCTGCATCCGAGAATAATTCCGGTGATGAGCAGGAGTATGTAAATACAAAAACTGACCAATGGATACCACAGTGAAATAATCAATGGTATTATTGAAACAGGAATGTAAGTTCGTACCGCTTTACTGTTTTCTTTATATCGCCTCATATCTACAAGAGGAGAAAGGTGTCCTTTTTTCATAGCATATGTACCAAGTGAGTGAATAATAATTGGGATCAATAACCATGGAATCCCAAACAAAATCATCGCTGTGGAATTCTCAGGGTATTCACCAATCAAACCGGTTGGAAAAGGAACAAAACAAACAACCAGGAGATATAAATTATTCAGCCAAAGCATCACATTGTCAACCCGGATAAAAACCCTGAACAAAACATTGTGACTGAACCATAAATTGATTACAAATAGAAAACTCAGAATAAAACTGAGAAATTTATTCCTCAATAACCATAGAGCTTCCCACAAGGCATCCGGAGAATGCCCATCTTTGAGTTCGGGGACTTTCAAATCAAGAATCAATAAAGTGACAACGATTGCAAATACACCGTCACTTAACATTTCCACTCTTTCATTTTTATAAAACTTCTCCAGAAAGTTCTTGGGTTCCATTGGTCACAAATTTTTGAGGGTTTCAAAAAAAATTGGCAACTTGAAAATAGTATCCGACAATGTGTAAGCCAAAATTTCTACATTTATCAATATGAAATCTATCCACGATATAAGAAAAGTTGAGAATTTTCACATCCTACTTTGGCTATTGAAGGATTTGTGTTGGGTAAGTTTATCAAAAATGCTGGGCGTTATCATGATTGCTCCCACCCTGGCGTTCGCCATTTTTATTACCTGGAGAAACAGGTTCGACAAAGCCGAGCTCTTACATAATCTTGCAATTTGTTTCTGGATTTGCGCGAATTCCGTGTGGATGATTGGTGAATTTTACTTTGACGATAACACAAGAGGTACAGCGATGTTTTTCTTCGTCGCGGGGTTAATATCTATGGCTTACTTTTATCTGGTAGAAGATCTGCCCAAAAGACTCAGGAAAAGGCGAAATGGTTCTTGAAGACTTGAGTGTCAATGGAAACGTCCAAGAAAAAATCCACTTATTTACAAAATTCATGATTTGGTAATGTGATTTTCTTATACTTGTAAGATTAACTTTTCCTCTGATCCCCTTTTTCCACTGCGCAAGATCTTATGGAAGCAACCTACTTGTACTACCCTGCCCGCAAGGTGTTCAGGATACTTATATCCCAGGAAACTGAAAAAAAGGGATATAAGCTCGTGCATTGGGATGAAAAAGCAATGTCTTTGATCCTCAGGAAGAATCGATTTATTTTGAGAAGAAGGTTTTTTGAAGTAAAAATTGAACCCTCAGCCGAGAACATCACAAAAGTAATGGTCAATCAGGTCTACGCTGAAGCTGTTACACCTCAACACGAAAAAGATGTGATTGTGGATATCCTGAAAATATTCTGAAGAAGTGTTAAGAACACTTCTTCCCTGAAATCAGCTTGCTTTTTGATCCACCGGAAATTCAGGCCTGAGCTGCTGGACCACCAAAATTCATTGGGATACCAATGCCTTCAGTTTGCTTAATAGTGCCGTGAACAGCTTCATACTTCGCAATGTTATCCTGCATCGCAGCCAATAAACGTTTTGCATGCTGAGGAGTCAGTAAAATTCTGGACTTCACCTTTGCCTTAGGAACACCGGGTAACACCTTTACAAAATCAATGACAAATTCAGAATTGCTGTGCGTAATGATCGCCAGGTTGGAATAAATTCCATCTGCAATCTCTTCAGTCAGTTCAATGTTGAGTTGGTTGGAAGGATTCTGGTTATCGTCCATGATTGGTTATTTCTTTGTTTTACCAAAGGTCGTAAAAAAATCAATATTCTAAGCTCTTCCCCATCCTAAAATAAAAAGGGTCACTTCTTTCGAAGTGACCCTTTCTTATTATTTTAAGGGATTAACGGGCTGAAACTTCCTCTTCCTGCTTGGAAGCCATCAGGAGATCATATTCTTCCTGAGAACCTACAATCAGTCGGTCATACTCACGCAATCCGGTACCTGCAGGAATGAGGTGACCAACAATTACGTTTTCTTTCAATCCGAGCAAGTCATCAACTTTTCCGTTGACAGCAGCTTCATTAAGAACTTTCGTTGTTTCCTGGAAGGAAGCAGCGGAAATCCAGCTCTTCGTATGAAGTGACGCCTGTGTGATACCCTGAAGAATCGGAGAAGATGTCGCCGGAATGGCATCTCTGGCATCAATTGGCTTCTGATCCTTACGCTTCAACAGTGAATTTTCTTCACGAAGTTTACGCAAAGTAATGATCTGTCCGGCTTTCACTTCTGTAGAATCTCCAGGTTCAAGAACAACTACTTTGTCCATCATGGAATCATTCTCTTTCATGAAATCAACACGATCCACGAACTCACGCTCGAGGAATACAGTATCACCCGGATCTTCGATAACCACCTTACGCATCATCTGACGAACGATAACTTCAAAGTGCTTGTCATTGATCTTCACACCCTGCAAACGGTATACTTCCTGTACTTCGTTAACGAGGTATTCCTGAACCATTGCTGGTCCTTTGATCGCAAGGATATCGCTTGGTGTGATTGCTCCGTCTGAAAGTGCATCACCTGCCTTGATAAAGTCATTGTCCTGAACAAGGATGTGTTTGGACAGCGGTACCAGATACTTCTTGACTTCACCATCACGGGAAGTGATGACTATTTCACGATTACCTCTCTTGATTCCACCGTAAGACACAATACCGTCGATTTCAGAAACAACAGCAGGATTACTTGGGTTACGTGCTTCGAAGAGTTCAGTTACACGTGGCAGACCACCGGTGATATCACCTGACTTACCGGTTGCACGAGGAATCTTTACCAGGATGTCACCGGACTGAATCTTCTGTCCTTTGTTCACCATGATGTGCGCGCCTACCGGAATGTTGTAGCCTTTCACAACTTCCTTCTTCTCGTCGAGAATCCGGATAGCCGGGTTCTTAGTCTTATCACGAGTTTCGATGATCACCTTCTCCTTGTAACCGGTCTGTTCGTCCGATTCCTCACGGAAAGTGATACCTTCTTCAATATGTTCGAATTCAATTTTACCAGGGAACTCGGAAAGGATAACCGCATTGTACGGATCCCATTCGCAAATTACAGTTCCTTTCTCCACCACATCCCCGGCTTTCACAAACAGTTTAGAACCGTACGGAATGTTTGAAGTCGTTAAAATTGTACCTGTATTGGTATCGACAATTCTGAATTCACCAGAACGTCCGATAACCAATTCATGAGATTTATTGCCATCCTTGTGTGTTACTGTCTTCACTTCTTCGAACTCCAGTTTACCACTGTATTTCGCTTTCAGTTCAGATTCGTTGGCACCTTTCTGAGCCACACCACCGACGTGGAACGTACGGAGAGTAAGCTGTGTTCCAGGTTCACCGATGGACTGCGCTGCAATAACACCAACCGCTTCACCCTTCTGTACCATTCTACCGGTAGCAAGGTTTCTGCCGTAGCATTTCGCGCACACACCACGATCTGATTCACAAGTAAGAACGGAACGAATTTCAACAGTTTCAATCGGCGACTCTTCAATATGAGCAGCGATTTCTTCAGTGAATTCTTTTCCAGATTCAATGATCACTTCACCAGTCAATGGATGATAGATGGTGTGCAGGGAAACGCGACCAAGAATACGATCGTAGAGTGATTCTACTACTTCTTCATTATTCTTCAATGCTGTTTCCGCAAGACCACGAAGTGTACCACAATCTTCATCTGTGATAATCACGTCCTGAGCTACATCCACGAGACGACGTGTGAGGTAACCGGCATCAGCTGTTTTCAAAGCTGTATCGGCAAGACCTTTACGCGCACCGTGAGTAGAGATAAAGTACTCAAGGATCGACAGACCTTCTTTAAAGTTAGAAAGGATCGGGTTCTCGATGATTTCTCCTCCGGTGGAACCACTCTTTTGTGGTTTCGCCATAAGACCCCGCATACCGCCCAACTGACGAATCTGCTCTTTGGAACCACGGGCTCCGGAGTCAAGCATCATGTAGATCGAGTTGAAACCTTGTTTGTCAGTCGACAATTGTTTCATCAACGTCTCCGTGATACGTGAACTGGTCCGTGTCCAGATATCAATAATCTGGTTGTAACGTTCATTATAGGTGATGAATCCCATGTTGTAGTTATTCATCACTTCATCAACTTCAAGATTCGCTTTGCCAATCAATTCGGTTTTCACATCCGGGATTTTTACATCTTCCAGATTGAATGAAAGTCCGCCTTTGAAGGCCATTTTGAATCCGAGATCTTTGATATCATCAAGGAATTTGGCTGTTTGAGCGACACCACATTTCTTCAATACCTCTCCGATGATGTCACGAAGAGCTTTCTTGGTCAGCAATTGGTTGATGTAACCTGCTGATTCAGGAACAACCTGGTTGAACAATACGCGACCAACAGTAGTTTTGATGATCTCTTTCTTGAGTCCGCCATCTTCTGTCAGCACATTTGTCTTCACCTGGATTGGAGCATGGAGTTCAACAATTCCTTCGTTGAAAGCGATAATCACTTCCTCCGCGGAATAGAACTTCATTCCATCACCCTTCACTTTTACCTTACCATCAGATTTTTTCTCTTTGGTAATGTAATAAAGTCCAAGAACCATGTCCTGTGAAGGAACGGTAATCGGAGCACCGTTAGCAGGGTTAAGAATGTTATGAGAAGCAAGCATCAGCATTTGGGCTTCCAATACAGCTGCATGTCCGAGTGGAACGTGCACAGCCATTTGGTCACCGTCAAAGTCAGCGTTGAAAGCCGTACAAACCAAGGGATGCAGCTGGATCGCTTTTCCTTCAATAAGTTTTGGCTGGAATGCCTGGATACCCAATCTGTGCAGTGTCGGGGCACGGTTCAGAAGAACCGGATGTCCTTTCAGTACATTTTCAAGAATGTCCCAAACGATAGGATCTTTTCTGTCTACAATTTTCTTCGCTGATTTAACAGTCTTCACTACTCCACGCTCAATCATCTTACGGATGATAAATGGCTTGAAGAGCTCAGCTGCCATGTCCTTAGGAAGACCACACTCGTGTAGTTTCATTTCAGGACCTACGACAATTACTGAACGAGCGGAATAATCGACACGTTTACCGAGCAAGTTCTGACGGAATCGACCTTGTTTACCTTTCAAAGAATCAGAAAGGGATTTCAAAGCACGATTGGATTCTGTCTTAACGGCGTTCACTTTACGTGAATTGTCGAACAGAGAATCCACCGCTTCCTGGAGCATCCGTTTTTCATTCCGGAGAATTACATCAGGAGCTTTGATTTCCAGAAGTCGCTTCAAACGGTTGTTACGGATAATCACACGGCGATAAAGATCGTTCAGGTCAGATGTCGCGAAACGACCTCCATCCAGTGGAACGAGTGGACGCAATTCAGGTGGAATAACCGGAACAACTTTTACAATCATCCATTCCGGATGATTCTCAATATGTGTATTCGCGGCACGGAAAGCTTCTACAACATTGAGACGTTTCAACGCCTCATTCTTACGTTGCTGTGAAGTTTCATTGCTCGCCTGGTGACGTAAATTGTACGAAAGTTCATCGAGGTTCAAACGGGAAAGCAAATCATACAATGCTTCTGCTCCCATCTTCGCGATGAATTTATTCGGATCTTTTTCGTCAAGGTGTTGATTGTCTTTCGGAAGTGTTTCAAGAATCTGGAGGTATTCTTCTTCCGTCAGGAAGTCCAGGTAATTGATTCCATCCTCCTTTTTCACACCGGACTGAATAACTACGTAACGCTCGTAATAGATAATCATGTCGAGCTTTTTGGTAGGAAGTCCGAGCAGGTAACCGATTTTATTCGGGAGTGAACGGAAATACCAAATGTGCGCGACAGGAACCGTAAGGGTGATATGACCCATACGTTCACGACGTACTTTCTTTTCTGTTACTTCAACACCACAACGGTCACAAACAATACCCTTGTAACGGATACGCTTGTATTTACCGCAGTGACATTCCCAATCTTTTACCGGTCCGAAAATCCGCTCGCAGAACAATCCGTCGCGCTCGGGTTTGTAAGTACGGTAATTGATGGTTTCAGGCTTCAGAACCTCACCACTTGACTGTTCCAGGATGTGCTCCGGAGAGGCAAGACTGATGATGATCTTGGTGAAATTGGATTTGATCTTTATTTCTTTTCTGGTTGCCATCTTTTTTGATTTTTAGTTTGACGTTGTAAGAATGTTAAGCGTGATCGCGTTTAATTCCAAACATCAAACATTATTCGAGGGTAATCTTCAGTCCAAGGCCACGTAATTCGTGGAGCAATACGTTGAAGGATTCCGGAATTCCCGGTGTCGGCAGATTATCGCCTTTTACAATCGCTTCGTACGTTTTCGCACGACCGATGACGTCATCTGATTTCACGGTAAGGATTTCCTGAAGGATGTTTGCCGCACCGAATGCTTCCAGTGCCCAAACTTCCATTTCACCAAAACGCTGACCTCCGAACTGCGCCTTACCACCCAACGGCTGCTGAGTGATGAGAGAGTATGGTCCGATTGAACGGGCGTGCATCTTGTCGTCAACCATGTGTCCGAGTTTCATCATATAGATGATTCCTACTGTCGCAGGCTGGTCAAAACGCTCTCCTGTACCTCCGTCATGCAAATACGTTGAACCGAATTTCGGAAGACCTGCCTTGAGAACATAATCGTCGATCTGTTCAATAGTAGCACCATCAAAAATAGGAGTGGCAAAATTCATCCCTAATTTTTCTCCGGCCCATGCAAGGATGGTTTCATAAATCTGTCCAAGGTTCATACGGGAAGGTACACCCAGCGGATTGAGAACAATATCAACCGGAGTTCCATCTTCAAGGAAAGGCATGTCTTCATCACGAACAATTTTCGCGACGATACCCTTGTTTCCGTGACGACCGGCCATCTTATCACCCACTTTCAGCTTACGCTTCTTGGCAATATAAACTTTAGCAAGCTGAACAATTCCCGCAGGCAATTCGTCACCTACTGTCAGCGCGAATTTCTTCCGCTTGTAGATTCCGGTTACATCATTGTATTTGATGTTAAAATTGTGCAGCAATTGCTTGATCTGATCGTTCTTCTCTTTATCAGTTGTCCACTTATCCGGATTAACGGTTTCGTAGTTGATTTCAGAGAGCATCTTTTGAGTGAACTTCGCTCCTTTGGGAATGATGACTTCTTTGAAGAGGTCAGTCACACCCTGGGAAGTTTTTCCACTCACAAGAAGGAATAATTTATCAATCAGTTTTTCCTTCAATTCAGCAGCATGCTGATTGTATTCCTTGTCCAGTTTTTCAAGCTGAACTTTCTCGTCATTTTTCTGTGCTTTGTCTTTTGCGACAACACGTGAGAAGAGTCGTTTATCGATCACAACACCCTTCACGGATGGTGGAACTTTAAGAGAAGCGTCTTTTACATCACCTGCTTTATCACCAAAGATCGCACGCAGAAGTTTTTCTTCCGGTGAAGGATCGGTTTCACCTTTCGGAGTAATCTTTCCGATCAGGATATCACCTTCTCCTACTTCAGCACCAACACGAATGATTCCATTTTCATCCAGCTCACGGGTAGCTTCTTCACTTACGTTTGGAATATCAGCAGTGAGTTCTTCCATACCACGTTTGGTATCGCGAACTTCCAGACTGTATTCATCCACGTGAATGGATGTGAAGATATCTTCACGGATTACTTTTTCAGAAATTACAATCGCATCCTCGAAGTTGTACCCTTTCCAAGGCATGAAAGCCACTTTCAGGTTACGTCCCAAAGCAAGTTCTCCGCCTTGTGTCGCGTAACCTTCAGAAAGTACTTGTCCTTTTCTAACCTTTTGTCCTTTTGTAACAATCGGCTTCAGGTTAATACAAGTACTCTGGTTCGTCTTCTGGAATTTGGTAAGGTTATAAGATTTCACATCATCCTCAAAGCTCACAAGTTTCTCGTGCTCTTTGCGGTTGTAGCGAATCACAATTTCATTTGCATCAACATATTCAACTACTCCATCGCCTTCCGCATTGATGAGTACACGGGAATCACGGGCAACCAATCCTTCAAGACCGGTACCTACAATTGGAGCCTGTGGACGTAACAATGGAACAGCCTGACGTTGCATGTTTGATCCCATCAAGGCACGGTTGGCGTCATCGTGCTCGAGGAATGGAATGAGAGATGCGGCGATCGAAGCAATCTGGTTAGGGCCAACGTCAATCAGGTGAATTTTATCCGGATCAACGATCGGGAAGTCACCTTCGTAACGTGCCTTCACTTTCAATTCTTCAAAATCACCTTTTTCATTTACGCCTGCATTTGCCTGCGCGATAACTTTTCCATCTTCTTCTTCCGCGGTGAGGTAAATGACCGGCTTCTCAACATCCACTTTACCATTGGTTACACTACGGTATGGAGTTTCGATAAAACCGAGATTGTTGATTTTCGCGAATACACAGAGGGATGAAATCAAACCGATATTCGGTCCTTCCGGTGTTTCGATGGTACACAAGCGACCATAGTGTGTATAGTGTACGTCACGTACCTCGAATCCTGCACGTTCACGGGAGAGACCTCCTGGTCCGAGTGCCGACAAACGACGTTTGTGGGTAATCTCAGCGAGAGGATTAGTTTGATCCATGAACTGTGACAACTGGTTCGTTCCAAAGAACGAATTGATCACGGAAGAAAGGGTCTTCGCGTTGATCAGATCCGCAGGTGTGAACACTTCATTGTCACGAACGTTCATACGCTCACGAATGGTACGGGCCATACGGGCAAGTCCCACTCCGAACTGAGCATACAATTGCTCACCAACAGTACGCACACGTCTGTTTGACAAGTGGTCAATATCATCCACCTCCGCTTTTGAGTTGATCAACTGGATCAGCTGACGGATGATTTCAATGATATCCTGTTTGGTAAGTACACGTGTGTCTTCAGCGATTTCGAGACCGAGTTTTTTGTTGATCCTGTAACGGCCAACGTCTCCAAGGTCATAACGTTTATCAGAGAAGAACAGTTTGTCGATAATTCCACGAGCTGTTTCTTCATCCGGTGGCTCGGCATTACGAAGCTGACGGTAGATGTGTTCCACCGCTTCTTTTTCCGAGTTCGATGTATCTTTCTGAAGTGTATTGTAAATGATCGCGTAATCGTTGGTGTTCATATCCTCTTTGTGAAGGATAATGGATTTTACACCTGATTCAACGATCAATTCGAGATGATGCTCTTCGAGAATAGTTTCACGCTCGATGATCACTTCGTTACGCTCGATGGAAACCACTTCACCGGTATCTTCATCAACGAAATCTTCCACCCATGTTTTCAGAACCCGGGCAGCGAGTTTACGGTTGACTGCATTCTTGATACCTGATTTGGTTACTTTGAATTCATCGGCGAGACCGAAGATCTCGAGGATTTCTTTATCCGTCTGATATCCGATAGCACGCAGCAAAGTCGTTACCGGGAATTTCTTTTTCCGGTCGATGTATGCATACATGACATTGTTGATATCGGTAGCGAATTCAATCCATGATCCTTTGAAAGGAATGACACGGGCTGAATACAGTTTTGTACCATTCGCGTGGCGGCTTTGTCCAAAAAATACGCCCGGGGAACGGTGCAACTGGGAAACGACAACACGTTCCGCTCCATTGATCACGAAGGTACCCTTCGGAGTCATGTAGGGAATTGTTCCCAGGTATACATCCTGGACGATCGTTTCGAAATCTTCGTGTTCCGGATCGGTGCAATACAATTTAAGTTTTGCCTTCAGTGGAACACTGTGAGTCAGTCCCCTTTCGATACATTCTTCAATCGAATACCTTGGTGGATCGATGAAGTAATCCAGAAACTCCAGAACGAAATTGTTCCGGGAATCCGTGATCGGGAAATTCTCACTAAATACTTTATAAAGACCTTCTTTCTGACGGTTGTCAGAGGTTGTTTCAAGCTGGAAAAAATCCTGAAAAGATTTCAGTTGGACATCCAAAAAATCAGGATAGTCGATAGTATGCTTATTCGTCGAGAAGCTGATTCTTTTGGTAGGAGTTATGGCTGTGGACACGGTGCTGGGGTTTAAGTAAGTGAATTTGAATTTTCAACAGTGAGTGTTTCCGGAAACCTTCACCAGTTAAAAAAGGATATAGACCTATCCCCGTTTTGAACGGGGAAAGGTCTATAATTGCTCGCGGACAGAAGCCGGTTCCTTACTTAAGTTCAATCTCAGCTCCTGCTTCTTCCAATTGTGCTTTAATTGCGTTCGCTTCTTCTTTGGAAACGCCTTCTTTCACCGGTTTTGGTGCGCCATCAACCAGGTCTTTCGCCTCTTTCAGGCCAAGTCCGGTGATTTCTTTCACCAATTTCACGATGTTCAATTTTGCTCCACCCGGAGCTTTGAGGATAACGTCGAATGTTGATTTTTCAGCAGCAACGGCACCGCCATCACCACCACCAACTGCGGCAACAGCTACAGCAGCAGCTGCAGGCTCGATACCATATTCATCCTTCAGGATCTTTGCAAGTTCATTTACTTCTTTCACTGTCAGGTTGACCAACTGCTCAGCGAATGCTTTGAGATCTGCCATTTTTATGAGGTTTTGATTGTTAGAGATTTCTGGTTAAAACTAATTGATTGAATTATGTTGTTCTTGGAAGCATTCTTTTCACTACACCAACAGAGTACAGCAGCTTATGCAGCCCGTTCTGAGAGTGTTTTAATAATTCCTGCAAGTTTGCCACCGCCTGACTGAAGGCCGGAGATAACATTGCGTGCAGGAGATTGTAACAAGGCAATAATATCAGCCACCAATTCATTTTTGGATTTGATGGTTGCAAGGGTATCGAGTTGATTGTCTCCGAGGAAAACAGCTGTATCGATCCAGGCTCCTTTCAGCAGAGGTTTTTCGTTCCCGCCTTTGCGGAATTCTTTGATAAGTTTTGCAGGGACATTTCCTGTTTCACTGAACATCAGAGCGCTGGTACCTTTGAGAGACACGAAAATTCCTTCATAGGAAGCCGCATCTTTCTTTTCCATTGCCTTTTGAATCAATGAATTCTTGGCTACAAGCATCTTCACCCCTTTGTTGAAACACAAGCGACGCAATTGAGTTGTTTTAGCAACAGTCAACGCGGATGTGTCCGTGATGTAGACATTTGGATATTTGTTGAGGAGTTCCGCGATCTCGCCAATGATCACGTCCTTTTCTTCTCTTTTCATGATGGATTAACGTTTGAGGTTTAACCGGAAATGTTCCGGATTACGATAAGGTTTTCGTATCGACTTGAACCGATGGGCTCATCGTACTGGACAGGTATACACTCTTCATGTAAGTGCCTTTAGCGGATGATGGCTTCAGTTTAATGATCGTGTGAAGCAATTCATTCGCGTTTTCAGCAATCTTCTTCGCATCGAAAGAAACTTTTCCGATGGATGCGTGGATACTGCCTTGCTTATCGACTTTGAAGTCGATCTTACCGGCTTTCACTTCGTTTACTGCCTTCGCGATATCAGTCGTAACAGTACCTGTTTTCGGGTTCGGCATAAGGTTTCTGGGACCGAGGATTTTACCGAGTTTACCAACTTTACCCATAACACTGGGCATAGTGATTACAACGTCGATGTCTGTCCATCCCTGCTCAATCTTCTGAATGTACTCATCCAGTCCAACATAATCCGCTCCGGCTTCTTTCGCCTCAGCTTCTTTATCGGGTGTACAAAGTACAAGAACCTTCTTGGTTTTACCGGTTCCGTGGGGAAGCGTCACGACACCGCGAACCATTTGGTTTGCTTTCCGGGGATCTACACCCAGACGGATACTAAGATCCACTGATGCATCAAATTTTGTGGTAGTGATTTCCTTCACAATTTTTGACGCTTCAGTCAAATTGTAAGCCTTGCTTTGATCCACTTTGGCCAAAGCTTGCTTTCTCTTTTTACTGATTTTTGCCATTGAAATTTAAGTTTTGAAGTGCTGACGGGTTTGATGGGATCTCCCCCTCCTTCTGTTATAATCTCGATTATCAAGTTCCTGATTTCTCAGGAGATCTTTTCTAACGGATGAAATGATTGTATCTGCTAAATCTATCAGAACGGACGATCACCTTCTACAGTGATACCCATGCTGCGTGCAGTACCGGCAACCATACTCATTGCTGATTCAATTGTAAAACAGTTCAGGTCAGGCATTTTAATTTCAGCAATCTGACGCACCTGATCCCAGTTTACAGTACCAACCTTATTACGGTTTGGCTCTTTTGATCCGCTTTTCAATTTCGCAAAATCAAGCAACTGCACAGCTGCAGGAGGAGTCTTGATAACGAAATCAAAAGATTTATCTGTATAAACTGTGATGATAACAGGTAATACTTTTCCTGGCTGATCCTGCGTACGAGCGTTGAACTGCTTGCAGAATTCCATGATGTTGACACCCTTCGCACCGAGGGCCGGTCCAATCGGAGGTGCAGGATTTGCCGCTCCGCCTTTAACCTGAAGTTTAATGTATGTGCTTATCTCTTTTGCCATGGCTCTTTGTTGTTTTGTAACCGGAGAACGTTCCGCTTTGCGAGTGGAAGCTCACGCTGCGCTGGAACAATTCCGATTCATTTACTCTTTTTCTACTTGCATATAATTCAACTCAAGCGGTGTTTTTCTTCCGAAAATTTTCACCATTACTTTGAGCTTTTTCTTTTCTTCATTGATTTCTTCAATCACTCCGCTGAAACTATTGAACGGACCATCGATCACTTTCACAGTTTCCCCAACCACAAATGGAACACTCATGACTGCTTCACTATCCGCCAGTTCATCCATCTTGCCGAGGATTCGGTTCACTTCAGACTGACGCAAAGGAGCCGGAGCTTCACCTTTTGCTCCGAGGAAAGAAATCACCCCGGAAATATTTTCTATGATGTGAGGAATTTCTCCAACCAGGGCGGCTTCAATCAGCACATAACCCGGAAGAATATTTCTCTCTTTACTGACTTTTTTACCGTTACGGATCTGGTAGAACTTCTCCGTTGGAATCAATACCTGCGCGACATAATCGTTCAGCTTCAATCGGTTGATTTCGGATTCGATGTATTGCTTTACTTTCTTCTCCTTACCGCTGATGGCACGAACGACATACCATTTTCTCACCAGTTCTTTCTGCTGTTGTGCTTCGGACATTTCTTGGGTGATTTAGGCAATCATTTTATAGAACAGGTTCATGATGGCCTGGAAACCAAAGTCCATCACGAAGATCACGAGACCAATGATGGCTGTAGCCACCATTACCACGATCACACTACTTTGAAGCTCTTCCCATGTTGGCCAACTAACTTTGTCAACCAGTTCGGTGTAGCTTTCTTTTATATAAGCAGAGATTTTGCTCATGTTCGATTATTCGTTATGCATTAATGGTTAATCACCGCATTTGTAGCTGGTCAAATATTCAGGAAGAAAACCTGACCAGGGAACTTTATCGCACGGGTGGAGAGACTCGAACTCCCAGCCAACGGTTTTGGAGACCGCTACTCTACCAATTGAGCTACACCCGTATAGCCGACCTTGAGAAGAACTCTGCAGAATTTCGCCGAGCAAATTTTTATGCCTTTAAAAAGCATAAAAACAAGGTTTCTCTGGGTCTTGTATTGACAGGAAACAGCAGGAGATGTTACCATCACCTGCTGTCTGCCTGAAGTTCAATTGATTTATTTTACGATCTCAATTACCTGACCTGCACCAACAGTACGGCCACCTTCGCGAATCGCGAAACGCAGACCTTTGTCCATTGCCACCGGCTGAATCAATTCAACTGTGATGGTAACGTTGTCACCAGGCATTACCATTTCACGTCCTTCCGGAAGTGTGATTTCACCTGTAACATCTGTTGTACGGAGATAGAACTGAGGACGGTATTTGTTGTGGAAAGGAGTGTGACGACCACCTTCTTCTTTCTTCAATACGTAGATTTCAGCTTTGAACTGAGTGTGAGGAGTGATTGATCCCGGCTTAGCTACAACCATTCCGCGACGGATATCGTTCTTTTCGATACCACGGAGGAGCAGACCAACGTTATCACCAGCTTCACCACGGTCAAGGATTTTGCGGAACATTTCCACACCAGTAACCGTTGATTTCAAAGATTTCTCCTGCATTCCGATGATTTCAACATCATCACCAGAGTTGATAACACCACGCTCGATACGACCGGTAGCAACTGTTCCACGACCAGTGATCGAGAACACGTCTTCTACAGGCATAAGGAAAGGCTTATCAACATCACGTGGAGGAATCGGAATATATGAGTCAACCGCATCCATCAATTGCATGATAGCTTCTACCCATTTCGGATCTTTATTCAGACCACCCAAAGCAGAACCACGGATAACAGGAGTGTTTGTTCCATCAAATTCATAGAAGCTCAACAACTCACGGATTTCCATTTCAACGAGGTCAAGAAGTTCCGGATCGTCAACCATGTCCACTTTGTTCATGAATACAACGATTTTTGGAACACCAACCTGACGAGCAAGAAGGATGTGCTCACGAGTCTGTGGCATAGGACCATCAGTTGCAGCAACCACCAGGATCGCTCCATCCATCTGAGCCGCACCTGTTACCATGTTCTTTACATAGTCAGCGTGACCCGGACAGTCAACGTGTGCATAGTGACGGTTCGCCGTTGCATATTCAACGTGAGCCGTGTTAATAGTGATACCACGCTCTTTTTCTTCAGGAGCGTTATCGATTGAATCGAATGAACGTAATTCAGCAAGACCCTTACTAGCCAAAACTGTGGTAATGGCGGCAGTGAGGGTCGTTTTACCGTGGTCAACGTGACCAATTGTTCCAATGTTGACGTGAGGTTTGGAACGATCGAATTTTTCTTTTGCCATCGCAATGAGGTATTAGAGGTTAATGATTTAGAATTAAGTGAAGTGTATGTTTTATTGTCTGTCTTTTGAAGAACTGAGCGAGGGAAGCTCTTGTCAGTCTGAATAAGTCAAACAAATAATAACCAAAAATAATGGCTTTTAAGGGCCTCATCCGGGAAATTTTCATTTGTAAAATTAAAATGAAATCAAACCCGGATTAAATCAATTTTACTATGAGCCAATGCACAGAATCGGATTTGAAATCCTAATCCCTTCGGGAAGCTCTTCCCTTTCATCAGCTCCGATCCCATTATGAGCCAATGACCAGGATCGAACTGGTGACCTCATCCTTACCATGGATGTGCTCTACCAACTGAGCTACATTGGCTTGTTTGAGTTTAAAGTAATCTGCCCGATCATTGAACGCCATTCAGAATTCAAACCAAACCACTCACTTTTTACTCTGTTCAAGAGCGGAAGACGGGGCTCGAACCCGCCACCCTCAGCTTGGAAGGCTGATGCTCTACCAAATGAGCTACTTCCGCTTGTAAGGAACTGAATTTCAGCCTTTACTAACTGGAGATTTTCCTTGAGAATGCAACCAAATTTTTCCGCCAACCTCCTAAAGGTTTTTTGGTGGGGAGAGGAGGATTCGAACCTCCGAAGCTCGCGCAACGGATTTACAGTCCGTCCCATTTGGCCACTCTGGTATCTCCCCTTCTCAAGGGTTTACTAAACCAGCAATTTTAAATTCAAAGAACTCGAGCCGATGGAGGGATTCGAACCCCCGACCCACTGATTACAAATCAGTAGCTCTGGCCAACTGAGCTACATCGGCTTTTTTACTCAAATTTCAACGATTACACTACCCCTCCAAAAAGGGATTGCAAATGTAGAAAAGTGGAATGGAATTGCAAATTTTCTTGAAAAATATTTTCAATTGAAAGAAAATAGAAAAGGTTCCCCTATCGGGGAACCTTCTAATGATTTCCGGGACAAAACCAGAAAAACCAAAACTCAGGCAATCACTCTGGCAAGCGGATAACGCTTTTTCCACATTTTAAATGCAGCCATCGAATGAACTACCATCATGGTTTTATGATCGAGCTGAACTTTGATGCGTGTTGCGGCATCATGCTCAGGCTGTTTTACGATTTTGGCCTTTCTACTGGGGCGACGTACCATTTTTCTTTAGATTAAATAAATATAAGAAGATAACAAGAAACACTTCTAATATGTTTCGCAGATGAAGTTTTCAATTACTATACCATTTGCAAGTGATGGTCGCATTGGCAGAAAACCTGTGAATGGTGCGAAAAAACCATGTAGCATTTCCTGATCAAAGAAACGATTCTAACCGGATATTATTCGTTAATGTACGTTAAATTTATGATAAACTGGAGAAATAGCCCAAATCAGTCTGAATTGCAAACATTTTTATATAAAAAAATTACCTTTTCTTGGTAAAACAAGAAAAGGCAATTGAAATGTAGCATTATGCACTTTCAGATAATCAGATCAAAGAAATAGGAGAAAACAAGATTACACAAGTATATATAATTAATATTCAATTATATAACATCATAGATGTCAGGATCTTCGTGAAATTTGAAATAACTGCCTTATTGTCCGATTTTCACAACAAGCTCCGCCAAACGGTTACTATAACCCATTTCATTATCATACCATCCTACAACTTTAGCCATTGATCCAAGTACTGTCGTCAACTGAGAATCAAAAATACAAGAGGCTGGATTTCCTACGATATCAATCGATACAATAGGATCTTCAGTGTATTCCAAAATGCCTTTGAAGTATGTTTCGGAAGCTTCTTTGAAAGCAGCATTTATTTCTTCAATACTTGGATGGGCTTTTAAAATACAAGTAACATCAGTTAAGGATCCGTCCGGGGTCGGTACCCGGATTCCTGCTCCACCCAGTTTCCCTTGTAAATGTGGTAATACATCTCCCAATGCTTTCGCCGCTCCCGTTGAAGTCGGAATGATGGAAACAGCCGCTGCCCTTGCTCTTCTCAAATCCTTATGCGGAGCATCGTGAATATTCTGATCTCCTGTATAAGCATGAATAGTGGTCACAAATGCGGATTCAATTCCCCACTTCTCATCCAGTATTTTCAACATCGGTGCCGCATTATTGGTCGTGCATGAAGCATTCGACAAAATGGTATCCGTTGGCAGAATCAACTCGTCATTAACTCCCAAAACAATTGTCTTCACCGGTTCTTTTCCTTTTGCGGGAGCAGAGAGTATAACGCGTGTTGCCCCGGCCTTCAAATGCAATTCCGCTCCTGCCTTATCCGTAAAAATTCCGGTGCATTCTAATAACACATCTATTTCCAAAGATTTCCATGGGAGCTTTGCAGGATCTCTTTCTGATAAACTAAGAATTTTATATCCGTCAATGGTCAGATACTTTTCATCAAACTTAACTTCACCCGCAAATTTTCCATGGATCGAATCGTATTTGAAAAGATGCGCGAGTGTGAGGTTATCGGTTAAATCGTTAATGGCTACTAATTCTACATTCTCCTTCAACATCAGCATTCTTGCTGTCATCCTTCCAATCCTGCCAAAACCATTAATAGCAACACGCGTTTTTTTCATACAAATGTTATTTTAAAATATTTCTTTGAGAATAAGAGAATCCTTTAGATTCAATTTGATGGGAGAATGATAAATAAAACTATTGCTGGAAACCAAAATAACCGGCATCATGATTTTACAAAAGGTGCTTCTCCGCATGATAACTGGAACGAACCAATGGACCACTTTCAACAACACGAAAACCCATTTCCATTCCAGCCTTTTTGAATTCTGCAAATACATCCGGATGTACAAATTCTACTACAGGGAGATGCTCACTTGTTGGTTGAAGATACTGTCCCAATGTAAGTATCGACACATTCGATTGACGGAGATCCTGCATCGATTCAAGTACTTCTTCTTTGCTCTCTCCCAATCCCAACATGATACCTGACTTCGCAGCAATACCGGCATCACTGATTCTTTTCAATACTTCTAAACTTCTTTCGTATTTCGCCTGTACCCTCACTTGTTTGGTGAGTCTTCGTACAGTTTCAAGATTGTGAGAAATCACTTCCGGCCGAACATCCAAAACACGCTCCAGATTTTCCCATTTACCCTGGAAGTCAGGAATGAGTGTTTCAAGTGTTGTTTCCGGTGAATATTCCCTGATCTTTTGAATCGTCTCCACCCAGATCTGTGATCCGCCATCCGCCAGATCATCACGGTCGACCGAAGTAATCACACAGTGTTTTACTCCCATAAGCTTGACAGATTTTGCCACACGTAAGGGTTCAAAAGGATCCACCGCTTCCGGTCTGCCCGTTGCTACATTGCAAAAACCACAGGAACGAGTGCATACATTACCAAGAATCATAAATGTTGCTGTGCCTGCGCCCCAACATTCACCCATATTCGGACAGTTCCCGCTCTGACAAATGGTGTGGAGTTTATGATCACTCACAATTTCACGAACTTTCCTGTACTCTTCCCCTATAGGAAGTTTCACCCTGAGCCAATCCGGCTTGCGTTGCTTTGCACTTTTTGTTTCTGCTGGTAAATCCATCTTCTTTTTGATAATTCAGGAGACTGCTGTTATCGCATCACCATTTTCCACCCCACAATAAGGAGATGTAAAAATTTACGTATAAATTTTCATTCTTATTATAGGCCATGATTGGAATAGCTTTCGGGAAATAATCCACCACAACTCCTGCTTCAATAGCGGTTACCTTTTGTTGCCATCCTGCATATTCAAAAGAAAGGGCAAACTTTCCATATACACCAGGATAAACTTTCAATTCTCCAAGCCCATTGAAATAAGGTCCCGGACCATAGATATTTTCTACAGCCTGCTGCTTGGGATCATTCGGATCATACTTTCTTGTGTCGATTACTTTAACAAGAGAATCATACGGACTATCTATCAAAATTTCCAGATAGACCGGCTTAGTAATTCCAAGATCAAGTCCAGCGCAATAATTGTATCGAACTTCTACTCCACTTCTCTCTGCTTTGGAAAACAGGATATGTTGCCGGCCTACTCCACCTCTGAGTAAATACACGAAATTCAGTTTGCCATAAAAAAACGGGCGGGAATCAGGGTAGTATGGATTGGGTTGTTTGTATTGTTTGGGATGACGAATCGAAACGAAATCAAGATCTATGAGTCGTTTCTTATAACCGGTTACATGCCAGCCTCGCCGAAACGTAATTCCGAATCCGGATGAATGTACGTTCAAACCACCTTCTGCTTCATTTCTATAAAGTATGGTAACATCATCCTGTGCTACACGAAGTGAATCCTGCGCAAAAAGCTGAATGGAAAAAAGCAATCCAAGAATAAATAGATAATTCTTCATAAAGTCCGGAATACAAAACTACACAAATTCCATTAAATCCTTAGCGGAGACCACTTAAAGCTTCTTTAATTGTAATTCGCCGTTAATGTTTCTTAACAAAAGGAACAAAACTTAAACATTGGATTATCATGGAACTGTAATTTAGCTAAACTGGCAGACCCTGATTTAACACTATTAATTTCAATTTCAGAATGTCGCTGCAATCATTTTCATTGTCTATTTTCGTGACATGGAAACAGTGCATACAGTATACATCGGGGAGCTCCGTACCGAAGCTACACATGTGAAGTCGCAGGAGAAGATCATGACGGATGCTCCGCCGGATAACCAGGGAAAAGGAGAATATTTTTCTCCGACTGATTTACTTGCGGCATCCCTTGGAAGTTGCATGGCAACTTTGATGGGGATCGCTTCAAGAACTCATCAGATCAATATAGACGGAACGGAATTACGAATCACAAAAATCATGGCTTCAAATCCCCGGAGAGTGGCGGAAGTTCAGATTGATTTTGATATGCCGGATATTCAATATTCAGAAAAAGAAAAAGCGATTCTTGTAAATGCTGCGAAAACTTGTCCGGTAGCATTAAGTCTCCATCCTGACCTGAAGCAAACGATACAATTTCTTTGGAAATAATTAATCAAGGATATCTTTCGTGATTAAATACCAAGCTCTATAAATAAGAAAAGCGAACCTGGTATGGGTTCGCTGGATATTTTCCAAAAATCAGGATTAACTCCGGATTTCTTTCGTATGTTTTGGAGAACCGGAATGACCGTATGCCGGACATTTTTCATGTGATTTACACGAAGCAAACATCAGAGCAACAGCTGCAACAAGTGCAGAAACACGGAGGATCTTTTTCATGAGACGGGTTGAGTCGTTGTGGTTGGAAACGAATGTTTTCTGAAAATGTTTGATTCATTTCCAAAAATGCCTTGCAAAAATAGCTTTTTATCAAAAAAGAGCAAGCCAGAGTTTTCAACATATTAACAGGGGTCGCTTTTTATTAAAAAAAGAAGGGTTGCCAAATGAAATTAATACTATTCCTAAATTCACACCATGGCTGAAATTAACCCAAAAATTGAAGAAAGCTGGAAATTAAGGCTTTCTGATCAATTTAAGCAACCTTATTTTGGTAAACTCATCGAATTTCTCAAAGAAGAGAAAAAAAAGGGCGAAAGCATCTTTCCTCCTGGAACAAAAATTTTTTCCGCTTTTGAGCACACACCATTTAACAAGGTAAAAGTGGTTATTCTTGGACAAGACCCATATCATGGTCCGGGACAGGCACACGGACTTTCATTTTCTGTACCTCAGGGAGTCGGATTACCTCCTTCCCTTCTCAATATTTTCAAAGAATTAAAAAACGATTTAGGTATTCCTATTCCCAAAACCGGTAATCTTGAGAAATGGGCAGATCAGGGTGTATTATTACTGAATGCGACACTCACTGTTCGTGAGAGTCAGCCCGGTTCACATCAAAATAAAGGTTGGGAATTGTTTACGGATTCCGTCATCCGTGAAATATCTGCAACCCGTACAGGAGTTGTTTTCATTCTCTGGGGAAATTATGCAAAAGCAAAAGAAGTTCTGATTGATACCACAAAACATTTCATTCTTAAATCACCACATCCGTCTCCCTTCTCCGCAGACAGAGGGTTCTTTGGAAGCAAACCATTCTCCAGAACAAATGAAATTTTGAAAAGAGAAGGCCAGAAAGAAATCGACTGGAATCTCGAATGAAACCATCAACAGAACAATTTATTAAGACGGAATTCGTTTCATCGAAGTTCGAATTTTCTCTCTAAATAATTTTAACCGAATGCTTCCGGATTACTTCCTAGTGATATGTAAAAAGAAAAGAGGAAGAACATTTCGTTCATTGTTCCGGAAATTCCTGTTCATTTTATTTTTCTTCAAAAATCAGTTCGGGTTTTCACAAAGCACTTTTCAGATCAAGCTGAATTTAAAAGACACTGTCCAGCGAAAGGAATTTATCCGAATGGAAAAGCAATTGCTTTCTCAAAAAACATTCGTAGATTCATTAAGTATGTTGCGTGAGCTCAACAACACGCTGCTTCGTTTACAAGGAAGTGGTTTTTTAGCCGCAAGTATCGATAGTATCCATTGCAACCAAAAAGACTGCATTGCAGAATTATATCTTGGTGATTATTTCGCGTGGGCATATCTGGATAAAGGAAATGTCGAAAATGATTTGTTGAGCGGAACCGGATTCAGATCAAAGTTATTTGAAAAAAAACCATTTCGTCTGGAACAAATTCTCAAAATAGAAGAGAAGATTTTACAAAACTGCGAAAACAACGGATATCCATTTGCAAGTATAAAACTCGATAGTCTCCGGATTACAACGAATGAGATCAGTGGAAAATTAAATCTTATAAAAAATAAGGCTGTAACTGTCGACAGTGTGGTACTTAGAGGAAAAGCAACTATCGCGCCTGTTTATATTTACAGTTACATCGGAATCCGACCTGGCGATTTGTACAACGAATCCAAAATATCAAAAATCTCCAATCGAATCCGGGAATTAGCATTCGTTTCTGAAAATCGTCCCAGCCGCGTAGTATTTACAAAAACCGAAACCAAGCTGGAATTGTTTCTTGAAAATAAAAAAGCAAGTCAGTTCGACGGAGTCATCGGACTTTTGCCGGATGACGCGAAACCCGGGAAATTTACTTTCACGGGTGAAGCGCATTTGAAACTGCAAAACTCACTGAAGCGTGGAGAAATTATCGAGTTCAATTGGAAACAACTTCCGGGTAAAACACAAGATTTAAAAATTCATGGACTTTATCCCTTTCTCCTCAACACTCCTTTTGGAATCGATGGGAATCTTACTCTGTATAAGAAAGATTCAACGTATGTTGATATCACAAAAAATATTGGCATACAATACAGCTTTGCCGGGAATGATTTTCTAAAGGCATTCATAAACGATAAAGAAAGTAACCTTCAACTTACAAAGGGCCTTGAGAACCTCACCACCCTTCCTCCTTATGCTGACATTACCATTGTCACCTACGGACTCACATTTCATTTTGAAAGACTGGATTATCGTCTGAATCCAAGAAAAGGTTTACTCTTTGAACTAACCGGTAGCACCGGAAACAGAACTATTCGAAAAAACTCTTCCATCAATCCGGTTTTATACGACAGTTTGCGTTTACGAACGACAAATTACCAGGGTGAAATCAACCTCGATTATTTCATTCCACTCGGAGGAAGACATGTTCTGAACCTGGGTACAATCAGTGCATACATTTACAATCCTGAAATCTTCACGAATGAATTGTTTCGGATTGGCGGTTTAAGATCACTGCGTGGTTTTGATGAAGAATCAATTTATGCTTCCGCATTTTCCATAGGCAAACTTGAATACAGGTATTTGCTCGAACAGAATTCATTTCTCTTTGCATTTTTCAATGGAGCCTGGTATGAAAATAAAAACCGTTCCGGTTATATCTCAGATCAACCTTTCGGATTTGGTGCCGGTATTGATTTTGAAACAAAGCTTGGGATTATGTCGGTCAGTTATGCACTTGGCAAACAATTCGACAACCCGATTTATTTTCGAACCGGGAAAATTCACTTTGGAATCGTGAATTATTTTTAGTGGTTCAATTTCAAAGCTGCGAAATAGCAGATTTCCATTTTCAAAGACCACTTTTTTTTCTAATCAACTGTAATTCAGAGAATGGTCATTCGATGACCAAAGATTGGCACAATAATCCCGATTCCATCAAAATTTGTACTTTTGAGGCCCTATGAAATTACAAAATGATTTATTGCTTCGTGCAGCGCGCGGAGAGAAGACAGAACGTACACCTGTATGGTTGATGCGACAAGCCGGAAGAATTCTACCGGAATACCGGGTTGTCAGGGAAAAGATTGGTGGATTTAAAGAGCTTGTTGAAACCCCTGAATTCGCAGCTGAAGTAACCATACAGCCGGTAGACATCCTGAATGTGGATGCAGCAATTATTTTTTCTGATATCCTCGTTATTCCTGAAGCGATGGGTCTTCCTTACCAGATGGTAGAGAGCAAAGGCCCCTGGTTCGAGAGAACTATCCAAAATAAAAAAGACATAGATCAATTAAAGATCGCGGACGCGAACGATCTTCCCTATGTGATGGATGCGATCAAGCTTACTAAAAAAGAATTAAACGGACGTGTTCCACTCATTGGCTTCGCCGGAGCTCCATGGACCATCTTATCTTACATGATCGAAGGCCGCGGCAGCAAAACGTTTAGTAAAGCAAAAAAATTCTTGTACACCGAGCCAGTATTGGCGCATCAGTTGCTTGAAAAAATTACACAAAGCACCATCAATTACCTGAAAGGTCAGGTTGCGGCCGGAGCGAATATCGTCCAGATTTTTGACTCCTGGGCGGGAATTCTTTCTCCAAAACAGTATAGTGAATTTGCTCTTCGATATATCTCTGCCATCTGTGACGCGATCCGCGAAGTACCGGTAATTGTCTTTGCAAAAGGAGCATTCTTCGCAAGAGAAGAAATGTCAGCATTGAAATGCGAAGTCATCGGACTTGACTGGAATATGGGTATTGAAGAATCAAGAAAAATTATTGGCTGGAACAAAACTTTGCAGGGAAATATGGATCCTTGTCTCTTGTATGCGGACGATGAAACTATTGTTCGCGAGACGCAGAAGATGATGAAAGATTTCGGTCCTAACAGACACATCGCGAATCTTGGTCACGGACTGTATCCTGATATTGAAAAGGAGAAAGTAAAGTTGTTTATCGAAACTATTAAAAATTTCCGGTTCTGAGACTTATTTAAAGTCAAAGATTCCTGATTCAGAGAACGGATGCTTCAAACAATCCAAAAATCAATTCATTCCGGAGATAGTTATTCTGCTTGTTGAAAAGAAATTAGCATTCTTCTTCTTTAAACCTTTAACTTGCCCTTCAACAAGCTTTGTTAATTCATGAGTATAAAAGGAAATAAGAAAATAATCCGCGCCTGGGCAATGTATGACTGGGCGAATTCCTCCTACTCACTGGTAATTACTTCAGCATTATTCCCCATATATTTTCATGCAATAACAACCACCCCGGAAAACAATACCGTTCGTTTTCTTGGTAGAAATTTTAACAGCGATTCCCTGCAAACTTACGCGATCTCACTTGCCTTCCTTGTGATCGCTACCATCAACCCACTTCTGTCTTCTATTGCTGATTACAGCGGAAACAAGAAAAAGTTCATGTACTTCTTTAGTACACTGGGCGCTTTTGCCTGTTCTTCCCTGTTCTTTTTCACTTCGCTGGATACATTATGGGTTGGTGTCTTTGGAGTTGTTTTAGCGGCAATCGGATATGCAGGAAGTATCGTTTTCTACAATGCCTTTTTACCTGAAATTGCCGAGCCCCAGGATCAGGATAAGGTAAGTGCGAGAGGATTTGCAATGGGTTATATCGGGAGTTCAATGTTGCTAATATTTTCACTGACCATGATCTTGTTTCCTGACTGGTACGGAGGAATCTCAAGCGGAATGGCAACAAGGCTTGCATTTCTTCTTGTTGGAGTCTGGTGGTTTGGATTTGCCCAGTATACTTTCTATTATCTTCCCAACAATGTGTACAACAGAAAATCAGAAGGAAAAGTTGTACGTAATGGATATCGTGAATTGAAAAAAGTATGGAATGAATTGAAACACACTTCCCGTCTCAAAACATTCCTTCTTTCCTTTTTCTTTTACAACATGGGAGTGCAAACAGTCATGTACGTAGCGACTCTATTCGGCGACGGTGAACTGCATCTCCCCTCTTCAATTCTGATCGCTGTTATTCTGATCATACAATTTGTCGCTATCGGTGGAGCCTATTTGTTTAGTAACCTGTCAAAAAGATTAGGAAACATTTCCGCCTTATGCATTTCGCTTGCAACATGGGTTGCAGTTTGTGTAGGAGCATACTTTTGTGACAAGCGTTATGGAATAGACGAGCAAACCATGTTCATGATACTGGCTGCGGTTGTAGGTCTGGTAATGGGTGGTGTACAATCTTTATCAAGATCAACCTATTCAAAATTGCTGCCCGAAACAATCGATCACGCTTCCTACTTCAGTTTTTATGATGTTTGTGATAAACTCGGTACAGTATTGGGAACACTTGCATTTGGATTAATCAATGAAAGAACCGGAAGCATGAGAAACAGCATCATTGTTCTCATCAGCTTTTTCATTATCGGACTGATTTTGTTACTTCGCATGCGAAAAGGAAAATTGTCAATGCTGGAAGGTGAGAATGCACATAGTTAAGGTCACAAAATTGAATTCACATTAAATTAAATCGAACCCTAATGCTTGTTGATATATTCATCCCCTGTTTTGTAGATCAGATTTATCCGAATGCCGCTTTGAACATGATCAAAGTACTTGAAAGAGCGGGATGCACAGTGAATTACAATCCTAACCAGACCTGTTGCGGGCAACCCGCATTCAATGGCGGATATTGGGACCAATGCAAAGAAGTCGGTGAGAAATTCATCAAAGATTTCCCGAACGACAGGTATATCGTATCTCCTTCAGCCTCCTGTGTTGGAATGGTGAAAAATTACTATCCGGAATTGTTTCACAACACAGTATTACACAATGAATATAAAATTATTCAGAAAAATATTTTTGAGTTGAGCGACTTCCTTGTAAATGTTTTGAATGTTACAGACATCGGAGCCAAACTGAACGGTAGTGCAACTTATCACGATTCCTGCAGTGGACTTCGGGAAATCGGTTTGAAAAAAGAACCACGTTTATTGCTAAGCAAAGTAAAAGGTTTAGAATTACGTGAGATGGTCGACAATGAAACCTGCTGCGGTTTCGGTGGAACATTTTCAGTAAAATATGAATCTATCGCAGTAGGAATGGCCGAACAAAAAATCATAAACGCCGAAGCTACCAATGCTGATTACATCATCTCCACAGATCTCAGCTGTCTAATGCACATGGAAGGTTATCTTCAGAAGCATGGAAAGAAAATGAAAGTGTTGCACCTGGCGGACGTGTTGGCGAGTGGATGGTAGATTTGGGTTTCGGGTTCTGAGTTCCGGGTTTCGGGTTTTATTGTTCGAGGTTAGGTTAGGTTAATACAAGTAAACAACAACTAACAACTAACAACTAACAACTAACAACTAACAACCAACATCCAACATCCAACATCCAAATCTAATCGAATCGCTGATCTACATTTCAGATTAGCCGATAATTTTTGTATTCACCAATTCTCCAACCTGTAAGTCTTTCTACAGACATTTTAAAACGGGATTTCAGACTGAGTTTTTTAATGGTGGGGTCAATGGAAAATACCCAGTTTTTTTCGCTGATCCGTTTTTGCATGACTGCAGGATGAGTTCCGGTAAAATGTGCAAGTGAATCAATGCCTGAATAATCGAATTCTGATACGTCCGGAATATTTTTCTTCAGCCAGTCGTCGGAATGCCAAAGCTTGTGAAAATTCTTTTGTTTCTCTTGTTGTTTTTCCGGGGGTTTTACCCAACCATAATGATTAATTGAACCACCACTCTGCTTTACTCGAAGTGGCCGGCCGTTTTTCTGAAAACCCTGGGCGTCGCGGAAGGAACGGATTAAAGGATCCTTTCGGATGATGCGCACTTCTCTTCGGTACCAGCGGGAAGAATCAGCGATAAAATCATAGGACCCATAAAAGTGTCGGTAATCAAACAATAGACCTTCTACCCTTTTATCATCTTTCCAACGTTCCATTGCTGTCCTGACAGCAGGAATAAAATCTTCATGCATTACTTCATCACCCTGAATATAAAAACACCATGTGCTTTCGTCTGAAATTGCATCCAGGGCTTTGTTTGTTTCAGCAGCGAGTACCCTCCCTCCTTCACGAAGTGATTCGTCCCATACGCTATTGATAATTTTGATTTTTGAAGTTGGAATATTACGGATGAGATTCAGTGTGTCATCATCAGAATTTCCGACAACGACAACGAATTCATCACACAATGGCAAAATGGAAGTAATGGCTTCTACTATCGGATAATCATAGCGAATCGCGTTGCGGATAAAGGTGAAGCCGGAAACTTTCATCGGCGATCAGATACCGGTGTAGTTAAAAGGAGTAAATACTCTCAGTTCAGCTTTAACTGCTTCACTCACATCCAGCTTGTCAATAAAATTTTGCATGGACTCAGCCGTAATGCGGGAATTTGTGCGTGTGAGCTCTTTCAATGCCTCATAAGGATTTGCAAAATTCTCACGGCGCAGAATGGTCTGAATAGCTTCGGCTACTACTGCCCAGTTGTTCTCAAGATCCCGGTTCAGCGCGTCTCTGTTAACTATCAGTTTACCCAGTCCTTTCAGTAAAGAACGGAGTGCGATAATGGTATGGGCGAATGGAACACCCACGTTTCTGAGTACTGTTGAATCTGTCAGATCTCTTTGCAATCTGGAGATGGGTAATTTCGCAGAAAGGTGTTCGAACAAAGCGTTGGCCATTCCAAGATTACCTTCTGAATTTTCAAAATCAATCGGATTTACTTTGTGTGGCATCGCTGACGAACCAATTTCCCCGGATTTAATTTCCTGTTTGAAATAATCCATGGAAATATATGTCCAGATGTCTCTGTTAAGGTCAATCAGAATATTGTTGATTCTTTTTAAGGAATCAAACAAAGCACAGAGGTTGTCATAATGTTCAATTTGTGTGGTGGTCTGTAAGCGAACGAGACCTAATTGTTCGTTCACGAATTTATTTGCAAAAGTCACCCAATCGATTCCCGGATAAGCCGCATGATGTGCATTGAAATTTCCGGTTGCGCCGCCAAATTTCGCGCTGAAAGGAATTTGCTTTTGAAGCTTGAGTTGATTGTCAAGACGCTCGGTAAAAACAGAGATCTCTTTCCCCAATCGTGTAGGTGATGCAGGTTGTCCGTGTGTTCGTGACAGCATCGGAAAATCCTTCCATTCCGCAGCCAGTGTATTAAGTTTATGTTTCACTTCCAGTAGCAAAGGCAGGTAGACATGTTCCACTGCCTCTTTGATCGCCAAAGGAAATGCCGTGTTGTTAATGTCTTGTGAAGTCAGACCAAAATGTATAAACTCCTTGAATGAGCCCAGACCTGCATCAGTCCACTTATCTTTTAAAAAGTACTCCAGCGCTTTCACATCGTGATTGGTAACAGCTTCCCTTCTCTTGATACTATCGGCATCCGCCTGATTAAAAGCGGTATACAAACTTTTTAAGGAACCTACGATAGAAGCATCAGCATCCCTGAGTTGGGGAAGCGGTATTTGTCTTAGGGCGATAAAATACTCTACTTCCACTCTCACTCTGTATTTCATCAAAGCTTCTTCAGAAAAATAAGCGGAGAGAACAGCTGTTTGCTGCCGATACCGGCCGTCGACCGGAGATATTGCACTTAAAGGACTCAGTTCCATGAAGCTAATTAAAAAGGAATTGCGAAGGTACGAAACGATCTTTACCCGTAAAACGCCCTTTTTATATCATTTGAGCACCTCAATAATGCAATTCAGCCTTGAATTTTGTTGTTTCATCATTTTGATCCTCAGAAACTGCGAACACGGAATTAGTTTCGCACCGGAATATTAATAGAAAAAGGAAGGAAACTTTGCAAATGAAAATAGTTTCCATAGTTTTGCGCCCGAATTGAGAAAATAAAATGGTCAGGCAAGAAGACAGAATACTGGATACATCGAAAGAGCTTTTTTTCCGTCATGGAATAAAAAGCATCACGATGGATGATATCGCCCATAAACTAGGCATGTCGAAAAAGACCATTTACCAGTATTATGCCGACAAAAACGCGATTTTAAGTTCTTTGATGATCTCTGAGTTGAAATCACAGATCCGCGAGATGCAGGAAATCCGGAAGAATTCGGAAAACTCAATCGATGAAATGCTGCAATCCATGAGTTGTATGTCAAAGAATTTCAGCAAAATGAATCCTACACTTTTCTATGATTTGCAGAAATATCATTCTTCAGCCTGGGGCCACTTTAAAAACTTTAAAGAAAAGGAACTCACCGGTTTTGTGGAAGAGAACTTACGTCGTGGAATTAAAAGTGAATTGTACAGGAAAGATCTGAAAGTCAAAACACTTGCCCGTTTACGATTGGAAGAAGTGGAATTAGGCTTCAATACAGAGGCATTTCCACATGAACAATTTAATATTTCTGAAGTTCAGGTTGCATTGCTTGAACATTTCCTTTATGGAGTGGTTACTTTGAAAGGATATAAATTAATTAACAAATACAGGAAAATTCAGGATGAAGAATAGCATCCTTTACAATATACAATAATCCCCATACGTCTACCCTCTTATGAAAAAACTGCTCACTTTACTACTTTCTGTGTTTATAGCCGGTACCGCCAGCTCACAATCACAGGATTCCTTGTACCGTTTTTCCCTCCAGCAAGCCATTGATTTCGCTCTTCAGAATCAGAAGGATGTCCTTAATGCGCAACTTGACGCACAGATCGCTGATGCACAGGAAAAAGAAATCATTGGAATCGGATTGCCGCAGCTTAGCGGAAGCCTGGACGTCAAAGATTTCGAGAAAATTCCAACCCAATTTATTCCGGATTTCATTTCTCCATCTGTTTACAATATTCTTTTTGAGGAAAATGTTATTCCGCGTAAAGATCTGAATGGATCCGGTGTGTTTCCAGTTCAATTCGGTACACGTTGGAATGCTACAGCAGGGCTTACTGCTTCACAGCTTTTATTTGATCCAACCTATCTGCTTGGTGTGAAAGCAACCAAAACGCTTCACGAATTATCGATACGAAATGTAAAACGTACTCGTATTGAAACCGCAGTGAATGTAACCAAAGCATATTACAATGTACTGTTGTTAAAAGAACGTAAAAAAGTAATTGCCGCGAATGTTGAACGCATACAGAAATTGAAAGATGACACCAAAGCATTGTATGAAAATGGTTTTGTAGAAAAGCTGGACGTTGACAGGGTTACCGTGTTGTTCAACAACCTATCCACCGAAAACAGCAAATTTGACAGATTGCTAACTTTGTCTTCCCAGGTTTTCCTTTTTCAAATCGGAGCTAATCCTGCAGCTCGTGTGGAGCTCACTGATTCTATCAATGCGAATGAGATCAGGAATACCATCGTACCGCTTGATAAAGTAGATGCCTCCAAACGCATTGAATATTCAATTCTGAAGACACAGGAAAAATTACAACAGTATAATGTTAAAAGGTACCAGGATGGTTATTATCCGAACCTTGTCGCATATGGTAGTTTGAGTACTTCTGCACAGCGAAATAAGTTTGACTTCTTTGATCAAAGTCAAAAATGGTATCCAACCGGAATTGTTGGCGCGACATTGAATGTTCCCATCTTTGATGGCTTCCAGAAAGCAGCAAAAATTCGTCAGCAAAAATTAGCATTACGAAAAATCGAAATCGAACTTGTCAATTTTGAACAGGCTATTCAGCTGGATATTGCTTCGAACAGGAATGCATTGATTGATGCATTGAGTTCACTGGATAACCAGGACAAAAATCTGGCACTTGCCAATGATATTTACAGAACATCCAAATTAAAATACGACCAGGGCGTAGGTTCAAACCTTGAAGTTCTCGACGCTGAAACATCATTAAAAGAAGCACAAGCCAACTATTTTAATGCATTGTATGACGCTACGGTCGCGAAAATAAATCTTGACAAAGCCCTTGGTAATTTAAACTATTAAAATCCCCCATTGAAAAACACAAGACATATGAAATCAATATTTTTCTCCCTCCTCATTCTGACAATCGTGAGCTGCTCACAAAATTCCGGCACAGATAAAAAACGTGCTGAACTTGATAAATTAAAAAAGGAACAAGCGGATCTGCGTGAAAAAATAAGACTCCTTGAAAGCGAATTGGCCGCGAGTGATACATCCGCATCGAATGTTAAATCAAAGCTCGTTGCCATAACGGATATGAATCCTCAGGTTTTCAATCACTACATCGAAGTTCAGGCAAAAGTTGAAGGCGATGAAGATGTGAATGTCAGTGCTGAAACCATGGGTAACATTACCACACTGAATGTAAAAGCCGGTGATAAAGTAAGTAAAGGACAAGTGCTCGCAGTGGTGGACGATCGTATCATTCGTCAGGGAATCGCTGAGATGCAGTCACAACTTGACCTGGCAACCCAGATTTACAACAAACAAAAAAATCTTTGGGATCAAAAGATTGGTTCTGAGGTTCAATTCCTCCAGGCAAAGACCAACAAAGAAGCCATGGAAAAAAGAATGTCAGGTTTACAGGAACAACTCGATCTAACACGCATCAAATCTCCAATTAACGGAACCGTTGACATCGTTCATGTAAAAGTAGGACAAACGATGGCTCCCGGAATTCCGGCATTCCGCGTTGTGAATTTGAGTTCATTAAAAGTGACTGCTGAAGTAGCGGAATCCTATATCAGCAAGGTGAGCCGTGGAAATGATGTATTGATTTATTTCCCGGACCTGGGACAGGAAGTAAAAGGAAAACTGGATTATTCCGGACAGGCTATCAACAGTCTGAATCGTACTTTCAATGTGGAAGTTAGATTGAATCCAAAAGACGGATTGTTTCATCCAAACATGGTTGCCGTGCTGAAAATCGCGGATTATTCCTCTCCAAAAGCATATGTTTTACCATTGGCTGCTGTTCAAAAATCCAGTGATGGAGAATTTGTTTACGTGTCTGTTCAGGAAAACGGAAAGAATATCGCCAAAAGAAAAACTGTCAAGACCGGAATTATTTATAACGGTAATGCTGAAATTAAATCAGGTATTGATCAGGGAGACAAAGTAATCACAATTGGTTTCCAGAATATCATCGATGGAGACGCGATATCACTCTGAGCGGAAATCTGACAAATGAGCTATACCATTTTCACCCCTGAAAGAATATAATCAAATGCAAGACCTACAAAAAGAATTTAAGCCTTCCTCCTGGGCTATCAATAATAAAATCGCTGTATTCGTGATTACCCTTGTATTGGGTATCATGGGAACACTGGCATACATCAGTCTTCCCAAAGAAAGCTTTCCGGATATTTCATTACCGAACATCTATATCAGCGTTATTTATCCCGGAACTTCTCCAAAAGATATGGAGAATCTCATTGTGAGACCGATTGAGAAAGAATGTAAAAATATTGCCGGAGTAAAAAAGATCAAAAGCAATTCATTACAGGATTATTGCAGCGTTGTTGTTGAATTCGGTTCTGAAGTCAATATAGAAGACGCCAAACAAAAAGTAAAAGATGCTGTTGACAAGGCGAAAAAAGACCTCCCAAAAGATTTAAAAAACGATCCGGAAATTATCGAGATCAATTTCTCCGACTTACCTGTAATGCAGGTGAACATCAGTGGAAATTATGATTTATCCAAGCTGAAAGAATTTGCCGATGACGCGAAGGATCACATTGAGAGCCTCAAAGAAGTTAAAAAAGTTGAAATTATCGGGGCACTTGAACGGGAGATTCAGATCAATGTGGACATGATCAAAATGCAGGCTGCCGATCTCACATTGGGAGACATTCAGCGTGCTGTTCAGTCTGAAAACCTGACCTTCCCCGGTGGATCCGTCCGCATGGATGGAATCAGCAGGTCTTTAAGTGTAACGGGTGAATTCAAAAACACTGAACAGATTGGAAATCTGGTTATCAATTCCATCAACGGAAAGCCAATCTACCTGAAAGATGTAGCTCAGGTAATTGACAGTTATCACGAGCAACAAAGCTATGCACGGCTTGATCACAACAACGTAATTACCCTGAACATCATTAAACGTAAGGGTGAAAATCTGATTGAGACTTCAGATAAGATTGTTGAATTGATGGACGATATCCGTAAAAACGACTGGCCGAAGGATGTCAATGTCGTGCTTACAGGAGATCAGAGTGAACAAACCCGGACCACATTGCACGACCTGATCAATACCATTATTATCGGATTTGTACTGGTATTCATGATTCTGATGTTTTTCATGGGTACAACAAACGCTTTCTTCGTGGCATTATCGGTACCCTTATCCATGTGTCTGGCATTCCTTGTCATGCCGGCCTTAGGATTCTCGTTGAATATGATAGTCTTGTTCAGCTTCCTCCTGGCACTTGGAATTGTCGTAGACGATGCCATTGTGGTAATCGAAAACACACACCGGATATTTGCAAACGGGAAAATGAGCATCATCAAAGCCGCCAAGCTGGCTGCCGGTGAAGTATTTCTTCCGGTGTTCTCAGGTACCCTCACTACACTTGCACCTTTTGTTCCACTTCTGTTTTGGAAAGGAGTCATTGGTAAATTCATGTTCTTCCTGCCTGTGACACTGATAGTAACGCTGACGGCATCCTTGTTTGTCGCTTACATTATAAATCCTGTGTTTGCCGCCCAATTCATGAAACCGCATAAGGAACATGATGAAAAGCGTGACCGGAATAATTTAAAGAAGTCTTTGGCCTTATTCGGTGTTGCTATTGTAATCGGATACCTGATAGATTTTGGGGTAGGAAATTTCGGAGTTGTCGCCCTCCTGCTTTATTTGGTGAATCACTATTGGCTCAGATTTGTAATCAAACGTTTCCAGGAAATCAGTTGGCCAAAATTTCAGCTTGCATACCGTCGTTTATTGGTTTGGTGTCTGCATCGCCCAAGAACGATGATGCTTTCAACTTTCCTCCTGTTCATCGGTTCATTGGTGTTACTCGGGATGCGAAACGGTGGCATTAGTTTCTTCCCTCAGGCGGATCCTAACTTTATCTATGTCTATACCAGTTTACCGGTAGGGACAGATCAGGCATACACCGACTCGGTTACAAAGATTATCGAAGGACGTGTTTACAAAGCCATTGACTGGCCGAATCCTGTAGTTAAATCTGTGATTGCGAATGTTACCGTGAGCGTAACAGATCCGCAGGATGAAGACCAGGGAGATTATCCCAACAAGAGTAAAGTATCTGTGGCCTTCGTTGAATATGGTAAACGTAATGGTGTATCTACTCTGCAATATCTTGCCAAGATTCGTGAAGCGGTTAAAGGAATTCCCGGTGCAGAAATTTCCGTGGCACAGGAACAAGGTGGTCCTCCTGTCGGAAAACCTGTCAATATCGAAGTAAGTGGTGATAATCTTGAAGACCTTGCGCAAACCAGTCGTGGATTGAAACGTTATCTGGACTCACTCAAAATTGAAGGCGTAGAAGAACTACGAAGTGACCTACAGGACAAAAAACCTCAGCTGGTTGTAAACATCGACAGGGAAAGAGCCAATCGGGAGGCGATCTCCACTTATTCCGTGGGTAATGAAATTTATCTTGGAGTATTGGGTACAGATATTTCGAAATACAGGGATGTGAATGACGACTACAACATCGTGATCAAATATCGTGATGATCAACGCTACAACATCGACATGTTGAGAAATCTGAAAATTTTATATCGTGATATGGCCATGGGAGGCATGGTAAGGAATGTTCCTTTGTCAGCCTTCGCAGATGTGAAGTATTCAGATACCTATGGCGTGATCAAAAGGAAAAATCAGAAACGTGTTGTAACGATAGGTTCGAATGTATTGACAGGTTACAATGAAAACGCGGTTGTTCAGGATGTACAACGTGCCATCTCCGGATTTAACAGTGCTCCCGGTGTTCAAATCAAAATGACCGGTTCACAGGAAGAGCAGGCGGAAACCTCCGCATTCCTGGGTTGGGCCATGCTCACTTCCCTCCTGCTCATCATCATGATCCTTGTTTTACAGTTCAACTCGATTAGCAAGCCTCTGATCATTCTTGTTGAAATTGGATTTAGTATCATCGGAGTTTTCCTGGGATTCTCCATTTTCAAAATGGAGTTTTCAATTGTCATGAGTGGTGTCGGGATTATCGCGCTTGCAGGTATCGTTGTCCGAAATGGTATTCTTCTCGTAGAGTTTACTGATTTATTGCGTGAACAGGGAGTACCCACTTTCGATGCGATTGTGGAAGCAGGTCGCACGCGGATGACACCGGTTATCCTGACAGCCTCCGCAACCATGCTGGGACTCATTCCGCTTGCTGTTGGACTGAATATGGACTTTGCAACATTGTTCCGTGAGTTCAATCCGCATCTGTACTTTGGAGGCGACAACACTGCATTCTGGGGACCACTTTCATGGACAATGATCTTTGGTTTGGCCTTTGCAACCTTCCTTACCCTGATCATGGTGCCGGTTATGTATCTTTTAAGTGCCCGATTGAAAAACCGTTTGAGAAAATGGAGAGGGCATGCAATTGATGAAGGTGTAAAGGATAAAAGAATCGAAGACTTGATCGAAGCTGAAATATAATCCAGTGATGATTGATTTTCAAAAGCGGGGACAATTGTATTGTGCCCGCTTTTGCTTTTTGTAGACGCAGGTGTATGTGAAAACGAGGAGGTCTCCAATTCATCCGGCATCCTGCATCATCAAGGATATGTTTAATATATTTGCATTCGGAAAATTCATTGTATGAATTCAAAAATAAAGTTGTCTGTTGTTTCTTACCTGAACAGTAAGCCTTTTATTTTCGGTCTTGAAAAGCCCTGGATGAAAGAGCAAATTGAGTTGGAGTTGGATATCCCTTCTGTTTGCGCAATGAAATTACTGAGTGGCAAGGTTGACGTTGGATTGGTACCAATTGCAATACTTCCGGAACTCAAAGAATACTACCTGCTCACTGATTATTGTATCGGTGCCAATGGAGATGTCAATTCGGTGCTCCTGGTCAGTGAGGTTCCTCTGGAATCCATTTCCAGGGTGTTGCTGGATTATCAATCCAGAACATCAGTGCTGTTGGCCAGAGTACTTGCAAAAAGGTTCTGGAAAATCAATCCAATATGGGAAGCGGCCGAAGCCGGTTATGAATCCACAATTAACGGATCCAGTGCCGGAGTAATCATCGGTGATCGGGCATTGATTCTGAAAGACCAATTCAAATATGTATACGATTTATCCGGCGAATGGAAAAAATATACCGGCTTGCCCTTTGTCTTTGCTTGTTGGGTTGCGAACAAACCTGTTTCAAAAACATTCAGTGAATTGTTAAATAAAGCGGCAGCTGAAGGGGTTACAAATATTCCGGCCGTGCTGAATCAATATGGATCAGGAGAAATTGAAAATTCAGTTGCGGAAAAATATTTATCCGAGAATATAGATTTTAATTTTAACGAACAGAAGAAAAAAGCGTTGGAATTATTCCTCTCCTATATTGAAGAATTTACTGAAAGCAAATTGAAGGAGTCATTACCACATTGAATGCGAACATATATATGAAAAAGAAAGGCCGGACAAATTGCCCGGCCTTTTGTTTTATTTTATCTCTGGAATTAGTTCAGGATGGAAACCCTGACTGTCTTGCGGAATTCCGCATTGGTAAGATTTACAAAATAAACTCCTTTTCCAAATGACTGAAGATCTACCTGGTGGATTACTCCTACAGGGTTTTCCAGTTTTTGACTGTAAACAATTTTTCCGAGAGCATCGTGAATAATAAGATCAATTGATTTGCCAAGATCACGGGTAGCGGTCATGTCCAAATTGAGAATTCCTTCACTTGGATTTGGATAAATGCTCAACTGAAAATCATCCGGAGCACCGGTGATTCCAACGGGTGATTCACATTTTCCTGAAGCAAGCAAATCAGCGTACCAGGCAGTCATAGCAGTGTTCATTCGTGTATTCTGACCATTTGTAAACATATACAAGCAACGGTCATCACTATAATCCATATAATTCATGAACATATAACCATTGGTGGTAGTATTGCAATTGTCGTTTGCCGGGAAAGTCAGACAACCATAAGTTTCTCCACCCTGATTTGGGGTATCCGAAACGTTATCAGTACCACTGCATGCGCTACCATCATCACCCCAGATATGTTTGAGGTTGAAGCAATGTCCGATTTCATGAGTTGCTGTTCTTCCTTTGTTGTAAGGGAAAGAAACAACTCCTGTCCGGCCGAATGAATCATATAGGATTACAACACCATAGGTATCGGATACTTGTGAAGTTGGAAACTCAGCATAACCCAGAATTCCATTACCAAGATTGCACACCCAAATATTAAAATAATGACGTGTATCCCATGCATCCAAACCACCGGAAGCATAATACTTTACATCATCATTGGTTGAAAATGAAGTAACAGTAGTCTGACGTCTTTCGATTCCATTTGTGGCATTGCCATTAGGGTCAATACGTGCCATACAGAATTGAAAATTACTTGCGCCTGAAATGGTCCTCCAAACATTGGGAATACTTGAGGTATCAGCATTTCTGTGGCCAAAATCTTCATTCAGAACGTCAATCTGAGATAATATTTGCTGATCGCTGACATTCTGGGCACTGGTTCTCCAGACAACGTGCACAACAACCGGGAGAGTATAAATTGTGTTGCTTGATCTTGAATTCTGGCCTGACGTGATTGCTTGTTGCAGATATTGTTCGTCACGCAGCATCAGGTTTTCCCTCCCGGGATTTTCCTGATTGAGTCGCTTTGTACTTTCTACAATTCCACATTTCTGAGGCCCGGGAGATTTTTCTCCGGCAAAGGCAAAGGAAAGTGAACATGCCATCAAGGCAACCAGTAAATTTCTTTTCATTTGATCTTTTTCTTTGGAATGAATATTCGCAGTAATATATATACAAATTTACCAAAATTTTAACAGAAATTAACCTGACTTTTAAACTATTATTTCACCGGATTTTACATTTTGAAATTCTTCATTATCTATTCAGGATAATTTCAATTTTGCATAAAAAACTGCCTTATCTAATTCAACAACATCACCGGGTTCGAAAAAATCAAGTTCTAACGATTCCATGACAATTCTCACTAATCTTAAAGTAGGGAACCCGACAGCGGCTGTCATCTTACGAACCTGACGGTTTTTACCTTCACTAAGTTGAATTCGGATCCACGAAGTTGGGATGGATTTCCTGAACCTCACAGGCGGATTTCTTTCCGGAAGGAAATCCGGTGAATAAACAATGGAAACAGATCCGGCCGGTATTGTTTTATACTTTTTACCATCGATGGAAATTTCAACACCTTTTGCCAGTTGCATGCAAGCTTCTTCATTGACTTCACCTTCCACCTGAACAAGGTATGTTCTCATGTGTTTATTTGAAGGATGCAATAACTTTTCATTGACAGATTTATCATTGGTCAAGACAAGTAAGCCTTCGCTATCGGCATCCAGACGGCCAACCGGGTACACATCTTTTGGAAAAACAAAGTTGAGGTCGGCCAGTACTTTCCGTTCTCCCTCACGTGAAAACTGGGTGAGCATTCCGTAAGGCTTATAAGCAATAAAATATCGGTACATATAAATTCAGGGTTTAAAGACCTTTTACAAATCATCCTATCTGAAGATGAATTACTGAGTCTGACACTTGAAAGATAGGCATTAGGAAGCAATGGAGGAGCCTTCTAAAAGAAAACAATGATGAGCCACACAAAAAAAATATTCAATCTGCCATTACAAATGCTCAACAACACCAAGTTAAATGAGGCTTCTGCATCCCTGTGCTGCAATGTTAGATTTACACATCATAACACACAATTCCTCGTGTAAAAAAATTACAAATTATGGACACTTGTCTTCCGTGAAATTTCGTAATTTCACAAGGATGTTTACACGAATAGTTTCAATGATTGTGTGTTTAACGGTTTTGCTGCAGGTTTGCAGTAAAACATGCATATATAGCATATTCATACTGGAACAAAGCAGTATCATTGAAACATTTTGTGAAAATAAAAACAAACCTCAGCTGCATTGTCAAGGTTCTTGTTTTCTAAAAAAAGAGCTTAAAGAACAAGACAAACACGAAAACCAGAGCGGCAATTTATTGAAAGAAAAATTTGATCATTTTTATTCCGAAAATCAATACAATAATCAGTCATTTTCAGAATCCGGAATCTTGCACTTTTCACAACATAAAATGAACTCTATAGCTGGTTTTGACGGCAATGTATTCCAGCCACCAAAATATTTTTTGACATTAATTTAAATCATTGTATTAATCTCAAAAAATAAATATGAAACAAAAATCAATTCTGGCAACTACTGCCATTGCAATAACTATTATTCTATTCATTAGTTCCTGTAAAAAGGATCCATCCTGCGAAGCAGGTACCGGAGGATCACTCACTCTGGTTGCTAAACTGAAACACCATGGTGTAGTCATTCCAAATGACAGTGCTCAGCCTGATACTGTTTGGGTTAAATTTAATACACAGGATTGGTCCGGTGCGCCTTCCGGATACGATGCAAGATTTGTTGGAGAAGAAGGTGAAGATCATGTTCATATCAGTGGATTGAAATGCGGAGACTATTATCTCTATGCTGCCGGGCTGGACACTGCAGGACCTTTCATTGTTCGTGGAGGAAGGTCTTTCAGTACCGAACAAACTGAAGGTGAAATTGAGGTGGATATCTCTGTAACTGAATAGTTTTGAATGAAATGAAGGGTGTACTAAGTAAAGTACATCCTTCATTTTGATTAAAATTCACCCCTTCTATAGAATTGATATCATATATTCACACATGAAACGGGATAAATTTGCAAAAAAACTCCTTTTAGGGGTGTTTTTTGCTATTATCTTCATTGGTTGTAAGAAAGATGGGATCAGGAATCCTGATGGAACCATTGTGGTACAAGGCAACATTACGTTGAATGTTCACAATTATCATCACAGTTGGGCGGTTCCTTATGTACATGTATATCTTAAAAAAAACGCAGTTGAATTTCCAGGACGAGATTCAACAAAATATGAATATTCGGTTCAGGCCGACAGTGATGGAAATGCGGTATTCACCAATCTGTATCCTGGAAATTATTACCTGTACGCTACCGGAAATGACTATTATTTCGGAGCCTGGGTAAGAGGGCAATCCGCTGTAGTTTTAAATTCAACTACACTTGTCAACCAGACTTATGGAATGGAGTTACCAATGAGTGAATAATGCACAATCTGAAAATGAAAAAATATCTCTCCGCTTTAAGTGTTCTCTTGCTGTTTTTTGGATCTTGTTCTTATGACAAGCAAGTAGATCCGCTTATTGGCTCTGATTATCCCAAGGAAGTTGGAGAAATCATCGTAAACAAATGCGCAACAGCGGGATGTCATAATTCACTGAGCAGGGCAAATGCAGGTGGTCTTGATTTCAGTACATGGGATCTCATGTTTGAAGGTGGCCGGAATGGAAGCAGTGTTATCCCGTACAATATCGATTACAGTTACCTGCTATATTTCATCAATACTGATTCTTCCAGAGGCCCTACCCTATTACCAACAATGCCTCAAGGATTAACCCCACTCAGTAATGATGAATATCAAACAATTTATAACTGGATTCACAACGGTGCGCCCAATGATCAAGGCGCAATAAAATTTGCCGACAATCCAAACCGCAAGAAATTTTATGTGTGTATGCAAGGTTGTGATCAGGTCGCGGTATTTGATGCTCAGACTAAGGTGATCATGCGGTATGTATCAGTAGGCGTTGATCCCGCTATTGAAGCTCCGCATCTGGTAAGAGTTTCTCCTGATGGACAATACTGGTATGTTGTATTTTATTCCGGTCACGTTATTCAAAAATTCCGCACATCCGATGACTCTTATGTTGGTTCGCTTGAAATTGGCAATGGAGACTGGAACACTGTAATTTTCACTCCGGATTCAAAAAAGGGATTTGTGAATGCTACCACTTTGGGCATCACACGTGTTGTAGACCTGGAACACATGACACTGGAAACTTCCTTGTCAGTTGATTTCCCCCATGGAGGTTTTGTTACAAACGATGGAGAACACCTTTACCTTACCAGTCAGAATGGAAACTTTGTAACCAAAGTAGAAATCTCTGATCCGTTTTATGATACTGATAAAATTCCATTGGGAACCGGCGAAAACCCTTCCACATCATCAAAATATGATGCACATGAAATGGTACTTACTCCGGATGGACACAAGTATTTTGTCAGTTGTCAAAAATCGAATGAAGTAAGAGTATTTGCACGTGACAGAAGTAATGATGAAGATACATTAGTTGCAATCATACCAGTCGGTAATAAACCACAGGAATTCAGTTTATCAGAAACGCATCCCTATGTATTTGTAACATGTACAGAAGATTCACTCATGGGTTACCGTAAAAAGGGATCTGTGTATGTGATCAACTATCTCACCAACCAGGTGGTAAAAGTAATTTATACGGGCTACCAGCCACATGGAATTGCAGTGGATGACGATCACGATTGTGTGTATGTTGCGAATCTTAACTATGACAATTCCGGGCCTGCACCTCACCATGTGACAGCTTGCGGAGGAAGAAATGGTTATCTAACTGTTATCGACATGTCGACTCTGGAACTATACCGGAAGGTACTGTCAGATGGTAGTACTTTTGAATACAGAAATGAATTATTGAGTTTTCCCTATTTTGTTTCCTACCGGAAATAATGCCTGAAAGCGGTTTCCTGATCATTTTAATTGATGATGAATGTGTGATGTGCAATTGGATTGTTCATTTCATCCATCACAATGACAAGCAAGGTATTTTCAAATTCGCAGGATTGCGCAGTCATACCGGAAAATTTTATCAGGAAAAATATTCTATCCCGAAAACAATTGCGGAAAGCGTAATCCTTCTTGAAGGAGAAGGGTATTTTATATCATCTCTTGCAATTGAGCGTATTTTAAAAAAACTTCCAGGCTGTGTTTGGTTTGGAAAAGTCATCGGTATCTTCCCAAGAAAATTAAGTGACTGGATTTATCATTTAATAGCAAGAAACAGATACAGACTTTTTGGACGATTAAATTCCTGCAAAATTATTCCGGGATTAGAAAAAAGATTTTTGAATTGAAAATTCTATCTGGGTTTCGCGGATAATTTTAATTCCATTTTTTTGTAATTAATAGCTGCATTGTACTTGTAGAGGACATCGCCACCAAGAACTCCATCAATTGGCGTTAATCCAAGTTTCTCATACGATTCATTCACATGAGCAAGGTCCAGCAATACTGCTTCAAAATTTTCGATTAGCAACTCCCCCAGCCTGATTTTTTTAAGCCTTACCAGATGGGTTTTCATAGTATTTGTACCCAGTCCGGTTGATAATTTATCATGTGGTTCATGACTGCTTTCCCCGACATATCTCAATGATCTTTCTTTATCAAAGACTGTCCTGGAGGCGCCGGTATCAATTAAGAGCTGAACTGTTTTACCATTGATGCGCGCAGAGATGGTAAGATGATAGCCATCCTCTTCTATACCTCTGACGGTGATTGGAATTTTTACTGAACCTGATAACATACGGGGTAAAAATAAAGAAGACATTCGATAATCGAATGTCTTCCAAATTTATCAAAATAATTTTTATGTCAGTTATTTCACCGCAGCTTGTTGCATATTGTCGAGTACATCCATTACTTCTTTCACAGATTTTGCAGAAGCGTGAAGGAGTTTCATTTCATCTTCGTTCAGTTTCAGCTCGATGATTTCTTCGATACCATTTTTGCCGAGTTTTACCGGAACACCGAGGTAAATATTTTTCAAGCCATACTGACCCTGCAACCATGCGCAACAAGGGAAAATTCGTTTCTGATCTTTCACCACTGCTTCCACCATCTGGGCAGCTGCAGCTCCGGGAGCATACCATGCGGATGTTCCCATCAGATTTACCAATTCACCACCGCCTTTTTTCGTACGGTCGACAATAGCATCCAGTTTTTCCTTAGAGATTAATTCAGTAACCGGAATTCCGGCAACTGTAGTATATCTTGGAAGAGGAACCATGGTATCACCATGCCCGCCCATCAATACAGCCTGGATATCTTTCGGTGAGGTATTCAATGCTTCCGCGAGGAATGCACGGTAGCGAGCAGTATCAAGAATTCCGGCCATACCAAACACGCGGGAAGAATCAATTTTCGCAGTGAGGAAAGAGCAATAGGTCATTACATCCAATGGATTGGATACAACGATAATGATGGTATTCGGAGAATATTTAATAATGTTTTCAGTCACCGAGCGAACAATACCGGCATTTGTCGCGATAAGATCATCACGACTCATCCCTGGTTTACGAGGCAAACCTGAAGTGATTACCACAACATCCGAACCCGCGGTTTTAGAATAATCGTTCGTTGAACCGATAGTGCGGGTATCGTATAAGTTGATTGCCGCAGTTTGCCAAATATCGAGAGACTTACCTTCTGCAGTACCTTCTTTGATATCAAGAAGAACAACTTCGTGAACGAAATCTTTTTGTGCAATAACATCGGCACAAGTGGCTCCCACATTGCCGGCTCCTACAACTGTAACTTTCATGTACGATTGAATTTTTAAGAATTAGGCTACGAAATTAGGAACTCAAAAGGGATTTAGAAAATTAAACTTAAAGCAAGTGAGAAAAATCATGTAGTACCCTCATACAAATATTCGCCCAATTCAGAGGAATAAAATCTGTCTTTTACCCCTGATTTTTAATTAAAAATTAACATATCAACACCTGTTCAAAACACTCGACCAAAAAATTAGGAAATAAGGTCGTTTTTTCTTAAATTTCGTTGATAAATCCCTGATACACTGCAAACAACACTATTTCAGGGAAAAATAATGTTCAAAACTCAATTCAATCCTGATTGGTATTCATGAATCCTACAAAATTCAAAGGAATCTATTTGCTTTATTTAAGAATGCAAATAGCCTTTGGATCCCCTTTAAAAGCTATATGAAATCAATTCTTTAAATCTAATTCTCAAGCATGATCAAACAACTACTTGTCCTCACCACGTTAATTGTTTGCCTGTCAGGCGTTGGCTTTGCCCAAACCTATAACATGGGAAATTCCAATGTTTCAACTTGTTCTGGTACATTTTACGATAGTGGTGGAAACAATGGGCAGTACGCAAACAATGAAACCAGTGTTATGACATTTTGTTCAAGCACTTCCGGTCAATGTGTTCGGTTAACTTTTACATCATTTGACACTGAATCCCTGTTTGATGAAATGGTCATTTACAATGGCCCAAACACAACTTCTCCGATTATTGGAACCTATAGCGGAACTACAAATCCCGGAGTTGTTACAGGCACCAGTGGTTGTCTTACAATTGAATTTATTTCTGATGGAACGATCAAAGGTGCCGGATGGTCTGCGACTGTAAGTTGCGTTGCTTGTGGCGGTGGTCCTTGTGGTTCTGTATGTAACGGAGGACCAGCTCCCGCTAATGATGCTTGCAGTGGTGCTCAAAACCTTGGATTGCTGCCAATACCGTCTGCTTGTCCAACCGGAATCGGCAATCCACTTAGTCTGAATACGACCAATCTTTGCGCTACTGCAGAAACGCCTTATACTTCGATGTTGGGTTGTCAACCTGCAGGTAACATGGCTAGTCCGGCTGCAGATGTGTGGTATTCATTCTCGATCACAGGTCCAACGTTGATTGTGAATATTGCCGGCCTTCAGACACCAGAGGTTGGATTGTATTCCGGCAGCGGATGTAACAATCTGGTACCACGTGGATGCGGAATCGGAGCCAATGGTTCATTGAATACCACCTTTGGAAGTTTACAGCCCGGTCAGTATTTTTTACAAGTAAGTGGCGGGTCACTCAATGATCAGTGTAATTTCACTCTGACCCTCCAAAATAATTTTGATTGTTCGGGTTGCGTGATCCAAAGTAACCTCACGGTAAATCCACCTCCTGTGAATGGAACTTATCAGGCGGGACAGACAGTTAATTTCTGTTATTCCATTACAGACTATAACCAGACTTCAAGTAACTGGCTACATTCAGTTATTCCATCATTTGGAGCAGGTTGGGTGTTGAATTCCGTTACTGCAACACCGGCAACAACTTGCAATGCGAGTTTAACACCAGGTACATGGAGTTGGTACAATAATACATTTACGAGTACAGCTACCGGGCTTACAGTTGGACCGGGCTTCTTCTTTGAAACCTCTGCCGGAAGCATTTCAGGAGTTGCTGATAATAATCCCGGGAACAACTTCGGTGATTATAATCCGGCAAACCAATGTGACTGGACCTTCTGTTGGTCGGTTACGACATTGCCACCGAATCAATGTATCCCCGGAGCAAGTTTGAATATTGCAATTGACACTTATGGCGATGGTGAAACAGGATCATGGACATCTTATGCTTGCAGTGGAGACCCGATCATTCAATTCTTTGCTCAACTTGCCTGTTGTACTCCACCACAAATCACCAATACACCAATCCTGTGTCCAGGTGGAACTGCTACAGCCACAGCAACCGGACAGGGAATTGCACCCTGGAATTATATCTGGAGAAACGGTGGAGGAACAATTATCCAAACGGCAAATAACGTCAACGGATCAAATACGATTAACAATCTTGCTGCAGGAACATACACTGTGACCGTGACCGATGATGCAGGATGTACAGCTTCAGAATCCATTACTATTGCTCCCCCTACTGCAGTTACTGCAAATGGTACCGTAATAAACCCATCCTGTAGCGGAGCGAATACAGGTTCAATTACTGCAGCAGGCGCGGGTGGTACCGGTCCATATTCCTATGCATGGAATCCAAATGTAGGATCCGGCGCCACAGTCAACAATGTTGCACCCGGGAATTACACTGTGACAGTAACAGATGCTAACGGATGTACAGGTACACATGTATTTACTGTCACACAACCAACGCCAGTGACGGCAACAGCAACTCCAACGAATGTAAGTTGTTTTGGTGGTGCTAACGGATCTGCTGTCGCCAATCCGTCAGGTGGATCAGGTGTTTATACTTATTCATGGGCACCAACCGGAGGCAGCGCTGCGACTGCCAGCAATCTGGCACCGGGAACATATACTGTGACTGTCACCGACAATACCAATTGTACAGGCACAGCAACTGTAACCATTACCGCGCCGACTCAAGTTACAGCTACTATTCCGAACCATACCAATGTAACCTGCGCGGGTGGAACTAATGGTTCTGCTACTGCGACAGCAGGTGGCGGTACTCCGGGATACACTTATTCATGGGCTCCTTCCGGAGGAAATGCTGCGACTGCTAACAATCTCGCGGCAGGAAATTATACTGTCACGGTTACTGATTCAAGAGGATGTACAATGACAGCGAATATTGCCATTACGCAACCAACTCCGGTTGTTCCGAGTTTACTCAACCAGAGTAATGTTTCCTGTAATGGAGGAAATAATGGTTCTGTGAGTGCAAGTGCAAACGGAGGTTCTCCGGGATATACATATTCCTGGGCACCTTCAGGAGGAAACTCCAGCACCGCGTCAAATTTAGGCGCAGGCAATTTCACGGTAACAGTAACAGATGCGAATGGCTGTACAGCAACAACAGTAGCCACTATTACACAACCACCAGCACTGACCGGCAACGTTGTACCTGCACCTGCAAGTTGTAACGGAGTCATCGATGGAACTGCTTCAATCACCGCCGGTGGAGGAACAGGCCCTTACACTTACAACTGGCTTCCTACAGGTGGAACCGCTTCATCAGCTACCGGCCTCGCTGCAGGAACTTATACTGTCACCATTACGGATGCGAATGGATGCACTCGATCATCATCGGCGAACGTCACGGAACCTTCCGCGATTACCTATACATCCGCTTCCACTCTTGCAAATTGCGGCGCGAGCGATGGAACTGCTTCTGTAAATCCATCCGGAGGAACAGGACCTTATTCCTACCAGTGGTCTCCGTCCGGAGGTAATGCGGCGAATGCAAGCAATCTCGCTGCAGGCGCATATTCAGTAACCATTACTGACGCACATGGATGTACCACACTGGCTGCAGTTTCTGTTTCGAATGTTGCCGGCCCTGTAGCTGCCATCTCTGCTTCCACTGATGTAACATGCAATGGTGGAGCGAATGGAACTGCAACTGCAACCACCAATGGAGGTACAGGTCCTTTCACTTATTCCTGGACACCTTCCGGTGGTTCAGGTCTGACCGCTACCGGTCTGTCAGCCGGCAACTATGCAATTACAGTGACAGATGCACTCGGTTGTAATGCATCCGCAAATATCACTATCAATGAACCAACCCCGGTCACTGCAGCAATATCTTCTTCTGTAGATGTTCTTTGCGCTGGTGGAACAACCGGTTCTGCTACAGTACTTGCCGGAGGAGGAACTCCCAGCTATTCTTACACTTGGGCACCATCAGGCGGCTCCGGTGCAACAGCAAATAATCTTGGAGCCGGAAATTATACAGTGACTGTCACAGATGCTGCCGGCTGTACATCTACAACTGCTGTCACTTTGATTCAACCTCCAACTATGACAGCCAGCGTTACACCAACGGATATAACATGCAATGGAGCTGCGAATGGTTCTGCGAGTGTTACTCCCGGAGGCGGTACTGGTCCTTATACATACAACTGGGCTCCTTCCGGAGGAAATGGATCCTCTGCTAGCAGTCTTAATGCCGGGAACTATACAGTGACAGTAACGGATGCAAATGGATGTACTATTTCCAATTCAGCTACAATCACAGAGCCAACTGTTCTTGCAGCAACTGCAACACCTGTTGACATTGTTTGCAATGGTGCCGCGAATGGATCAGTTACTGCCAATCCGAATGGCGGAACAGCATCGTATACCTATGCATGGTCTCCTTCCGGAGGTAATACTGCAACAGCTAGTAATTTAGGCCCGGGAAGTTATACTGTCACAATAACAGACGCGAATCTTTGTACAACTTCTGTGACTGCAGCGGTTGCTGAACCGCCAGCAATGACGGCATCAATGGGAACTCCTGTGGATGTGCTTTGTAATGGTGGGTCAACCGGAAGTGCCACTGTTACTGCAGGTGGCGGATCAACTCCCTATACCTATAGCTGGGCACCTTCCGGTGGAAACAGCAACACGGCCTCAAATCTTTCCGCAGGAAATTATACTGTTTCGATTACAGATGTAAATGGATGTACCGCAACTGCAGCTGTGACCATTTATGAACCTACTCCGGTAGTCACAGCAATTACTGCTTCAACAAATGTCACTTGCAACGGAGCCGCTGATGGAACAGCAACTGTGAATGGCAATGGTGGAACCGGAGCACTGATTTATAACTGGACACCTTCCGGAGGAAGCAGCACAGTTGCAACCGGACTTTCTGGAGGAAACTATACTGTTACCGCCACTGATGCCAATGGATGTACAGCTTCTACTACAGTCAATATTACTGAACCTCCCGCTATCGTTGTGAACACTTCATCAACGACTGATTTGTGTGGAGCATCCAATGGAACAGCAACTGTAAATGCGAACGGAGGAATTGCTCCTTTAACATATAACTGGACACCAACAGGAGGTAGTGCAGCGACGGCAACCGGATTAACTGGTGGGGCTTACACCATCGAAGTGACGGATGCCAATGGTTGTATCGCACGTGCCAATGTGAATGTTGCCAGCGCCCCATCCCCTATCGCAACAGCATCTGTTTCGGCAAATGTAATTTGCAATGGTGGAACAAATGGCTCAGCATCTGTTTCAATTTCGCAGGGAACTGCACCGATTTCCATTTCCTGGTCACCTTCTGGCGGATCAGCAGCAGCAGCAAACAACCTTTCTGCAGGATATTACACAGTAACGGTTACCGACGCGAATGGTTGTACAAGCAGTGACAATGTCACCATTGCCGAACCTCCGGTCATCACGTTGAATGCTACCTATGCAGATTTGCTTTGCAACGGAGCAGCGAATGGAACAGCACATGTTTCAGCAAGCGGAGGAACACCAAACTTTACATTCAACTGGTCACCTTCAGGAGGAACTGATTCGATTGCAAACAATCTTGCAGGAGGCGCATATACAGTAACTGTAACCGACGTCAACGGTTGTACAGAAACAACCACTGTTAATCTTGCTGAACCTTCTGCATTAACAGCAACACCTTCTTCAACTGACATCACCTGTTTTGGTGCCGCAAATGGAACTGCTTCTGTGAACGCGGGTGGTGGTACACCAACTTACACATATGCATGGGCACCTTCAGGGGGAAATGCCAACTCCGCCAGTGGTTTGTCCGCCGCGACATATACTGTCACCATTACGGATCTCAATGGATGTACTACTACCACAACAGCAATTATTGCTGAACCGGCAGTAGTGACAGCAGTGCTTGCCGGTAGTACCAATGTAAGTTGCAATGGAGCCGCTGATGGAACCGCATCGGTTACAGCAGGCGGTGGAATTCCCGGCTACACTTATTCATGGGCTCCTTCAGGAGGAAATGCATCAAATGCAAGTGCACTCGGTGCAGGAACTTATACTGTAACTGTGACTGATGCGAATGGATGCACTAATACGACGACTGCTGTTATCACCGAACCAACCTTACTGACAAGTGCGGTTACTGCTACAACCAATGTATCCTGTAATGGTCTTGCAGATGGTTCCGGAACTGTGGCAGGAAACGGTGGCACAGTAAACTATACTTATTCATGGGCTCCATCCGGTGGAAACGCGGCAAGTGCAAGCAGTCTGAGTGCAGGCAATTATACAGTTACAGTCACAGATGCAAATGGTTGTACGACTACTACTCCCGTTTCTATCACCGAACCTACACTCCTTACTTCTTCTATACCTGCGTCGACAAATATTTTATGTAATGGTGGAAATGACGGATCTGCGTCAGTCACCGCTAATGGCGGTACAACAGGATACACCTATTCCTGGGCACCGGCAGGTGGCAGCGCTACGAATGCGGCAAACCTGACTGCGGGAACTTACACGGTTACTGTGACGGATGCCAACGGTTGCACCAGTACTTCTACCGTTGCACTCACGGAGCCTCCTGTGATCACTCTTCAAATGAATGCCACTCCTTCTCTTTGCGGAAATTCAAATGGCTCGGCGGATGTAGTTGCAGGCGGCGGAACTTCTCCGTTTACTTATAACTGGTCACCTGGTGGAGGATCTGCTTCACAAGCAAGCAATCTTGCCGCCGGTACATATACAGTTACCGTTACAGACGCAAATAACTGTACATTGACTAATACAACTACAGTCGCGAACATCATTGGACCTACAGCGACCGCGAGTGTAAACGCAGATGTAACCTGTAATGGTGGGAATAATGGTTCCGCAACCGTCAGCTTACTGAATGGTACTGCTCCATTCTCTTATACCTGGACCCCTACAGGAGGTAATGCCGTAAATGCCGCTAACCTTGCTGCCGGAACATATACAGTGAATGTGACTGATGCGAATGGTTGTACTTCTTCTGATCAGATCACAATCGTTGAGCCTCCTGTTCTTACAGCCGCATCAAATGTTTCTCCTGCTCTTTGTAATGGCAATTCTGATGGAAGTGCCGGTGTTGTAGCAGGCGGAGGTACTACTCCTTACTCTTACAACTGGACTCCATCCGGTGGATCCGGAGCAAACGCTTCCAATCTTGCAGCAGGAACTTATACCGTTACCATTACTGATGGCAATGGTTGTACTCAAACAGCAACTGCTGTTGTAAGTGAACCTGCAGTACTGAGCGCAAATCTTTCCGCAAATCCTGCTCTTTGTAATGGAAGCAGTGATGGAACCGCAACGGTTGTTCCGGCTGGTGGAACATCAGGATATTCATATAGCTGGTTCCCATCCGGAGGATCAGCGGCCAATGCAAGTAATCTTGCAGCGGGAACTTATTCTGTCACTGTTACCGATGCCAATGGTTGTACAACTACTGGTTCTGTGAATGTAACTGAACCCACAGCGATTGCTTTGCAAACATCAACAACACCTTCCACTTGTGGCACTTCGAACGGAACAGCAACTGTCGTTGCCAATGGTGGTTCAACACCTTACTCTTATTCCTGGTCACCTGCCGGAGGTTCAGCAGCGAATGCTTCGAATTTACCTGCAGGCGCATTTAACGTAACTGTAACGGATGCGAACGGTTGTTCGCAAACCGCTGTTGCAAACGTATCAAACACAGGCGGACCAACTGTCGCAGCGAATCTGATGCAGGATGTATCCTGTACCGGTGGAAATGATGGATCAGCCAATGTGAATGTTGCTAATGGTACTGCACCATTTACTTATCAATGGTCACCAAGCGGAGGAAATGGTGCTACAGCTTCAAATTTGTCTGCAGGAAATTATACTGTGGATGTAACCGATGCGAACGGATGTATTTCTTCTGATAATGTTACGATCAATGAACCCGGTCCTATCGCGGCACAAGCAAGTGCTACACCTACATTGTGTAATGGTTCATCAGACGGAGGAGCTTCTGTCAACGTTGCAGGAGGTACAGCACCTTATTCCTACTCCTGGTCACCTGCAGGTGGTGCAGCCGCTACTGCAACTAATCTTTCAGCCGGAAATTATACTGTGACGATCACAGACGCGAACGGTTGTACAAAAACAGCAGCTACAAATGTTGCTCAACCTGTTGTCCTTACATTGGGCATGAATGTCGTTCCTGCAGCCTGTAACGGTTCAGCAGACGGTTCAGCTACAGTTACTCCTAATGGAGGAACCAGTGGTTATACATACAGTTGGTTCCCATCCGGTGGTGCTGCAGCTACAGCTGCGAATCTAGCGGCAGGAACATATACCGTAAGTGTTACTGACGCAAATGGTTGTACTTCTTCTTCTACAGCAAACATACAGGAACCTGCAGCAATTGCTTTACAAACTTCTTCCACTCCTGCTTCCTGCGGATCTACTAATGGATCTGCCAGTGTCGTTGCGAATGGTGGTTCAGCGCCTTATTCATACTCATGGTCACCCGGAGGTGCAAATACTGCGACGGCTTCCAACATTTCAGCCGGTGCTTATACGGTTACAGTAACTGATGCAAACGGTTGTTCCAATTCTTCAGTAGTTAACGTTTCGAATACAGGTGGACCAACCATCGCCGCAAGTGTTACACAGGATGTAAGCTGCAATGGTGGAGCTAATGGTACTGCAACCGTGAATGTCGCCAATGGTACAGCTCCATTCACTTACAGCTGGTCGCCTTCCGGTGGCAGTGGAGCGAATGCAAGCAATCTTTCAGCAGGACCTTATACAGTTACAGTTCATGATGCAAATGGTTGTGTTTCCACGGATAATATTTCGGTCTCTGAGCCTTCTCCGTTGAACGCTCTTACTGCGACTATTCCTTCAACGTGTTCTGGTAGTGCTTCTGGTAGTGCTTCTGTAAATGTCGCCGGTGGAACAACACCTTACGCCTATGCATGGACTCCATCCGGTGGAGCAGCATCAACCGCAAACGGACTTGCAGCCGGAAATTATACTGTCACCATTACAGACGCGAATGGATGTACAAGAAGCGCTTCAGCTACGGTTGGACAGCCATCCGTACTTACACTTGCAACTCAACCTGCAAACACCAGTTGTAATGGATCTACAGACGGATCAGCAACTGCAAATCCGAATGGTGGAACACCGGGTTATTCTTACAGCTGGTTCCCGGCAGGCGGTTCCGGTGCAACCGCGAACAATCTCGCGATCGGAACATACACTGTGACTGTTACCGATGCAAACGGTTGTACAGCCAGTCAAACGGCATTGATACAACAGCCTTCAGCAATTGCTCTTCAAACATCCTCAACACCTGCTACCTGTGGATCATTCAATGGTACTGCGACAGTAGTTGCAAATGGAGGATCATCACCTTACTCCTATTCCTGGTCGCCGAGCAATGCGAATACCGCTACAGCAAGTGGACTGGCAGCTGCTGCTTATACGGTTACTGTGACAGACGCAAACGGTTGTTCAAATACCGCGATCGCCAACGTATCCAACACAGGGGGACCCTCAATCGCAGCAAGTGTAACACAACAAGTTTCTTGTAACGGAGGTTCAAGTGGCGCTGCAAGTGTGAACGTGAGCAGCGGTACTGCACCATATACTTATAATTGGTCACCATATGGCGGTACAGCTTCTTCCGCTACCGGATTATCAGCAGGAACATATTCTGTGATTGTACACGATGCGAACGGTTGTATTTCTACAGATAACGTAACAATTACTGAACCTTCCGCTATCGCGGCCCAGTCGAATTCAACGGATGCATTGTGCTTCGGTGCTTCAACGGGTGGTGCCTCGGTGAATGCTGCAGGAGGTACATCTCCTTATACCTACACCTGGACTCCATCAGGAGGTAATGCCGCAACAGCAAATGGACTGGCTGCAGGAACCTACACTGTAACAGTGACAGATGCAAACAATTGTACAACTACCAGTTCAGCAATTGTGGGACAACCTGCAAGACTTACTCTCGCACTGAATGCAGTACCTACCAGTTGTAATGGTGGTTCCGACGGTTCGATTTCCGTGAACACCAATGGAGGCACTGCAGGATTCTCTTATATTTGGTTCCCTTCAGGCGGTTCCGCTGCTACAGCAACCAACCTTGCAATTGGCACCTATAGTGTAACTGTTACAGATGCTAACGGATGTACCGCATCTCAATCATCAACAATTACTCAACCTGCGGCGATGGCATTGCAAACAGCAACCAATCCTGCGAATTGCGGATCATCGAATGGTTCCGCTTCAGTTGTCGCGAATGGAGGATCTTCGCCTTATTCATATTCCTGGTCACCGGGATCATCATCCGGTGCCTCAGCAACAAATATTCCTGCCGGAGCATATGTGGTAACAGTTACTGATGCAAACGGATGTACCGCGACTGCTTCAGCGAATGTGACGAATATCGGCGGGCCAAGTATTTCTGCCAGTGTAGCTCAACATGTGGGTTGCTTCGGAGGAAGCAATGGTTCCGGAACTGTGAACGTATCTACGGGAACTGCTCCTTATACTTATCTCTGGTCACCTTCCGGTGGTAATGCAGCAACCGCGAATAATCTTAGTGCAGGATCTTACACCATCACTGTTCATGACGCGAACGGTTGCGTATCAACAGATCAGATCACCATTACAGAACCTACAGCGCTTGCAGTACAAACTCATGCAAATGATGCACTTTGTGCAGGTTCCGCTACAGGTTCCGCAGGAGTCAATGCGGCCGGTGGAACAACACCGTATGCTTATGCATGGACTCCTTCAGGTGGCGCCGGAATGACTGCTAACAATCTCAGCGCAGGAACATATACAGTGACCGTTACGGATGACAATGGTTGTACCCTTACCGGTACTAGTACAGTTGGTCAGCCCGCAGCGATGAACTTATCGATGTCACATCAGAACGCGACTTGTCATGGTGCCAGTGATGGTACCGCGACGATCACAGCTTCCGGTGGAGCTTCCGGATTTTCTTATGCATGGTTCCCTGCAGGTGGTTCAGGATCCGCGGCGACAAATCTTGGAGCCGGAAATTATCAGGTGACTGTAACTGACGCGAACGGTTGTACCCGTTCGTCTTCTGTAACCATTACAGAGCCGGCGGCAATGAATCTGCAAACCAGTTCGACTCCTGCAACTTGCGGATCATCGAATGGTTCCGCATCGGTTGTTGCTGCAGGTGGTTCCGCACCATATTCCTACTCATGGACTCCCGGAGGTGGAAGTACTCCTACTCTTTCCAATATCTCAGCCGGCGCGTATACGACTACAATTACCGATGCCAATGGTTGTACCTCTTCCGCAACTGTTGTTGTCAACAACACAGGAGGGCCAAATGTTACACTGGCATCTTCAACCGATGTTTCCTGTTCTGGTGCCGCGAATGGAAGTGCCGGCATCAACACATCAGGAGGTACTGCACCTTACACTTATGCATGGTCACCATCCGGTGGAAATGCTTCGACTGCCAACGGACTCTCCGGAGGAAATTATACCGTAACTGTAACTGATGCGAGCGGTTGTCTGAATGTTGTGAATGTGACTATCGCTGAACCAACGGCTATTATATTGCAAACATCTTCTACAGGAACACCGTGTGGAGGCGCAACCGGAACAACCACAGTAATTGTTGCCGGAGGTTCCGCACCATACACGTATGCCTGGACTCCGGGAGGAAGTAACAGCGCGACAGCAAACAATTTGTCAGCAGGAAGCTATTCAGTTACTGTTACTGACAGTCATTCCTGTACCAGCACAGCTTCTGCTGTTGTGCCAAGCATTGGTGGAGCTACTGCTTCCTTGTTAAGCTCAACAGATGTTTCCTGCAATGGATTATCGAACGGTTCGGCTACGGTTGTCACAAGTGGTGGAACAGCTCCATTCGCTTATACCTGGTCTCCTTCCGGAGGCAGTGCTGCTACCGCATCAAATCTGAGCGCAAATACCTATACGGTTACCGTTACAGATGCAAATGGTTGTGGTGCTGATGTGATTGTAGTGATCAACGAACCGGATGCCGTGAATATCAGCATGAGTATGACTCCTGCAGCATGTAACGGAGGAACGAATGGAACCGCCACAGCAACTGCTTCCGGTGGAACACCACCATACCAATATCAATGGACACCGGGCGGAAGTACCAATGCTACTGCCAATAATCTTTCTATTGGTCATTACAGCGTGGTTGTTACCGATTCACGCGGATGCGCAGAGGTAAATGAGATTGATGTATTGTCAGCCTCCGGAATCATTTTAACTCCGGCTGCTCTTGGGGTTTCCTGTAACGGAATGTCAGATGGTACCGCTTCCGTTATTTCAAACGGTGGTACTCCGCCTTATACTTATGCATGGTCACCGACAGGTGGTACTTTGGCGAATGCAAGCGGACTCCCGGGTGGAAATTACACAGTTACAGTTACAGATGCCAATGGTTGTACAACAACAGCAACTGCTACCGTTGACGAACCTACAGCGATTTCACTGGCTGTCACAGGTGATGCGACACTTTGCAGCGGACAATCAGCTTTGCTGGAAGCAACAGTGAGTGGTGGAACAGGTCCGTATACTTACAACTGGAGCAGTGGTCCGAATGCACCAACCCAAACTGTTAACCCGACTGTTCCTACGAATTACACGGTTAGCATCACTGATGCAAACGGATGTACAACAGGAGTTGAAAGTGTAACCGTGGATATTTATCCGGCTTTATCAGTTGCCGCGCTTGGCAACAATGTCCTGTGTGGCGGCACACCAACCAATATCAGTGCGCAAGCAGCCGGTGGTGATGGTAATTACACTTATACCTGGAACAATGGATTAATCCTTGGTTCTTCTGCCACCGTTATCCCGGATCACGATTCTACGTTCACAGTTACTGTTACGGATGGTTGTGGTTCTCCTGCCGTACAAGATCAGGTGGTGCTCACTGTTTCCCCTGCTCCTGCTGTAGATTTTACACCTCAGGAAATCATCGGTTGTACTCCTGTTCATGTAGACTTTAGCAACCAAACTATTGCACCGACCGGATCAACTTATAACTGGAACTTCGGTGATAATAGTACCGGCAGTGATCTGAATCCTTCACATGATTATACCATCGCTGGCACATATAATGTAAGTCTTGAAGTAACCTCACCGGATGGATGTACAGGTTCTCTCGTGATTCCGCAATTAGTCACTGTTGAAGCTTATCCACAGGCTGAATTCAGTCAGTCTGCCGAAAATGTTACACTCACCAGTTCATCCATTTCCTTTACAAACATGAGTGCCGGTGGCACTGAATATGCCTGGGATTTTGGAGACGGAAGTTCCATCAACAATGAACCGAATCCATCGCACACTTACGAAGACACCGGAACCTTTGTTGTACAACTGATCGTGATCAATTCACTTGGATGCACGGATACCATTTATGGTGTTGTAAAAGTTACTGAAGACTTCGCGATTTACATCCCAAATGCCTTCACACCAAACAATGATAATGTGAACGATGGTTTCATCGCTACCGGTATCGGATTTGCTGATTACGATATGTGGATTCTTGACCGCTGGGGATTAAAAATCTTCCATTCAAAAGACAAAACACAACCGTGGGACGGAACCTATTATGAAAATGGCAATCAGGCACAAAGCGATGTCTACGAATACGTGATTCGCGTGCATGATTACGAGGGTAAATTGCACCGGTTTATCGGGCATGTGACGTTGGTGCGATAGTTTTTTGATTGATGATTGATGATTGATGATTGATGATTGATGATTGATGATTGATGATTGATGATTGATGATTTTAAAATTATGCTGGATTGATCATAATAAAAAATATATTTTCTGACAAAAGCCGAAGAAAATTCTTCGGCTTTTGTTTTTGTCATTTTATGGCTACAATTCAAATGTTAAGATATGATTGGTATCATTTGAATTAGAGTGGATTTACCGAACTTTGTAAAAATTTTCAGCCATGAAACGCAAGGGATTTGTATTCGCTTTCTTTCTTCAGATAATTTATTTCTCTCTGAGCGCACAGGATGTGCAACAGAGAATCCAAACATTATTCAGGGAAGACAGCACGGATATTCAAACGATAGCAGTGTATCCCACTGATACACGCGCAAAACTATTACAGGCATCCACTCATCCGGATGCTTTGGCAAGAATCAGCGACGCGAATAAAAAATCGAATGAACAATTTAAAAAACTCATTGAAACTTATTCGCGGGAAGACCAGCAAAAAATCTGGAACCTGACACGATTTGATGGACTCATTTCCAAGATGGCTTCTATCACCCCTCCTGCAGGTGAAAAGCTGGAAGAAATTCTGATGTCTTTTCCTGAAGAATCAAAAGCGGATGCAAGGTATGTCGGTTCCAAATACCCTACTCTGCCTGCTGATCTTGACAATCAACAAAATTCATTTTCAGCAGAGTTTGAATCGATTTTAAAAAATTATGCAGGGAACGATCAGGAAGCATTTCGAACTTTATTGCAACAGCCGGAAGCATTGGCTGTTTTAAACGACAACATGAACATGACTGTTCGTTTGGGTGATTTGTACAAAGAGGATCCAAGTACGGTAACAAAAGAAATGGATGGGCTCTCACTTGAATTGGCCGCGCAGAAAGCCAGGGACACCGAAGAGTGGAAACAGACTGTACAAAATGATCCGGATGCAAAAAAAGAACTTGAATCCGCGACAAAAGATTACGCGAAGGAGAATGGCTATAATGACAATGACCTGAGCAATGTGGATGTTCGCATCGTAGAAAGACCCGTGTTTTATCCTTATCCATACTGGAGTGGTTATCCCTACTGGTATGATGTTCCGATGTGGTATCCTTATCCATATTGGTATCATAGCGGATTTTATTTCTGGAATGGTGATATCGTCATCATCGGACAACCATCATGGTATTTCATGCATTGGCATTTTCACCATCATCATTATTTCTACGACTATCCTCATTTGAGTACTGTTTATGTAAATTATTATCACGGACCAAGACGATCCGCGGTGCGTAATTCAAGAGAAGTAAATGTTTGGGTAAATGAAAACCGATCCAATTTACCCAGAGACTTCTTTGTAAAAGATAAAAACCAGCCTGAACGGATCCGTGAATTTGGAAAACAGGCTCCACGAAAAAATGATCAGCAGGAAATGAAGCCGGTTGTCCAGCCTCCGCGCAACAAACAAAACGACATTTCTCCTCCCAAACAAGCCAAACCACCGAGAGAAGTCGCTCCATCAACTCCAAGAGAACCGAAACAGGTGACACCACGTAATGTTACTCCTTCCAAACCCGCACCATCAAAAGATAAAATTTCACCTCCTGTTTCACGACCGGAATCTAAACCACGGAATGTGAAACCGGCTCCTGCTCCGCCCAAGCCGGTGAAGAGGAAGTAGTTTTTAGTGGTTGGTGGTTAGTGCTTAGTGGTTGGTGCTTGGTGGTTGGTGCTTGGTGGTTGGTGCTTAGTGGTTGGTGCTTAGTGGTTGGTGCTTAGTGGTTGGTGCTTAGTGGTTGGTGCTTAGTGATTGGTGATTGGTGATTGGTGATTGGTGATTTTTGAAATATTACATGGTAGAGATGTAAAATTTCCTTTGAATTATTTTCGCTTATATGCTTTGATATAGTCGATTTCAAAATAAGCAGGGAAAATTGTACTTGAATTTGCAAAACCGGAATATGACCCTCCGACACCGAAGGTAGCTAGGAGATACATTCTTTCCTGTGGTATACCTACCTTAGAACTGAAAACTCTTTTACCATCAAGATACCATGTGATTTCCTTTGGATCCCACTCAATGCCGTAAGTATGAAAGTCCGAAGAGAAATCTGGCCCGGGATATGTAAACGCATTTTGTTTGTGAGCGCCTTGATCATCACTGAAATGATTGGTCATGTGCAACAGATTTGGTTCTCTTCCCAGAATTTCAAAAACATCAATTTCAGGTGGCCATCCTGAATAAGCCATCATCCAGAATGCCGGCCAGAATCCAATACCCTTCGGTATTTTCGCCTTCATTTCAAAATATCCATATTGTTGTGCAAACGCATCCCGTGATTGGATCATACCGGATGTGATGTAAAATTGTTTTGGAAGGCTGTGGAAATTCTCATCATACACCATTCCAATAACTGTATCACGTTTGGCTTCAATCTTTAAGACTCCTTTTTCAATTCTAAATGCAGAATCAATCCATAACTCCTGATTGTCGCCATTATATGCTTGCCCCCAAGGGACATTTGTTTTCCAAACATCTCTATTAAGAATAGGTCCTGAAAAATCGTCCACAAAAGTCAAGTCCCAGATCCTGTCTTCCAAAGGAGAATTTTTATTACAGGAGTTCAAAAACAATAATAACAGAAATAAAAGAAGAAATTTAATTTTTTCTGTATAAAACATAATTTTTCAAATCTGTTTCGATTTCATAATAACCTTCAGGTACAAGAGTCGAACACTCCTTACTTCTGATCATGATTTTTTGTTCATTGGAAGGCTCAAGAGTAACAGTTAAGTAACGCATTAAATATGCATGCAAATCCCAGTCTGCCATCAATTCAGGACAAATACTTACGGTTGATTTTTGGGAAATGAAATTTCTTGCGACACTTACCAGTTGGAGTTTATCCTTGTGTCTTCCCTCGCTTCCAAATTGTAGTGTGGAAAAAATCAAGACAGCTGCAAATAACAAATAAGCGAAGCGATTAATATAATTTGATTTTTGCTTCATAAAATCTGAATTCGAAAACAACAATTCCAAACGCTCTACAATGAAAACTGAAAAGGCTAATGCAAAATATGGTAGAGCAGGTACCAGATAATATCCGCTTTGTTTCGGACTAATCAGAATGGGAATTGATCCACAAAGAGCTAGAAGCAAAAAGAATTTGCCAAATGAAATTAATTTTGGCGAAGCTTGAAATACTAATTTTCTTTTAAGGGAAACGAAATACACAATACTGCTGAATATTAGGACCGGTATCAATTCGCCGAATAAGCGCAAAATAATATAGAACCGATTGCTATTTGCTTCCCTGGATCCGGATAGACTTTGAATCAATTGATGATCCCGGTAGTTTTTTAATGTTTCCAAAATCTGTGGCTCAATTGCACTCATGATCAATAATAAAAAAACAGGAGTGCAAACGATAACTAATGTTTGTATTAACATCGAATTTACATTTCTGTTTCTGAAAGAGAACCAAATAAGAAAAGGAATAGCCAGTGGAAAAAGACCCACAGGACCTTTAGATAAAAAAGCAAAAAGGATACACATGCCTGCTCCTGCTGTATATAAAAATCTATACTTTGGAAATTCAATTACTCTCAAAAGAAGGATGACTGACAAACAATCAAATATTCCCATAGTATTTTCCAGCATATTATTGGAATAGGACCAACTAACTACAGGGATGATTATCCATAATAACATTGGCAACCACGAGAATTTACTCAGTTTATCTTGACCTTTGAATATGAACTTCCATAATTGAATTATTAAAATAGCCTGAACAATTGCCGTAAGCAACGAATATAAACGATCAACAAATAAATGATCACCAAAAATTCGGAAGAATATGGATTGCAAACCTATGGCCAATGGAAGTTGATCATAAAATGGAAAAGAAAAAGCCTTTGTGTAATGCAAGGTCCAGAATCCACCATCACCAAAAGCCAGGTTCCTGGCCATGGAGCTATTTACAAGTCCATCCAGGAACATTCCATCCTTCACCAGACTCGGCAGAAGCAAGGCACTAAAAATTGCCCATGCAAGCAGCACCAAAGAGTTATTTACTTTACCTGAAATCATATCTCAAACCAATCACAAATAAACTGGAACTTTCACTTTTAGAAAAAATATTTCCGCTTGAATAACTCCAGGACAATGTCTTGTTCTCCGCAATATCTGTTGATGTATTGTAATTGTAAAATTGAACACCAAAACCCAAGCTGTTTTCCAGAGATAGATTTCTATAAAGCCTGATTTTTAATGTATAGCCTATATAATTATCCAGAGCATGCCATTCACTCTTAAAGGAAGTTGAATAAAACTGACCAGGACTCCATTCCATAAATTCATCATAATGAGTTTTCTGAAAAGTATAGGCTAGACTGTACCGTACTCCGAATGATAATTTCTCAGAATAAGAAAACGGACAATACTCGTAATGCCCTGAAATACCTCGAAAGGTTTTCGTTTTTTGATCTGAAAAAAAACTTAAAACCGGACCAATACCAAGTGTATGTCGTGTTTTTTCCACCAAAAACTCTGGTACAAATGTTACACCATCATTAAATTCTAATTCGGCTTTGTTCAAGCATGAAATTTCAAAGCCCAAAACATATCGCGTTGGATGTATTTTTGATGTGGATAATGAATCCAGCGAAAAAGTTGCTGAAGTGATTGCAAAATAAAAAACTAAAAAAAAGACTCCTTCCTTCCGCATGTGATGGGTAGTATAAAAGGTGAAAATAGGAAATTTGGGGAAATGTTTTGAAAATGACATAAAACATTGTAAAGTTGATCCTTACTTGCTTTTCAGAAAAAAAATAGGATTTAACTTGTCAGTTTCCAAAAAAAAATCCCGGTCTTTCGACCGGGATTTTTTCGTGCTTCATGATTTAGTTTCCGAGTTCGGACATGAATTTTATTCGCATCAAACGAATATCCTCGAGGGTGTAATCATTTTCCCCAAGTTCTTTTAATGCGGCTTCGACGGAATCAGTTTCCGCGGTTTTGAAGAATTCAAAAACTTCGGCCTGGCGATCTTCATCGATCACTTCGTTGATGTAGTAATTGATGTCGATCCGTGTACCAGAACCAACAATGCTTTCGATTTCCGTAAGGAGGTCGCGCATCGGAAGGCCTTTGGCAGTAGCCATATCGTCGAGAGAAATTTTGCGATCGATGTTCTGGATGAGATATACTTTTAATACACTCTTGTTGACGACAGATTTCACAACAAGATCCATAGGACGTTCGATCTCGTTTTCCTCAACATATTTGGAAATAAGATCGAGGAACGGTTTTCCGAATTTCACGGCCTTACCTGCTCCTACTCCGGTGATGTTTTTCAGTTCATCCTGAGTAATCGGATACTGAATCGCCATTTCTTCGAGAGAAGGATCCTGAAAGACAACAAATGGAGGAACATTTTTCTGCTTCGCGATCTTTTTACGGAGATCTTTCAGCGCGGCGAACAATTCAGGATCGGCCGCGGCACCTCCGCCACCAAATTCATCTTCATCATCCGCTTCCGCATTGCTGTAATCGTTGTCTTCCACCACCAGGATTTTCACCGGCTTCTTGAGGAAGGCTTTTCCTTTATCAGTAACTTTTAATGTTCCGTAAGTTTCAATGTCTTTGGAGAGGAATCCGGCAAGTAAAGCCTGACGGATCATTGCCGTCCAGAATTTAGTGTCGTGATCGTCACCTTCACCAAAAATCTCCAGCTGATCGTGGTTGTGGAGCTTTACGGCGTTTTCCGCTTTTCCGGTGATTACATTCACGACGTGTTCCATCGCGAATTTTTCCTTCACACCAAGAACAGCTTCGATGACGGTACACATTTCTTCTTTTCCGTCGAAGCTCTTTTTCGGATGCAGACAATTGTCGCAGCTACCGCAATTGGTTTCGTTGTAGGTTTCGCCAAAATAATTCAGCAATACTTTACGACGACAAACAGATGTTTCAGCATAACCGACTGTTTCAAGAAGCAGTTGTTTACCTACCTCCTGTTCAGCGACAGGCTTGCCTTTCATAAATTTTTCGAGCTTCTCGATATCTTTGTAACTATAGAAAGTCACGCATTTTCCTTCGCGACCATCTCTGCCGGAGCGACCGGTTTCCTGGTAATAACCTTCGAGAGATTTTGGAATATCGTGGTGGATAACAAAACGAACATCCGGTTTATCAATACCCATTCCGAACGCGATTGTCGCAACGATGACGTCGATTTCTTCCATCAGGAATTTATCCTGTGTGTCGGCACGTACGGCTGCTTCCAGTCCGGCATGATATGGCAATGCTTTGATTCCATTCACGGCAAGTGTGGAAGCGACTTCCTCCACTTTCTTTCTGCTCAGGCAATATACAATGCCTGATTTGCCCATGTTCTGTTTGATGAATTTGATAATCTCTTTCACCACATCAACTTTGGGTCTTACTTCATAATACAGATTTGGTCGGTTGAAAGACGCTTTGAAAACATTCGCGTCCATCATGCCCAGGTTCTTCTGAATATCAAGCTGTACTTTTGGTGTAGCAGTCGCGGTGAGGGCAATAATCGGAACTTTACCGATTGCCTCTATAATTGGGCGCAAACGACGGTATTCCGGACGGAAATCATGTCCCCACTCGGAAATACAATGCGCTTCATCAATCGCGAAGAATGAAATCTGGACGCTTCTGAGAAACTCTACATTTTCGTCCTTGGTCAATGATTCCGGCGCTACATAGAGCAGTTTTGTGCGTCCGGATTTGATGTCCTTACGCACCTGCGCGATTTCAGTTTTATTGAGGGATGAATTGAGAAAGTGAGCGATTCCATCCGCGTTACTAAAGCCGCGCATGGCATCCACCTGGTTCTTCATGAGGGCAATCAAAGGCGATACTACCACAGCTGTACCATCCATAATAAGGGATGGAAGCTGATAACACATCGACTTCCCTCCTCCTGTAGGCATGATGACAAATGTGTCCTTCCCGGCGAGTACGCTCTGTACAATTTCTTCCTGCTCCCCTTTGAACTTGTCGAATCCAAAATATTTCTGGAGATAGCTTTTCAAAGGTTTTTCTGCCACTAGCATTGTATTGATCTGATTTTTATGATATTAGGTTAAATAAAAAGGTATATGCTCCTGAAAAGGTTTCGGAACTAAAATTAAATAATTTTGCCGAAATACATAGTGAAAAACGGATGTATATTGAAAAAATTTTCAGACCCTTGAAAACACCCCAGCAAATAAAAAAATTAGCCCTTAAAACGCTTGATATAGAGTCAGAAGCAATAAGAAACCTGAAATCTTATATTGATGAAAGTTTCGTTAAAAGTGTTCAGCTCATACAGAAAAGTAAGGGACGTGTGGTCGTTACGGGCATCGGAAAGAGCGCGATTATCGGTCAGAAAATTGTCGCCACTTTCAATTCCACAGGTACTCCATCCATCTTTATGCACGCTGCGGATGCCATTCATGGTGATCTTGGCATCATTCAGAAGGATGATGTGATCATTTGCATTTCAAAAAGTGGCGATACACCTGAAATAAAAATTCTTGTTCCGTTGCTGAAATCCTGGGGCAACAAACTCATTGCTATCGTCGGCAATCCTGATTCATTCCTAGGTGTTTCCTGTGACGTGACATTGAATACATATGTTGAAACAGAAGCCTGTCCGCACAACCTCGCTCCTACCAGCAGTTCTACCGCACAACTGGCCATGGGTGATGCGCTCGCTGTTTGTCTGCTCGACCTGAAAGGATTCTCGAGCAAGGATTTCGCCCGCTATCATCCCGGAGGAGCACTGGGCAAAAAATTATATCTGAAAGTTGATGACATCTATCCTCATAACGAGGGACCAAAAGTCTCCGCGGATGATGATCTGAAAAAAGTAATTGTTGAAATTTCATCCAAACGTCTCGGAGCCGCGGCTGTATTGGACAAGAACAAACTGGTGGGCATTATCACGGATGGTGACTTGCGAAGAATGCTGCTTACCGGCAAGTCCATCGAAAACATGAAAGCGAAAGACATCATGAGCCCGAAACCAAAATCAGCGGAGAAAGGCATGATGGCTGTTGACGCGCTGAACCTCATGAAGCATCACAACATTTCCCAACTCATCATTACCGACAAAGGAAAATATGTGGGAATGGTTCACCTTCATGATCTTGTGAAAGAGGGAATCCTCTAAGGATAAAAGGCTCCCAATACATCCATTTTTATTAACATTTTGAGACCGGCTCCAGGGAATAGAAATTCCGCAGTACCTATCTGTACAACTTCAAAAAGCTATCTTTACCGCCCAAATGGCGATTTTTAATTTTCTTAACCCGAATAAGAACGATACAGGCGAGATGTCCTTCCTTGGTCATCTTGAAGCATTGCGCTGGCATTTGTTCCGGGCTGTGGTGGTGGTCATGTCATTGGCACTCATCCTGTTCTTTTTCAAAGAATTCCTTTTCGACGGAGTCTTACTTGCTCCGAAGAATCCGAATTTCATTACTTACAGATTGCTTTGTCAGTTATCAGACAAACTGAATCTCGGTGACGATCTGTGCATCACAACAAGTCCGTTTATCCTCATCAGCACCGACATTTCAGCGCAGTTCACCACACACATGTGGGTGGCTTTTATCGCAGGACTGGTTTGCGGATTCCCTTATGTTGTCTGGGAATTGTGGAGATTCATCAAGCCCGCATTGCATGAAAAGGAACGTCGTTATGCTACAGGGATTGTGTTCTATACTTCCTTCCTGTTTTTGCTTGGAGTGATGTTCGGTTATTACATCATCACACCGATGACGGTCAATTTCCTTGGGAATTATCAGGTGAGCACTGAAGTTAAAAATACGATTACACTGGATTCCTTCATATCAACAGTCACTACGATGACCCTGCTTACCGGTATTGTCTTTGAATTACCGATTGTCGTTTACTTCATGACACAAGTTGGGATTCTTACGCCGACTTTCATGCGTACGTATCGCCGGCACGCGGTTGTGGTGATTCTGATTCTGGCAGCTGTGATCACACCAACTTCTGACGCGACTACACTGATCATGGTGGCGCTTCCGCTTTATTTCCTGTATGAGGTCAGTATATTTGTGAGTGCTTATGTCATTCGTGGTAAGAGTAAAGCATAAAACATTCCATCATGCAAGACGCAGTTAAAGAATTCAATGCTTACAGGAGCCGGATGAATGAACGCATCCTGGATGCCGACAACCTTGTTATCAAACGTCTGTTCAACCTCGACACAAATACCTATGCTCCCGGCGCGCTTTCCGTAAAAGTGAAAGAACTGATGGGACTGGTCGCCTCCATGGTGCTCCGTTGCGATGATTGCATCAAGTATCATTTGGGTAAATGCAAAGAAGAAGGCGTTACCACTGAAGAACTCTTTGAAGTATTTGCCGTCGCGAATATTGTTGGCGGCACAATTGTGATCCCGCATTTGCGCAGAGCCGTAGAGTACTGGGATGAATTGAATAAAGTTTGATTCCCGTTGTGATCCGGATCCCCTGACCGGTTATTTTGTCTATGTATAGAAACGCACTCTTACTTTTATTTTCACTCTCGTTTTTACTCTCTTTCCCATCCGATTCTGTCGGACAAGTTACGAGAGTGAGTGGTCGTGTGTATGATCCTTTGACGAATGAACCGATCGCTTTCGCGAGTGTTTTATTCATGGGAACATCCACCGGTAAAAACACAGACATAGACGGAAACTTCAGTATTGAAACGATGGAATCGGTGGATAGTATCCGCGTATCCTTTATCGGTTATTTACCCACCACACTGCATGTACAGAAACACAAGGTGCAGGTAATGAATATTGCCTTGCGTGCGAACAAGTTTGATTTGCCGGAGGTGGTGATCAAAGCGGGAGAAAATCCGGCGATTATTCTGCTTAGAAAAGTGATCGAGAACAAACCGAAAAACGATCGCAGCGAGTTGAAGGCATTTCAGTATGAATCGTACAACAAGCTGGAATTTGACATCAATAACATCACCAATAAATTCAAAAAGAAACGTCTGTTCCGTCCATTCCAGTTTGTCTTTGACAATATAGATTCCTCTTCCACCAACAAAACACCATATCTGCCGGTCTTTCTGACGGAAACAGTTTCCGATGTATATTTTCGATCTGATCCTACACATCGAAAAGAAATTATCAAAGCGAGTAAAATATCCGGGGTAGAAAATGAAACTGTTTCGCAATACCTCGGAGATTTGTATTCAAACATCAACATCTACGACAATTACATTTACCTGTTCCAAAAAGGCTTTGTGAGTCCGATTGCAGGTCTTTCACAATTGTATTACAAATACTCTCTGATGGACAGCGCATTTCTGGGTGACAGATGGTGTTACAAAGTAACCTTTCATCCGCGACGCAAACAGGAGCTGACCTTTAATGGTGAAATGTGGATCGCGGATACTTCCTTCGCCATTCGTAAAATCAATATGCGCATTGCGAGTGACGCGAATATCAATTTCATTGAAGACCTTGCCCTTGTTCATGATTACGATTATGTAAACAATGAACACTGGATGCTCACCAAAGAAGTGCTGGTAGTGAATCTTGCTCCAACGGAAACCAAATCAAAACAAACTACAGGTTTCATTGGCCGGAAAACGACCTATTACAGGAAGTTTTTGTTGAATCAACCAAAAGACGATTCCTTTTTCAAAGGCTCGGAAGTGGATCTTGTTGAGGGAGCAAAAAAGCAGAACCTTTCTTTCTGGGATTCGACGCGTGCGGAAAGTCTGACCAAAAATGAACGTGCGATTTATTCAATGATCGACACGATCAAAACAATTCCTGCCTACAAGCGATATGCCGACATGGTGAAAATTTTCGCGACGGGTTATAAAGCGGCAGGACTGGTGGAGATCGGACCGATATTCACTTTTCTCAGTACAAATTCTGTTGAAGGAATACGGCTGAGATTTGGCGGACAGACCAGCAATAAATTCAGCGAATGGCTTGTGCTCGATGGTTATGGAGCTTATGGAACGAAGGATGAACGTTTCAAATACGGTGGTACTGCCCGATATTTCATCAGTAAAAAACCCAGAGTCATACTTGGCGGAGCTTATAAGCATGATGTGGAGCAATTGGGAAAAAGTCCGAACGCTTTCGCGGATGATAATTTCTTCGCTACGATTTTCAGACGGGAACAAAGCAATAAACTCAACGATATCAATCAGGGAAGAATCTATCTTGAAAATGAATGGATAGAAGGCTTCACGAATCGTCTCACTCTGGCGCACAGTGAATACATTCCGCTTGGCAATCTTGATTTCACCTATTATCTGAACGACGCGAAAACGGATTCATCCAATCGTATAAAAAATACGGAACTGAGTTTTTATATGCGATTTGCATACAAAGAAAGATTTGTAAGCGGAAAAGTGGACAGGATCTCCCTGGGAACACGTTATCCTGTGATTCATCTGCAATATTCTAAAGGAATAAAAGATGTGATTTATAGTTCTTTTGAATATGACAAATTGCGATTGAAAGTGGATGATGATTTGTATCTCGGAAATTTCGGGATCCTGAGTTATAGTGTTGAAGCGGCGAAGATTTTCCAGGCACTACCCTATCCATTGCTCTTTATTCATCCGGGGAACAATTCATTTGTCTATGATAAAGCCGCTTTTAACCTCATGGATTATTATGAATTTGTGAGTGACGAATACATCAGTTTCAAGGCGGAGCAACATTTTGGTGGAATTTTTCTTGATCGTATTCCTGCTTTGCGCAAATTGAAATGGAGAGAAGTGGCAACATTCAGTGCAGTATCCGGCAGACTGTCCTCAAAAAACAGAGTGTTGCTTTCGAACCCGAATGTATTTTACAATCTTGAGAAAAAGCCATATGCCGAATTTGGTGTAGGTATTGAGAATATCTTCAAAGTCTTACGGATAGACAATATCTGGCGTTTATCCTATCTTGATCACCCGGGTATTTCAAAGGTGGCAATTTTAGGAACCGTTTCCTTTTCCTTCTGATTTTGGAGGATTGATGGGAATAATCATCTTTGCAGGATAATTGACCGAAGGCGATGTAATGCCAGAATTCAGGTCACACAGTATTTCATCAACAGGAAAACATGTTATTACGCTCTGAAAACCTGATCAAACGTTACAAGCAACGTACTGTTGTTGACAATGTATCAATTGAGGTACGTCAGGGTGAAATTGTTGGTTTGCTGGGTCCAAATGGAGCCGGGAAGACCACCTCTTTTTACATGATTGTTGGTCTGATCAAACCGAATGAGGGCAAAATTTACCTGGATGAACAGGAGATTACAAATCTTCCGATGTATAAAAGGTCTCAGTTGGGAATTGGCTATCTGGCTCAGGAAGCTTCTGTTTTTCGGAAATTGAGTGTCGAAGACAATATCAAAGCCGTGCTGGAGATGACCAAACTAAGCAAGAGCCAGCAAAGTGAGAAGCTCGAGTCATTGCTGCAGGAGTTTGGTTTGAACCGAATCCGGAAAAACCGTGGTGATTTGTTATCCGGTGGAGAAAGACGTCGGACTGAAATTGCACGTGCTCTGGCTGTTGACCCAAAATTTATTCTACTGGACGAACCTTTCGCCGGTGTAGACCCGATCGCTGTGGAAGACATCCAAAGCATCGTTTCGCTTTTGAAACATCGTAACATTGGTGTATTGATCACTGATCACAACGTTCACGAAACGCTGACCATTACTGATCGGGCTTACCTTTTGTTTGAAGGAAGAATTTTGAAAGCGGGTACCGCGGAAGAACTTGCAGCTGATGAACAGGTACGGAAAGTCTACCTCGGACAGAATTTTGAACTGAGAAAATGAGGGTTCCGGCTTTTTGAAGATCTGATCTACTTCCGGTACGATACCCTTTTTAGAAAAAGTCTGATTTATTTCACTTCAACCAGTTCAAAATGGTAGGACTCCATGATTGGATTGGAGAGCAATTTTTTACAGGCATCATCAACTTTGGAGCGAGCCTCTTCAGGGTTTCCGGCTTCTATTTCAAGGGTGATGTGTTTCCCGATTCTCACGTTATCAATCTTGCTCAGGCCCATATTTGTCAATCCGTGACGAACGGCTTTCCCTTGCGGGTCCAAAAGTGCCTTAAGAGGCATCACATCAATTTCGGCTGTAAATTTCATTGCTTGGAATTATGAAGGTGTTTTCCTGAATTTATTCTGAATGATGGACAAAAGTACATAACAGAAAATTATCAGGGGAATTGCCGCGTATAAAAATATCGGGATCAGAATCGCGGAGATAAGGAGGAGGATATACTGGTATTGATTCTTTTTGAATGCAAAGCTTTTGAACTTGAGGGCAAACAGAGGAATTTCCGAAACCAGCAAAAAAGAGACAACAACAGAGACCAGTAGGATAAAAACCGGGTTCAGAAGTAAGGGGCTGAATCGGGGAGCATCCTGGGAAATCATGAGCGGAAAGGAGATGATGAGCAGGGTATTTGCCGGCGTCGGGAGGCCTATGAAGGAGTCAGTCTGACGCGTATCGATATTAAATTTTGCCAGACGAATCGCGGAAAATGCAGTGATGATAAAAGGAAAAAACTGTAAAATTTGTACTAAAGTATGAGATTCGATGATAGATGATAAGTTGGACATTTGCAGCATTTTAAACATCATCACCCCCGGTAAAAAACCGAAGCTGATTACGTCTGCAAGTGAGTCCAGCTCCTTCCCGATTGGGGAGGATACATTAAGTGCCCGGGCCATCATTCCGTCCATCAGATCAAAGAAAGCTGAGATGAAAACAAGGTAAGCCGCCCATTCAAGATGGTTGCGAAAAACCATGACAATGGCCACTGCTCCACAAAGCAAATTGAGGCAGGTAAGGAAATTGGGAATCTGGCGACGTATAAAATTCATCCGGCTCAAAATTAGTTTTTCTGTGAATTCTCTGCAGGTTTCGTAAAAAAATAGACTGCGTGTATTGTTTAGTTTTGAGTACGCTGATTCCAGGCCGAAAATGACAAATCATCCGGCTTCAGAATTTCAAACATTTTGAGTGTTTCAGATGTTGGTAACATCTCTTTGTACCCTGTTAATATTGGCCATTTTTCGCCCCTGTTTCCTGTATCTTTTCCTCCTTATTACGGTATAACTATTCACCTCCGAAATACAGTCGTTGGCGTAATGTGACAAAGCTGTATGGACTTGAAAATGGTAATTTTACAATAGAACTTAAGAACAATAAAAGCAGGGCCATGCCGTTTGGTTTGGTATCCTAATTTGACAAGCATATGCACTTCAAAAAAACTCTACTTTCCGGTTCTCTCCTCTTCCTCTCCTTTCATTTGTTTGCGCAGACGCCCAAATACAGTAATGAGTTTTTATCGATTGGAGTGGGTGGAAAACCGATGGGATTGTCGGGGGCAGTAGTTGCCGGTGTTGACGATGCCACTTCCGCTGTGTGGAATCCGGCAGGTTTAACCGGTATTGAAGGCAATCTTCAGATTGCCGCAATGCATGCTGAGCTTTTCGCGGGAATTTCAAAATTCGATTATGCAACGCTTGCCACCAAAATCGATTCTTCAAGAACGCTTGGTTTCTCGATCATCCGGTTTGGAACTGATGATATTCCAAACACATTGGATCTGATTGATGCCTCCGGTGTCATTGATTATTCCAAAATCAAATCCTTCTCGATCGCTGACTATGCCTTTGTGTTCAGCTATGCCAAGATCTCAAAGATTGCCGGGCTGAGGTTTGGCGGAAATGCCAAAATAATCCATCGCAAAGCGGGTGATTTCGGTAAGGCCTGGGGTTTTGGTTTTGATCTTGGAGCTCAGTTCCATAGTAACGGTTGGGAATTTGGTTTGATGGCAAAAGATGTCACTTCCACTTTCAATGCCTGGAGTTACAATACAGATCTTCTCGAAGAGACTTACAGCAAAACCGGAAATGAAATTCCGAAAAATACAACTGAAATTACCTTACCCAAACTAATTCTCGGAGTCGGTTACCGTTATGAATTTACCAAAAAGATCTCCGGACGAATTGAGCTGGATGCTGATATGACTTTTGACGGGCAACGGAATGTGTTGATCAGTTCCAATCCGGTGAGTGTCGATCCTCATTTCGGTTTGGAGATAGGTTATGCCAATTTCATTTTTCTACGAGGTGGAATTCAAAATATCCAGAGTGTGAAAGAATTTGACGGAACAAGCAGTACAATCGTGCAGCCCAACATGGGTCTGGGTCTCAAAATTGGTAAACTCACCATTGATTACGCATTGACGAACATTGGCCAGGAGACATTGAATTCAAATGTATTTTCATTAAAACTGGACATCTACAAACACAAATAATCTTACAAGCAGCTTTCCATTTTCGAAAGCATATTGAAAACGATAAAGGGCTATCATGAAAAGAATTTTACTAAGCATTCTCATCTCCTTCTGCGCCTCTTGGTTATGGGCTCAACCGTACGAGAATTCCTGGATCAATTACAGCCAGCCGTATTATAAGTTAAAAATTTCTTCTGAAGGAATTTACAGGATCAGTCAGCAGACCCTTCTGTTTGCCGGAGTGCAGGTTACCGGCAATGACCCTCGCAAGATCCAGCTTTTTCACAATGGCGTGGAACAGTACATCTACATTCAGGGAGAAAGCGACGGAACTTTTGATGCAAATGATTTCATTGAATTTTATGGAGAAAAAAATGACGGTAGTCTGGATTCAAAACTATACGCCGATCCCAGCTGGCAGCCAACTCCCAGCTTCAGTTTGTTCACCGACACTTCTGTTTATTTTATCACCATCAGCAATTCCGTCAACGGAAAAAGGCTGACCAGTGTGAATAACAACAATTACTCCGCTTACACTCCGAGTCCTTATTTCATCAAAGAATCCTATCAGGATCCTGCGACACAAGGTGCAACCGGACGTTATATCGGATACAACAGAGGTATGACTTCCACTTCCATCGAGTACACTGAAAGTGAAGGCTGGTGTGATGTGTTTGGAAACTACCAGGCTGCAAATTATCCTTTGAACGTGAGCGTGAATACTGACAAGATGTATTCCAGCGGACCCAATGTGGAGATCACAACCTGTGTCGGCGGGATCAATAACAATCCGCACAACATCAAGATTACTTTCCCTGGTGGAAATTTTACTGACACATATTATTCCCAATCCTTACGTGTTTATCCATTTTCAGTCTCCCCTGCTGTGTTCACCTCAGCAACTACTGCGTTCACTTACGATGTAACTACTCCCGTAAGTGCAACAAATCCGGAATACAGTTCTTTCTACTGGTTGTCGGTTCGTTATCCTCACACCTATGACCTTGAAGGAAGAAATACTTTTAAAATGTTTGTTCCGGATGATCCTTCCCAGAGTAAAACATTGATGAACATCACCAACTTCAACCCTGCTGCCTCACCGATTTTGTATGATCTTACCAATCACAAAAGAATTTTAGTGTCACAATCCGGTGCAACATTCCAGGCATTGGTTGACAACGACGGAAATTCTTCTCCAAAGGTTTGTTACCTGAGCACGCCCGGTTCCATTCAATCGGTAACAAGTGTTAGTGGCATTAATTACGTTTCTAATAATTTCGGTTACTTCAATAACCTTCAGACTGTCGCACGGGATTCCGCTTTCATTATCATCGCCCACCGTTCATTGTGGAATCAGGCTCAGAGTTATAAGTCATATCGTGATCAGACAACAAACAACAGGACAATTCTTTTGGACATTGATGAATTGTATGACCAATTTGCTTACGGAATTCAAAAACATCCTTTGTCAATAAAAAACTTTATACACTTTACCCTCAATAGCTGGACAGTTGCTGCACCGCAAAACCTCCTGTTGCTTGGTAAATCTATTTCAGGTGCTGATTTCCGTGGCAACCCGGGTTTATTCTCACTCTGTCTTGTTCCTTCTTTTGGTGTTCCTACATCCGATCAATTGCTTACATCCGGAATAGATGGTTCTTTGTATGAACCTACAGTTCCTGTTGGACGTGTATCTGCAAGGACAGGATCAGAAGTTTCGGATTACTTAGCAAAAGTTCAGGAATACGAAGACGCACAAGCCGGTCCCCCACAACCCTGGATGAAAGAGATCCTGCATTTTGGTGGTGGTGATGATCTGGCACAGCAAAATTTGCTCTCAGGTTATCTTGACATTTTCAAAACGGTAATGGAAGACAGTCTGTTTGGGGGTCACGTCACAACTTATCTGAAATACAACTCCAATCCTATCGTCATCAACCAAAGCGATTCACTGCAGGCACAAATCGACTCCGGTATTGCTGTCATGACTTTCTTTGGTCATGCTTCAGGATCAGGGTTTGATCAAAGTACAGACGAACCTTCTGCATACAATAACCAGGGCCGTTATCCTGTAGTGATTGCCAACTCCTGTTTCGCGGGAGACTTCCATACTTACCAGAAAAGTGTAAGTGAAAAATTCGTTCTGGAACCAAGAAAAGCTGCTATCGCATTTATCGCGAGTGTCGGACAGGGAATTCCAAACGACCTCTACAATTATTCGAATGCTTTTTTTGAAAACGCCTCCTATTACAATTACGGTGCAACTATAGGTCAGTTGATGAAAAAAGCGATTGAAACCATTCAAATGCCGAATCAGGAGAATATTAAAATCGTTTGTAATGAAATGTCATTGCAGGGAGACCCTTCCCTTCGACTGAATCATTTCGACAAACCTGATTATGCTGTTAACGAATCCAATATTTCTTTTTCTCCAAATGAAATCTCAACGGACCTTGACACATTTACGGTTCATGTAACACTGCGGAATATCGGCAAAGCTGTTCAGGATTCATTTTATGTGCATGTGATCAGGACATTCCCTAACGGACTGGATTCAGTATTTACTCTTAAACGCGGAAGATGTTATTATCAGGATACGATTAATCTGACGATGAAAACCGGTGGTTTCAACGCCGCTGGTGTCAACAAAGTCAGAGTTGAAATTGACCTTCCTGATTCCGTAGCTGAATACAATGACTACAGCAATAATTTTACATCTACGAATGTGTTCATCAAATCAAACGACATCATTCCGGTATATCCTCCTCGTTTTGCAATTCACCCCTACTCTACAGTAACGCTTAAAGCAAGCACAGCAGATCCGCTGGCCGATGTCCGGAACTATCGTTTTGAAATTGATACAGTAGATCTGAATGTTGTGGACTCTACACCCGGAATGCAACCCAGTCCGCAGTTTCGATTCACAGTGATCAGTGACAGTGGCGGTGTTTTCTCCTGGTCGCCTCCGAATCTTCAGTTAATCGATAGTACAGTTTACTTCTGGCGTGTCGCAAACGATTCCGTTACAATAGATACAGCCATATATAAATGGCAGCAAAGCTCGTTCATGTACATCGCAGGAAAGACAGGTTGGGCACAAAATCATTTTTACCAGTTCAAGGAAGATCAATTTGAAAACGTACTTTATGACGGTACGAGCAGAAAATTTGATTTTGTAAGAAACAATAAATCCCTCCGTGTATTTACACATGGTTTGCCGGATGGTTCACAAACACAATACAATGAAATCGGGTATTTCATGAACAATGCTCCGGTTGAGTACAACGGCTGTCAGGCACAGGCTGCTATCATGGTGGCTGTTTTAGACTCCATCACTCTCGAGCCTTGGACAACCTGTTCATACAATTTCGGACAAGCGAATCCATGGGTAGTGACATCCGGAGTTTGCGGAGATCCTACCATGCAGGGTATTAATGTTTGTCAGTTCCCGGGAGGTCGTCAGCGTCCGGAAAACTATTTCATTTTCCGATATGCAGATCCGACACAAATGCAAAGTCTGCAAAATATGATCAACCAGGTACCGGCAGGAAATTACATCCTCGCGTATTCATGGTATACCTATCCCTATTCCGCCGCAGACCCCGCCTTCAATGCTTCACTGACAGGACTTGGTTTTCACATGAACATGCTTCAGGATAACACACCATTCATCGTGTTGATGAAGAAAGGCTATCCTTCTACTATCGAAGAGAAGTGGGGACAATCCGATACATCCGATTTACAACTTCAAACGCTGCTCAGCGCGATCTGGAACAGAGGAACGACAACAACCGAAGTAATCGGACCGGCTACACGTTGGGATAGTTTCCACTGGAATCAGGTTCCTGATGAAAATCCGACTCGTGATCTGGTGAGCATAGATGTTCTCGGACAAAACAGTACCAGTAGAAACTGGGACACCCTCGTGAGCAACCTGAGTTATTCAATTACAGGAAAAGACACATTGCTGAACTGGATTGATCCCGTCACCTATCCTTACCTCAAATTGATTTCACATGTTCAGGATGATTCTTTACGTACACCTGCGCAGATGAAATACTGGAGAATCTATTATGATGAAGTTCCCGAATGCGCTTTAAATCCGAACCGTTCATTTGGCTTCTATGAAAACCCAATTCAGGAAGGTGATACTGTAAGGATGCACATTGCGATTGACAACCTTGGAAATTTACCGATGGATAGCCTGGATGTTAGTTTTTATCTCTATGACAATAACCGTATTCGACACGATTTACAAACTGTCAAATTGGATTCATTGCGTCAGGGACAATCACTCATTGCAAATGTTGTGGTAGATCGCACGTTTGGTCTGGCCGGAACAAATGGTTTGTGGGTAGAAGCGAATCCGTTCATCCCCTCACATCAGACTGAAAAATATCATTTCAACAACCTGATGGAAATGAAGTTCACCATGAATCGTGATCGCATCAATCCGATTCTGGATGTAACATTTGACGGCGTGCATATCCTCGATGGTGATATTGTATCCGGTAAACCAATGATCACGATTCAGCTGCATGATGAGAATAAATTCCTTGCATTGAATGATACAGCGAAGTTTAAAGTGTATCTAAAGAGCCCGAATTCACAGACACTTACACCCGTATTCTTCTCCTTCCCTACTTATGGAAATACACTGAGGTTTACTCCCGCGATACTGCCGAAAAACAGCTGTAAGATCGACTGGAATCCGATCTTTGAAAACGACGGAGTATACGTACTGGAAGTAGAAGCAACGGATAAATCAAACAACGAATCGGGAAAATACAATTACAAAATCTCTTTTGAAGTGGTGAATAAGTCCACGATTACGGAATTCCTGAATTACCCGAATCCATTCTCTACTTCCACCCGTTTTGTCTTTACGCTAACCGGTAATGAAATTCCTACACACATGAAAATTCAAATCATGACGGTCACCGGAAAAATTGTGCGAGAGATTATGCAGAATGAATTAGGCAACATTCATATCGGCAGAAACATTACGGATTATGCATGGGATGGAAAAGATGAATATGGCGACCAGCTTGCCAACGGCCTCTACCTCTACCGTGTTGTTACCGATCTCCATGGCGAATCCATCGAACACAGGGCAACTGATGCGGATAAATTCTTCAAGAAAGGTTGGGGCAAAATGTATCTCATGCGATGAGACCATGATTTTCCCGATCTTCAAGAATTGAGTGATTATAATTTCTTCAATTGAAATAGAAAATAGAAAAAGGCGAACATGATGTTCGCCTTTTTCATTCTAATAATTTTTTATGATTATTTCAGGTTGTGGTAGACAGCCTGAACATCATCGTCTTCCTCAAACTTATCAACCAGCTGAAGTATTTCATCCTGCTGCTCTTCACTTAGCTCCACAAAGGTTGTTGGTAAGCGTTCAAGGGCGGCTTTCTTCACTTCTATTTTCTTTTCTTCAAGGCCTTTTGCCATTTTTCCGAAATCTTCATATGCCGTATAGATGAGAATTTCCTCTTCATCCACTTCCATACTATCCAGTCCAAAATCAATCAATTCCAACTCCAGTTCTTCCACGTTTACTTTACCATCATTTGCAATACGGAAAACGCCTTTTCGCTGAAACATGAAGTCCAATGATCCTGTTTTTCCCAGTGTTCCATTTCCACGGTTAAAATACATACGGATATTCGCTACTGTCCGTGTTGTATTATCCGTTGCTGTTTCCACAACAATGGCTACTCCGTGCGGACCATAACCTTCGTATACAATCTCCTCAAAATTCCCTTCGTCTTTCGATACAGCACGTTTTATTGCCCCGTCGATGCGGTCCTTGGGCATATTCAAACCCTTCGCATTTTGCACAGCTGTGCGCAAACGAGGATTATATGCAGGATCCGGACCACCGGCCTTTACTGCAATGGCGATTTCCCGGCCCACACGAGTAAAGGCTTTTGCCATTTTATCGTAGCGGGCAAACATTTTGTGCTTGCGTTTTTCAAATACCCGACCCATAGTATGTAAATAATTTAATGGTCGCAAACGTACGGGATTCGGGAAAATTAAACAAACGGAGTTATCATCCCCGATGGAGAAAATAAAAAAATCCCCAAAACTTGGTTTTGGGGATTCTCTTTCAGGGTAGGTCATTTAGTTCAATCCGTCATCTTCTTCTCTTTCGCTGATTGCCTTAGCCTGGGCTTCACTTCCGGGTTTTCCAATTACCTTGTAATTCCCGTCGCCCTTCAAAATAGAGGTATAAAGTGGCTGATTATCCAATACTTCCAACGCTTTCTTGAGATCCTGATCAGTCCTGAAACTGGATTCAAGGCGGCCTTTCTGGAAATAATATCTTGAAGCGATTTCCCCTTCCAACATGTCTTTCACCTCTGATTTATGATTCATCAGGTCCTGCTTTTTGTAATCCGCCATTTTCTTTTTGAGTGCTTCAAATTCTGTTTTTAAGGCATCAAAATGTTTGTCCTTTTCAGCTGCTTTCCGGAAGGAATCCAGTTCCTTTTCGCTCTTATCGGTGTAATCATACTTTTTTCCATCGAGGAATGCTACGAAGTCATTGTAGTCCTTTTCCGAAATCATAAATTCTTTTGCTGGAGCAATAGACGCATGTTCACGAGCATATTTATTAGCATAATCGAAAAACAAGAAGTTGTGATACAGTGCACCTGTGAGGTTGCTGTAAACTTCAGGATTGGTATAGATATCAGGGAAAATACCACTTCCATCATAGACTACACGACCACCCTTGGTTTTAAATTCCGTAATGAGTGAGTCAGCTACTTTAGATACTGACCCATCCGCGTTTCTGTGTGTGTAATCCAATGCCTGAATACAACGTCCGCTGGGCGTATAGTACTTGGCAATCGTCACTTTTAAGAGCGTATTATAAGACAGATTATAAGTCTGCTGAACAAGTCCCTTTCCGAAGGTACGTTGCCCTACGATGACTCCCCGATCAAGTTCCTGAATGGCACCCGTAACAATTTCTGAAGCCGAAGCGGAACCACGATCTACAAGCACAACCACCGGAATCTCAGTATCCACAGCGGTTTTGCTGGCAAAATATTCCATGTTCATCTCCTTAACTTTTCCGCGCTGGGAAACGATCTTTTGGCTTTTATCTACGAAGAGATTTACGATATCAACAGCTTCTTTCAGCAAACCACCACCATTTCCACGAAGGTCCAGAATGACAGATTTCATTTTCGGATCCTGTTTCAGTGTCACTAAAGCTTGTTTTACTTCATCCGCTGAGTTCTCCAGGAATTGGGTCAATTTGATGTATCCGGTATGATCGTTGACCATTCCGAAATAAGGGACATTTTTGAATTTTATCTCATCACGTGTAATCGTTTTCTCCAGTGGTTGGGCAGTTCCTTCCCTTTGTACGACAATTTTCACGGTTGTCCCTTTCTGCCCCTTCATAAACTCAGTCACATCATCGACCTTCCGGCTTTGGGTTGTAATCCCATTCACCGAAATAATTTTATCTCCCACACGTATATCCGCTTTCTGGGCAGGGAAACCCTCGTACACTTCACTGATTTCGATTTGTCCGTCGCGTTCATGAACCAATGCACCAATCCCGCCATATTCAGCGGAAATGTGGGTCATGCGATAATCCTCTATTTCACTTTCCGGAATATATACCGTGTAAGGATCAAGTGATTTAAGCATGGCATCAGCACCCTTTTTCATGAGTTCACCCGGCTGAAGAGAATCCACGTAATAAATATTTACATCCCTGTAAAGGGTAGAAAATATGTCGAGGTTTTTGCTGACCTCGAAATAATAATCTTCAACAAAGCTGAAGGAGGCTATTGAAACCAATACTATTGAAAATACCAGCACTATTTTTTTAGCGCGGCGGGAGACTGATTGAATCAAGGGCATGCTTGTGGAATTTAGCCGGATAAAGCCGGGAAGAGTTCGTTTTATACTGCAAGAACGGAAAAAAGTTAATTCCATTTTCTTAAAAAGGGTTAATTCACCCGTCCATCATTAAAGAAAACCAAATAGCCATTCTATCAGCAAAACAAGCAACATGATTGCAACCAGGATTACGAAAATCGCTCCTGAGGAGGCTTTGGGGCTTGTTTCATTTTCGGGCGATTCCAATGCAGTTTATTTTAGGTGAATTCGGGGTAAAATGTTTTATCAGGATTCAGATAAGAATCGCCATGATCCTTCCGTCGAGATACTGGATCGCGAAAAGCTCAATGAAAATCAAAGGTTCTGATAAAGTCCCGTCCTGGTGATCCTGAATGACATCCTTTACAGCCGGCACCTTTGTTACCTGCGCTATAATTCACGCTGCCATCCGCGTTCAATTCTGCCCAAACCCAGTTTTCAGCTGCAAAAGTATTTTCCGGTTCCTTTTCCATGATAGCGTACAATTTGAGATTATCATTTGAATCAAAAATTTCTTTCACAATCAATGAACCATCGGGAAACTTAGCTCCTAATGGAAGTTCGCCGGAACTATCAAGCGCTGCAAAAGCAATTTCATTAAAACGGAGTTTGAAGGCACCGTGCGGACTTGGGGCTACCCCATTCAATTTATTTCCATTCTGATAATAATGATAACCACCTTCAATGATATCTTCGAACAACTCCAAATCTTCATTGGCATTGATCTTATCCTTGGTACAGGAAGAAATACCCAGAATCAAATGGATTATCAGCAGTAATAAAGCTGTATATTTTTTCATGATTCAAAATTAAAGGTGCTTCTCCCCAAACAGGAGCCGGGATAAAAGTCCGGATTTTAATTTTGAAAATTAATGTATACAATCAAATTCTGCAAATAAAATAATTCTAAAAAAAAAGAATCATTCAGACAGAATGTGGTTCGAAAACCCAACGATTTACTTCTTGTTCGAAGTTTATCGAACCGGGAATTGTTATGTAGGATTTCACGAATTTAAATCCTGCTTTCGGGAGCGTTTTATTTGGCGAAGGGTTCAAGGCATAAGGCTCGCTGTACAAACGATGTAATTTTAATTTCTCAAAAAATAATGGCACTGATAATTTTACAAAATGAACCCCTAAACCTTTCCCTCTGAATTCGGGATGCCAGATGTGCAAATGCATGAATGCATGCTTTCCAAATTCAATCGGATTAACATTGGAATGACCAACAGGCTTTCCATCCACTTCCCAAATGAGGGCAAAGGATTTTTTCTGTTCGTAATCCAGTTTTATTTGATTCGAAAGCATTGCCAGAAAATCACTTCTTGCCGGCATTTTTTTCAAATCAACACCCATTTTTAAAAGGTATTCAGGAGCCGCCTTGCTCCAATAGTCAGCAATCAATTCAATATCCGATTCCCGGATTTCCCTGACCGTAAGTAATGGATCCACGCAATAGTAGTTTATCGTTATTCATTCACTTGCACATTTGCAATCCATTCATTGCACTTGTATCCTGCGGGCTATACAACAATGCACGTTCAAAACAAACAGCTGCGTCGGTCTTATTGAGAAGCGCAAGCAGTGTCCATCCCTGCAAAACATTTGAATCGAAATCGAATGGATACAACTGTAAAACGACTTCCAGGTGTTTCTTTGATTCGGCGTAATTTTTCCGATTGTAGTAAATCAAAGCAGTGCGATAATTCACCAAGGAATTTTTTGAATCAATCTGAAGAATAGCATGGTATTGAGCCAATACTTCGTCCCATTTATTCTGAACAGACAAAGGATACACGATTCCTAATCTTGATTCAATTGATAAAGACTGGAGATCAATCGCTTTTTGATAGTATGAAATTGCTTCGCTATAACTCCCTGCTGAATATTTCAACCATCCAAGACGTAAATTTAATTCATAAGAATTTGAGTTGTATACTTGTTCGAGTTCATCAGAAGCTTTTTGATACTGTTTATTCGCTTCATAAGTATAACTTTTGACAAACGCGGAACGAAGAGATTCCATATTTTGCGCACTAGCAATGCATGAAATTAAAATGAAAGCGAAAATCATGTAGTTTTTCATAGGGAGTATTTTAAGCCAACAGTAAATAAGTAATTTGAATATGGTGTTTTGATGGTGATATAGCGATCAGGCTCCGGGTAAAAAATGTACTGACTATTCTTTCTTGAAAAATTGAATCCAAAAAATCCGGACAAATGAGCACCCATTTCCTGATAAGCTGAAAGCGAAAGACGGTAAATAGTTTCGTCAGTTGTATTGTGAACTACCAAACCATCATACTCAGTTGTGTTTGATAAATCTCCATACAAGGCAGACAAAGATAACCATGTTTTCTTGAAAACCCGATTAGTGATTGCCAATTGAGGGATCAGCCTGCTTTGGTTTTCCTCAAATAAAACCACAGCATTTGCAGTAAAAAATAAATCTGTATTGCCACGCGGAAAATAAACCATCCGGATTTGTGGCTGAACTTGAATTTTTGAATTTAAATTCGAGTAGGATATACCCGCTTCAATCCTGGATTTTCTGAAATTTCGTTCAAGAGCAGCTCCGAATATGTATTCATAATTTATCCTGCTTGTATCTGTAAAAGAATAGATGGTTCTTGTAGAATAAAACGTATCAACCGTCTGAGCATAATATTGTTCTTGTTTGTATGAACTGACAGCGGTGCTAAATTCACTGGATAAATAATTCCCAAATAATTTCAATGTACATATTTTTGGGAAAAAGATATTTGCCTGAAGATATCCTAAATGTTGATTCACGAGACTGTTTCTAACATAAGTTGTGTCTTTGTACTGGTAAATATTCCGGATGTACTTTATACCATTCCAGACATCCGATACACGATCCACCACAATCAGATCGGTAGCGCTGATCCTTTCCCGTTTTTCCAACTGAACAGCTGTGAAAGCACCATACAAACTAAGCGAAGCAAATGGCCTTATTTTTAACCCTGCTTGCAAATAATAAAGCTTGCCGTTGAGTGATTGAAGACCATAGATGTTGCCGTGCCGTATATCTATTTTATCATAGAGATTATAGTTGTTATTAAGGGAAATTCCCGAATTAACATCCGCGCTGACAAATACCTTACTTTTTTCTACACCCATCCAAATCTTTGTTTGCTCCGGTATTAAGCCCAGAAAATACGCCGTTTCCTGATCCTGGTCTGTTAATAAGGCGCAGCGATACAGCATCACAATGGCATCCTGGTCAGATTTGTTCTCCTCGAATACTCTTCTGTAATGCAGCGCACTTGAGGTATAATCATGTTTCATAAACATGGCGTATCCAAGTGACTTACGAATATTTACTGTTTCAGCTCCGGCACGTATCGCCATGGTAGAATAAACAACGACACTATCCCATTCTCCGCTGTTAAATGCTACCGCAATCAACGAATCGTAATTCCGCACTATATCCGGCTGAGTTTGTGAAAAAACAGATGCAGTTGAGAATATAAAAAACAAAACTGTTATTGCTCCTCGCATATCGCCTTTGTTTTGTCATTACCTTCAAAAATCATCAGGCTTTCAATGCCATTTTTTGTAAGGTGGATCTCATATTCAAATTTACTCAACCTGATCCCTGCCAGTCTGGATGTACTTTTTGAATGAAGTTCCATACGTGTGGTATATTGCAAATCATCGGCAAACACATATTCCAATTCAAATTCATTTTTTACAGCGCTAAAAAAGGGAGCTGAAAAATCCTCGAGCCACTGTACGAGAAAATTTGTTTTAAACAGGACCGGAAAATTCTCATGCAATTTCAAATCATTGTAAAAACCCAGGAATACTTTATAACAGCTCAGGTAGAAATGATACAGAACAGAATTTCTGTCACCATCAAAAAAATTAAACCTGAATATCACTCCGTCATTTTCCAGTCGAGCAATACTTTTTGTTGATTCGCACCAGATATTGATGCGGTTCCATTCATCTGTATAAATTAGCCATTCCTCAGTTTTTCCTTTCCAAGACCATTTGAGTGATTTCCCGGGAGCGAAATTAAAAGCTTGTTTCAGAAGCGGATTTATTTCAGGATTCCTGATCAGATCACCTTCATTTGGAACTTCAAATATTTTGAGATCAAAATCAGTTCCCCTTCTCAGGATATAAGAAGCAATGGGATAATCCAGAGTACGAGCACCGACCTTTGGAATCGTTTGCACCTGAAAATGTATATGCGGCTCCGGTGAACGTCCTGAATTACCACAGTTACTCAGCACATCTCCCCTTTTTACAAAATCTCCCAATTTAAAACGAAAATCTCCCGATTTCAAATGAGACAACTGAGAAAAAATACCATTACCATGATTAAGCACGATACTGTTACCCCAATTTTCCTTTGTATTCACTTCGAAGATCGCATTCTCTTCAATATTATCAATGATCAATTCCACTGTTCCATTTCCGGGAGCAAGAACGGGTTTGTTATAACAGTAGTAGTTTTCCACCCTGTTTCCCGGCGGATAATAAGATTTCATTTCATCATCCAAAAGGATGAAATCAAAAGCTTTGCTCCAGTCTCCTAAATGTGTAATTTTTCCATCATGTCCCTGACTGATTATCCATTCACCCCAGAATGGAAGGGAGATCGGAAAATATTTCGCAAAACGGTAATTGTCTTTTGTGACTAAATAATGGTAAAGGTTTTTCTCCGGAGATGAATATTGCAGCTGAACGGCATGAATATATTTACCATCAATTCTCCATTTCAATAAATAGAGGAAAAACAAAGTAGCGACAGCCAGTGACAAAGTAAAAGCCGGTAAATGAAATACGTTCAGTACCTCACTGCTTCCATAGTGAATTAAGGCGACAATTGGCACCATAAAAATGACAGCGAGAAATGACCATGTACTGGTCACTACAAAAAAACCACCGATTGCGATGGCAATAAAAATATAATTAGCGCCCACAAAAAAATGAACAAGATCGCGGGTGTCGATCCCGGCAATTTTATAAAAGAAAAAGGCAGTACTAAAACCCAATAAAGCCAGCGAAAATGAAATTCGTGAATAGAAAAATAAACCCAAGCTAATAATGAGTCCAACCAAAACATTACTTTGGAAAAATACGGCACCGAGGGAACGACAAAATATTTTAAAGAATTCGGGCAGGTTCAGCTGATTGAACCCTTCCAACATACTGTAATAAGCTCCCTGGCTGGTTTCCAATCCAGGGGTAATACCAATCAGATTGCCAAAGTATTTTGAACCCAACAACAACAACCAAAACGAAACAAGGAATGGTAAGCCCATGAATGGCAGCTGATATTTTGTAAGCAAACCCTGGAAAACAATTGTTACCAACAAACAAACAATTGCCATCAAAAACAAAATCAGCCAATACAGAGGCCCGGTTTGAAAAAACGCTCCCATACCCATTCCAACAAGGGCACTGCAAAATCCGTAAAGTCCTTCACGGATGGAAACCGGATTCATAGTGAAGGACTCTGCTACAGCATTTGTAATCAGCACAGCAAACAAACCCGAAATGCCAATTACCGGATGAATCATTGAAGCAAGCAGTAACAAAGCCCCAAACCAGAGGCTACGCGCAAAAAAGATCTGCGAATAGCTGTAAAGCAATCCGTGCGCGTGGCGTGTGATGAGTATTTTTAATTTCACACGAAATCAGAGCTTAAAGGTTTTGAGATGCTCAGGTTTCGATTCCAGATTTGTCAGCGTATCGATTGTTTCCCGTTCCCTGATTTTATGTACTTCCCCTTTCGTATCAATCATTACAACATTCGGACGCATCGCTATAAACTGCATCCATTGCGTCATGTTGTAGGCGCCAACTTTGTGAACGACAACATTATCTCCACGGCTGAGCAAAGGCAGACTGACGCTTTCGCGGATCTTATCGATGTTCATGCAAAGCGGACCATACACAACCATGTCTTCTGTATGATGTGTAAATTCCTGAGCCGGCGAGATTTTATGCTCGTACCAGAATGCGGTGAAAAGAATATTCACTCCAAAATCCATAATAGTGGCTCGACGGCCATCTGATAATCGTTTATTGGCGAGTACAGTTCCAAGTAAAAATCCTGCATCATCGATCATTGCTCTTCCTGTTTCCAAAACAAGCAGTGGCAAATCCTCCTGCTTAAATCCAAAATTCAGAATTGTGGAAGTAATGGCTTCCGCATAATCATCAAAGCCCGGACTGATATCGGATCCCGGAAGATAGGAACCACGCAGGGTATTTGTAGACGCAAAACCTCCACCCAGATCGAGGTACTGTATGGACTTATCCCACTTCAGCTTGATGTTGTAAGCCAGGTCGCACAATTTGCTTGCGGCAATCGCGTACGCGTTTGCTGTAAGCATGAAAGTACCAATGTGACAATGAAGTCCCACGAGTTCCATCCGCTCGCAGTTCATAATTTTCACAATTGCCTGCCATGCCTGGTAGGACTCATAATTAAATCCAAAACGATCCCAAAGTGGATAAACTCCAACATCCATATTTACACGGATGGCAACTTTGGCTTTTTTCTTTGACGTTTCTGTAATCTCAATGAGATCATACAATTCATCGAAATGATCAATGTGAATCAGTGATTCATTTTCTATAGCTCGTTTTAATTCATCAGTAGATTTTTCCGGTCCGTTGAAAATTATTTTATTGCCGGGAACTCCATTACGAATGGCTTTTTCATATTCGAATCCACTGACGACCTCCGCCCAGGATCCTTCCTGGTGAAATACATTACAAACGGCATCGAGGTAATTTGTTTTATAACTCCAGGCAAACTGTACTTTAGGATATCTCGTTTTAAAAGCTCTTAGCGCCGACTGATATGTCTTTCGCATTGTACGCTCCGAAATCACAAAGCAGGGTGAACCATATTCATCGATAATTCGCTTAACAGGAACACTATCAATGTGGGAAGTTGGAGCATATTCAGTACGGGTACCGAATTTATTCATAAGTCCCGAATTCATCTTGCGGATAATCGGTCGCTCGTAACGTAATTTAGTTTCTGACTCTGCTGACATACGTGCTGTAATTAAAAATTAATTTTCTCCAAAAGCGGAGAAATGTTGAAATTGTTCGATATCAATTATCATATCCCAGGAATAACGAATAAATGTTTTTCCCACTGCATAAGTCGTAAACGGCTCCACTTTCTCACCTAACGCAAGTTTTACCAGTGATGCAGGTTGATTTTGTCCGGCACCAACAGTAAGATAAATCCAGGCCGGAAACCGTGGATTCACTTCCATAAAATATGGTCGCCCATCGGCAGTAACCATCAGCTCAAGTTCGCAACCGCCTCTCCAGTTTGTCGCTTTGATAAAATCCTTTGCAAGCTTTATTAATTTAGAATCTTCCAGTGTTACACCAGCCCAGGCTTTTCCTTTATCGGTGATGAATAATTTTCTCATCGGGATCGCTGAAATTGTATTCCCCTCCCCGTCTCCTAAGGCTGCGACATTGATTTCCGTTCCATTGATAAATTCCTGAACAATGATCGGAAGCCCCCATTTGGCCTCAAGTTTATAAAAAGCTTTTTGAGCCTGCTCAAGAGTCTGACAAACTGAAGCATCATAATATTTTCCTTTTACAACCAGTGGATAATTAAAGTGAGCTGCTACAGCCGGCAATTCAGCGGCAGTGTATATGGTCCGGTCGCGAGGTACGAGAAAATTGTTCTTTTTACAAAAAGCAAAAAGATTGATTTTATCACGAGCCTCAAATTGTTCAGCGCTTGGCATAAAGGTGTGAATGCCCATCTCCTTCAACTTTGGAGTCAGTTTGATAAAATTATACAGCTCAGCATCAAAATTGGGAATCAAGACATCAATTTTTTCCTTTTCGTGTATGTACTCCAGCCGTGTTAAAAGTGATTCACTTCCGGCTGAAGGATAAGGAATCTGATAGGTCTTGTCGGCGATACCTTCCATGTAGATTCCCGGTTCAAGACTTTCGTAGGATAGTCCGATGATTCTAACCTTAAAATCAGCACAATCCCTGATCCCGCGTGCAACGGCAACTCCGGGTCCCGGGCTGTCCACAGCATTCAGTCCTGTAAGGGCTACTGTAATTGTTCGATTATTTGACATCCCCGTTCATTAAATGATTATCACGCAGTTCCTGAAGAAATTCATCAAGATCTCTTTCGATCGTAGATTTTTCTACATCATACTTAGCCAAGAGTACCTTCTTGATTTCCTCAGGAGATTTATCCAATTTTAACATCGCAATAATATCTGTCGCAACAGCATTACTTGAAAAGGAATCCCCATTGGTAGGGTTAAAAAGGTAGCCGGATTCACTGACCGCGATATTGCTTAATAGTTTCATGATGTGGGATGTAGTGCCGTTTTAGATGGATATTTTCGTACAAGGTTTAATGAAAGAGAAAATATCATTTCAATACACAAATATGGATCAGTTCATCACTCCAGACAAAATTTCATAGGTGAACAGGTTGAAATTACCGGAGTTTAAAGGATTTCGGGGGATTTGTATACACCTGAACAGCAGGGCCAATACAAAAGAATCAATATGGCAAAGCATTATCCCGTCAGAACAAAATCATGTATTTTCAAAGACAAAATTAATGTTTGATATTCTTCGCAAGAAATTCATTTACAGCAGAAATGTAGGTAGCTCCCACAGGAATTTCTTTGCCGGCGATTCGAATCATTTTATTGCGGATACTTTCTATTCTTTTCAATGGAACGATATAGCTTCTGTGCACCCTCATAAAATCCTCATGAGGAAGTAATTCGAGAATTGACTTGAGGCTCATCAATGTTCTGACAGGAGTTTCTCCGCAATAAATCTTTATGTAATCATCCCATCCTTCAATAAATAATATACTACTCAGGTTCACTTTTACCATCTGGTAATCTGATTTCACAAAAATAAAAGACTCATCCTGCTTTTCGGGATTTTTCAATTTGTACAATTGATACGCTTTGTTTACTGCTTTTTGAAAACGATCAAAACCAAAAGGCTTCAGGAGATAATCCACAACATTTAATTCAAAACCCTGAACTGCATACTTATCAAATGCAGTAGTAAAAATTATCCAGGGAGGGTTCTCCAAAGATTTCAACAACTGAATTCCATTGATGTGAGGCATCTGAATGTCAAGGAAAACAAGGTCTACTTCTGATTTATGGATGTACTCCGACGCATTTATCGCATCATGAAAAGTTGCAACCAGATTGAGAAATGGGATCTGGCTGACAAATGATTCAATCAGTTCTACCGCGAAAGGTTCATCGTCTACAATAATACAACGGAGCATATCAGATCAATTCAAGTTGAACGACAAAATTAGCATTAGCATCATCAATCATTAATTTGTGTCTGCCGGGATACAATAAGTTCAGTCTCTTTTTCGTATTTGTTATACCGATACCCGTGGATTCAGTAAGGATATTACTGTAATTAAATATTCTATTTGTTGTCACCAATTTAATTTTGTGCTCCTCAATAGAAATTGTGATAGTAATTGTTGAATCCTCATGAGTAGACACGCCATATTTAAAAGCATTTTCAATAAAAGGTATAAGAATCAGTGGAGCAATACTTCTTCCCTGCGGATTTCCAATAACATTATAAACCACTGTGACTTTATCCGTCAATCTCATTTTTTGCAAATCAACAAACCGGTTAATGTATTCGATTTCCATTTCAATGGGAACCAAATCCTGTTTTGCCTCGCTCATCACATAACGCATCATTTCAGAAAGCTTTAATACTGCTTCAGGAGTCTGATCAGATTTTTTTGAGGCTAAAGAATAAATCGTATTCAATGTATTGAATAAAAAATGTGGGTTTATTTGCGCTTTCAACAAAGACAATTCATTCAATCTTTTTTCGTATTCAATTTCCTTACTACGCTTTTCCGACAAGAACCATAAATCAATGATCTGCCCAATACCACTGGCAATAAAAACCAAAGAAATCAAGAGGATGCTTGAAATAAGCATCCCCCTGTTGATTGGAACACCCGGATTTATTATTAAGAAAGGAATAATCGTGAGTGCAATGAAAACCAGTACACATCCAAAAACACTAAATGCATATTCCCATCTCTTTTGCCTGGACAACAATTTCGGAATCAGTACAAGTGAATTCAGGTAGTAAAAAGAAACAAGCGAAAGATAAAGGATTACGACTACAGTAAACGGAGGAGCTGAAGGAGGCGGCATTTCCTCTTCGACAGGATTTTGTCGGAATTCCTCCATTCTGAATGGAGGCGGACCGGCAGGCCGGACAAGTTTTGGGAAATAAATAGAATGCAAACTGATCAGAGCTGCCCAGATCAATGCATGAGAAATTATTTTACGAATATTCAGTTTCACAAGTTAGCCCAAATGTAAGTGTCGGGGAGATAACATTTACCAATTTCCGGTAAATTGATGGTATTTATCTGTGAACAGATGTGAAAAAACAGACTCTGTCAAAGGAATGTCAACTGCGTAAGTACTAAATCATTTTCAAAATCAAAGAAATTTCTATTTCCGTCCAAATTGACAATGATCTCAATTCATCGTTAAAATACCTGTTTCAATAAATCCATCATCAACCTCCCTAACTTCTCCCGCTTTCAATTCCTTTAAAAAAATAGTACCTATTCGAATTCTAAGCAAACGAAGAGTAGGATAACCCACCGCTGCAGTCATTTTCCGAATCTGTCGATACTTGCCTTCCGATATGGTGATTGAAATCCAGCTGGTAGGGCCATGACGATCATCCCTGATCTTCCTTGTTCTTGGAGGAAAATCAGGACTGCTTTCCAACTTGAAGACCTTGCAAGGAAGCGTTTGATATTTTACATCCCTTATCCCAATTTCAACGCCCTGCTTCAATAGCTCTATTGCATCTGGTGTAATATCACCATCAAGCTGCGCAAAATATTCTTTTTCCACCTTTTTACTCCGCACCCTTTCACTGGTAATCCCGTTTGTTGTAAGAAGAAGCAAACCTTCACTTTCTTCATCCAATCTTCCAATCGCCATCGTACCCTCCGGGAAATCGTATAAAGAACCCAGTAATTTTTTTCTGGGCAATTCACAAACGAACTGACTGAGATAACCGTAGGGTTTGTGGATGAGGAAATGGCGGTGCATATTTCGGGTTCGAGGATTGAGGATTTAAGATTGAAGATTGAGGATTGAAGATTGAGGATTGAAGATTGAGGATTGAAGATTGAGGATTGAAGATTGAGGATTGAAGATTGAGGATTGTGGATTGTGGATTGAAGATTGAGGATTGAAGATTGAAGATTGAAGATTGTGGATTGAAGATTGAGGATTGAAGATTGAGGATTGAAGTATCTGATACCATATTCGAGGTATACAATAAATCTACCAAGCACTAAGCACTAAGCACCAAGCACTAAGCACTAAGCACTAACAACTAACAACTAACAACTAACAACTAAAATCACCACTCCATTCTTTTCTTCAGCGAAACAATATGTGCCAGATGATGATCACCGTGCCATGCATACATCGCGAGCAATTGAAAAAGGTCGTATTCTTTTTTTGATTCCGGATGATATATTTTACGTTGCCAGTCGGATTCTTTGAAGCTTTTTAAAAAAAACACCCATCGGAAATGCAAGGACTTTAATAAATCAAGAGACAAATCCAATTGCCCGTGGAGTCCATCTTCTGTGTTCGCCCATGCATTTTCTTCATAAGGACGAATGGCAGGAAGCTGCTCTGTGTAGCCCAGCTTAAAACGGCAATATGCATTGAGATGACTATCTGCCAAATGGTGAACAACCTGGCGAATTGTCCAACCTCCATCTCTGTAAGGAGTATCCAATTGCTTATCGTTAAGTCCGGCAACTGCTTCCCAAATAGCAAAAGGAAGATGATCAATTCTGTGAATAAAACTCTTCATGTCAGCCTCTGAAAATTGCTCAGGCTTAACATACTTTCCAATTGGATATTTTAATTCATCTAATACAAGGGTAGCCATGATATTTTAACTTTTGTATCGTGTAAAGATATTGGTTTACTTTGCAGTGTCAAAATCATAAAGCACCCAACATGGCTAAAATGCGTCGGTCCTCACTGCTGCTCATTTCTATTGTTTTACTGGGCTATTCCTGCTCATGGACTAAAAAAGCTGATCTTGTTTTACATCATGGCGTGATCTATACAGTTGACAATGGCTTCAACATAATGGAAGCTATGGCCATCAGAAATGGAAAAGTGATTGCCGTCGGTAATAATGATGACATCATAAATAGTTTTGAGGCAACTGAAAGTATTGATCTGAACGGGAAGCCCGTCTTCCCGGGATTTATTGATGGACATTGTCATTTTTTCGGGTACGGAAGCGATCTCGTAAAATGTGATTTATCCGACACCAAATCATTTGATCAGGTAGTTGAAAAGGTTCAGGAATATTCCAAAACAAATACATTCAAATGGATTCTCGGTCGTGGCTGGGACCAGAACGACTGGGAAAAGAAAGAATTTCCAACCCGATATAAACTTGACAGCCTCTTTCCTGACATCCCTGTTTTTTTAATGCGCATAGATGGGCATGCTGTGATCTGCAATCAAAAGGCACTTACGATTGCAGGGATAGACAATTCTACTAAAGTGAATGGCGGTGAAATTATTTTGGAAAATGGAGAGCCCAGTGGTTTATTGATTGATAACGCTGTTGATCTGGTCAAGTCCAGGATTCCGGCCTTCGGTAAAGAGATGCATGAAAAAGCACTTCTCGAGGCTCAAAAAAATTGTTTTGAAGTAGGACTAACTACTGTTGACGATGCAGGTCTTGGAATGGATTCAATCCAGTTGATTCAGGATATGCAGAAAGCCGGTACCTTAAAAATCAGAGTATATGCCATGTTTTCGGACGCAGCCAAAACACGAACGCATTTTTTTGAACATGGTCAGGTAAAAACTGACAGGCTTACGGTTCGCGCTATAAAAGTTTATGCTGATGGTGCACTTGGTTCACGTGGAGCTTGTTTGAAGAAACCTTACTCTGATCAGCCAGGACATTATGGCTTTCTGTTAAATAGCGAAAAATACATGAAAGAAATTGCTGACGAGGCTCTGGAAAATGGATTTCAGGTTTGTACCCATGCAATAGGCGATTCCGCTGTGAGTACAGTACTACACATTTACGCGGATCACCTGAATGGAGAAAACAATCGCAGATGGAGAATTGAACATTGCCAGGTTGTTGATCCGAAAGACCACAACATGTTTGGCGACTATAGCATCATTCCATCTGTGCAACCCACCCACGCAACCAGTGATATGTACTGGGCGGAAGAACGATTGGGGAAAGAACGCCTCGCGAATGCCTATGCTTACAAAGAGCTAAAAGATGAAGCCGGTGGCCAGATTGTTTTTGGGACGGATTTTCCGGTTGAGAATATAAATCCCATCTACACTTTCTACGCTGCGTTGGAACGTAAGGATCTCAAGGGTTACCCGAGTGGTGGTTTTCAGGCAGAGAATAAAATTAAAAAGAAAGACGCTTTGAGGGCCATGACTATCTGGGCAGCGTATGCGAATTTTGAAGATCAGGAAAAAGGTAGTCTGGAAGAAGGCAAGGTTGCTGATTTCGTTATCCTTGATCAGGACATTATGAAAATTGAAGGACATCTGATTCCCGCAACTAAAGTTCTCTCAACATTTGTAAATGGAGAAAAAGTATTTAGCAGGGAATAAAAAGAAAATCCCCGGTTTTCAGCTTCATCGTTCTGAGTTCCGGAGATTTTCCCGCCAGTTTATCTATCATTCATGATGGCCGGGCGCCTTACAACAATCCGGTAATTTTTCAAATGCCTTGGGATCTGCCTTTAGTGAATCAGCATCATATCCGATTTTCGTAAGTGCCAACCTGATTTTTTCGGGATTCGTTTTACCCGGATTATAGACAACAGTCACAGTTTTTGTGTCGATATCCAGGCTGGTAGTTTTTATACCCTTCTCAAAAGACATATCGTGTTCAATTGTTTTTTTACACATATCACATAAAGAAGATGTGTGTATCCGAATTGTATCTGTTTGTCCAGAAACTAAATTACCGGTAAATTGTACGAGAATATAAACAAGAAATATTTTTATAGCTTTCATTTTGTCTTTTTTTTTGAATGAATTAATTGTTTAATTAACGAAGCATAAACCTCAGACCAGCAAAAATCCTTCGCCCTTCAATAGGTGCATAAATATTTGTCGCGTCAAACGTATTCGAGAAGGGATTAGAAGCATTGATGATTGGGTTCTTTTGTCTGTAATCCAATAGGTTTTCGGATCCTGCATAAATTTCAAATTTCCGGAAGACTTTAGTAACCTGAAAATGCATGATGTAAAAATCAGGAGAATTGGAAGGCAAACTCCCTGCCTCCGGATCAGCAAAAGTTGTTTCGAGCTTTTTCGGGCCATCCCAAATTACAGTGTAATCAAATTTCCAGTGTTCATTATAGGTACTGTACGAAAGATTCGCCAACATCTTTTCACGTGAAACCAATGGTTTTTGCTCCAGCTTTCCATTATAAGTTGATTTGACATCATCCAGTTTATAAGCCAGACGAACCCCAAGTCCTTCTATTACTTCGTAGTTCACCATCGCCTGAAAACTATTGGAATACGAATCACCTTTCAGATTGTAAAACAATATTCTCGTTGAATCGCTGTATGCGTCCATCACCAGCTGGTTTTGAAAATCAGTTCTGTAAAAATCAGTTGAGACAGAACCCTCATGTTGACCCAATTTAAATTTCCAGGTGAAGTTCAAACCATAATTCCAGGCTTTCTCCGGTTTAATATCCTCTGTGATCAGGAGCTCACGGGAGGATGCAAAACTACTGATGTTGTCGGCATAGAGATAAGGTACTCTGAAACTACTCCCTGCACTTGCTCTCACGAGCAGATTATCAGTAAAATTATATTTGCCGTGAAACCGTGGTGTAAAGATCCAGTTGTATTTTGAATGATAATCCTCCCGCAAACCGGTTACAAGACTCAGTTTGTCGGTGTGATTGTAGGTATATTCAAAGAACACTCCGGGAACAGCTTCCTCTACACGTGGAAGATTTTCCAGGTTGTACACCTGATCCAATGCTTCGTAACGAAATACAATTCCGGTTTTGTATTGATGCTCTGCTTTCCACAATACATTCTGGTAAATACTCTGAAAATAGAATGTCTTTTGAGTGGCGTCATAGGCTTTCAAACCAAATGAAGAATTCATATCGTGATAAGTCAGCTGCATGATATTCCCAATGCTTTTGAATGGAGCTTCAGGAAATACAAAACCCAATTTTCCATAAACTTCCATTCTCTTTGTTTCAATCGAAGTCAGGTATGGATGGGAATGCGCTCCTGGATTAACTACAGAATGCAACTGCCCTCCTTCTCTTTTATCGGCGAGAAATTTTATACCTATCTGAGATTCCAGCTTTTTACCACTATGGTAATTCCATCGATTGTAAACGTTGAATTGCTGATTGTGCATCATGTCCAGAAATCCATCCTTGTTACGGTCAATATCTCTGTCCATATAATTACCATGCAAAAAGAGCATGCTGCTCCACTTCTCATTTAATTTTTGCCGGTAGAAGGTATTGATTTCAGCATTCCCATTTGCTTCACCGAAGAGATTCAAATAAAATGCCGGAGTAGTTTTTTCCATTGGTTTTTTAAACTCGACATTGATTTGGCCCGTTGTGGATTCATAACCATTCACAACCGAACCGGATCCTTTGGTGACTTGTATGGATTCCATCCAAGGACCGGGGATGAAGGACAGTCCGTAGATAGCTGCAATCCCTCTCATGGTAGGTATATTCTCTGTCATCAATTGAGAGTAAATTCCTGCAAGGCCCAGCATTTGAATTTCTTTTGCTCCGGTAACGGCATCCTTATAGGAAACGTTTACGGTAGGACTTGTTTCAAATGCTTCAGACAAATTACAGCACGCTGCTTTTAGCAATTCTTTCTGGGATATTTTTTCGACATTGATGGGATTGATTGTAGATAAGCCGACCGCTTCCTGTTTCGCTGCCACCTGGACTTCTTTAAGATCAAGAGCTTTTTCCAGCCGTATATGCAGATCAGAATTATTTTTGATGAGCAAGGTATCCGGTTTATAACCAACAAAGCTGACAACAAGTTTAGCCGGATAAACATCCGCGCTTCTCAGGGTAAATTTCCCCTGTTGGTCAGTTGTTGTGCCATCCAGGGATGGTAACCAGTAAAGATTTGCCCCGGTCAATGGCATTTCCATTTTCATTTCTGTGTTCCATTCTACAACAATGCCTTTCAGCAAAGACTGAGAAAAGCTTGTTAAAGAAAGGAACATCAAAAGAATAACAGGCAAAGTATCACGAATTGAATCGCGCGATCTTCGTTTTGAATTACAGGTGTTAGTATTCATTTTTGATTTTGATTTGAATGCATAAAGAAAATCCGAGGCAGCTAAAGCTCCCGGAATACAACCATTAAAGGCTGTTGCATCAAATCAATAAACGATGGATTCCGTAAAGGAAATCTGTACCACCTCTCAGCTGTGGTGGAGCCTTATTTGAAATTACAGAAAATAATGTATTGTCTGAAAAAAATGTAGTCGTATTAAATGGTTCTGAAATCAGATCCGCAGATAAAGAAATCTCATACTTCAGAACACTTGCATTAACATCAATTTTATGATAAGAGATCGACAACTCACAACATTTGGCTTTCAGTCCTGTTGAGGAAGTTTTGTGACAACCTTTGTTGGACTTAGAACAACAACCCTTATGTTCAAATAAAGAAATCTGTTTTTTGGAACTTGACAAACATGTATGCATTGCCACAACCACACCTGAAGAAGAAATCAGGATAGTGAAGGCAAGAAAAAATGCAAGGATATGTTTCATCCGAATTTTCATGAATATACAAAGGTACATCATGCTGTGAAAAACAGATGAAATTTTACAAGAATTATTGCAAAATCAGCAATCCGCTCCCCAAAACAGCCTTTTCGCTCTGAATTCGATAATAGTAAATTCCTGAAGCAAGTCCACGGGTTTGGATATAGTTAATATTTCCCGGTCCTAAACGTTCAGAAAGAACAAGGCGACTTGTTTCATTATACAATAGAAGATAATAACCCAATCCTGCTTCCTCAAGAATCACCTTCAATTCTCGACCCACAGAAGATGGATTTGGCGAGATGATTACTTTTCCCGAAGTCAACTCGCTCACATGATCACAGATATCATAATAGATACGAATAGTGTCACTGTTCGCGCATCCATTTGTATCAGTAACAAACACAAAATAATCCGCTGAATCCGGAGTCATCGAAGGTGAGAAAGCAAGAAAAGTCTGATCCACTGATCCATCCTGCCACAAATAGTAATTAAACCCGGCACCCGCATCAAGTAGTACTGAACTGGTATCGCATACAATTGAATCCGGTCCAAGCGAAATGTATGGTAGTGAGTTAACGGTAACAGTTACAGTATCTGATAATTTCGGGCAACCATAATCACTCAGCATGCTGAAATAATAAGCATTGCTGGAGTTCACCAATATTTGAGGAAGCGTATCGCCGGTTGACCAGAGATATTGCGAACCGGAAGGTGCACTCAATTCAATCTGACCACCTGCACAAAAGCTCAAAGGTCCGGATGAATTTACATAAACCTGCCAATCATCGACAGTTAAAAGAAATAAATCAGAATTCGCAGGACAACCGTTTCTGTCCGTCACTTGTACCTGATAATTATTTTGAATCTTAAGGTAAATAAACGAATCGATTGCGGATGGAATGGCCTGCATTCCGGTGACGGTTTCCTCATACCATTGAAATGTGTATCCGGTATCAACAGCGGCTAATCGAAAACTATCTCCGGGACAAATTGTAGCCGGCGAAACCGCGTTCAAACCTGGCTTAGCAGGGAGTTCAAACAAAGAGTCCAAAAATACACCGGAAGTATCCGAACCACAATAGTTCGAAACAATCAGTGAATAGAATCCCTGATCAACCGGCGTAATTTCTGATGTATTTTCTCCTTCAATAAGTGTATCGTTCAGAAACCATTGGTATTGAAAACTCACATCGTTCGGAATGAGATTTTGAAAAACACTTTCACTGCATAAGGACAAGGTATCCTGGGTTGCAATCTGTGAAATTGGCCTGGCAGCAACATAGACAGGGTAATTGATCGTTCTTAAGGTATCTCCTCCTGCTTCAATAACAGTCACTGAGAAATTCCCTGTTGAAGTGACATGAATGGTATCTGCTGTTTCTGCATTTGTCCAGAGCACCGTTGAACCTGAAGGAGGAGCCGGCTGCAAAATCAATTCTGCAGTATCTCCTTCACAAAAATAATTTCCGGAACCTGTTATAGTATATTCCCCCGGAATATTTCCAAGACTATCAGTTTTGATGACATAAATTTTCGATGAGCCAAAACTGCTGGTACCGGCAAGAATTACAAAACCATGATCATATGTTTCTTCAAAGTGAATTGATGACTCATTGAGAAAAGAACCATATGTTTTTGACCACAGACTGTCACCGGAAGCATTCACTTTCATCAACTCAATGTCACCCTGGTTATGCAGAGTCCCAGTTGCATTATTCAGAATCGCAAATCCTCCATCGGAACATTGCTGTACACTATACCCATCCTGGAAATTCGGGCAGGCATAGTTTTTTTGCCAAACCGGTGTTCCATTCAAATCAAGTCTTGTCAATTTGATCCATCTCGTACTCAAAGAATCCTGATATCCTGATATTAAAATTCCGCTGTCGACAGTTGGTGTGATCGCATTTGAGACTGAGTAAAACTCAAAAACCGAGTCGATCACCAATGTTCCATCCGCCGCAAATTTCCGGATCGATGTTGCCTGTGGAATATTTGGAAAGACATAATAGAAGTTATTATAATAGGCCATTGAAAAAAAGCTTCCATCCTTTTCCTGAATCACATCATGAGGATTTAATATAGAACCATCATAGGATAAAAAGCTTGTCCAGCTGGTACTCAGATCAGGAGCAATTTTATATAATGAATAATAGTTCTGTGAAATGAAACCATCAGTATACACAGAAATAGCAAGGTTACTATCTATAGTTTCAATGATTCCTATGCCAGCAGTTCCCCAACCATCAGCCGGAGGAAATGCATTTGAGTTGAGGATATTTCCCAGACTGTCAAGGCGGACAATTTCAGCTACGCCATCATAAAAAATTCCATTGTGGGAACCAACAAAAGCATACCCTCCATCATAAGTCGGAACAATCGCATTCCCGTATGCGTTTAATGGGTCACTGAAAATGCGCGACCACATCTCATTTCCATTGCTGTCAAGTTTCAGAACGTAATAAGCTGTATTCTGATAGAATGGATCCCTGGCAGTCCCGACCAGAATATAACCGTGATCAGGAGTAGGTTTTATATAAGACGCAGTTTCTTCAAATGTTCCACCGTAGGTCCGTTCAAAACCTGGTTGTGCTGCAGATATTACAGCAATACCAAGGAGGCAAAAAAGTAAAGCGATCGCACAGCGATTAAACATATTTCTTTCTGAAGCAAAAAAGCCCTTAAAAAGGCTTATTAAACGAAGGTAGTGAGAAGTGGACTCAGAGTAATTAAAATGTTATGAAGAAATGAAGAGGGAAATGTTAAGAAGTCTGACAAAAATCAAAGAAATCCATATTCGAGTCCATAAAATGCAATTTCAAGAGAAACTGTCAGGTATTTACAATGACATTCACAAGCCTTTCCTTCTGCCCTATGTGACCAATATCATTCCATTGTCAGAATGAAAAATCTCAAATTACACTCGAAAATATTGTAGCCTTTAGAGTGAATACATATCTACAATCATGAGTAACAAAACAGAATTAATGGCTCCCGCCGGGTCTTATGAAGCATTAATGGCAGGAATCAAGGCAGGATGCGATTCCGTCTATTTTGGAGTCGAACAGCTCAATATGAGAGCCAGATCTACAAATAACTTTCGTACCGAAGACCTTGAAAAGATTGCCAAAATCTGTAGCGAACATGAAGTAAAAAGTTACCTCACACTCAATACGGTGATGTATGATCATGATATTTCACTCATGAAACGTATCGTGGATCAGGCTAAAGCCAGTGGCATCACAGCTATTATCGCCTCAGATCATGCTGTATTGAATTACGCGAAGAAAACCGGTGTAGAAATCCATATATCCACGCAGGCGAATATCAGCAACATTGATACCGTTGAATTTTATTCCGCATACGCTGATGTAGTGGTTCTGGCTCGTGAATTGAGTTTAAAGCAAGTTGGGGATATCGTCAGGCAAATTCAGTTTCGGGAAATTACAGGACCTAAAGGAAAATTAATAGAAGTTGAAATTTTTGCTCATGGTGCTCTTTGTATGGCAGTTTCAGGGAAGTGTTATCTCAGCCTTCATTCCGACTATGCCTCCGCCAACAGAGGAGCATGTATACAGAATTGCAGAAGAAGCTATATCGTTACTGATAAAGAATCCGGAATTGAATTTGAAGTGGACAACGAATACATCATGTCGGCAAAAGATCTTTGCACGATTGGATTCCTGGACAATGTGATGGAATCCGGGGTATCTGTTTTGAAAATTGAAGGACGTGGACGCGCAGCGGATTATGTGTACACCGTTACTTCCTGCTATCGTGAAGCCATAGATGCATGGCATGAAGGCAGCTATACTCAGGAAAAGGTCGAAGCCTGGATGGAAAGACTTGCTACTGTATACAATCGTGGTTTCTGGGATGGTTATTATCTCGGCAGAACCATGGGAGAATGGAACAACGAATATGGATCCAAATCCACGAAGAAGAAAATTTATATAGGACGTGGCGTAAAATATTTTGAGAAAGCCGGAATCGGTGAAATCCAGCTGGAAGCACATCACCTGTCTGTTGGTGACGAAATTATCATAACCGGACCGACCACCGGTTACATCCACGTTGTGGTAAATGAAATGATGGTCAATGAAGCATCAACACAAACAGCAAGAAAGGGTGATGTACTCACCACTCCCATTCCGGAAAAAATTCGTCCTTCAGACAAAATCTACAAACTGACGGATGCATGAATAAAGTGAGAATTTCACAGCGTCGTGATAAATGTATTGGTTGCAATGCCTGTGTCGAAGCGGCAGACGACCGCTGGCGTGTTTCGCGACGGGATGGAAAATGCACTTTAATCGGAGGGGTTGAAAAAAAAGGAATTTATTCCGTACTCGTCGACAATCATGAATACGAAGCGAACATGATCGCGGCGAAAAACTGTCCGGTGAAAATTATCCTTGTAGAAAAAGTTTAATATGAATTATTGAAAACACCATTCATTCTTTCAAAAACACTTTTTGTACTATCCTATTCGAATCGTGGAGTTCAACAAAATACATGCCGCCAGGCAAATCCCGAATATCAATTTCGGGATTAGTTTCACATATTATTTTTTTTATCATCAGTTCTCCCGGAATTGAATAAATCACAACTTCAACCTCTCGCTTTCCGTTAAACTTAACTACCAATCTATCAGTTGCGGGGTTTGGATAAATCTGAAAACCTAAATCAGTTCCATTCTCCTGAATTTGTGTTGGGGATAAATCACAAACACATCGGATTGCAAAACCATTATTAACATTGAAATAGTACTTAACAGCTTGTGCATTGTCATAGCTTAAAAGCGTTGCAAAACGCAGCACTCCCGCATTAGATGTGGAAGACCACCAATGGCCGAAAAACCCTCTATAATTATATGGTCCGCTATCGTATCTATCACCACCCGGAAGCCCGCTAAATCCACTACTGTCAGTGGCACCGGTATTTGGAAAGTTCCAGCCATAAATGGATTTCATTGCACCACCGGCAACATTCGTTCCTCCCAAATAGCCTATTAAAATTATCCAGTCATTATCTTCAGGTACATGCCAGTTTATCGGACAAATGTTATTAACTGCATACCAATTATACAAAGCACCATAGACTCCTGAATACATTGATGAATCATTATTGTAATAAGACCTGGCGCCTGTCGTAAGTATACTCCATACAGAATCATTTCTGACATTCGGAATAAAATTACCATATCGGTCATGAGTCACTTTGAGATTATCTTTCATCCAGATCTGATTGCCTATAGTGACAGTGTTGTAAACATTTCCGTCAATATCCACTACAGTCTGTCCAGAAGATTTAGTGCCATTTAATAGCAGGATAAAAAGAAGTATTCCAATAGTTCTCATTTCAAAACAAATTCAATTTTTTAAAATCAAGTGATATTAATCAATCATAAACGTATCATCCTTTAATTGCCCAACGGAGCTTCGCGGATTTCGCTCTGGGATTTGCATTGCATTCTTCAGGAGAAGGACGAATAGGTTCGGGTGCAATTTCACTGTATACACCGGCCCGGAACAGTCCCTGAAACGCTTTTTTTACACGCCTGTCTTCTCCTGAATGAAAAGACAGAATAGCCACTCGACCTCCTGGGGCGAGGGCGTCAGGAAGTTTTTCTAGAAATTTTTCAAGTACGCCAAATTCATCATTCACCTCTATACGTAAAGCCTGGAAACAGCGCTGACATGATTTTTTAATTTCCTCCTTCTTATTTTCTCCCGAAAGAAAATCCAGTGCCTCCTTGATAACATCACGAAGCTGTGTTGTTGTTGTCACCGGAAACCCTTTCGCGATTTTTGTGACCACAGCTCTGGCTATTTGTACCGCGAATGGCTCATCAGCGTTTAAAACAAGCAATTCTTCCAGATCTTCGAGTGAAATTGTTTTTAAAAGTTCTGTTGCTGATTTTCCGCTTTTCGGATTGAGCCGCAAATCCAAAGGTCCTTCCACTTTATATGAAAACCCGCGATCCGGATTATCAATTTGCATGGAAGAAACACCAAGATCAGCCAGTACAAAATTCAAAGGGCCGGATTCGGCTGCAATCAAATCAATGTTAGAAAAATTGAGAATTCTTGCCTCAAAAAAATCAGAACCATAACCAAGAGCTGCCAGCCGTTCACGGGTTCTTGGCAATTCTATGGGATCGACATCAGTGGCATACAATCGTCCTCCTGGAGAAAGACATTTCAGTATTTCAAGACTGTGTCCACCATAACCCAAAGTTGCGTCCAAACCGATTTCTCCGGGCACGATTTTGAGAATTTCCAGGATCTCTTTTATGCAAATAGAACGGTGCATTCCGGCCGGAGTCCGGCCTTGTTGCATCACTTTTTCGACATCCTGTGAATATTGCTCAGGATTCAGCTCCTTGTATTTCTCTTTAAAAGATTTCGGGTGTGTGCCTTTATATCGTACTCTCCGGGCACGTTTGGGCTCCTGATCGTCCATTTTGTAAATCTATGAATAAGAAAACAGCCCGGCAAACAAAGTAGGATGTATCCATCTATACCCTCTAAAATAAGGTCTTAAATTCATTTACTGGATAATCAACTTACACGTCTTCCTCTCATCCAGTGAATTATTAATTGTCACAAAATATATTCCGGGTTTTAACCTGTCATTCAGTTTTAGACTAATGACATTCTCCCCTGTTCTGGAGGAAAATTTTTCGATATGTACCTGATCACCCAAAACCGTATTAATAACAAGTGAATAATTCCCTGCCGCGACGACATTGAATGAAATGTCAAAATTCCCAGAAGAAGGATTCGGATATACCAAAGCTGATTGAATGGACTTCAACTCATCAATAGAATTGGTGAAATTCAGCGAAGCAATGAAGTTGTGGTTGAGGGTACAGCTTGTGTCTTCAATCAAAACGTTCCCCGAGAACGTTGCCGAATCCGCAAAAGCACCATACACAATCGCTCCCGAATTTGTACAAGTTATCACTCCAAAATAAAGGTCATGTCCCAAGTCAGAGCTTCGGATTACACGCTTGATATGAAATGCTGAATCCATGATCAACAAAACGTTCGTGAAATTATCAAATGAGGAAGTCACAATTACAGTGTCAAATGCGATTGTTCCGTAAGGCATGGCAGGAAAAAAGATATCCCCGGCTTCGTTCACATCCGGAACAATATATGGGCTGATGGAAGATGTGTCCCCACCAAAAGTACGTATCGATGTAATTTCACCAGATGTATCCATCCAGGCGCAATAAACATCGAGATAGCCACTGGAAGTTATCGTTTGTGAGCCAAGTGTCGTAACCGAGTCAATGGTGCCATAAATGAAAATACGATCACCCATAACTTTTATCATGGTCATGGCGTCATCATTAACATTTCCAAAATGCTTTGTCCAAACTTTTTGTCCCGCTGAATTAATTTTACGAATGACAATATCTCTTTTCCCATAAGAACGTATCGTATCATTCCCGTCAATGGCCATGCTGTCAATAGTTTGACGAAAGTAAATGCTTCCGTAATCGTCCATAACTGCGGAAAAAGGTTGCTCGTCTTCCGGACCATTCCAGTAGTTCATTCCTAAAACATGACCATCCGGATCAAACCGGAAAATATAGCCATCAACATACCTTGTAAAAGGGATAATGAATGTATCCGTTGGAATTTCATGATACATGTAAACAAGAGTATCCAAAGCATCATAATCTATATAGCCTCCGTTTACAGAGATGTTGTCGTTGTGATCTAGAAATATTTTCCCGAAACCCTCTGCAGCTCTGGCAGCAAGGTGTTTTACCCATATAAAATTTCCAGACGAATCACACTTCGCAAGAAAAGCATCCTGCCAATTATTTACCGAATGCAGCGTATCCGAATTGACTATAAAAGTCCCTGCGAAGGATCCGGACATCAGGATGTTTCCCCAAGAATCCACCGCGATACTGAAACCTTCAATTGAACTGATTCCCGAATAGGCGTCATCCCCTCCAAAACTTTTCACCCAGAGGAGATTGTTCGTGGCATCAAATTTTGACAGAAACATGTCCCATCCGGTTGACTGACTGATCAAGGTCTGGTTACCAATGTTCATGGTGTCTTTAAACACTCCGGTGAAGAAAAAAGTACCATCCGGATTGGGAGTCACTTTTGCATTCCGGTTCGCGCAACTTTTCTGTTCCGCCCAATTCCATGTTTGAGCTGTAACAGAATCAGCACTCCAACACAAGTACAAAAAGCACAAACAGCTAAGTCCGTTTTTTAAAAAAGTTAAACCTCCAGTCAGATCTTTCATACCAAATAATTTATACGACTTTTTTAAGGAATTTAAAATATTTGAACGGTACATATTTAAATGGGAAATCTACACGGGTAGAAGATGTAATCACAGACCTTCTGTTACTGAAGGCAAGGAAACTATCTTTACCATGGTATTTTCCAAATCCGCTGTTACCAACACCACCAAAGGGTAAATGGTGGTTGGCAATATGCAACAATACATCGTTGACACAAGCTCCTCCGGAAGCAATTTTAGACAAAACAAGTTTAACATTTTTTTTCGATCCGAAGTAATAGAATGCAAGTGGTTTTTCTCTCGCATTTATATAAGAAATCGCTTCTTCTACATTTGAAAATGTCATCACCGGTAATAAGGGTCCAAAAATTTCCTCTTTCATCATCTTAAACTCCGGCCTGACTTCATCAATAATTGTTGGTGAAATATATTTTTGACTTCCGTTTACTATCCCTCCGTATCGCACTTTTCCTTCGTTCAATAAATCAGTTAATCTCGAAAACGCCTCTTCATTTACAATTCTGGCATAGAAATTACTTTGTTGTGCATCTTGGCCGAACATTTCCTCAAGGGCCTGTTTCATTTTCTCCAACAATTCCTCTTTTACATTTTCATGTACAAAAAGATAATCAGGAGCGATGCACGTTTGTCCTGCATTAATTGATTTACCCCAGACAATTCGCTTTGCGGCAATGTCGAGATTGGCATCTTTTTCGACAATACAGGGACTTTTACCACCCAATTCCAAAATCACAGGAGTCAGATGTTCCGCGGCCGCTTTCATGACAACTTTACCAACCGCTGAACTCCCGGTGAAGAAGATTAAATCAAATTTCTGTTCGAGTAGAATTTTATTTACTTCCCTTCCACCCTGAACAACACCAATAAAATTATCTTCAAAAGTCTCACGAATGAATTCTTCCATTACACTCGCTACATTGGGAGTACTTGGCGAAGGCTTGAGAATAGTGCAACAACCTGCTGAAATGGAACCCACCAATGGATTCATCAGTATATAAAATGGATAGTTCCAGGGAGCGATGATTAACGATACTCCAAGCGGTTCTTTCACAATTTCACTTTTTGAAGGAAAGAGTTTCAATGGGGTTCTTACTCTATCATTCTTTGCCCAGCCTTTTAGATGCCGGATATGGTATCTTATTTCCTGTAATACAATACTAATCTCGGTTAAATAACTTTCCTCCTTTGACTTGTGTAAATCTTCCCAGAGTGAATCGGTTATTCTTTTTTCAAATTTCAGAATTGCTGCATAGAGTTTTTTCAACGACTCAAGTCTGAATTGAATATCTTTTGTTTTCCCGGCATTAAAATACATACGTTGCTTTTGCAACAGCTGTTCAATCTCTATGCGGGTTGTGTCAATCATTTTGATCAGCTTGTTTTTTATGTGGAATGTGGCTCATTGCTCTTTCCGTAATAGCAGTTATAGTCAAACTTGGATTCACACCAACATTAGCTGAAATCATACTACCATCACAGATCATCATATTCCTGTAATTAAAAACGAAATTGTTTTTGTTTATGACTCCTGACTTGTCATTTTCTCCCATACAGGCGCCACCCAAAATATGAGCGGTAGTAGGTATACCCAGCAAAGTTTCCGTACTCATCACCATTGACTTTCCATTAATAATGGTTTCCGTTCTTTTTGCAATGGACTGAGCAATCGGATTAAAAGCAGTTGGCGCCTTGCCTGCCTCAAGACTTGTTTTTACAAAACCTAATCTGGATCGCTTCATTCGTAGTGTTGAATCAATGCTTTCCATATAAAGTAAAATATGGGTTCGTTTGCTCCAATCATCTACAAAGTAGGCTTTAAAATTATCAATTGGATGGATCAATAAATCTTTAATCATTTTAAACAAACGAATGAAGAAGGAATTGCCCTGCACCATAGGTGCCATAAATAAACGCCAGAATCCCGAACCCTCCGGGTAGATGACAGGTTCGACGGAACGATTTTCGTCAATATTTACAATTGAACCGATTGCAACACCATCAGAAAATGAAGTGGCGTGATCAAATGTTGTGACTCCAATGAGACTTTCAGAATTGGTACGCACTCCTTTCCCAAGTGCATCCGATAAATTTGGCAGAGAAGTTTCTTTAAGTTTAAGCAACAAATCCATTGTACCCAGGACTCCGCCTGCGAAAATTACAGATTTTGTTTTCACAGAACCTTTGCGTGAAAAATAAGATAAGGAGTCTTTAAATTCAATTCTATATCCATCAGATCCGTCTATACTAAGAGGAATTACATCATACACCACTGTTTCCGCTTTTATTTCACATCCTGATTTTTGGGCGAGGTATAAATAGTTTTTATCTAATGTATTTTTTGCATTGTGACGACAACCCAGCATACAACCTCCGCAAAGGATACAACCGGTCCGGTCAGGGCCATTTCCTTCGAAATAAGGATCTGAAACTTTTTCTCCGGGTTTTCCAAAATAAACTGCAACATCAGTCTTTTGAAATGAATCCTTGTTGCCCATTTCTGTTGCGAGAGTTTCCATCACCCTATCGCTCCTGCTCATGTAAGGGTTTTTCTCAGTACCCAGCATTTTTTTTGCAAGATCATAGAAAGGTTTCAATTCATTTTCCCAATCACACAAACCCTTCCATGTGCCGGAATTAAAAAATGAAGCCTTAGGAAAAGGCAACGTATTGGCATAAACCAGTGAGCCGCCGCCAACACCTGTACCACTTAAAACTGCAACATGTCGGTAAAATGTCAATTTGAAAATACCCTGCATTCCAAATTTCGGAAACCACATCCATTTTCTAAGGTTCCAATTTGTTTTTGGAAAATCTTCAGGTTCATTAAACCACTTTCCTTTTTCAATGACCAAAACTTTATAACCTTTTTCAGATAAGCGCAAGGCAGAAACTGAACCGCCAAAACCGCTTCCGATAATCACATAATCATAATCAAATTGATTATTCATATATCCAACCTCAATGAATTCTTGTTATTGGAATGTAGTGTTGCGATCTTCATATTTCGAACCAAGCATTCTATGATGTTTAGGCCTATTCCCCATGGGTGATATTCAATCGCCGGCATCCGCTCCCAATACTAATCCGAATGTACCCATTATTTTGATGGAAAAGAAATTCAAAGAATCCAATATTGCATCTATTCATTTAGAAAATAAAGGCACAAAAAAAAGGGAAGCCCTGTCAGGCTTCCCTTTGATGAGTATGAAAAACTGATCAATAACAATATTTATTTTCAGTCAACAACTTCGCAGCAATACGGCGACGGGACTCTTTTACGTTAACAGGCGCCACCTTCGTAAAACGTTTTAAACCCATAAGGAGCATACGTTGTTCGTCACCGGTTGTATAGGAGTTGATAGCGTCTTTACCTGCTTTGTTGATACGTTCTGCTGCGTCATAAAGGAAGACGCGCATCATGTCTACCTGTTCGGCGCAGGCGGCTTCACCTTTGAGTGCAGAAAGTTTTTCTACGCGGAGTTGCAAGGACTCGGCAACATAGAGATCAATAAGCATATCCGCTATATTCATCAGAACTTCTTGTTCTTTAGCAAGTTCCATCATCAACTTTTGTACTGCGGAACCCGCTACCATCAGGACAGCTTTCTTGAAATTCGCGATGGTTTTCTTTTCGGCTGCAAACAGTTCATCGCTACCATTTCCCATGTCAGGAATTTGCATCAGTTCGTTCGCGACCGCTGTTGCCGGTCCCATGAGATCCAGATCACCTTTCATGGCTTTTTTCAGCATCATGTCAACTGCGAGCATCCTGTTGATTTCATTGGTTCCTTCGAAGATTCTGTTGATACGCGAATCGCGGTAAGCGCGATCCATCGGCGCGTCAGAACTGTATCCCATTCCACCATAAATCTGAACACCTTCATCAGTCACATAATCGAGCGCTTCGCTTCCATAAACTTTCAGAATAGCCGCTTCGACTGCATATTGTTCAACTCCTTTTAATTTGGCTTTCCCCTCTTCCATTCCCTGTTCACGCAGCGCGTTGATGGCATCTTCCATATTCTGACTACAACGATAGATGGCAGCTTCCGCGGCAAAAATCCGGATTGCCTGCTCAGCTAGTTTGTATCGTATAGCACCATATTTGGCTATAGGACGACCGAATTGCTGACGCTCATTCGCGTATTGAACAGAAAGTGTAGCCACACGTTTAGAACCACCGATTGCAGCACCGGCGAGTTTAATTCTTCCGAGATTCAGGATGTTTACCGCTATCTTAAAACCATTTCCACGTTCGCTCAGTTGATTTTCAACCGGCACAATACAATCGTTGAAAAATATCTGGCGTGTGGAGCTGCCTTTAATTCCCATCTTATGTTCTTCCGGATTGAGTGTAATCCCCGGGAAATTCCGTTCAACAATAAAAGCGCTCAGATTTTCATCGTTATCAATTTTTGCAAAAACAATATAGACATCAGCGAAACCACCATTGGTGATCCACATCTTTTGTCCATTGATAATCCAGTTTTTCCCATCCGGAGAAAGAACTGCTTTAGTCTTTCCGGAATTTGCATCCGAACCGGAACCCGGTTCTGTCAGACAGTAAGCCGCCTTCCATTCCCCGGTGGCCAGTTTGGGAACGTATTTTTTCTTTTGCGCATCGTTGCCATAGTACAAAATAGGCAGTGTTCCGATTCCGGTATGTGCAGCATACGCAACCGAGAAGGAATGTCCTGCACCGAGATATTCCGTCGCGATCATTCCTGTTGTGAAATCTTTTCCAAAACCTCCAAGGTCTTCAGGAATAGAGATTCCCAACAAACCAAGCTCTCCTGCTTTATCGAGAATACTTTGCATCAATCCCTCCTGCTGCGCATCAATTTTATCCAGATTAGGATACACTTCCTGCTGTAAAAAATCACGACAGGTTTGAGCAATCATTTGCTGTTCCTCATTGGCTTGTTCAGGAATAAAAATATCAGCGGCCTTTGTTTCTCTGATAATAAATTCTCCTCCTTTAATCGCTTGTTGGGTCGTTGTTTCCATTTTTGGAAAATTGAGATGAGTTATGAGTCAGGAATTATGAGTTAAGAATTATGAATTATGAGTTATGAATTATGAGTTATGAAATTTCAACTCATGAATCTATCATTCTGAAAACTCCAATTCTTTATTGATGATTTTGACTCTATATTCTAATTATAAAAGTTCGTAAATACCGGCGGCTCCCTGTCCTGTGCCTACACACATCGTCACCATTCCATATTTACCTTTTCTTCTGCCAAGTTCGTTGAACAGTTGTACCGACAATTTTGCGCCACTACAACCGAGAGGATGGCCGAGTGCGATGGCTCCTCCATTGACATTGATCTTAGAGGGATCCAGGTCAAGGGTTCTGATAACAGCGAGTGACTGAGAAGCAAACGCTTCATTCAGTTCGATGAGATCCATATCTTCCTTTTTCAAACCTGCATGAGCAAGAACTTTGGGAATTGCTTCTACAGGACCAATTCCCATGACACGCGGTTCGACACCGGCGACTGCATAATCCACAAAGCGGGCAATTGGTTTTACATTGAGTTTTTTGAGCATTCGTTCGCTGACGACAATCACGAAAGCGGCACCATCACTGGTTTGGGAAGAATTTCCCGCGGTAACACTTCCTCTTGCATCGAAGACCGGCTTTAAGGTGGCCATTTTTTCAAGGGTTGTATCCGCACGTGGACCTTCATCAGTATCTACGACAATTTCCCTGGTTCTCTTTTTTTCTTTTTCATCCAGGTAAACTTCAGACACTGTCACTGGAACAATTTCATTCTTGAATTTCCCATCGCGAATCGCGTTGGACGCTTTGATATTTGATTCGTAACCGAATTTATCCTGGTCCTCTCTGCTGATTTTATAATCACGGGCTACAGCTTCAGCTGTCAGGCCCATTCCCCAATAATAATCAGGATTAGACTGAACATATTTGAGATTAGGGACAATCTTCCAGCCACCGAAAGGTATCGGGGACATGCATTCCACTCCACCGGCAATGATACAATCCGCCATGCCTGCATGAATTTTTGCCGAAGCGATCGCGATGGTTTCCAGTCCGGATGCACAATACCTGTTGACAGTCATGCCCGGAACTTTCACAGTTTCTAAACCCATCAGACTGATCATACGGCCAATATTCAGGCCCTGCTCCGCTTCAGGTGTTGCATTCCCTACAATAACATCATCGATGAGTTCTTTATCCAGCTGAGGAACTGAAGCCACAAGGTGACGAATAACGGATACAGCAAGATCATCCGGACGCATGGAGCGAAATTTACCTTTGGGAGCTTTTCCAACAGCTGAACGAAAACCGGCGATGATGTATGAATTCATTTTTTTATAGTGAAGAGGGTAAAGTGAGTGTGAGTGTGAGTGTGAGTGTGAAGTGTGGGTGTGAAGTGTGGGTGTGAACGGCCCTTCAATTCCGGTTCAAGAGAACTCTCATGAAAAAAAACTGATCATTTTTTCTTGAGGGTGTCTTTCACTGCGGGATTTGGTGTTGGGCTTCCTCCCTGTTTTTTGGGGTCAACCGGAACGGGGCCTTTCTTTGGATCAGCAGCTGCTTTTTTATCGGAGGCTTTCTTTTCATCTTCCTTCTTTTTTGCCGCGGCTTCGATATCAGCGACATCAACACCGTCTTTGTATGTAGCCTGACCTACCACTACGCCTTTACGACTATATGTTTTCCAAACACCATCTTTTTTTCCTGCCTTGTAAGATCCTTCCTGACGAATAGAACCATCTTCAAAATAACGGGTCCATTTGCTATCTTTTTTTCCGTCTTTGTACTGACCTTCCTGGGCTGTCTGACCTGAGAAGTAATAGCGAGTATAGGTTCCATCTTTAACGCCACCGAGAAATTCTGTTTCTTCTTTTACTTTATCGTAACCATAAAATTTACGTTCCACTCCTTCTTTCTGATCATTGACAAAATCAATTTCAGAAATCTTTTCTCCGAAGGTGTTATAGAACATCCATTTTCCCTGCTTGCGTCCGATTTCATCGGTGCGGTTACGGTGTTTTTCTTTTCCCGGAGCGTACTTCGGTTTTTCTTCTCTGGCTTGCCCCATCGAAATCATCGGTACTATCAATCCTGCAAGGAGGACGATACTTAGTATCCGCTTTCGGAGGCTTTGGAATAGTTTGGTCGTATTCATTCGGTCAGACAAATTTACGATTCTAATTTCTCAATGGTTTACCGCTTGTAAGAATACTTTGAATCCTTTCGAGGGTCTTTCTTTCTCCGCAAAGCGAAAGAAAAGCTTCTCTTTCCAGATCCAGCAAATATTGCTCAGAAACGAGGGTTGGGGCCGACAAATCACCCCCACACATTACAGTTGCCAGTTTTTGAGAAATTAACTGGTCATGAGCTGAAATAAAGTTTCCTGACATCATCGCGTGAGCCCCTGCATAAAACATGCCCATTCCGCTCCGTCCCAGCACTTTGATGTCTTTTCTGGGGATGGGTTGGGTATATCCTTCGGCGGCCATCTCGAGAACGGCTCTTTTTGCTTCTGTAATCACCCTTTGCGGGTTAACCACCACTTCATCCCGGCCCGGACTTAATATTTTCAAATCAAAGGCTTCATGTCCCGAAGTGGACACTTTGGCCATGGCGATTGTAAGATAATATTCACGGAGAACCTGTTCATCAATATTGCCTTCGCCATAAGCATCATTTGCCCGAAGAGCCATTTCCTTACTGCCTCCTCCGCCCGGTATTAATCCGACTCCAAATTCAACGAGACCGATATAGGTTTCCGCCGAAGCTACTACACGATCTGCATGAAGTGACATTTCACATCCACCACCCAAGGTAAGAGCATGTGGAGCGACTACGACAGGCACAGAAGAATAGCGAACCCGCATGTTCATATTCTGAAACGCACGAATCGCCATGTCGATTTCTTCATATTCCTGATCGGTGGCGAACATAAAAATCATCGCAAGATTTGCTCCCGCTGAAAAATTTTGTCCTTCACTTCCGATAACCAATCCGGCATAATCTTTTTCCGCTATGGCAATTGCTTTGTTCATTCCTTCAATCACTTCCCCGCCGATAGTATTCATTTTGGTATGAAACTCCAGATTGAGCACACCATCGCCAATATCGATAAGGGAACATCCGCTGTTTTTCCAAACGGTTTTTTCCCTGCAGGCATCCAGTAAAATAATTGGCGAGGCGCCACTCTTTGACCTGCGGGCACCCTGTCCGAGATCATAGAATTGTTGAGCCCCGTCTTTGTATTCGTAAAAGGAAGAAACTCCTTTTTTAAGCATCTCATAAACCCAGGCAGCCGGCGGCATTCCCATTTTTTCCATCACAGTGACAACATTCTGAACTCCCAGAATGTCCCAGATCGCGAAAGGTCCGGTTTCCCAGCCGAAACCTGCGCACACGGCTTCATCGATTCGTTGAATATCGTCAGAAATTTCGGGTATGCGGTACGTTATATAACGAAACAACTCAGCAAAGGAAGCGCGATAAAATTCACCGGCTGCATCTTTTCCTGAAAAGAGGATCTTCACCCTGTCTTTGAAATTATCTATGCTTTTTGTTTGATCCAGCGTCGGGAATTTAGACTTCGACTTTGGTTTGTATTCAAAAGATGTAAGATCAAGTGTAAGAATCTCACTTTTCCCCTTCTCTCCTTTCACTTTTTTGTAAAAACCCTGTCCGGTTTTGTCCCCAAACCATTTATTATCGATCAGTTTCTGAACAAATGCAGGCAGCTTAAAAGTATCCTTGCTTTCATCCTGTGGGCAGCGCGCGTACACATCCTGCGCGACTTTTACCAGAGTATCCAGCCCCACTACATCACAGGTTCTGAATGTCGCGGATTTTGGACGACCCAAAACAGGACCTGTCAGTTTATCCACATCGTCGATACTCAGTCCCATTTTTTCAATGAGATGAAAAAGCGACATGATTGAAAACACACCAATTCTGTTGGCAATAAAAGCCGGCGTGTCTTTACACAACACTGTTGATTTACCAAGGAATAAATCTCCGTAGTTCATCAGAAATTCCACAACGGCAGGATCCGTTTTCGGAGTAGGAATTATTTCCAGTAAACGGAGATACCTGGGAGGATTGAAAAAATGTGTGCCACAAAAATGCTTTTGAAAATCCTCGCTTCTTCCTTCATCCATCAGGTGAATGGGAATTCCCGAAGTATTGGAGGTAATGAGCGTTCCCGGTTTGCGGAATTTTTCCACCTCCGTAAAAACACTTTTTTTAATATCAAGGTTCTCCACTACCGCTTCAAGAATCCAATCGCATGAAGCGATGTCTTTCATGTTGTCGGTAAAATTTCCGGTACGAATTCTTGATGCAAATGATTTCTTATAAATCGAAGACGGATTGGCTTTAAGCGTCGTTTGCAATGCGGAATTTACAATACGATTTCGTACTTCCGGAGAGTCCAGTGTGAGACCCTTTTTCTTTTCTTCATCACTGAGTTCTTTCGGAACAATATCCAGCAACAATACATTCACACCGATATTCGCGAAATGACAGGCAATGCGGCTGCCCATGATACCACTTCCCAGTACAGCAACTTTCTGAATTGATCTTTTCATTCGAGGTTCTTTCATCTTGATGTTTCGAAAAAAAGAAATGATCCTTCTTTTTTTATCCGAACATCCTTGTATCAACGGATGCAGCGGTTTATTCCGCGTACATTTTTTCTATTTGTTTAGCGAATTTTTCCAGGATAATTTTTCGTCGCAATTTTAATGTCGCTGTCAGTTCTCCTGAATCAATTGTCCATTCTTTACTTAGTAATTCAACCTTTTTTATCTGTTCGGTCTGGCCGAATTCTTTATTGAACTCTTCCACTTCCTTCTGAATACGATCAATCACTTCATGGTGCAAAATCATATCTTCAGGAGTAGTATACGGGAGTCCCTTTATTTCACACCATTTTTGCAAATGAGGAAAAGAAGGTACAATCAAGGCGGCAGGGAATTTCCTGTTTTCACCGATGACCATAATTTGTTCGATGAACGAAGATTCTTTGAACTTATTCTCCAGAGCCTGTGGCGCGATGTATTTTCCACCGGAAGTTTTAAAAATTTCCTTTTTACGATCGGTAATTTTCAGAAACCTGTCATTCATCATCACCCCGATATCTCCGGTATGAAAAAATCCGTTTGCATCCATCACTTCCGCTGTCAGATCAGGGCGATTGTAATATCCCAGCATCACATTCGGGCCTTTGCAAAGAATTTCTCCATCCTCAGCGAAAGCGACTTCCACTCCTTTGATAACCGGGCCTACAGTACCGAACATGGCACCGTTTTCTTCCAGGTTATTCACTGCGATTACAGGTGATGTTTCTGTGAGACCATAGCCTTCCAGCACCGGAATCTGCGCCGACCAGAAAACTCTTGCCAAACGAGGTTGCAATGCGGCTCCACCACTGACGATCACTTTTACATTTCCGCCAAGAGCTTCTCTCCACTTACTGAATATTAATTTATTCGCCCAGCGAAGTTGCATTTCATACCAGGCACCGTTTTTCCCATTCAATTCATATTTCAATCCGAGATCAAGCGCCCAAAAGAAAAGTGCTTTTTTTATTCCTGTCAGTTCCTTCCCTTTCGCCACAATGCGATCAAAGACTTTTTCCAGCAAACGGGGAACGGTAGAAAATACATGTGGCTTCAATTCCCGCAGATTATCTGCAATCTTCTCCATGCTTTCAGCATAGTAAATCGAGACGCCGTTGTACATGTACATGTAGGTGAGCATGCGCTCGTAACTATGGCAAAGCGGGAGAAAACTCAATGCCCAGTGTTCTTTTCCTACAGGACACAAATGTTCGGAGGCAAGAATGTTACTCACGATATTGTGATGAGAAAGCATTACGCCTTTTGGTGTCCCTGTTGTACCGGAAGTGTAAAGTAATGTCGCGAGATCTTCAGGATCTACACTGTCTTTTGCAGACTGCAAGGCCGAAAGATCCCGGTTGGCTTTTCCTTTCTCACTGATTTCCGTCCAACATTTGCTGCCCGGTATCACGTTGAACGTATATACATCCAGGAGTGAAGGAACTTTCGAACGGATGTTATTTATTTTTAGCAATAATTCAGCGTCACCAACAATGATGTATTTCGCTTTGCAATCATTCAGGATAAAAGCAATCTCATTTTCACTCAGTGTGATGTAGACGGGAACATTCACTACACCAATCTGCATCATACCGATGTCCATCATGTTCCATTCCGGACGATTCGGAGAGATCATACCGATGGTATCGCCTTTTTTAAGTCCAAGGGCCATTAAACCCAGACTTATCTCATCGGCGGTTTGAACGAAAGTTGCCGTAGATGTCGGAATCCAGTTGCCGTTAATTTTCGCCGCTAAAGCATCCTTCTTAGGAAAAAGTTCCAGCTGACGTTGAGGAATGTCGAAAAGCCTTCTTATCATTTCAGATTGGTCTGCACACAAATTAAGGAGTTATTTGATTTACAATGCATTACAACTGTCAAATTCTCCCAGATGCGATTATTATAAAACCACACAATTGTGTCTGATCTGCCAAATTAAGGGATTTGACTACACCGGGGTCATGGTGGGAAAAAAATTTTGCAGGGGATATTAACAATTGAAAGGCTTCCGTTCTTTGTATCAGCAAGCCGAAACCGGAATAAACACTCTTGCTTCAAAATTATGCACTTTCAAAACGAATTGACCCGAAGCCTGAATATCCGGTTTCCATTGATAATGGCTCCTATGTTCCTTGTGACAAACGAAGCCATGTTACGTGAAGCAATTGATGCCGGAATCATGGGATGTTTCCCCTCCCTGAATTATCGTGAAGAAGGTCAACTCGATTCGGTATTGAAAAATTTAAATTCATTTATCAAAAGCAGGAATGGACAAACAGGAACCTACGCGGTAAACCTGATTGTGCAGAGATCGAATCCCTGGTTTGAAAAGCATTTGAATATTTGTATTGAAAATAAAGTTCCCGTTTTTATAACTTCTCTCGGAAATCCTAAATCCACAATAGAAGCGGCTCATCCGTACGGCGGTAAAGTATTTTGTGATGTAACCAATCTCGTTCATGCACAAAAATGTTACGACATGGGTTGCGATGGATTTATCGCTGTTGGTCAGGGGGCAGGCGGACATGCCGGACCTTATCCATTGGCGATTTTGATTGAATCGCTGAAAAATGCATTCCCAAACAAACCGGTTCTGGCTGCAGGCGGAATTGCTCATGGTAAAAGTATCCTGAGTGTTCTGGCAGCAGGAGCATCGGCCGCTTACTGCGGAACTCGTTTTATAGCATCACCGGAAGCCGGAGTGTCACAGGAATACAAAAAAGCCATCCTTGATGCAGGCATGGAAGATATAGTCATGACTACACGTATCAGCGGTACGCCATGTACTATCATCAATACTGAGTTCGCGAAAAAAATCGGGACACAACAAAACTGGTTTGAAAAATGGATGAGTAACAATCCACGTACCAAAAAGTATTTTAAAATGCTCGTACAAAAGCGCGGATTTTCATGGCTGGAAGATGCAGTGAAGCCGGGAAATTACAACAGTCTCTGGTGTGCCGGGCAATCCGTTGAACTCATTCATGCAATAAAACCCGTAAAGGAAATTGTTGAAGAAATGATAGCTGAAACTGAAGCTGCCTATCTTGAATTGAAAAAGATTGCTGAATAAACAGTTCTCAAAAAGATTAAAAAAGAAACTAATTTATGAAGCAACTAATAACTCTGCTTGAAAAAGCGAGACATTCCTCCTTCTCCCGTTCATTACTGGGTTTCGCTTTGGCACGTGCCATACCTTTCAATGCACCGCATGGTTTTAAAATTCTTGAAGTATATGAGGATGGAATAAAAATTCTTCTTCCCTATAAACGAAAAAATCTAAACCACCTCAGAGGAATTCATGCATGTGCTCTGGCAACTTTGTCCGAATTTACGGCCGGTATTACCCTTGCAAAAATGAGTGGTACAGATGCATTCAGACTCCTCATGAAAGATCTGAGTATGACGTATCATTACCAGGCCAAAGAAGATGTCATTGCAGAACTTCATTTCCCTTCAAGTGATTTTCAAAAACAGGTGAAAACTCCCCTCGAATCACAGGATGCAGTTTTTATTGAAATGAAAGTTGAAATTTTCGACGTGAAAAAAAATCACATTTCAACCGGAAAAGTTAACTGGCAAATCAAGAAGTGGGACAAAGTAAAAACAAAGACCGGCTCCTAAGGAAACCGGTCTTTGTTTTAAGAAAGAATAATTATATTTCCTATCAAAGTATTGCCAGTCGTAAGTTGTAAACTTTTTCGTCTCCGGCTATGCGCAGCATATAAATACCCTTTGTGCATTTACCTACATCCAGCATTTGAGTGAATACGTCATTAGTTTTTTCAAAGCTTCTGATAAGCACTTCCCTGCCCTGACTGTCCATCAGGGTCAAAGTAAGTTTTCTTGACGCAAGATTTTTGATATTCACATTCACCTGAGCAGATGCTGGATTCGGGAAAACAGAGATCACAGGGATCTGTACAGCGGAACCAACTCCGGCAATGTTATCATTTTCGATGTTGACATTATCGATATAAAGATTATTTCCATAATCATTTATGTTTGCAAAACGAATCAAAGCATAAGAGTTCGCCATTGAGGCTAAATCCACAGTATCATTTCTCCAGTCACTTGCCTGAGAAGGCTGGAATGAAAGATTGGCAGCCGGAGCTGTTGCCAGCACTGCACCAATTTTGAGGTAGGAAGTTGGGACAAATGTAGCACCGCAATCGCCGGAAACATCGACACGCAAACCATCTTCAAATCCTGAGTACACAGAATAAGCGACATCGAAAGTCATTCTTGGTGCGCCAGCGCCATGAAAATCAGCAAGCATCGTGACGAGATAATCTTCCGCACCTGAATTGCTGTAAGAGAAATTGTTGAACCAGGCAGCACTGGTAAGATTTCCATCACTGCCTGTGATTCCTGTTTTCACATCCCAGAAATAAGTTGTTCCCGAACTAACGATTGACCAGTCGGCCGGAGGAAAACTTTGCTGAAAGTTCTCAGCAACAGGAATCGCTGCCGTTGCGCCTGTATTAACCTGAATTGTCAAAGCATCATTCGTAGGATTTTGATCACCCGTATAAACGATTGAAACTTCAAGCAAATTCGGGCCCGGAGTTGAAAGATCAGCGGTGGTAGAGAACGTATAGGTCATCGATGCGCCATGAACCAACAATCCATTGTATGTCTCAGTAACAGGAGTACCTCCATTCAAAGTATAAGAAATATCAAAGCTTGTCACTGTATTCACTCCATCATTTCTCAAATTCAAACTCACTGGTACCGCACTCAGGTTTTGACATCCGAATAAATTTCCGGGAGTTGGATTAATGGAATTCAACAAAGCCAGATCGGAAGCAAAAGAACAATTCTGTAAACCCGGAGCTTTGTGAATTGCAATTGCCCTGCGACCTTTTCCGGAATTTGCTCCAATTGTTCTCACACTAAACCATGTATCCACTGCCTGTGAAACAGGAATTGCAATGCTTGTTGAAGCAGTCGTTGCGATGGAATCCATGTACTCAGTTCCGAGCATGCTTACTTCATATGCACTTGCTCCGGTCGCAGATGTCCAGCTTATTTGCAATGTATCCAGACAAGCATAATCAATAGTCAGATTGGATGGGAGATTGAGAATAGCAAGATTCGCGTCAGACACATCGCTGATTCCTGAGCGGGTCACACGTACTTTCACACGATCACTTAAATTGGAAGGAATAGTCCATTCGTATTGTCTGATACTAGCTGCAACACTTGGATTGATAGGATTCCAGGTGCTTCCATTGTCGGAAGTGTATTCCAGATTGAAGGTTGATGTATTTCCATAAGCATCCCAACGCAACAATTCAGTTTCATTAGGAACGAAACCTTCTCCACCATTGGGATAGGTAAGCGTAATTTCGTCAGTACGGAACTCCCAAACGATGTAATATTTTTGCGGACCAAAAGGAACATTCGTGCCTGCAACATTCACGGTATATGTTCCTGAAGCAGGTGTGTTAATCGTTACTTGTTCTACATTGTTTAAATGATCAGCACCCTGAATAGCATTTGCAGATAAGGCAACTGCACTCGGGCTTGGATCAAGAATCCATGGAGAAACGATAGCGCTTGCAGGTGTTACCACTGTCATGTCAAGATCATTTACCAGAGCCGTTGTTCCAACAGGATCACCTTCCGGATCGAGCCAATACACCATCATTCTTACCTGATCCACTCCGGCTGGCACCAGGATATCGAAAGCATTTGCTGATCCCTGATCGACAGAATCCAACACATAACGATGTTCTTCCAGTGTTTGCAAAGCTCGCAGAGCATTGACACGACCCCAACCGTAGGTAAAATCAGGACCGGGATTTCCGATGTCTTCCGCGGAATTCAGCAAAACACCTTTAATGAGTGGAGATTCCGGATTTGGATCACCGGTAATTTCACGGTAAGCCTGGTAAAGTTCTGAACAGATCCCTGCAATTCCGGGGCATGCCGCACTGGTTCCACCACCAACCTGGTATGTATTTCCTTCGTCAGTAGACATCTGATCTTTTCCATTGGATGAAATATCGGGCTTCACGCGTCCATCCGCAGAAGGTCCCTGGCTGCTTGAATTGTCGAGGACTTCATAGGCATCCAGATTTGCGCAGGCAATAACATTTTTTCCTTGCTTGAATCCTCCTGTAATTGTTCCCCATGGAGGGCCGGCACCATACCCGCAATCCGCTGATGAATTATTTCCGGCAGAAAACACCAAAGAAAACTGTGGGTTGTCATGAACAATCTGATCTCCGGTACTTGAATATAAATCATAATCATTGCAACCCTGGCTGTAACTTGTCGAAGTAATTACAATACCATATTGTGTAAAATACAATGGTGCGTTATACACATGATCATAACCATCCGGACCGGCACCCACATCATGCACATACAGGTGTGCACCGGAACCCATTCCACGTTTGGTTGGATCCAGGTTACCTGCTCCGGCAGCGATTCCGGAAGTCATGTCACCATGTGTTCCGCCGGCTCCAGTAGTGAGGAGATTGGTGAGACGTCCCTGGAAATCAATATGAGGACCGACTTCTCCGTCATCTGCAAGTGAAATACTCACTCCTGCTCCATCGTAATGTCTGCCTCCCGGATAATCGGCATTGATCATGTTTGCACGGTGCAAACTCCGGCCTTTTGTATCATCAGGTGTTGATGGAGGAGCTACCGGGGAAATCCATTTGATAAAAGTCAGCGTCGCAAGCTGATCTACAAAATTTTCAGCTACACGAATATGCATTTGTGCATTTGACGGATAATTGGCGACAACCTTTATCTCGCTACGTTGAAATTGAATTGCAACATCAGCAGGATTAATGTCTTTGAAATACTGGACAACCAAGTCAATTTTTCCATCAGCGGATTTTGCATAAGCAGGATAATTGTGTTCAGCAAGTGAACGGGCCAGTTTCATCTCTGATGTAATACTTACCAGAGTTCGCACATTGTAAGCTGAGAGTAAATTCAAATTGTAAGACTGAGGAAAAGAAATTACAAATGCCTGATTCGGGATGTAACTGATAAAATGCAATCCGGATGATTCCATCTGCTTTTTTTGAAGAGCATCCGGCATCACATTGAACTGAACTATTCTGTAATATCTTCCGGCAAAAACATCCGAAGAAGAAATTGCCTGAGAAATTTTGGAATTGAAATCATTAGCGGTAACAATGTTTCCTGACTTCAACAGGAGCTTATGCGGATCAGGAATTGGATGAGCCGCAAAGGAATTTACACCGATGAAAAGTACACCGGCTGCAATAATGGATAGAATTTTTTTCATGAAATTTTCCTGGTAGATGAGTATCAAAGTAAAATAAAAAAGACAGGATTGACAAGGAGAATTGTTATTATCCTGAGCTGTCTTATCAATAATCAAACTAAGGTTTATCTCCTGTTCTGACATCAGCATTGCACATTTCACACAAAACATGAAATAGTACAAGTCCTTGAGTTGCTCTGTTCAAATTCCAATGTTCCTGGACAATGTGCAAATAATATTAATCTCCTTTTGACCAGTAAGCACTGAATCCCTGAGAAATAATGTATTAAGCAAAAAGATTTTTATGTTTGCAGAGGCAATCCCCTAATATGCTCCGAATCCTCCTTCGCAATCTTTTTGGCTTTTTTGCACTCCTTGTATTCGGACTTTCCCTTATAATTACAAGCATTGCTTACGTATTGGTTTTCACCTTTGCATCAAAGCAAAAAGCACCTCATCTGGCTCATCGTTACATCTCCCGCAATTGGGCTAAGTTCCTTTTTCCGGCATTTGGCATTCGTGTCAAAATTATTCATGGAGAAAGAATTGATCCTGACACAACCTATGTATTTGCTGCGAATCACAGATCTTTACTGGATGTACCTGCCTACGCGATCGCTTGCGAAAACACCTTTCGTTTTCTTGCAAAAGCAGAGTTGATGAAAATTCCTTTGATGGGATACATCATCCGTAAACTCTATATCAGTGTGGACAGGAAGAATAAATCCGCCAGAGTAAAAAGCATGGAAAACATGCTGAACTCAATAAAAGAAAATATCAGCGTTTTTTTATGTCCTGAAGGTACACGTAACGCAGGGCCCGAACCGCTTTTACCTTTTCATGATGGTGCTTTTCGTCTGGCTATCGCGGCTCAGGTGCCTCTGGCAGTGATGACGATCAGGAATTCAGATCGTTTACTTTCACCAAAACATCCTTTCGCTCTTTCACCGGGGACAATGGAATGTATCTGGAGCGAACCCATTTCTACCATTGGGATGAAGGAAGAAGACATACCGCGCCTGAGAGAAATGGCAAGAGCCGAAATGACCGGGAATTTAATTTTCTGATTCATTCTTCAATTAAAACTTTTCCGGATCAACAGTGTTATTCAACTGATGATGATTGCATTGATGCCTTAAGGGCGCCCTGATAAAATGCATTGACAGTATTCTTTGTAAATTGCAATCGATTTTCAACCATCCCATGTATCGAAACACACAAGAATGGATTCAAAAGCTGGAAGCAGCAGGTGAATTGATCCGAATCAAAGAATTTGTTGACCCTGTTCTTGAAATCAGTGAAATTACTGACAGGGTTTCAAAACACAACGGCCCTGCCTTGTTATTTGAAAATACCGGAACTGCTTTTCCCGTGCTAATCAATGCGATGGGAACTGAGAAAAGAATGGCCATGGCTCTTGGCGTGAATCATCTGGATGACATCGCCAAAGACATGGAGGCGCTTTTCAAACAGCTCACATCGCCAAAGGAAAGTATTCTTGACAAACTGAAAATGCTCCCCACACTGGGAAGTATCGCCGGCTGGATGCCAAAGGTTATCAGCGGAAAAGGCGAATGCCAGGAAGTGGTGATTAAAGATCCGGATATTACTAAGTTTCCCGTTCTCAAATGCTGGCCGGAAGATGGTGGCCCTTTTTTAACACTGCCAATCATACATACGAAAGATCCACTTACCGGCATTCGCAATGTTGGATTGTACCGGATGCAGGTGTTCACTCCAACAATGACAGGCATGCACTGGCACAGACACAAAGTGAGTGCACGACATTTTAATGAATACAAAAAACGAGGAGAAAAAATGCCGGTTGCTGTCGCACTTGGTGGCGATCCTGCTTATACTTATGCGGCAACCGCCCCACTTCCGGATGGTGTGGATGAATACATGCTTGCCGGTTTTTTAAGAAAGAAAAAAGTTGAGCTGGTGCAATGCCTTACGCAGGACGTTCAGGTGCCGGCTGACGCGGATATTATTATAGAAGGTTATGTTGACCCTTCTGAAGAATTCATTCTGGAAGGACCATTTGGCGATCATACAGGATATTATTCTCTGGCAGATTATTACCCGCGTTTTCACATCACCGCGATAACACATCGTAAAAACGCTGTTTATCCTGCAACCATAGTTGGTATTCCTCCCCAGGAAGATGCATGGATAGGAAAAGCTACCGAACGCATTTTTCTGGTGCCGATCAAAATGACAATGGTACCTGAAATCACCGATATGGTAATGCCTGTGGAAGGAGTGTTTCACAACCTTGTGATCGTTAAGATCAATAAGGAATTCCCCGGACAGGCTTCAAAAGTGATGCATAGTCTCTGGGGTGCCGGACAAATGATGTTTACAAAAATGATGGTTGTCGTGGATGGCGATGTAAATATTCATGATTCAGCCGCAGTCGCCAAATATGTGAGTGAGAATTTTGATCCGCAATACGACACTTACTTCACCCAAGGCCCGGTTGACGTATTGGACCACAGTTGCAGTGTGATGGCATTTGGAGGAAAAATTGGACTGGATGCAACCAAAAAAACTTCGGAGGAAATGTCCGGAAGACAATCCGAAATGCAAATTCAGGGTTCATTGAATTCAGAGCATATTCATCTTGAAAAACTGAAGTTACTTTTCCCGGAAATCAGAGACATCAATGACAAGCTCCTGAGCATGGGAGTTTCACTTGTGTTTATTTCAATAGAGAAAAACAGAAAAAATCAAATCAAAGAATTAAGCAAGAGTGTATTTCAATTGCCGGAGTTCAGCAACATCAAAGTTGTTATTTTTCTTGAACACACCATTGACATTCGTGATATAGCGGATAGTGTATGGCGATTCGCAAACAATGTTGATCCGAAAAGAGATTCCTTTGTCGTTGAATCTGATTCAGCAATGCACCCTTCTCATGTCGCATTCGACGGGACAAGAAAGACAAAGGAACACGATGGCTTTCAACGCGACTGGCCGAACATCCTCGCATCTGATGCTCAAACGATCAAACGGGTCGATGAAGTTTGGAGCAAACTCGGACTTGGTAAGTTCATCTCATCCCCTTCTTTAAAATACAGAACACAGCTGTACAAAGGAGGCGCGGTTGCCGAAGATTAAATAAAGTATCTTTTATTCAAGATAAGGGTCATCTCCATTGTCGACAGAAATACAAAAATCATCCACAAAGAAACTTTGCCGGTCTTTGTTCCAGATGTACATTTTTATTTCATCATCCTGCTGAAGATCCCCGGGGAGCAATCGGGAAAAAGTGACTTTATTCCATTTGCCTGATTCTACATCAAACTCTCCGATATTAGAAGTAAAATAAGAGACATTCTCTTTGTTTCTGTTAACTTCCATCACGACCAATGCGGAAAGTGGTCCTTGTTGGCTGAAAAACCTGAATTTACAATTCATCCATCGGTATCCTGAACCGGGAATATCTATGCCATTTTTCTGGAAGGTAAATGCATACATATCCGAAGAATCAATGTGGGCAGATTTTGTCCCGCTAAATTTAAATTCCCCTGTCGTTTTCAATACTGATCCAACACAGTCCAGTGAATCAAAATCACAACAGGATTGAAAAATTGTTGAGGACTCTCCGGAACCATTTTTTCTACTATACAAATAAGCAGCGGAATTAAAATAGATTTCCTTTTCAACCAAATACGGGTATTTATCCTGAATCAATTTATTTACTTCAAAAATATTTTCGCAATTGCTCCATGTAAATGCAAAATAGTCCGATTGAATTGTATCCAGAATATTTGCCAACGTCGAAAATTTTTCGCCGGAATTCACTTTCTCTGCCGCCAGCCATGGATCAAAATTCAATTGCCTGAAATAATATCGCATATAATCCGTATTGATGGCATTTACAACGCATGGAACCTGTTCTTTTCCATACAAATTTATCCATCTTTGAAGATCCTGAGCCGGTTCCCGAAAGAGACCATAGGTTGGACGTGTAAATAATTTTGCCTCTACAATTGTACTCCAGCATGTACCCAAGAGCATCAGTAAAATGAAGGCTGACCGTAGTTTTTGAATAACAATCTTCTGAATAGCTGAAGCAATAAGGAAAAGTGAGAAAGGGAGAACAAAAAACAAAGTTGAATATTGCAAAACAGGGCCTCGCAATACAGAATATCCATAGGCAATAAAGAAAGAAAACAATACCCAAGCTAAAGATATCGTGTGGAACTTGTTCCATCTTTTTGACTTCACCAGGAAAAAGAGACCGGGTACTACCAGGATTGCTACGATAAAACTAAGAAGTGCCGATTTATTCAAAAGCTGATGGACAAAATCCAATAAGAACGATTTTTCAGGTGGAGCCAACCAACCTCCAATATCTCCTGTTTTCATTTGCTCCAAAAATATTTGCCATTCAGGAGTGAACAAGGCAAGTACAACCATGCCGGAAATCAGGTAAGGCAAACGATTATTCCTGCTGATGAAAAACAAGCCTGTCAATCCGAGCCCGGCAACAAATACAAAAGAAAAATAATGAATGTGTGTGCAAACAGACATCAGTATTACCAACCAAACCCATTGACTCCTTCTTATTTCTTTTTCCTTGTTTTCAGACTCTGGAAAAACAATATTGGTCCAGACAAGAGTTGTAAGCAAGGAGAAAAACAAACCCGGACTATACAACCTTGCATACATTGAATAAAGGATGCAAAATTTTGTACCAGCGAATATTGCTGCAGCCAATAAACCTGTAAATGTCGAGAACCATCTTTTCCCAAGAATATATATCAACCAGACTGATCCTATACCTGTGAGGATAAATGGAAGTCGAAATAAAAACGCCGATTCGCCAAATATTTTGAGCCAGTAATAAATAAACAACTCCACTCCTGCAGGGTGATAATCTATATAAACACCATTTACAATGAGATCATGGAATGAATTTGCTTTAGCTCTGGTTAAGGCACTCAATTCATCATTCGACAATGACAATTCATGACAGGCATACAATCGGATGATCGCGGCAAAAATCAGAATACACGCGATGAGGAGATTTTCATCCTTACGAAAAAAATTGTCAGTCCACTTTCCCGGCATTGTGTCAATCAGCTCAATTGGTTTTAGTCGTCATTCCTTCGGCAACAATCCTTTGGCGGATGGCTTCGTAGAGCATAATTCCACAAGCCACAGACACATTCAATGAAGAAATTGTTCCGATCATGGGAATTCGCAGCAACTTGTCGCAAATGCGAATGAGTTCAGGAGAAACGCCATCTTCTTCCGAACCCATGACTACGGCAAGCGGACCATTGAGATCGTTCTGAAAATGGTATTCTTTTCCTTTCTCTGTCGCGGCTACTACCAGTACTCCACTTTGTTGCAAATACGTCACTGTATTTTTCAGATTACTTTCCCTGCAAACAGGAATCCTGTTTAGTGCGCCTGCTGAAGTTCTGATCGCATCCGAAGTTACCTGCGCCGCACCTCTGGAAGGAATTACAATCGCGTGAACTCCCGCGCATTCTGCCGTACGGGCAATCGCTCCAAAGTTACGGACATCTGTGATCCTGTCCAGAACAAGCAGAAAAGGTGTTTCTCCTTTTTCAAAGATTGAGGGCAACAATTGTCCGAGTGAATGATAAGAGATCGCGGAAATAAAACAAACAACATCCTGGTGATTCTTCCGTGTGAAGCGGTTGAGTTTGTCTTCAGGAACCTCCGTCCATGGAATATTCTCTTCACGAAGCAGATTTTTTAACTCCTGCATCAACTCCCCTTTCGCTGTGCGACCGATAAAAATTCTGTCGATCTCTTTCCCTGCTTTAACGGCTTCCATGACCGGTCTTAAACCGTAGATCATCTGGTCATCTTCACGATCGGCATTCGGGTTTTTATCTTTGAATGAAAAATTCTTCATATTGTTTCTAATGATTGTGTACCGGTATTAATTCATGCTGTTGTAAGCCCGGCCCTGACGCCATACTTCCACTGCACGATACCAACTGCTTTCATAGGTTGGTGATCGTGACAATGTAAAATCGTTATCAGTAAATGGATTATTGACTCGTACAAAAAAGAAATTCAGGGAGAGATTGCTGTTTGGAGTACCATAGATCCAGCTTTCACTCAATGCTCCACGATAAATCGTATTCGGACTGCCGAAGATAATATAGAGCATTCCTCTGTCGGTTCGCCATCCCTCAGTAAAAGAGGTAAAATAGCGATTTGCCTCTTTCACACGCGTATAGTACTTTTTTATAAGCTGACGGGACCTTTCCGCATTCCCTCCGCGGTCCAGCCAGAATGCATCCATGGCACTTTTCAAATTGGGCTTATTGCCAATGTCTTCGAATTCTCTTTTGGTCGTTAAGTAACGCATCGCCTGATACATCTGCATGGCAGTGGTGATTTCGGGAAAACCTCCATTGAAACGGAATAGCGTTAAACCCACTGATGAATTCGTATCCGGAGCAAAATGATAGAAACCCTCTTTTGCAAGGTTCAGTCCATGTGTATCAGACAGATCCACCATAAACAAACTATCAGCGTGATAGTTAAATTCCTCTCTCACATCAAAGCTGTATGGCGGTGGAGCCAGAATAAAATCACGGTGATAAAATTTGCACCAAAGTTTTTTAATTCCGGGATTCCTGCAATGCAAGCGAACTGTATCGCTCTGATACAAATAATTCCTGAAAATTAAATTATCCCTGAGGTCGGTCACCCTGAAACTTTGTCTTCCAAGAGAATCCGTATTATCAAAATTGACAAAAAATTCTTCGCTGTAATTTTTATTATTATCGGTAAATATCAGATTGAGCAGATGACTTCCTTTCTGATGCACGTTAAAATCAAATTCAACCAGGCGTGGACCCGATTTCTCCATCATGTCGAAGGAGTACTGAAGGGTAAGCGTATCCAGCACAATTGAAGACTCGTATGATTCCATCAGACGAGCCTGTATTTTCAGAGACGCCTTGAATTGATCATCCGGCTGACGGACAAACAAAAACTCGGAAGGCAACAGCTTTATTGAAATTCTGGAAAGGGTGTCTGAGGAATGAAATACATTTATTTCAGGATGAAAAACCTGTTCTGAATTCCTATAAACGGAACTCAGGTTTTCATTGCTCAGCTCACGCGTACCGAAACATCCGGTAAGCAGGAAAAACAGAAAAAAATAAAAATAGTTCCGGAACATATCAGGACTGTATATTTTCCTCCGCGCGTTCAACCAGTGAAGGAGGAAGTTCCTTTGTTGCTTTTGCTCCCAGTTTCCGGAGATCTTCGATTCGCTTAACAATATTTCCGTTTCCGGTTGACAATTTATTCATGGCTTCCGAATAACTTGTTTTCGCGCCATCCATCTTTTTACCAACTTCGATCAGATCGTCAACAAAATTTTTGAACTTATCATACAGAGCACCGCCCTGACGGGCAATTTCCATCGCGTTACGGGTCTGTCTTTCCTGTTTCCAGATAGAAGAAATTGTGCGCAAGGTCGCAAGCAAAGTAGAAGGACTCACAATGACAATTTTCCTGTCCCATGCAAAATTGAACAATTCATTATCCGCCTGTACAGCCATTCCAAAAGAGGATTCAATAGGCATAAATAAAAGCACAAAATCAGGTGACGTAAAATCAGCAGAGCTCTGATAACTTTTTTCACTAAGACCTTTGATATGACTTCTGACACTTAATACATGTTCACGCAATGATTGTTCACGTATCTCCTCATCCGGCGCATTCACCATGGCTTCGTAGGCCACAAGCGAAACTTTTGAATCAACGATGATGTGTTTGCTGTCGGGAAGATAGATGACAGCATCCGGCTGAATTCTGTTTCCAATTTCATTCTGAGCACTAACCTGCATTTTGTACTCTTCATCTTTGATCAATCCTGAACGCTCCAGGATTTTCTCCAGGATAAGTTCACCCCAATTGCCTTGCTTTTTGGTGTCGCCCTTCAACGCCTTCACCAGGTTATTCGCTTCTTCACTGATCTGTTTATTTAATTCAACCAGACTTTTGATTTCTCCTTTCAATGAATTTCTTTCCGCAGACTCCGCTTTGTAAGCATTATCAACCTTTTGTTCAAAGTCTCTGATTTTATCTTTCAGTGGATTGAGAATGATGTCCAACTGGGTTTTATTTTGCTCTGTAAACTTCTGACTTTTTTCATCCAAAATTTTATTGGCGAGATTTTCAAATTCCTTTGTAAAACGTTGCTGAAGGCTTTCCAACTCTTCCTTTTGCAACATTAACTTTTCCTGAAGATTTTTATTCGTTGTTTCCTGTTGTGCAAGCAGGGCATTCAGCTGAACATATTCCTGTCTTTCTTTTTCATTCTGTTTACGGGCATTTTCAGTTTGTAAAAGGGTCTGCTCCACCCTGTCGGCAAGAACAGAACGCTCCTTGTCCAATTCATTGATCCGGAGATTCAATGCCTCCTGCTCCGCATGGCCCTTATTCTTTGAATAAAACCACATGAGGATAGCCCCAATAACAATTCCGGTGATGAGAAAAACGATTTGCATAATCCTTGTAAGAATGAGGTAAATTTACGAATTATTTTAAGCAAACCTCCTATCGAACTCTTCCTGTATCCTGACGGATTCTTATCTTTCGGGGCAAAATCCTGTACATCAAAGCAAATGTTGAAAAGATATCTGATTGTTCTGTTAATTCTCTGCCCGCTCATCACTTTTTCTCAGGAGCGCAGCTATACTATATCCCTAAAGCCGGAAGACTGGGGCATCCGGTCCGGTGCTTTTTATATCTGTGGAGTTGACGATAAAAGGCATGATACAAAGAGTAATGGAAAAATTTTAATGGAGGGAAGCAAGAATCCGGTTGACGTGGTATTTGAAGAAGACATACAAAAAAGTCTGTTGAGCTGGATTTCTAATTGCATGCCGGCTGACACAAGCAAAATTCCAATCTGGATCGCTATTGATGACTTTAAATTTAAGGATCCCGGAACTGCAATTAAACACACCCTGAGTCTCGATTTCAAAATTCATTTTTACAGAATTCTTGAAGGACAGGAAATTGATCTTTTTCAAACAAGCGGAACTCCACAAATGCAGGCAAGAGGTTTTCCTAAATCCATGCCTGAAACTATCCTGCGTCAAACATTTAAAAGTTTATTCCAAAGCTTCAATGATTGGGTGAACCAAAACCCGGGACAAGTTGCGCTCTGTAAAAACATTTCGGTAGAATTTGTCAGAATGGATGCATCAGAAAAGGAATCAAAAAAAGATACCATTCGCTGGACATCAGAATACAGATTAAACTGGGATGATTTCAAATCTTCTCCTGACAAATCTTCTCCATTCAGTGCGCAAAGTCATTGTTTGTTTGATTACAAAGGAGTGCCAACTTTCAGGGATCAAACCATGATTTTACAGATCAGCATCTTCGCCTGTTTCGCGAAAAAAGAATCCTGGGTTCATCCGGATAAAAAGGAAGCACCGCTGCTAACCCACGAACAATTGCATTTTGACATTTGTGAATTGTTTGTCAGAAAACTCCGGAAGAAAATTTCAGAAACCCCATTATCGCTTTTGAATTCCGACAATCAGATAAAGGCTCTTTTTGAAGAAGCCTGGAAAGCTTATCAGGTTAATCAGAATCTTTACGATGAGGAAACAGAACATGGTCTGATTGAAGCTGCCCAGAAAAAATGGATCAACAATGTGAATGAAGAATTGAATGGGCTTGCTGAATTTTCCAGAGATTAAATTCGAACACAATATTTATTCTTCCATAAACAATTCCATCTGTCCGCCTGCCGATGGAACTCTGAAAAGCGATTTGTTATAAGGAGGAATTTCACGATCTGCCATGAAACGGTTTACACTCTGATGAAGTAACTGACGGATACTTTCCGCGATTTTCCCCTCACCTTTCATACGTGTCCCAAATCGACTGTCACTCAATTTACCTCCATGACAATCGGCGATCATGTGGAGTACTTTTTCGGCACGGTCAGGATAGGTTTTATGAATCCAGTTGGTAAAAATTTCCGCGACAGAATCATTTAAACGAACGATGGTCATGCCTGCATTCCGTGCACCACATGCTGCGGCTGCTTCGATGATTGCTGGAATCTCATGACTGTTCAAACCAGGGATAATCGGAGCAACCATGACGGTCACAGGGATATTGTGCTGACTCAAAACTTCAATAACCTTCAGTCGATTTTTAGCAGTAGCTGTTCTTGGCTCCAGTTGCAATCTCAAATCCTCATCAAGAGATGTAATACTGACAGCAACATGAACAAGGCTTAATGCTGCAAGTTCTTTTAGTAAATCAAGATCACGGAGTATCAACTGATTTTTTGTGATCAGACTCACGGGATTCCTGAAGCGTAAAAGAATCTCAAGCATTCTTCTGGTAAGTTTCCATTTACGTTCCGCGGGCTGATAACAATCTGTATTTCCCGAAAGCATGATTACCGCAGGCTTCCAGGATTTTTTTCGCAGCTCAGCTTCCAGCAAGGTTGGAGCTTCCGGTTTTACAAGGATCTTGGATTCAAAATCAAGTCCTGCGGAGTAGCCCCAATACTGATGTGTGTTTCTTGCATAACAATAAACACAGCCATGCTCACATCCCTGGTAGGGATTCATTGAATAATCAGAAGGAATATCCGGACTATCGATCCGGTTGATCATTTTTTTTGGATACTCGAGGAAATACTGCGTTGTATGGGAAAGTTCGAGTGCCTCATCGAGACCTTCGATGTGTTCCGTAACCAGTTCCTGACGCAAGTATTTATTACGCGTATTCAGTTGCGCGCCCCGGCCTTTAATCAGGTTGTCTGTAATGCGATCTTTCGGCATGCAGACAGTATACAAAAAAATGTATCGCTGATTCCGGCAATAAAAAATTCTGTGAAAAAGAAAATATTTTCTTTTAAAGCTATCTCTAAATTAGAAAACGATGATCATGTAACCTTTTTGTTCCAAAGGAGCTGTTGGCACATTGTCAAACAGCGCGCTTTCCGCAGCTTGCTTCGCTTTGGTTTTAAGGTATTCATTGTTCGTGCTGGAACCGGGAGCGCCGGGAGTTGCCTTGGTGACATGTCCGTATTTATCAATACTGATTTCAACCACAACAGTTCCTTTGTCCTGAGTAAGATTATCAATGCGCGGGGCTTTGGCAATTTTACGGTCGGCAACTTTATAACGGACGAGATATGATCCTGCAGTAATTTGCTTCTCCCCGATTTCTCTTGGAGCTGCCGCGGAAGATTCCGCGCCGGTAGCAGCTTTTGCCGCTTCCGATTCTGAAAAATTGATTGAATAAATATCCTCAACATTCAGTTTCATCTTGTTTCCTTTATACAAAAAGTCCACAGTGCCATTGTTCAGAGACTGAACTGTTCCGTTCATTTTCTCTCCGCTTTTCATCGTTACAACATGTTGAGCGGAACAGAATGCGTACGAAGCCATAAAGGCTAATCCAAGAATTACTTTTTTCATCATTTTTTCAGCAATTGATTGTTTTATACAAAATTATAGAAGTTCAATTCACCAATTAGATGAGCAGAAGCTATTTATTAACATCTTGCGAAATCTAAATTCCAATCCAATGAACTATTTATGGAACGCAAACTATCACATTAATATTCTCATTCTTGGATTTTATTAAAAATTCCGGTTGAAAAGCCCACGTTTATTTGATCAAAGAATGAAATAAATTCACGCCAGAATCGTCCATAAATAAGTACCTTTGGCCCCCTCTATCTCCCATGAAATTACTTTTATCTTACCTCCGCAATCACAAGAAATATGTACTGCTGGCACTCCTGCTGGCGGCTGTGAATCAGTGCTTTTCCCTTATGGACCCGCTGATTGCGGGAAAAATGATGGATCGTTTTGGTGTTCACATTTCAGACTATCGTAATGACCCGAACAAAAATTTCGCCCATGATATTATGCTGCTGCTGTTGGCATCAATGGGTGTTGCAATGGTCAGTCGTATCGCCAAGAATTTTCAGGATTATTTCGTGAATGTTGTTGTACAGCGCTCCGGAGCACAAATGTATACAGATGGAATCCGCCACTCTCTTGAACTTCCCTACCAGGTTTTCGAAGATCAGCGCAGTGGTGAAACGCTCGGCAAACTCCAGAAAGTACGAACCGATTCAGAGAAATTTATTACAGCCTTTATAAGTGTCGTATTTCAGACATTAGTTGGATTGATTTTCGTGATCTGGTATGCTTTTACAGTTCACTGGCTTGTTGCTCCTGTATTTCTTGTAACCGTTCCTTTACTTGGAATTGTCAGCAGTCTGCTCAGCAAAAACATCAAAAAAATCTCGAAAGTAATTCTTGGAGAAACCACTTCACTTGCCGGTTCAACAACTGAATCTTTACGCAATATTGAACTGGTAAAAAGTCTCGGACTTGCCAATCAGGAAGTCAGTCGGTTGAATTCCATCACAGGAAAAATCCTGAAACTTGAATTGAAGAAAGTCCGGTATATCCGCAGTTTGAGTTTTGTGCAGGGAACGACTGTAAATTTTCTCCGCACAGCATTCTTATTCCTGTTGTATTATTTGGTGTTTAAGGATGTGATTACACCGGGAAAACTTCTTACGCTCACCTTTTTCAGCTTTTTCATTTTCGGACCTTTGCAGGAACTTGGTAATGTCATTGCCATCTATCGTGAAGCACAGGCATCGCTTGCAAACTTCCAGACTATTCTCGATACACCAATTGAGCCGCGTCCGGCTAATCCGAAAAGTATAGGCAGAATTGAAGATTTTCGTTTCGATAATGTATCATTCCGCCATCAAAGCAGTGCGCACAATGCGGTGGAAAATATTTCCTTTCAGGTTCGTCGCGGAGAAACTGTTGCCTTTGTAGGGCCAAGCGGTGCCGGCAAGACGACACTAGTCAAGTTGCTTGTTGGATTGTACATCCCTGAACAGGGAAAAATTCTTTACAACGGAATTCCCGGTGATCAGATCAACAAGGATGAACTTCGTGAACAAATTGGTTTTGTTACACAGGATACACAGCTCTTCAGCGGAACTATTCGCGAGAACCTCCTCTTTGTAAATCCAAATGCTACCGACGAGCAATGCATGGATGTGCTGAGGAAAGCAGCCTGTCAGAACCTGATGGCCAGAGCCGAGAAGGGTCTGGATTCAGTGATTGGTGAAGGTGGTGTAAAGGTTTCCGGTGGTGAAAAGCAAAGGCTTTCAGTAGCCCGTGCTTTGTTACGTCAACCCAACCTGATGGTTTTTGACGAGGCGACCTCCGCACTTGACTCGATTACTGAAGAAGAAATTACAGATACCATTCGTGCTCTTACATCACGCAAGGAGCACATCACCATCATGATTGCTCACCGCCTGAGTACCATCATGCATGCCGATAAAATCTTTGTTCTTGAGAAAGGACAAATTATTGAATCCGGTTCACACAATGATTTGCTCGAATCAAAGGGTTTGTATTACGCGATGTGGCGTCAACAGATTGGAGAACGTAAGCGTGTCGTTATCCCTGCCGGAAACGGAAGCGCGGCGAAAATGCCGGTAACAAATTAATTCTACTCTCATTTATGCTGGAAATTTTCAGCAAAAGTCTTAAACATCGATTGGCCCTGCCACTTCCTGGCCGGGAAGCACAGCTAAAAATGGCTCATGCGGAAAGAAGACTGAATCTTTCCCGCTACAAAATTCCGGAAGACGCCCGTTGGGGAAGTGTTTTGATTTTGTTGTTTGAAGACGAAGGCACGATAAAATTTCCGCTCATCCTCCGCTCTGATTACGATGGTGTTCACAGCCGTCAGATAGGTTTACCCGGAGGCAAATACGAATCGCCTGATCTTGATTTACAAGCTACCGCTCTGCGTGAAACTGAAGAAGAAATCGGTGCCGCGCAAAAGGACATCACCATTATCGGCAAACTCACTGAGCTTTACATTCCACCAAGTAATTTTCTTGTTCATCCATACATCGGAACGATTCCCTATCGTCCGCTTTTTGTTCCTGATAAAAATGAAGTTGCGAAAATCATCGAACTCGATCTGGATAAACTGATGGATGAAAGCAGTCTGGGCGAAAAAGACATCAAGTTAGGCACCGGACACATCATTCACACCCCTGTTTATTATTTTGAAGACGAAACCGTCTGGGGCGCGACAGCAATGATGCTGAGTGAATTTAAATCGGTGTTGTTTGAAATGGGGATCTGAGGGACGGGGGACGAGGGACGAAAGCTAACTCAATAACTCAATAACCAAATAACTCAATAACTCAACAACCATTATCCAGATCTTCGAACCTCAACCTCTATACTTCCAACAATCCACCAAATGATCATTGACCATTCCCGCTGCCTGCATATAGGCATAGCAAATGGTTGAACCGACAAATTTAAAACCGCGTTTGTACAGATCGGCGCTCATGTTGTCGGATTCTTTTGTAGAAGGTTTGATGTTTTTGTGCGTCTTGTATTTGTGATCGATTACTTTGTTGCCGGTGAACTGCCAGATGTATTTATCAAAAGTTCCAAACTCTTTTTGAATCTCAAGAAAACGTTGCGCGTTGTTGACGGTGCCATACACCTTCAGCTTATTGCGAATGATCCCTGCATCATTCAGGAGTTTCTGAATTTTTGGTTCTTTATATTTTGCAATTTTGACATAATCAAAATTGTCAAAAGCTTTTCTGAAATTCTCTCTCTTGTTCAGGATTGTACTCCAGCTCAGTCCAGCCTGAAAAGTATCGAGCAAAATAAATTCAAAATGTTTTTCATCATCATGCACGGGAACTCCCCACTCTGCATCATGATATTCCATCATGAGTTCAGAGGAAAGACACCACGGACAACGAATACGTTCTTTGGCCATTTTATAAACCAGAATGGACTGAATAAATAAGAAAAAAGAAAAATTATACCGCTGCTTTCGCTGCCTTGCTTTTCATCCAATCTGTGGTTACTGAACCCGGACGTTCAATCGGATGTCCAAGTGCGCGATCCCAGAGCAATGATGCCAATACACCTAAAGCACGGCTAACACCGAAGAGTACAGTATAGAAATCATATTCATCCATACCATAATGCATCAGCAAAGCTCCGCTGTGTGCATCCACATTTGGCCATGGATTTTTGATCTTTTTAATATTGTCGAGAATTGGAGGAACCACCTCGTACACCTGGTGTACAATTCTGCAGTTCACATCTTCAGGAATATATTTCTTCGCGAATTCCATTTGAGCGATAAAACGCGGATCGGTTTTACGCAATACAGCATGCCCGTAACCCGGCACAACTTTTCCGTCTTCCATGGTCTTCATCACGTAATCCTGGATTTGTTCTTTTGTTGGAACAGCTCCATCGTAATAATTACGGAGATCGAGGATCCAGCGAATCACTTCCTGATTTGCGAGACCATGCAATGGACCTGCCAGACCGTTCATCCCTGCAGCGAAAGACAGATAAGCATCACTCAGCGCTGAGCCAACAAGATGTGTCGTGTGCGCGGAAACGTTTCCTCCTTCATGGTCAACGTGGATAGTGAGATACAAACGCATGAGGCGTTTCATATCGTAATCATCATATCCGAGCATGTGCGCGAAATTTCCGGCCCAGTCCAGTTTTGGATCCGGCTCGATGTGCACATTGTTTTTGTAAGTACGGCGGTAGATATATGCGGCGATGCGGGGAAGACGTGCGATGAGGTTCATCACGTCTTCGTACATCGGATCCCAGTATTCTTTTTTATTTAAACCTTTACGATAAGCGGCAGCGAACACCGATTCCTTTTGCAAAGCCATGATGGCCATACTGAACTGCGTCATCGGGTGCAGATTCAAAGGCAAACTGTCAAGCATGTCGAAAACAAACTTCGGCACATTGCTTCTGCGTGCCCAGATATTACTCACCTGGAGCACATCGTCCTCAGTAGGTAATTCACCCATGAGCATGAGATAGAAGATTCCTTCCGGCAAAGGTTCACTGTCGCCCGTTGCTTTCGGGAGTTTCTCGCGCAGTTCAGGAATGCTGTAACCACGGAAACGAATACCTTCTTCAGGATCCAGTTTGCTGGTCTCCGTTACCATCCCGATCATCCCCTTCATTCCTGAATACACCTGCTCAATCGTGTAGGAACCGATGACCTGGTTTCCATTTTCTTTAATGAAATCTTTCAGCTCAGCCGCCATAGGCAGAGCTATTTTCGCGAATTTGTCTTTTATCTTATCGGTTTTCAAGAGAGATATGTATTAAAAAATAAGGAGGATGAATGTAAACGAATTTCAGATTAACGCGGTGGCGTGTAAATTTTCTTGGACTTTTCTATATTTTCCTGTTTGTTCACAGAGGTAATGTTAAGTTCAGGAACAACAATGACGAGACTGACTATAAATGCGGCAATCAGGAATATCCACAAGGCCAAACGTCCCCACTTTTTCATTCTCCGTTTCGAGAAAAAAGGTGATTTCTTTTTCAGCCTGATCTTTTTTCTTAAACGGCCACTACGCGGTGAAATTGAGTACTCACCCGTAGCCAGTTTATCCAACGTTTCCTGATCCATCAAACGAAATTATCCGGGTTAATGTTTTAATTAACGCTTTACAAATTTAAAATCTTTCCCTGCAAAATGTGCTGTCTCTCCCAGTCCTTCTTCAATCCTCAGCAATTGATTGTATTTAGCCATCCTGTCGGAACGGGAAGCGGAACCGGTTTTTATTTGTCCGGTTTTCAGAGCAACGGCAAGATCAGCAATGGTACTGTCTTCGGTTTCTCCTGAACGGTGACTCATCACTGATGAATAACTGTTTCGATGCGCCAGGTTAACCGCATCAATGGTTTCAGATAATGTACCAATCTGATTCACCTTAACAAGAATTGAATTAGCAACTCCTTTTACAATGCCTTCATTCAGACGTTTCACATTGGTCACAAACAAATCATCACCTACCAGCTGAATTTTTTTCCCGGCCAGATCTGTGAGCTTTTTCCAACCATCCCAGTCATCTTCAGCCAGTCCGTCTTCAATAGAAACAATCGGATATTTTTCGATCCAGTTGGCCCAGTACTGAGCCATTTGTTCCGGACTCAGCTGATCACCGGAGGATTTTTTGAATATGTATTTTCCGGCTTTCTCATCAAAGAATTCCGAGGCCGCTGCATCCATCGCGATGTAAATATCTTTACCTGCCGTGTATCCCGCTTCACCAATCGCATCGAGGACCGACTGAATCGCTTCTTCATTCGATTTGATGTTTGGAGCGAAACCACCTTCATCACCAACATTTGTAGAAAGTCCTTTTTTCTTCAATACTGCTTTGAGGTGATGGAACACCTCTGTGCCCATGCGTAAAGCCTCACTAAAACTAGGTGCGCCAATAGGCATAATCATAAATTCCTGGAAGTCGATGCTGTTATCAGCATGTGAACCTCCGTTGAGGATATTCATCATCGGAACAGGCAGCACATTGGCATCTACTCCGCCGACATAACGGTAAAGTGGCTGATTGCTTTCCATTGCTGCCGCTTTCGCGCAAGCCAGTGAAACGCCCAGGATCGCGTTGGCTCCCAGGTTGGATTTATTTTCGGTTCCATCCAGTTTGATCATGGCCATATCAATCAGGCGCTGATCAGAAACAGGGAAACCTTTGAGCTCTTCGTTAATGGCTTTGTTCACATTGTAAACAGCTCTCAAAACACCTTTGCCAAGGTATTTTTGTTTGTCACCATCCCTGAGTTCAACAGCTTCATGAACGCCGGTAGAAGCCCCCGAAGGGACTGCAGCGCGTCCAAAAGCGCCATTTTCTGTTATTACATCTACTTCAATCGTTGGATTACCCCTGGAATCCAGAATCTGACGGGCATGTATTTCTGCAATCGAGCTCATATAGAAGATAATGAATTCACAAAAATAGCAATAATTGATCTTTATGAAAATGATTTAAGCCCTGAGACCTTTTTTTTGAATAAAATTCAAAGGTTGATTTCCATAAATCGCAGCATAAAAAGCAGGAAAAAACCAAGATTAATCCAAACTCTTCAGCCTTAAGTACAGCGTATTGAAAGTCAATGGTTCATTGGAAAGTACCCGGCACAAATTCATGGATGCAATTCGTTTATAAAAAATTTCAAATCGGCAGGATCCGGACTGGGAACAAAAAGCCTTTCTTTTATCTTCGCAGGGTGGATAAATTTTTTTCTGCGACACATTTCCTGAAATATAAACTCATGGGCGGAACAGCCCATGATGTTCATTCTCCATTTGTTTTCGATTTACTAAACGACGTAATCAGGGATGAAACGCCCTTTTACATCTATGATAAAATTGAAGCTTTAAGAGCCCGACTTTTACTGGATGAATCCATTCTTAGTGTTACAGATCTGGGAACCGGTGGAGAGCGAAATCAAAAAAGGTCTCTCAAGGTTAAATACATCGCGGGTACATTTCTGAAATCTGCACGATGCAGTCAATTGTTGTTCCGGCTGGTGAATCATTTCCATCCAAAGAACATATTGGAACTTGGAACTTCATTGGGAATTACGACACTCTACTTAGCCTCACCTTACAGGAAAACTCAGGTTATCACCATGGAGGGTTGTCCGGAAACTGCTAATAAAGCAAGGGAACATTTCGATTTGTTTCAAATGGAAAATATCCGGGTTGTTACCGGAGATTTTGGCCTGAATCTTTCCAGTGTATTGGAAAATATCGGAGAAACCGGAATGGTCTTTTTTGATGGCAATCACAAACGAGACGCTACACTCTTCTACTTCAACCAGGCTCTCCGGCATGCAGGGAATGATACGATCTTTATCTTTGACGATATACACTGGAGCAGGGAAATGGAAGCAGCCTGGAACACCATCAAAGCTAATCCAAGGGTTACACTGAGCATTGATTTGTTCCAATTGGGTCTGATCTTTTTCAGAAGTGGCATTCCGAGACAACATTTTGTCCTTAAATTCTAATTCCTTCTCTAACGTTTTGATAACATTTTAACGTTTACATTTGCCCAAAGAATTCCTGTTTATGGCATTGCTTGAACTCAGAAATATTTCCCGTCGTTATGTAATCGGTACAGAGGAAGTAAACGCTTTACGATCCATTACTTTGTCGATACAAAAAGGCGAATATGTCGCATTGATGGGACCTTCCGGTTCCGGAAAATCAACGCTCATGAATATCATCGGTTGCCTGGATACTCCAAGCAGCGGAGAGTATATTCTAAACAATAAACAAGTGAATTCCATGGCAGATAATGAACTCGCCGAAATCCGTAACAAAGAAATCGGGTTCATTTTCCAGACATTCAATCTTATCCCGAGAAGCTCTGCCTTGGACAATGTAGCTCTGCCACTCGTATATGCAGGGATCCGCAAAGATGAGAGGGTTAACAGAGCGATGACTGCTTTGGAGGATGTCGGCCTGGGTGATCGTGTCAAACACAAACCGAATGAACTGTCCGGTGGACAAAGACAACGTGTCGCTGTCGCGCGCGCGCTTGTAAACAAACCTTCTATTATTCTTGCGGATGAACCGACAGGGAACCTTGATTCCAAAACTTCGGAGGAAATCATGGCCTTGTTTGAAGAAATTCATCAAAAAGGAAATACCATCATTGTTGTTACACACGAAGAAGACATTGCCCGTCATGCCTACAGGATTATCCGGATCAAAGACGGACTCATTGAATCCGATCAGCCCAATCCGAAAGTTGTCAGAACCGGAGCGCCTGTTTGATTCGCAATCTTTTCTATCATACTCATGAAGATTTACACAAAAAAGGGTGACGAAGGCAAGACTTCTTTGATTGGAGGAACCCGTGTTTCCAAAAATCACAAGCGAATCGATGCTTATGGAACCATTGATGAACTAAACAGCTGGATTGGACTTTTGCGTGATCAGGCGATTGCTTCCGGACATATCACCTTGCTGCTCACCATTCAGGATCGCCTCTTTATCATTGGTTCTCAACTTGCAGCTGACCCTGAAACTTCCCGAATGAAACTTCCTGAACTTACAGAGGAGGATGTCCTCCTTCTTGAAAACGCTATGGATGAGATGGAAAGTACATTACCGGAAATGAAACACTTTGTATTACCCGGAGGAAACCCGATTGTTTCTTATTGCCATCTGGCCCGAACCGTTTGCCGTCGTGCCGAAAGATGTGTTGTTTATTTATCAGAGACGGATCATGTTTCTCCGCTTATTTTAAAATATCTGAATCGATTATCCGACTACCTTTTTGTCTTATCCAGGAAACTTAGCGCCGAAACCGGTTCAAAAGAAACACCCTGGATTCCGGGAAAGTGATCATAACACCGATTTTTATTTGCAAATCCTTGTCAGGCAAGCCTTTCCAACAAATCCGGAAAAATGAGAAACCCGATACAAGTGATTATTATTTTTCTATTTTTGCAACCCTTAAAAAGGATCAACATCCTTCTAATCAATAAAAAATGTATTGGACCCTCGAACTTGCACAGCACCTTGAAGATGCTCCATGGCCGGCAACTAAAGATGAGTTGATCGATTACGCGATTCGTTCCGGCGCTCCTCTTGAAGTCATTGAAAACCTCCAGGAACTGGAAGACGAAGGTGAAGCCTACGAAAGCATCGAAGAAATCTGGCCTGACTATCCAACCAAGGATGACTTCTTCTTCAACGAAGACGAGTATTAGTCAAATAGTATAGAAAACATTCAAAAGGGGACTTTATTGTCCCCTTTTTCTTAAGATCAAATTTCAATTATCTTTGGTAATAAATAAATTTTCATGAAAAAATATCTACTCCTCTCCTACTTGTTTCTGATTGCAGTTGCCGGAAATGCACAAGTTAAATTTCAAACTTTGTACGGTGATGTGAATCTGGATGACGCACAGGTTGTGGTCCACACTTTTGATGGCGGATTTTTGCTTGCCGGTGGTACAGGACCAAACATGCTCGACAGTACTGATGTAACTTTATTTCGTCTCAACGCAAATGGCGATCTCGTATGGTCTTCAAAAATTGACGCCTACAAAGACGACTTCATCAGCGATGCGCTTCAGCTTGCGGATGGTACTTTCCTGCTGGTTGGAACAACGTACAGTTCACCAATTGACTCAGTTTATTCCGACATCCTTGTGATGCAAGTGGATGATGCAGGATTCATCATGTGGTCAAAAGTATTCGGCGGTAGTGATTATGATGAGGCTCAATCTATTGTTGATATTGGCAACGATCAGTATGTGATCCTTGGCAATACATGGAGTTTTGGTTCTGTTTTAAAATCAGCATTGGCCATGAAGATCAATGCGGGTGGTGATCAGTTCTGGACGAACATCAGCAGCACTACGATCTCCAATTATTTTTACAAAGGAGCAAAAACTGACGACGGATTTATCGCAGTTGGCGGAACATTCAATGTGAGCGGTGGTACAAACTTCGATCACTACGTTACGAAATTTGACAGTACAGGGAATATTATCTGGAGCAAACGCTATGGAACTATCGGCGCCGATTGGTCATACGCGATTGAAAATGTTCCTGGCGGAGGATATATTGTGGCGGGTGTATCTGTTGTAAACACTTCGGGCGGTACTGATCAGAATATTTTCAAACTGGATGCCGCAGGCAATGTTGTCTGGAACTTCAATTATGGCGGACTGCAATACGAAAGGCCTTCGACTGTGCGGCAAACAGCAAATGGGAATTTTGTAATAGCCGGTTTCACCAATGTGGGAGATTCATTGAATGTGATCAATCAGGACCTTCTGGAAGAAATTGACACGGATGGTAATCTAATCTGGGCACGTACTTACGGCGATGTAACTGCTACCAGCGAATGTTATTCCATGGTCGCGACCAATGATGGTTATGCTTTGGCGGGATACACCATTGGTTTCCAGACTGGCAATATCGGAGATGCTTATTTCGTCAAAACTGATACTGCCGGATTCAGCGGGTGTTATGAAACCAACTTCCCTGCGATTGTGAACATCAATACATTCACCGATAGTACTGGTGCCAATGAGCAAATAATTGTTTTAAACGAAAGCACCGCTTTATTTAATTCATCCTTACAAATCAATCAATTCGGGCAGATCTGTTTTACGGATGGCACAACCGACTTGACTTCACAAAAAATGTTTAGCCTTTACCCGAATCCTGCAAGCGAAAACCTGATGGTTCATTTTACTACTGAAGACAATTCAGGTTTACTGAAGATCAAAGATCTTTCCGGCAGAATTTTGAAAACAATAGCTGTTTCAGAAAATTCCGGGATGACAATTCCTGTGAAAGAACTCGCTTCCGGTCTTTACATCATGAGTTATGAAAATGAAAAAGGTATTACCAGTACCACCTTCATTCGTCAATAAATAAAAAACAAAGCACAATAAAAAAGGAGCCTTAGTGGCTCCTTTTTTTGTATCAGGATTTTATGATTTTTCCCGAATGCTGAACTGTATTGTTCTTAAGAATGCTGTATTGATACATTCCAGCTTCCAGTCCGGACAGATCGAGTACAGTATTTATTAATCCGGATGATGATCTGATTTCCTTAGACATCACTTGTCTGCCGGTTACATCTGTGATGCGCACGAAATATGTATTTCCTGCTGCAGCATTGAATGCTATTTTCAAAACATCTGTTACAGGGTTAGGATAAACCATCACCTTGTCACTGAGTTCGGCGCTATTCACCCCTGTACTTGCATCGCTTACATTAATATCGTCCAGGTATAAATTGTTACCATAACCACTGATGGCATCAAAACGAAACAGAACTCCTGAATTACCTATGAGGGAAGTTATATCAATTGAATCTCTTCTCCAGTCAGAAGGCCCGGGAATAAAAACATTTGAATTTTGAGCAGTAGTTGCTATGTCAAGAGGACCTTTCTCATAAATGCGATTAAAAGTGGTTCCACAATCTGAACTTACAGAAATGACCAGTGAATCGTCAAATCCTGTTCCATAAGGTGCATAGGCAAGGTTAAAGGAGAGTATTGCCGGAGCTATCGCATTACTCAAATCAAATTGTGGAGTTGACAAGGCACCAACACTTCCATTTGCAACATAAAAGAAATTAGCATAGACAGATGTTGACGACAATCCGAATCCTCCTGTCGTATTGTCGAGCAGCAGTAACCCTGAAGGATCATTTAATGTCCAGTTCGCAGGAGGAAGTAATGCAGCCTGAAAATCTTCGGTGAATGGAATAGGGAATTGAATTGTATTCACATTAAAACTGATGGAACGAATATCATTGAATGCATACTGATCAGTTCCTCCATTTGGATCAGAAGTATACACTGAGAATACATGGTTTCCGCCGGTATAGGTTTGCACAGGAAGTGTGATCAGATCTTCGTCTCCCCTGCTCAGCGCTCCTGTCCATACATACAATTGTGGCGTACCACCATCAAGTTGATAATACACATTTGCTGTAAATAATGTATCAGAGCCATAATTGCGAATTTTAAATTGAGGAATTTGTTGTGAATCACAAGATGTTCCTCCCGGAGAAAGTATTTGAGAAATTCCTGCATCCAACAGAATTGGCACAGCTCCGTTCAAATCAGCTTCCCAGATACCACGACCATAAGTTGCCGCACGCAATTTTCCGGCACCGTAATGAATTTCCATTTCACTCACCATCACATTAGGCAAGCCACCATTGTAGGGTATCCAATCGAATGCGGCGGAATCACGATAGAAAACTCCGAAATCAGTTCCTATATACAGCACATCATCGCTTTGGTTTTGATAAACAATACAGTTCACCGGAATATTCGGAAGTGTTCCGGAAATATTATTCCAGTTCGTTCCTCCATCTGTTGACATGTAAACTTTTTCTCCATCAGAATAGCCCGTAAAAGTCACCCATACTTTCTGAGGATTCGTATCACATACCGAAATGGAAGTGATACCTACTGAATTTACAGGAAGACCGGGAGAGATATCTGTCCAGGAAACTCCTCCATTGTCGGTACGAAAAATCGCTCCCAATGATGCTGCGTAAAGCACATTGGTATTGGATCTTGCAATGGCAATAGCTATCACATCTCCGTTAAATGTCGCGTTCGAAGTTATCGAATTCCAGGTGCTGCCACCGTCTGTTGTTTTTTGAAGGTCAAAAAAGCCGCCATACAAAGTTTGCGGATCAACCGGATCTATGATGTAAGGTGTCACCCATGCACCACCCCCGGGAGCAATAAAGTTGAATGTAGTTCCTCCATCTGTTGAACGCTGAACATAACCGTTCTGTGAAGAGACATACACGACATCATCATTCGTATAATCTACAAGACATTCCATTCCATCGGCACCGGATACTTGCTCCCAGACACCATTCTTCAAACGATCCGTTCCATTGTCCTGTGCTCCCGCATAAATCAGGTAAGGATCAGTGGTACTCTGTCCCATGCGGTAATATTGTTTGATACCAAGCGAATTACTCAGGTCTGTCCAGCTTGATCCTGCATCATCTGTTTTAAAAATTCCACCATCGTTACCTGAGAAAATTGTCGTGTTACTTCCCGGTAGAAAATCGAGAAAATGATTGTCGGCATGCACATAATCAACTCCACCACCGGTATTTGCGGCACTCTGCCATGAACTTCCACCATCAATTGTTTTTGAAATTCCCAATCCTCCGCAATACACCGTATTTTCATCCACTTGTGAAGCGGCTAAAACACAATCATAATAGCCGTAAAAAGTAGTCTGCGGCGAACCGGGTTGCGTAAAACTCACTCCTCCGTCGTTCGATCGATAGAAAGTTCCTGTTTCGCACAGAGCGTAAATTACATTATCATTTGCGGCTGTGGTTGCAATCGAGATGCGACCGGTGCATAAACCCTGATACAATTGTGTCCAGGTTTGACCACCGTCTAATGAACGGTACAAAGAAGAATTATCTGTTGAATAAACAACATCCGCATTCGAGGTATTGAATTCGATGTCATAATAGTGACCGGACTGAACCAGGCTCCACGTTGCTCCTCCATTTGTGGAACGGAAGATCCCATTGCGCGTCGCGATCATCACAATTTCAGGGTGTGTTGGACTAACGACAATACGTTGAATAATATCAGTCTGTGATTGAGAATAAGTTAAGCCAGTTGAATTCCATGTCACTCCACCATCAACCGACATCAACACTCCCGCACTGTATGTTCCACCCCAGAAATCATTCAGATATTCATAACCATATCCGTCGCCTGTAGCAATGTACATGGTATCCGTATTTCTGGGATTGATGGCCATATCGGCAATGCTGAGTGCTGGGAGAAGATCCGTATTGGTTGACCAGCTTTGTCCGCCATCGGTTGATTTCCAAAGTCCGCCACATGCCGCACCAAGAAAAATATTTTGGGAATTGTTCGGATCGAAACGAATGACATTTACCCGTCCGGCTCCACCACCACCACCCGGAACTACCGCGGGTCCGATAAAACTCCAGTTAGGGGACGAAGTTCTCTGGTTGGCTACCGGATGCTCCTGCTGATAACGTTTGTATTCCCTGAACAAAATATCCGGCTGAGGAAATTGTCCACTGGGAAAAGTCCTTTGTTTCATGAACCATTCCCATCTTTTAAACTGCTGATAGCCTCCTTCTTCTGCATTTTCTTCTTCCTTCATGGACACATCACGATCTTTCCAATAATTGTTAAATTTCTCCTGAACACTGTAGAAATTAGGCTTCTGTGCTTCTTTTCTCACGGAGGTGAGTGAAGGCTTCATCCACGGCTGAGCGGAAACAGAAATCTGTAAAAAAATGCCTGAAATGATCAGGGAAAATAATGAGTTCTTTTTCATTTGATTGCGACAGGATTTTGGACCTGAATTTCAAAAATAAGAAAAGAACTTAATCCAAAGCCTGATTTCATCCCATAAGTGCTTTATTTACATGAAAATGACATACTTCTTTATCTCTTAAATAAAGAGTACTTTTGTGACCCTTATTTCTCACCTTGATATGATTGGAATATTCAATAAAGCCCTGACCAAATTCTTCGGAAGCAAGAGCGACCGTGACCTGAAAGAAATCATGCCACTGGTGTTGCAGGCGAAAACCGCATTCACCGGACTTGCAAACCTGAGCAATGATCAGTTGCGGGCGAAAACACATGAGTTTCGTTATAAAATTTCTGAATTTTTAAAAGATATAGATGCGGAAATCAAATCCCTGGAAGATCAGGCAGAGAATGATCCCGATCTGGAGTTGCACCTGAAGGAAGATTTGTATCGAAAAATCGATGCACTGAAAAAGGACCGGAACAAACAAACCGAAGAAGTATTACTTCAAATTCTTCCGGAAGCATTCGCTGTTGTAAAAGAAACGGCAAGACGATTTACGGAAAATGAAACGCTCTCTGCTACAGCCAACGACATTGATCGTTTGCTTGCAACGAAAAAAGACAATGTAAAAATTGATGGCGATAAAGCTATCTATAGTAATTCATGGGTTGCAGCCGGAAACATGATCACCTGGAACATGGTGCATTATGATGTACAGCTTATCGGTGGTGTTGTCCTCCACCAGGGAAAAATCGCTGAGATGGCAACAGGTGAAGGAAAAACACTTGTAGCTACGCTCCCAATCTACCTGAACGCGCTGGCCGGTCGTGGAGTACACATCGTTACTGTCAACGACTACCTCGCGAAACGTGACTCCGAATGGAACGCGCCTTTGTTTGAGTTTCTTGGTCTTACTGTAGATTGCATTGACAAACACGAACCGAACTCTGTCGCGAGACGTGATGCCTACCTTGCTGATATTACGTATGGAACCAATAATGAATTTGGTTTCGATTATCTCCGTGACAACATGGCCCGTGCGGCAGAAGATATGGTTCAGCGCGGACACCATTTCGCGATTGTGGATGAGGTTGACTCCGTCCTCATTGACGATGCCCGTACACCATTGATCATTTCCGGGCCAACTCCTCGTGGAGACCATCACGAATTCGATATTTATAAGCCAAAAGTTGAATTGCTGATGAAAGCGCAGCGTGATTATGTGAACACGCTCATTTCGGATGCACGGAAATTACTTGCCGAGAAAAAAGAAGACGAAGCCGGACTTTGTCTCTACAGAGCTTACAGAGCATTGCCTAAAAACAAAGCTTTGATCAAGTTGCTGGGTGAACAAGGTGTCATGGGAATCATGCGCAAAACTGAAAATTTCTACATGCAGGATCAGCAGAAAGAAATGCATAAGGCGGATGCAACCCTATACTTTGTAATTGACGAAAAAAACAACAACATTGAACTCACGGAAAAAGGGATCGAGCTGATGTCCTCTTCCAGTGAAGATAAAAACTTCTTCATCCTTCCGGATGTCGGTTCCATTGTCGCTGAAATTGAAAAATCAGCAGCCGCGGCTGAAGACAAGCTTGCCAAAAAAGATGAGTTGATGCGTGAATATGGAATCAAATCCGAGCGTATCCACACAGTCAATCAATTGCTCAAAGCTTATTCTCTCTTCGACCGCGATGTTGAATACATCATTGCTGATGGTAAAATTAAAATCGTCGATGAGCAAACCGGCCGTGTATTGGATGGTCGTCGATACTCCGACGGATTACACCAGGCGATTGAAGCGAAAGAAAATGTAAAGATCGAAGCGGCGACACAGACTTACGCGACGATCACACTTCAAAACTACTTCCGTATGTTCCACAAACTGGCCGGTATGACCGGTACAGCGGAAACGGAAGCACAGGAATTCTGGACCATTTACAAACTGGATGTCGTAACGATTCCGACAAACCGTAACGTCATTCGTAAGGATACAGAAGATAAAGTATACAAAACAAAACGCGAGAAATACAACGCGGTTATCGAAGAAGTTGAATTGCTTGTGAAAGCGGGCCGACCGGTACTCGTCGGTACAACTTCGGTTGAAACTTCTGAATTGCTGAGCCGGATGCTCAAACTCCGGAACATCAAACACAATGTACTCAACGCGAAACAGCACCAGCGTGAAGCACAGATTGTCGCTGAAGCCGGTCTTGCCGGAACAGTAACCATCGCGACAAACATGGCTGGTCGGGGAACCGATATCAAACTTGGTCCGGGTGTTAAAGAAGCCGGCGGTCTTGCAATTATCGGTACTGAAAAACACGAATCACGTCGTGTTGACCGGCAGTTGCGTGGTCGTGCTGGACGTCAGGGTGATCCGGGATCTTCACAGTTCTATGTATCGTTGGAAGACGATCTGATGCGTCTCTTTGGTTCGGAACGAATCATGAAACTCATGGATCGCATGGGAATCGAGGAAGGTGAAGTGATTCAACACAGCATGATCACCTCTTCGATCGAACGTGCACAACGTAAAGTAGAAGAAAATAACTTCGGAATTCGTAAGCGTTTGATCGAATATGATGACGTGATGAATTCACAGCGTGAAGTGGTGTACACCAAACGCCGTCATGCTATTTTCGGAGAACGATTAAGTATTGACATCAGCAACATGGTGTACGATACCTGCGAGGCGCTGGTAAATCAGCACATCGAAACCCGCGATTTCCAGGCATTGCAACTTGATCTCATTCGTGTACTTTCCATTGAATGTCCGGTGACCGAGCAGCAATTCATGAATGAAAAAGCTGAGGTTAGCACTGAAAAAATCTTCAACGAAGCACAGCGATACTACAAGCATAAAACACAAATGCTGATCGAGCGCACCTGGCCGTTTATCGATGACGTGTATAAAAATCAGGGCGCGACCATTCAGAATATTGTCATTCCATTCAGCGACGGTCTTAAGGGAATTCAGGTTGTTGCCAACCTGAAGAAATCTTACGAAACACACGGCAAGGAACTGGCAATAGCATTTGAGCGATTGATCACAGCTGCCATGATTGACGACGCATGGAAAGAACACCTGCGTGAAATGGATGATCTGAAAACATCTGTACAGAATGCTGTCTATGAACAAAAAGATCCATTGCTGATTTACAAATTCGAATCTTTTGAATTGTTCAAACAAATGATGGATGAAACCAACAGGGAAATCATTTCTTTCCTTTTCAAAGGAATCATTCCTCAGCAGGATCCTAACCAGGTGAAAGAAGCCCGTCCTTTGCCAAAACAGGATTTAAAGAACGTCAGTACTAACAAAGCAGAAACGCCATCAGTTTCCAATCGTCCGGGTACACAACCGGGTCCTCCTGCCCCACCTAAGATTCAACCTGTAAGGGCTGAACAAAAGGTTGGTCGCAACGATCCTTGTCCTTGCGGTAGTGGCAAGAAATTCAAAAACTGCCACGGAGCGGGAACAATTTAAATTAAAATACGAAGTGCATTAAAGACCGTCCACAAGACGGTCTTTTTTTATGGATTTAACCATCGTGCTATTGCGAAATGTATCTGGAAACAAGTATTTTCAAGGAAAAAAATTACATTGCGCATCAGATGGACAGCAATTTGTCCTGATGATTTCTTAAAAACCAAACCCTTCACTATGAATCAAACACTCGAAGAGATCCAGGATTTCAAAGGAAAATACCCGAAGCAGCTCTGGTATTTATTCCTTGCGGAAATGTGGGAACGCTTTTCTTTTTATGGTATGAGAGGAATGCTCACCATTTTTATGGTAGAAAAACTTCTGATGTCTGAAAAAGAAGCCAACCTGAAATACGGAGCCATTCAGGCATTTGTGTATACCATGGCATTTATCGGTGGTTTGTTCGCCGATAAAATCCTCGGATTCAGAAAATCCATTTTCTGGGGAGGATTGCTGATGATCATTGGAAGTTTCACGCTCGCTTTTTCTCCGGATACTCTTTATTACATCGGTATCAGTTTCACCATCGTAGGAACAGGTTTTTTCAAACCGAATATCTCTACCATGGTTGGAGCGCTCTACAAAGATGGCGACCCAAGACGTGATGCCGGATTTTCACTGTTCTATAGTGGTATCAATATTGGAGCCCTCATGGGAGGGTTTCTGTGTATGTATGTTGCCAATAATTACAACTGGAATTACGCGTTTTCCCTCGCCGGAATTTTCATGGTACTCGGTCTTCTGATATTTTCTTTCACTCAAAGAACACTTGGCCCGATCGGTCTTTCTCCCCTGCTGCAGAAAAAGGAACTCACACCATCGCGGAGAAGAATGTACGAATTCATGGTTTATGCAGGTGGATTGCTGGTAATTCCTTTTATACTCCTGCTCATTTCCAATTCGAGCTACTCCGATATGTTCATGTATACTGTTGGTCCGCTGACTATCCTGTATATCATTTTCGAAATGACGAAAAGTACCAGGGAGGAAGTGATGAAACTCTCAGCGGCAATGGTATTTATCCTGTTCTCCATCTTATTCTGGGCATTCTTTGAACAGAGCGGAGGATCACTGAGTTTGTTTGCCCGCTATAGTGTCCACAACAAGTTGATGGGTTATACCGCGGATCCGAATGAAATCAACAACGCAGTGAACGCGCTTTTTGTCATCCTCTTCAGTCCGCTTGTAGGTTTGATCTGGCTCTGGCTGAACAAACGCAAACTGGAACCGAATACTGTAGTGAAATTTGGATTGGGATTCTTGTTCCTCAGTTTATCATTCTACGTATTTTACAGCTCACGCTTTTTTATCAATGCGGAAAATAAAACTTCATTGAACATCTTCACACTCGCATATCTGGTCATTACTGTTGGTGAATTGTGCCTCTCCCCGATCGGATTGTCGATCATGACAAAATTATCACCCAAACGTCTGGTTGGTGTAATGATGGGAATGTGGTTTCTCGCGAGTGCTTACGGACAATATGCCGCGGGATTACTCGGCGCGGGGATGGTTTCTCCCAATGAAAATGCAACACCGGTAGAAAAAATCATGTCTTATACGGAAGGCTACAAGCAACTCGCCATTTACGCGGTGATTGCCGGATTGGTGATGATCGTGATCTCTCCATTTGTCCGCAAACTCATGAGAGAAGTGAAATAAAACGCGAACTAATTTTAAGCAAATAAAAAAGGGCAGAAAGTTTTCTGCCCTTTTTTATATCAATCTGTATTATTTCAGTTTCTTTTCAATCCAGATAAACTCGTTTACTGTATGTATTTTTTGAATTGGACAGGGTCACAAAGTAGATTCCTTTTGAATAATTCCGAACCGGAATGATCATACTTCCTTCTTTAACAACTTCAGAATAAACTGTTCTGCCATTGAGATCAGAAATTGTCAAAGCTCCTTCTGTTCCATGTTGAATTGTCACCTCGAGAGATTGATCACCATTCAGGTGGAACTCAAATGGCGATACCATTTGTGCGGCTTCACCAATGCCAACGGATAAATCACAAATAGAATCACTGGTAGACGAGCATCCGTTTACATCCGTGATGACCAGACTAAAACATCCTGAATAAGGAAGTAATAAATTCGGAGAAGTGGCCCCACTCACTGCTGTTGAATCATTGTACCACTGGTAACCATACGGGCCGGTATTGATGGATGAGTAGGCAGTATCGTTAGAGAGACTCAGCAAAGGAACCGGTGGAGCTGTTACCTGCCGTACACTCACCAGGTTCGAAGCGGCATGACAGGTACCCACTGTCGTGGACACACTATAAAATGCCGGAGAACAAGCAAGTGTTGTTTGTGTGGTATCTCCATTGCTCCACAAATAATTTGGAAGCGTAGGAGCGGAAAGAGTTACACATTCTCCAGGACAAATATTAATGATAGAAGGCGATGAAACGCCATTGTATTGCAGGTTAAAAGCAGCTGTTGATTTAAAACTACCAGCCTGGATGAATATTCCCGAATCATAAATTCCATCTCCCGCATCCGCGATGGCAAGACGAAGATGATAGGTTGCACAGGGCTGAACATGTGTTCCTGCAGTTAAGCGGGTGGTGTAACCATCGTACTGCAGGATTTGACCCCCACTATTCTCAACATAATATTGACAATTGGTACACGGACCGGTTGGCAGAGTCCCAACCTGAGCATAACCATTGTTGATACTGTCAATGGAGACAGGAGTATTTGTACCAGGAACCAAGGCGATATTTTGAACACCATTGATACCCGGACCACTGATAAAAAAACCGAAGATGTCGTTATATCCGGAATTTACAAATTCATTGTATTCCTCCGAACCAAACACATAATTAAATGCAATAGAATCGGAAGTGGGAACAAAATCAAATTCAAGGATCGTCGCATCCTGAGTGAATGCGGTGGTATACAAATCAAGAAGAGAATCTCCGGGAAGTAAATTATCTACGGAAGCGCTATCCATATTGTTCGGTCCCGGTATCCGGCTTGGACTTCCGGTAGTCAGAACAATTCCATTTCGGATATTAAAACTGTTCGAAGGTTCTATGAAAGCTCCTGTAGCGCTCAATGTTCCGGTAAGTGAAACATTGGTTGCGGACACACCGATTCCCAGCATCGTCTGCACCAGTTGCTGTGGTGTCAATCCATAATTAATTGTCACCTGTGCCTCAACGTAACCGGAACCGAGTAACATAGAAATTAAAACTGCCGGAAATATTCGCAAGTAGAATGGTTTCATGTTCATCTGTTTTATGTAACGAATATAATGAATAATACTTAGCAACCCTTATTTTGATCTAATCCCAATTACAAAATCATCACTGAAAAATCGATCCTTTAACAACACTTCGAAATAAAAAAACCGGGGATTACCCGGTCTTTTTATTCTTCGCTCTGGCAGGACGGCGCTTGCCGAATGAACCTCTCCAGATCTTTCCTTTACGTGATTTTTTATCTCCTTTTCCCATAAGATTGGTTTTTTCAAGGATAAAATTATTAAAGTGCAAACAAATTTCAAAGAGTTTTTTGCTAATTTTAGAAAGTGAAATTGATCTTGTCAGGACTCCTCTTCTTACTTCCTCTTACCAGTAATTCTCAGAACTTCAGATCCCTCTCATCACAGGCATTGATTTCAGAAAGTGGAAAATATAACGATACATTATACCTCCTGAATTTCTGGGCAACCTGGTGCAAACCTTGTATCGAAGAACTTCCCTGGTTTGAGTCAACGGCAAAAAAGTACACAAACAAGCCGGTGAAAATGATCCTGGTAAATCTGGATTTCAATTCCAAAGTTGATTCACTGGTAATTCCATTCATTCGAAGAAAAAAAATCGAATCTGATGTAATACACATTACAGATACGGATCCAAATGAATGGATTAATAAAATAGACTCTTCATGGTCAGGGGCAATTCCAGCTACCGTGATGATCAGAAATAAAAATGTAATTTTCTTCAAAGAAGGCACGGTCAGTGAATTGGAATTGAACAGCAACCTTGAAAAATTCAACCTTCCGGACAACAAGTAAAAAAAACAATCATCATAAAATTAAATCATTCAAGCATTATGAAAACAAAATTTCTTCTCTTCTGTCTGCTAATTTCGTCGGCAACCATTTTCGCGGAAGGTTACAAAATCGGTGATATCGCGCGTGATTTTTCCCTAAAAAATGTTGACGGAAAAAATGTCGCCCTTGCTGATTTTAAAAACGCGAAAGGATACATCGTTGTATTCACCTGCAATCATTGCCCATTCTCCAAAGCTTACGAAAGCAGAATCATGGGCCTCGATAAAAAATATGCTTCACTCGGTTATCCTGTTATCGCCATCAACCCGAATGACGTTAATACAGTTCCGGAAGATTCATACGATAATATGGTCGTTTTGGCAAAAGAAAAGAACTACACTTTCCCCTATCTGTATGATGAAAGCCAGCTGATAGCTTCCACGTATGGCGCTGCACGTACTCCTCATGTTTTTGTGATTCAAAAAGTAAATGGTAATAATGTCGTCAAATACATAGGTGCTATCGACAATAACGCTGATGACGCGAATAAAGTAACCGCTAAATTTGTAGAAAATGCTGTCGACGCTTTGTTGGCCGGAAAAGAAATTCCTCTGGCAGAAACAAAAGCTATTGGCTGCACTATCAAATGGAAACAATAAGCATCCCATTCATAAAAAAAGTCCTGTCACAAAATGGCAGGACTTTTTTTATGCCGATACTTTTAGGACAATGACTTTCTTCTAGTCCGGATACCCTTATTAAAAATACAAAATCCAAAAAAGCTCCTCGATTCATAATAATTATTACAAAAAACACCTTTTTACGCTGAAATCATCGATTATACTATTTGCACCTTTGGCAATACCTTGTATTTTTGCCAAACATGAAAACTGCGAAAATTCACCATATTTTATTCACATTATTGATCATTACTTTACTGCCATTCAGATCAATAGCACAGTGTACCTCTCCAATAAATAATTTCCCGTATCACGAAGATTTTGAAAGCGGTCCGGGTGGATGGTCCAACGGTGGCACTGCCGATGACTGGACATTGGGAACACCTGCCAAAGCCATTATCGCTCAAGCCGGAAGCGGAACACAATGCTGGATCACCGGAGGGTTAACAACTGCATTCTACAATTTTGGCGAACGCTCCTATGTGCAAAGTCCTTGTTTCGATTTTACAAATCTGAATCATCCTTTGATTCATTTTAAAATCTATTACGAAACTGAGTACAAATTCGACGGAGCCAATCTTCAATATTCTCTTGATGCAGGCGCAACCTGGACCAATCTGGGCACCAATGGTGAACCAAACGATTGCCATACTGTAAACTGGTACAATTACGACAACATCACCAACATGACAGGACTTGCTTCTCCTGCTCACGGATGGTGCGGAAATTCACTGCCGACATCAGGCTCTTGTCAGGGCGGTAATGGAAGTATGGGCTGGATAGATGCCGAACATTGCATGAACATGCTTGCCAATCAGCCACAGGTTATTTTTCGCTTCGCTTTCGGTGCAGGAACAACCTGTAATGCTTATGATGGTTTCGCGTTTGATGACATCACGATCAGCGAAACTCCTGTTCCTGTTCCTGATTTCTCCATCAGTTGCTCAGGAGCAAACCAGGTTACATTTACCGATATGAGTGCAGCTTGCCCTACATCCTGGTCATGGGATTTTGGTGATCCATCATCAGGCAGCAATACAAGCGCTCAACAAAATCCTGTCCACACCTTTAGTGGCAATACTTCCTTCAATGTAAAAATGATCGTGTCCAGTACCTGCAGTGATACGGCTTCCATCACCAAAACAGTTTCTTTCCTCTCCGGAACCGACAGCACATTTGATGAAACTTGTGCCGGTAAAAAAGACGGATCGTTTGCTGTGTATATTACACCAAATGGAAATTACCAGTATGCCTGGACCACCAACCCTGTTCAAAGTGGCTCGACAGCTACAGGACTTTCTGCGGGTATTTACACTGTTGTTGTAAGCGGAACTACGGAAACTTGTCCGCTCGCTATCACTGACACAGTAGGTGCCGGTGAACCCTGCGAGGAACTCACGCTCACGAATGTTCTGACTCCAAACAAAGACGGAATGAATGATGGCTATTTCATCAAAGGCCTGGATCGTTATCCTTCTAATCATCTTTCTGTTTTTGACCGCTGGGGAAAACTGGTTTTCGAACAGGATAATTATGTAAATGGAGTTTGGAAAGGAGTCAACATGGACGGCAAGCAACTCAATGATGGAACTTATTATGTAATTTTTGAAGTAAAGGGTGAAAGCATCACAAAAAAGAGTTGGGTAAGTATTATCAATAAAGAAGATTAAATTCAGGGCTTATTGCACCTCATGACAAAATCTAAATTTTTATTTTTTCTTTTTTTCTTCATATCATTCAACTCGGAGGCACAGGATCAATTTCTGATTGATAGTCTTTCCAAAGAATTGAAACACATTGAAGCCTTTCGGCTTGAAATGGGTGATGCCGCAAGTGCAGGTAAGGATACGATTGAGGCTGAAATTCTCAGGCAACTGGGTTTGGAACTAATTTTTGTCAATCCTGAAACTGCACTCGATTATTTTCAAAAATCACTCGACCTTTCATCACGGGCAAAATTCAAACCAGGAATTGCCGCGGCGCATAAAAATATCGGAATTTGCTTTACCAATATGGGTGATTATCCGAATGGACTGATCCACTATTTCGCGGCACTTGAAATCAACAAAGAACTGAATGATCAGAAAGGAATCGCGTCTATTTATAATAACCTTGGGAATGTTTACAGTTACCAGGGAGATTATTCCAGCGCTTTAAATTATTTTCTCGAAGCTTTAAAAATACGCCAGGCTATTGGCGACAAAAAAGGCATCGCCGCTTCATATAATAATATCGGCAGCATTTATGGATTTCAAAGCAATTATCAGGAAGCACTGAAATATCAACAGGAGTCAATAAAGATAAAAGCAGAAATTGGGGACCAGGCCGGAATGGCTTCTTCTTACAACAACATCGGAAAATTATATTTCGATCAGGGTAAATACAGAGAAGCATTGCGCTATTTCAACAACAGTATGGATATCGCCATCCAGCTCAATGATGTTCCCGGAAAAGCCATTGCGTATAACAATCTTGGAAGTGTCTTCGGCGCCATGGGTCAATACGATGATGCCCTGAAAAATTTCCTGCTCTCCCTTGATCTGAAAGAAGAATCCGGAAATGAAAAAGACATCGCCTCTTCATTTGTCAATATCGGAAGTGTTTATTTAAAAAAGGGACAATTCGTCGAAGCACTGAAGTACGAGCACAAAGGCATGGAACTGGCGAAAGAAATCGGGTCTCTCCCCGATCTCACGGATGCCTGCGAAAAGCTCGCTGAGATCTATGCGGCCATGAACAATTACAAACTGGCCTATGAATACGCTACGCAATTCAAACAACTGAACGATTCCCTTTTCAACGCGGAAGAAAGTCGTAAGATCACGGAATTGCAAATGCAGCACGAATTCAATCTGAAGCAATCCGAAGAAAAAGCGGAACAGGATAAAAAAGATTCATTACAAAAAGCGGAATTAAAAAAACAACGCATCATTCGCAATGCTTCCATTAGTGGCGTCATTGTATTGGGAATTTTCATTTTCATCCTGTTCAGACGATTCGCTGAAAAGAAGAAAAATAACCTGGCACTTACGCAAGCCAATGAAACTCTTCAATCTACTCTCGCCAACTTAGAGGCTACACGTTCCCAGCTTGAACAAAGTGAAAAGATGGCTTTGCTCGGCCAGCTCACTGCCGGAATCGCGCACGAAATCCGTAATCCATTAAACTTCGTCAACAATTTCTCCGAAATCAGTCAGGAATTGGTCGATGATTTCATCGATACTAAATCGGATGAAGAACGAAAAAGTATCGCGGAGACTCTGAAGAAAAATTTCAGCAAAATCCTCGAGCATGGCAAACGTGCCGACAGGATCGTTGAATCCATGCTGGAACACAAAAGTGGTACGAGCGGACAAAAGATTCCTACCGATATCAATACACTTTGTGATGAAGATATCGCTTTGTCGTATTACAGTCTGCGTGCCAATAAAAATGATTTTAACTGCACCATCCGAAAAGATCTCGCAACGGATTTGCCTTTGCTTCCGCTTATTCCACAGGACATCCATCGTGTGCTCATCAACATCTTCAACAACTCTTTCGATGCGCTCATCGAAAAGCAAAAAAAGGACCCGTCTTTTCTCCCGGAGATTTCCATCACCACAAGAAAAAATGATTCAACGGTTGAAATCCTGATTCGAGATAACGGACAAGGAATTCCTTCTCACCTGATAGATAAAATTTTCCAACCCTTTTTCACCACCAAACCAACCGGACAAGGCACCGGTCTCGGCCTTTCTCTTTGCTACGACATCATCCGTACCCACAATGGATCCATCACTGTAAAAAGTGAATTGGGCAAAGGGACGGATGTGCTGATTGCATTGCCAATTAGTTAGAAAGTTCAGGGTTCCGTGTTCCGAGTTCTGAGTTATTGGTTATTAGTTATTAGTTATTAGTTATTAGTTATTAGTTATTAGTTATTAGTTATTAGTTATTAGTTATTAGTTATTAGCTGCTGGAAATTGGTTATTACTTGTGGTCTATGAGTTTTTTGTTTCAAAATAATTCTCTTTTTCAAAGCTGAAACTTCGAGCATCAAACCCTAAACCCCGAACTCGGAACCCGGAACCCGGAACTCGAAACCTTCTAATTATTTATAACACCAACTAAAGCAGCATTCAAACAAGCATACAAGCGTTCCGAAAGTTCATCATAACGTTGACCGGATTCGGGATCATCAAAGGTGAGATCGTTCCAGGAGCCCATGCCACCGAAAACCCAGGCCATGGCTGCGGAAAAAAGTAATTGTCGGTTGTTTACTGAGTAATCAGATTTAGGCACAAGATCTTTGTGATAATACGCTTCTCCGGGAGTAAGATTGGTGAGTTCATACAACGCTTTCTGAAATGTATTCGCCCATCCGTGCAAATTTTGAGCAGAAGCAAAAGATGCAATTTCAGAAAGCGCTTTACGGAACTCTTCTCTTAATCTCTCCAGACTCTGATCCGCATTCGTACTTAAAATTTTCCTCGCGAAGCGGGCGTAATTGACGGTCCATTTTTTATCCTTCTCCTTCTCCTCTGAATTGAATGTCCAGCGCGCTTGCCAGTAATAAGAATAATTCTGACAACGTTGTTCAATCATCCAGGTTCCACCACCGCCAACAAAACCGGCGAGTTTATAATCTTTTCCCATTTTTAAATCTTCAGATGGACGGTAAAACAAATGCAGCTTTTTTGTTTTCTCTTTTTTCAAAAAATTAAACCATTCAATGGGATCCTGACAAATAATTTTTTCAGAATATTTTGAAAAAAAGAACAACTTACTCATTTCCCGAAAATCAACATGATCACAAAACTGAAAAGTGGAATTCCCCGGATAAAAACCCGGTTCCAATTCTCCTTTCAGGAGAAAATGATTTCCATAGCTAGTAAGTGCAATTAGTTGAGCGAGTGTACCTGTCATCTTCTCTTACCTTGCTCTAAAGGAAAGAAAGAATTTCGAAGGATGAAAATCCCAGCCCAAAATTTTATGGTGAAATCTATTTAAATGAAAATATCCTTCAATTATTCTAATGAACATCGTCCGGTTCGAGTTTCCACCAGTCAGAACTGAAGGAGACAGAAAATCTAAAGTATCCGAGTGTCAAAATTGATAAACCTAAATACTGCCACCCCGCAACCAAAAGAAATTTATCAACTCTAACTCTTAAATTTTCCATTTGCTTAACTTCCATGAATAATATACTCAAATATATTCATGAAGATATTAACTCAACGGTCATAACTCATAATTCATAATTCATAATTCCAAACTCCCTCACCCCGCCCACCCTTCCCTGTCCAAACTCCTATACTGAATCGCTTCTGCAAGATGTTCCGTGCGGATTATTTCACTCTTGTCCAAATCCGCAATCGTTCTTGAGACTTTTAAAATGCGATCATAAGCTCTTGCCGACAGACCTAGTCTTTCCATCGCTGTTTTAAGCAAAGCTCTGCCGTCATCACCAATCACGCATATCTCATGCAGTTGCTTTGAACCCATCTGCGCATTGCAATACACTCCGTCCTGATTCGCGAAACGTTCGGCCTGGATTTGCCTGGCCGCGACAACACGTTCCCGTATCGCCTCACTCTTTTCCGACACACGAAGAGCGGTAAGTTCTTTGAAAGCTACAGGAGTAACTTCAAGATGAATATCAATTCGATCTAACAAGGGACCGGAAATTTTATTCAGATATTTCTGTACCACTCCCGGAGCACACACACATTCTTTTTCCGGATGATTGTAATAACCGCAGGGACATGGATTCATCGAAGCCACCAGCATAAAACTCGCAGGGAATTCGATCGAAAATTTTGCCCGGGAAATCGTGACACTCCGCTCTTCAAGCGGTTGTCGCATGACTTCCAACACAGTTCTTTTGAATTCGGGCAGTTCATCCAGAAACAAAACACCATGATGAGCAAGTGAAATTTCTCCCGGCTGTGGAAAGCCGCCGCCTCCGACCAGAGCCACATCACTAATCGTATGATGCGGCGATCTGAACGGACGAATAGAAACCAGCGAATTTTCTTTACCTAATTTCCCTGCGACAGAATGAATTTTTGTTGTCTCCAATGCTTCACTCAATGTCAGCGGCGGCAAAATCGTTGGCAGTCGTTTTGCCAGCATGGTTTTCCCTGCTCCGGGCGGACCAATAAGAATAATGTTGTGTCCTCCTGCCGCGGCCACTTCCATTGCACGCTTGATATTTTCCTGTCCTTTTACATCCGCGAAATCAAATTCGCTCCTTCCCTGGGAATTTTTAAACTCTTCTTCCGCGTCCACAAAAACAGGTTCAAGAACACGCCCGCCATTCAAAAACTCCACAACCTCCAGGATGTTGTCCACTCCATACACTTCAAGTCCATTCACAATGGCTGCTTCACGCGCGTTTGCTTTGGGCAAAATAATTCCTTTGAATCCTTCCTTCTGCGCCTGTATCGCGATAGGCAATACACCTTTGATGGGCTGCACTCCCCCATCCAGAGACATTTCTCCCATGATCACATATTTCTCCAGAACATCCTGTTGCACTTGTCCTGATCCCGCGAGAATACCAAGAGCAATCGTCAAATCATAAGAAGAACCTTCTTTGCGGATATCCGCCGGAGCCATATTCACGGTAATCTCCTGTCGGGGATATTTGAATTCACAATTCTTCAATGCCGCGACAATGCGCTTCTGGCTTTCCTTCACCGCGTTATCCGGCAGACCAACAAGAATAAAGTTGACACCACTGCTTTGATTCACTTCAACCGTGATGGTGGTGGCATTGATCCCATACACAGCACTTCCAAATGTTTTGACGAGCATTTTACAAATGATAATTCCCGGCCAAAAGTACAGTACAGGAATTACCCAGCCTTGTCATTCATCAAATTCACGCAGAGAGAATCCCGCAAATAGGAAGGTTTCTTTATCAGTATTTTTTATTAGTAGAAAAGAAAACAGAATGTTTTTGAAAATTTTTATTTATCACTAATTAATACCTGGTTACTTCCTTTGCCCATAATAATTACTTTGGCATTGGGAGAAATAGCGATTTCTTTTTGCGCTTTTATGGTTTCGTATTGCAGCAACCGGTCCGACAATTCACTGTTGATGATGCGCTGGTAATCCGCGATACCCTGCGCTTCGACGCGTTTGCGTTCCGCTTCCTGGTGCTCTTTCTGCAATACAAATTCCATCTTTTGAGCTTCCTGCTCGGCATTAATTTTTGATTCAATCGCAGCTCTCACCGAAGGCGGCAACGTGATGTTGCGAACGAGCAATTGTTCCAGAATCATTCCCCGTGATTTGAGGTCTTTCTCTATACCCTGAGAAATTCGCGCCTGAAATTCATCCCGCCGTTTGGAATACAAATCAACTGCCGCATAATAAACCGCGTTATCACGGATGCGTGTACGGGTAATGGGACGAACAACAATATCTTTGTAATTCTGCCCGATCTCTTTGTAAATATTCGGTGCCTCAGCGGGAATAATACGATAGAGTATGGTGAGGTCAACAATCACCTCCAATCCATCTGCCGACAAAACCCGGATGGCATCATCACCCGTCTTGTCACCCTCAGAAGATACAGATGACATCGTATAGTTTTGGGTTTTCGTATCAAACATCTTTACTTCGACAAAGGGATTGACAACATTCAATCCGCTCTCTAGAATCCGTCCTTGTACTTTTCCAAAAAGTGTCTGCACACCGATTTGTCCCGCTTCAATTTGCTTGATACTGGAATTTGCAAGCCCCAATATTGCTATTGCGATACCCGCAATTCGGAAAATTCGTTTCGCATCATGCAAACGGGGCAGATACATGTCCGCATTCCGTGCCAGAATAAAGATTACAATACCGAGAAGGAAGAGAATCATCGTGTAAGATTTTTACGAAGATAAAACAATCACTATGATACCAGCTATATCTGATTAAAAAATTCGGGATTTGGTTTTTAGTGATCTCTATTTAAAAGAGGGACGAGGGTCGAGGGGCAATTAGCAGCCCAATAACTTAATAACTTAATAACTCAATAACTTAATAACTGAATAACTCAACAACCAATTTCAACCAGCTGAATCAGCGAATGAATAATCTTAATATGCACTTCCTGCGCTCTGTCGGCGTAGTCGGAATGAGGGGCACGGAGTTCGATATCACAGAGACCGGCCATCTTGCCTCCGTCTTTACCGGTGAGACCAACGACTTTCATCCCTTTCTGTTTCGCGGCTTCGATAGCGCGTAAAATATTTTTCGAATTGCCGCTGGTGCTGATCGCAAGCAACACATCTCCTTTGTTACCGATCGCTTCAACATAACGTGAAAAGACAAATTCATAACCATAATCATTTGCGACACAGCTGAGATGCGAGGGATCAGAAATGGAAATCGCCGGTATCGCTTTGCGGTCGTCGCGGAAACGGCCGGTGAGTTCTTCGGCGAAATGCATCGCGTCGCACATGCTGCCACCATTGCCGCAAGAAATTATTTTTCCACCGCCTTTTACCGAAGCCACCATGAGCTCAGCTGCGGAAGAAATATCGTTCAGCAGCGCTTCATTGGAAAGTACCGCGTCAAGGACAGCTTTCGCTTCCAGGAAATTTTTCCGTACCACTTCGGTCTTCGACATATTGTTCAAATTTGATCTTGCCAAAGGTAGGAAGATCTGCAATATTTCAAGGCTGCTGCTTATCTTCACCCGCACAATTTTCACAAAAGAATTGCCCTGACAATGAGAATCCTGATTTGCTGCATTTTACTCGGACTGTCCCTCACCGTCAATGCCCAGAGTTTTCTGAAAAAGAACATCCTTCTGGACATGGGCATCGATGTAGGAACTTATCAGACTCAGGGCAAAGAAACCGCCACCGGAAAAAAGATCAAAGACGGCACCGTTGGCAGCGTCTTTCATACAGGCGCCGAGTATGCCATCAGCGATTACCTCGGCATCGGGGCGCAATTGAGGACCAATAATTATTCCACCGATAACGATACCGCTTCCGCAAAAAATACGGATTTCAGTCTGCTCGCCAATATCCATTTTCTGCGGACGAATTATTTCAATCTCTATTTCGGGATGAAATACGGAACCTCACATTTCAGTTACGACAACACAAAAAATCAAACCACTTTTTCCGCTGACGGCTCCCATTTTCAAATCGATCTCGGAGCCAATTTATTTGTAAGCAAATATTTTGGTTTCACACTCCATACCGCTTACAACAACCTCCATTACACCAACGGCAACATCATCCGCCCTTCCGCCCCACCTATTATCTACCGCCTTCATTTCAACGGCGCGAATATCGGGATTGGGATGGTGGGGAAGTTTTAGGATTGAGGATTTAGGATTGCTGATTTCTGATTGAGGATTTTGGATTGCTGATTTCTGATTGAGGATTGCTGATTGACTGGTTTGAGTTATGAGTTATGAGTTTTAGCGATTCGGTAATTGCATATTTCGTCCCCAGTCCCTCGTCCCTCTTCGTCAGTCCCTCGTCCCCCGTCCCTTCGTCCCTCCCTAAAAAAAACAGAAACAGCGGCCTCCCGACCGCTGTCCTGAATTACTCGAATAAACACCTCGGTCGTTTAACCAAAAACTGAACCATGAGATGTCGGCAATATAGGTGGTGGAACATGAGGCGTCAATTAAATTCGGGGGCGCTTCTTACAACCTTGGTAAACATCGTTTTTCGGACTGTGAGTAAAATTTTCAAAAGTTCGCTAAAAACAGGCTTTTCCGGTCAATTACCTCATTATTTTCGTGTACGATATCCCAATGAAGATCCAGGAAAAAGTTTCTCTCCGCCCCTACAATACCTTTGGTCTGGAGGTCAATGCAGCCCGTTTTGCCGAAGTTTCCAGCGTAGCTGAACTTCGGGAGCTCATCCTTGACCCTGCGCTAAAAAGCCTGCCTAAATTCATTCTCGGCGGCGGGAGCAACATTCTTTTTACGCAGGACTTCAACGGACTCATCATCCGTAACAGGATCCGCGGAATAGAGATTACCGATGAAACCGACGACCACGGCCGCGTGAAAGCCGGTGCCGGTGAAGTATGGCATTCTTTTGTGCTGTGGACACTCGATCACAACCTGGCCGGACTCGAAAACCTCAGTCTGATTCCCGGTTCTGTCGGCGCAGCGCCGATACAGAATATCGGAGCCTATGGTGTAGAGATCAAGGACACTTTTTATGAGCTCGAAGCGATGAGTCTCGAGGATGGAAGTCTCACAACATTTTCACGCGAAGAATGCAAATTCGGTTACCGCGACAGCATTTTCAAAAGAGAAGCGAAAAATAAATTTGTGATTGTATCCGTCACATTTCAACTGAGCAAGAAGCCGGCACTCAATACAAGTTATGGCGCGATTGAGCAGGAGTTGAAAGCGATGAATGTACAGAATGCCGGCATCCGTGAAATTTCACAGGCCGTCATCAATATCCGCAGCAGTAAACTCCCCGATCCGGCGAAGATTGGCAATGCCGGAAGTTTTTTCAAAAATCCCGAAGTCGAGATTTCCATTTTCGAAAAACTCAAATCAGAATATCCTGATCTCGTCGGCTACAAAACGGGCAACAACAAAATGAAACTCGCCGCCGGCTGGCTCATCGAGCAATGCGGATGGAAAGGCAAAGTTTCCGGTCATGTCGGCATGCATAAACAACAAGCCCTCGTCCTAGTCAACTACGGCGGCGCCACCGGTTCCGAATTAATCCAACACGCCCGCGCTGTTCAATCCAGCGTCCGTGAGAAATTTGGTGTGGAATTGGAGATGGAAGTCAATATTCTTTAGTGGTTAGTGCTTAGTGGTTGGTGCTTGGTGGCTAGTGCTTAGTGAAGGGTATTCATTTAGCTTCCGCTTATACTTTCAACTTCCACTTACACTTACACTTACACTTCCACTCACTCCTGACTATCGACTCAAGAAGATCACCAATCGCCCTTCGTCCCATCATCCCTCTTTAATAAAATTTGGAGCGCCCCCGTCTTTCTCCGCATCTCCCTCCCTTCCCGTGTTCCGCTCCTAAAGTCGCTTCACCCGGGGCTATTTTACTGAGGGCGGAAATCGATTTTGGTTTTTTTGGTGGTTAGTGCTTGGTGCTTAGTGCTTAGAGGTTAGTTGTTAGTTGCTAGCTTCAATTCTTCTTGCTTCCACCTATACTTCAAACTTCCACTTACTCTTCCACTCCCTCCCGACTAAAGACTCCTGACTACTGACTACTGACTCCCACCCCGCGTCCATCGTCCCCTTTTCAACTTTTTATCCGCATAAATGAAGTTGTACGCTAAATAAATTCTGACGAAAATTCAGCAGAAAATTTATCGTCAATATGAAAGCAAGCCGCATTACTTATAAAAACGAGCAGAGAATCAAAATAGAATTTCCTTACAATTCAAAGATCCTTTCCAAATTGAAAACCATACCTGATGCGCGATGGAGCAAAGCACACAAAGCCTGGCATATCCCTTATACGAAAACAGCATTCAACCAATTGCTTGCCTTATTTCCTGATCTCGAATACACAAAAAAAGATCCTTCGGTACAAGAAAATAAAAGCGATGAAATTAGTACGAAGAAAAAACCAATTCCTCAAAATAAAAATCAATGTAATGTCACCATTCAAATTGCCGGACAACGGATCCTTATCAAGTTGCCCAGGAATGATGCGGATATACATTTTATAAAATCACTACGTTACAGTCGTTGGGACAAAAAGCAATTCTCATGGGTCTTGCCGAATTACCCTGGAAATCTCGATCTGTTAAATGACTATTTTAAAGACAGGATACAGGAAATAATCCAGCATCCTACGGTCAAATTTTATTCGGAGGAAGAACTGGGAAGAAAAATTGGCGATGATGAAATTCTTATTGTAAAAACAAACTCAGGCAGGTTGAAATTATTTTTTGGCTACAACAAAGATTTAACAAGAGCAGTAAAGGGAATCCCCTATTATCAATGGCATACCCAACAAAAATACTGGAGCATCCCCTATTCTGAAAAATACCTGCAAGAAATCAAGGCGATAGCGGAGATGCTTAATCTGAAAGTCATTTATGAAGAAGAAAAAACAGACACATCGAAAGTAAAGCGTATCAGAAATTCAGAAAATACAACTTATCGTAAATGTCCGCCTGAATATCTAAATAAACTGACGGAATTGAGGTACAGCCCGAATACGATAAAAACCTATAAAAATGCATTTGAAGAATTCATTAATTATTATTCTGAGAAAAAATTGGAAGACATTGATGAAACATTAATCACCAATTACCTGAAGTATCTCGTAATGGAACGAAAAGTTTCAATTTCTTATCAGAACCAGGCAATTAATTCCATAAAGTTTTATTATGAACGTGTTTTAAAGGGAGAGCGTAAAATATACTATGTCGACAGGCCACGAAAAGAACAAGTTTTACCGGAAGTGTTGAGTGAAGAAGAAGTAACGAAATTAATTCAATCAACGGAGAACCTGAAACACAGAGCCATTTTGATGCTCGCATATTCAACCGGAATGAGGCTCAGTGAACTTCTGAATGTAAAAATTAAGGATATTGATTCCAAACGCATGCAGATTCGTATAGAACAGGGAAAAGGCAGGAAAGATCGTTATGCCAGGCTATCTTCTGTATTACTCGATGTTTTAAGACGATATTTTAAAGAATATAAACCTGTAGAATGGTTAATTGAAGGTATAAATGGTGGAAAATACTCCGCCCGGAGCATTCAACAAATAATGAAGATGGCCCTAAAAAAAGCAGGGATAAAGAAAAAAGCAAGTGTGCACACTCTGCGACATACATTTGCCACTCACCTGCTTGAAAATGGAGTTGATATACGCTACATTCAGGTATTACTAGGTCACGAAAGCAGCAAAACCACTGAAATTTACACTCACGTTACCACGAAGGGTTTTGATCAAATAAAAAACCCTTTGGATAAGTTAAAATTATAATAAAAATGAGGTATTATAAATGTTAGAAAATTTGTAACTTGGTATTTTAATCCTAATCAATAACGATAGAATTTGAATATAATCTTTTGAAAAAACTCATGAGCTCAAATAAAATGATCAATCAAATTCAAATACGAAACCAACTTAAGGTTGAATTTCTGGCAAATTCATTCCATACCG